>DASRVH010000131.1:0-59374 GCA_035655155.1 Woeseiaceae bacterium
GCTCCGAGCGCGGCTATACCTGGGGCGCATTTGCGCCGGGGCTGGAACTCGATGCCCGCGCGCTGATCGAGCGTGCGTCGCCGCTGAGTGAGTGAATGCGTGACTGATAAGGACCGCACTGCCGTGTTATGTTGATAGGAAACGAAGAGGCGCGTTGTTGCACCGCGACACAGGGAGTCTGCCATGGCGACGGACATCGGACCGAACACGGGGTCGGACACGGGACCGGAAATGGAAGCAGGGCCGCTCAGCTGGCGGCAGGACGGCAACGGAGCACTCACGGAGATCCCCCTCGCGCGGGTCACCCGGCGTGACGTACTCGCCGGCATCGCGGCGGGCACGGGCTTCGCGTTCGCGCTGTCGCTGACGGGCCGCGCACGGGCCGACCAGACGGCCGGCGGACTCGGCGACGTGCGGGGCGGAGACGCCACGCCGAGCCTGTTCATCAGCATTGAGAGAGACGGCACGGTCAAGCTGACCTGCCACCGCTCCGAGATGGGTCAGCAGACCTGGACCGCGATGGCCCAGATCATGGCAGACGAACTGGAGGCCGAGTGGAGCCGCATCCAGATCGTCCAGGCGATCGGTCATCCGAAATACGGCGACCAGAACACCGACGGCTCGCGCTCCGTGCGCCGCAATCTCACCCGCCTGCGCTACGCGGGCGCCGGCATGCGCCGCATGCTGGAGACCGCGGCGGCGAACCGCTGGGGCGTGCCCGCCGAAGAGTGCACCGCCGAGCTGCACCGGGTGGTGCACGGACCCAGCGGGCGCACCTTCGGCTACGGCGAGCTGGCCGCGGACGCCGCCGGTCTCGACGTTCCCGACAAGGACGCCGTACAGCTGAAAGACCGCAGCGACTGGCGCTACATCGGCAAGGACGTCGCTTCCCTGACGGTTCCCGACATCGTGGTCGGCAAGGGCACCTTCGGCATCGACGTCCAGGTGCCCGACATGGTCTACGCGGTGATCGCCCGCCCGCCCGTGGTGTTCGGCAGCGTGAAGAGCGTGAAAGACGAGAAGGCGCTCGAGGTGCCCGGCGTGCTGCGTACCGTGCGGCTGGATTCGCCCGAACCGCCGGCGGTCTTCAAGCCCCTCGGCGGCGTCGCGGTGATCGCCGACAACACCTGGTCCGCCCTGCAGGGCCGCGAGGCGCTGGAGATCGAGTGGGAGGCGGGCCCGAACGGCGACTACGACTCCGATGCGTTCCGCGAACAGCTCCTGGAGACGGCACGCAAGCCCGGCCAGGTGCGGCGCAGCCGCGGCGACGTGCAGAAGGCGCTCGATGCCGCGGCGAAGCGGGTATCCGCCGACTACTACGTGCCGCACCTGTCCCAGGCACCCATGGAGCCGCCGGCGGCCACCGCGCGCTGGGACGGCGACAAGTGCGAGGTCTGGGCCTGCGTGCAGGCGCCCCAGGCTACCCGGTCCGCGGTGGCGGGCGCGCTGGACGTCGACCCGGAAAAGGTGATCGTGACGCCGACCTGGCTCGGCGGCGCGTTCGGCCGCAAGTCCAAGCCGGATTTCGCCGTGGAAGCCGCGTTGCTCGCGCGGGAGATCGGCAAGCCGGTGAAAGTCACCTGGAGCCGGGAGGACGACCTGAAGCACGGTTACTTCCACTCGGTCAGCGGCCAGCACATGGAGGGCGGTCTGGATGACGAGGGCCGCTGCACGGCGTTCCTGCATCGCACCGTGTTCCCGCCCATCCCGTCGACGTTCCAGAAGGGTGTCACGGAGCCTTCCTGGGGCGAGCTGCGCCTGGGCGCCTCGGACAACCCCTTCATCGTGCCGAACCTGCAGCTGGAGACCGGGCCGGCCGAGGCGAAGGTGCGTATCGGCTGGCTGCGCTCGGTGGCGAACGTCTATCACGCGTTCGCCATCCAGAGCTTTGCCGCGGAACTCGCGGCGGCCGCGGGGCGCGACCAGAAGGACTTCCTGCTGGAGCTGATCGGGCCGCCGCGGATCGTGGACCCGCGGGAGGAGGGCGCCGAGTACGACAACTACGGCGACCCGTTCGAGGAATATCCCATCGATACCGGCCGGCTGGCCAACGTGACCAAGATGGCGGCCGAGATGGCCGGCTGGGGCCGCACGATGGGCAGCGGCGGGGGGCTCGGCATCGCCGCGCATCGCTCCTTCCTGGCCTACGTGGCCACCGTCGTCGAGGTGAAAGTGGACGACGAGGGCCGGCTCAGCATACCGGGCGTCTGGTCCGCCATCGACGCCGGCACCGTGGTGAATACCCGGCACGTGGAGGCGCAGATGGAAGGCGGCTGCCTGTACGGGCTCTCCAACGCGCTGTACGGCGAGATCACCGCGAAGAACGGCGCCATCCAGCAGGAGAACTTCCCCTCCTGGCGCATCATGAAGATGAGCGAGGCGCCGCGGAACTTCGAGGTGAAGATCATGGAGTCCGACGCCCCGCCGTGCGGGGTGGGCGAGCCGCCGACACCGCCGGCCGCCCCGGCACTGACCAACGCCATTTACGCCGCCACCGGCAAGCGCATCCGCCGCCTGCCCGTCTTCGGGCCGAACGCGGACAGCCTGGGCAGTCTCAGCAGCGGGAGTGAACAGTCATGAGCACCAAACTGACCGTCAACGGTGAATCCGTCGAACTGGACGTGCCGAGCGAGATGCCGCTGTTGTGGGCGCTGCGCGACCGGCTGCAGCTCACCGGCACGAAGTACGGCTGCGGCATCTCCCAGTGCGGTGCCTGCGTCGTCTACGTGGACGGCAAGGCGCGGCGCGCCTGCGTGACCCCCGTAGGCAGCGTCGCCGATGCGAGCATCACCACCATCGAGGGCGTCGAGGGCCCCGAGGCGGACGCCGTCCGCTCGGCCTGGAAGGCGATCGACGTGCCCCAGTGCGGCTACTGCCAGTCCGGCCAGATCATGTCCGCCGTCGACCTGCTGAAGAAGAATCCGAAGCCGAGCGACGCCGACATCGACGAGGCCATGGACGGCAACCTCTGCCGCTGCGCCACCTACGTGCGCATCCGCCGCGCCATCAAGGACGCGGCCGCCTCGCTGGGCTAGGCCGCGGAGAGCAGCCGGGCCTCTGCCCGCGATCCGGCAGCGATGTTCGAGCGCCGCTCCTACAACACCCTGCAGGCGCAGACCCTGCATTACTTCGCGCGGCCCCACGAGAGTATACGGCGGGCGCCGATGGACGGGCCGGCTGCCTGGCGCGGCAGCGAGCTGCGGCATCGGTCCGACTGGGTGCACGAACTCACGGCGGCCGAGGTGGCGGAGATGCGTGCGACCGTCGCGGCCGTGCGTGCCGCGGGCATCGAGCCGCGAAGACTGCGTCGACGGGATGTCCCGCTGCCCCTGCTGGCGCCGCGCATCGACGAGTGGCGCCGGGAACTGGCCGACGGCCGGGGCTTCCAGCTGATTCGCGGCGTGCCGGTCGCCGACTGGAGCGAGGGCGAGGCGCAGACCTTCTTCTGGGCATTCGGCCTGCACCTGGGCATTCCCGGCACCCAGAATCCGCAAGGAGACCTGCTCGGCCACGTCACCGATACGCGCTCCGCCGCCGACCGGGAGTCCGGCCGCTACTACAAGACGGCGAAGAACATCGCCTACCACTGCGACGCGGCGGACGCGGTCGGGCTACTGTGCCTGCGCAAGGCCAGGGCCGGCGGCCTCAGCCGCATCGTGAGTTCGGTGACGGTCTACAACGAGCTGCTGTCGCGGCGGCCGGACCTGGTGGAACGTCTCTATCGTCCCTTCCACCTGGATACCCACGGCGAGGGTGACGTGCCCACGGTGCCGATCGAACCCTGCCGTTACCACGGCGGGCATCTGCGCACCTTCTACCACAGCGACTATTTTCGCTCGGCGTTCGACTACGAGCACGTGCCGCCGATGAGTGAGAGCGAGCGCGAACTGCTGGATCTCTATGAGAGCATCGCCGAGGATCCCGGCAATCGTCTGGACATGGATCTGGCGCCCGGAGACATCCAGCTGGTCTCGAACCACACCGTGCTGCACGCTCGCACGGCCTACGAGGATCACGCGGACCCGGCCGAGCGGCGCCACCTGCTGAGGTTGTGGCTGTCGCTGCCGGGCAGCCGCCGCGGCGGGCGGCTGTCGCGCCTCTCCAGCCGCTTCCGCCTGCTCGCGCGGGTGGCGCCGCAGAGGTTGAAGGCGCGCCTGCAGCGCGCCTGACCCGGAAAATGAAGTCCGACCGGCCGGGACGTTCCGGTTTCCCGCGCGGGGAAGCGCCGGCTCAGCGCGCGGCCGTCGCGGCTGCCGACTCCTGCCGCCAGATCGTCTCGCCCTCCTTGATGGTCTCGAGCACGGTCAGCTCCATCAGCTCCTCCGGCGGGATCGTCAGCGGATTGCGATCGACGATCACCAGATCGGCCAGCTTGCCGGCTTCGATGGTGCCCTTGCGCGCTTCCTCGAACAGCTGCCGTGCGGCGCTGCTCGTGATGGCCTCGAGCGCCTGCCGGGCGGTCACGCGCTGTTCCGGCCCGAGCACCCGGCCCGAACGGGTCAGCCGGTTCACCTGGCTGTAGAGGATCATCCGGCTGTTCGGCGGCGTTACCGGCGCATCGTTATGGCTGGTGTAGACGATGCCGCGCTCGAGCGCCGAGCGAGCCGGCGAGATGCGCGCCGCGCGCCCCGGCCCGAGCACGCTGTCCCGGTGCCAGTCGCCCCAGTAGAACGTGTGCACGGACATGAACGACGGGATCACGCCGAGGTCCGCCATGGCGTCCAGCTGGTCTTCGCGGGCGGTCTGGGCGTGGATGGCCACCGGCCGGCGGTCACCCGGCCCGAGCGCTTCGGTGGCCTCGCCGACGGCCGCCAGGAACTGATCGATGGCGGCGTCGCCGTTGACGTGGGTCAGCACCTGCCAGCCGTTCCCGAACGCATGTCGCACCTCGGTCGCGAGGTAGTCGTCCTCGAGCTGGGGATAGCCCCGGTAGTCCTGGTCCTGGCCGTGGGGCGGCACGTGATAGGGCAGGCTCAGCCAGGCCGTCTTCGCCTGGGGCGAGCCGTCCAGCGACAGCTTGATGCCCGGGATGCGGAGGTGATTCTCGTACTGGCGGGATGCATTTGCCATGAGGCCGTCGAACTCCCCGGCGTCGCGCGCGAAGGTGGGGTCCGGGTAGACGTCGACGTCCAGCTCCAGCAGACCGCCTTTCGCTGCGGCCTGCAGGGCACGCACGTTGGCCGGGAGGGCGCGCCCTTCCTGGGCGGTGGTAAAGCCGGCGGCGGCGTAGGATTCCTGGGCGGCAGCGACCATGGCGGCGAAGCTCTCCGGGTCCTCGGGCAGCGGCAGCTTGTCGAGAGTGGCGAAAAACGCGGTCTCCTCCAGCACCCCGTCCGGTTCGCGGCTCTCGGGCTTGCGCCGGATCACGCCGCCGGGCGGATCCTCGCTGGCGGCCGTGATGCCGAGCGCCTCGAGGCCGGCGCTGTTGACGGCGGCGACGTGGCCGGACTGGTGGATCAGCAGCACCGGCATGTCGTCCACCATGGCGTCCAGGTCGACGGCGGTGGGGTGACGCCCCTCGACGAGCTGGGCGTCGTCGTAACCCATGCCGACGATCCAGCCCATCTTCGCCGCCTGGGGGCTGTCCCGATGGGCCTGCAGGGCTGCCGCCATACCGGCGAAGTCGGTGACGCCGCCGTCGGGCGGCGGCAACAGACTGGCCGACTGCGCCAGGAAGCCCACCTGCAGGAAATGCCCGTGCGCATCGATGAAGCCGGGCAGTACCGTGCGGCCGCGGAGGTCCCTGACGGTCGTCCCGGGACCCTGCCAGGCAGCTGCGATGTCTCCGGCCGTGCCGACGGCCTGAATTCTGCCGTTCCGGATCGCCAGGGCGGCCGACTCGGGCGCCGGGTCCGCGAGCGTGACGATGGTGCCGCCGGTCAGTATCAGGTCCGCCGGCTCGACCACAGCGGCCTTGTCGGCGGCCGTGCCCGTGTCCGCTTCCGGCGCCGGGCTGCAGCCCCAGCCGAGCGCGATCAGCGCCGCCGCGGCGACGAAATGGGCCACGAACCGGGTGGCAAACCGGCCGGCGAGGGTCGGAACATCGGTGGCAATGGTCGGCTTCATCGGCTGGCTCCCCTGCGTCGATAACCCGGCGGCAGTATAAGCGAGCGGCAGGCGTTTCAGGAGCCGTTCGGTGTCTCCCCGGCGTCGCGTTTCCGGTTCCGGCCGAGGGATAGCAGGCGTCGCACCGTCTGCTCGCCGAACCAGATCGGCACGATGAACGAGCCCAGCGCGACCAGGCGCAACGTCGAGAACAGAGCGTCGAAGATGTCCTCGCTCACCGGCATCGTCAGCGGGAAGCTGAACTCGACGACCCCGGGCTCCGATCTGCGCACCTCCAGGCTCTCGGTATGGCGCTCCAGCAGCTCGCGCACGTCCGGGTTGTCGGCGAGCGCCACCGAGCGGATGCGCCGGATGCCGCGCTCGGCCGCCGCCCCGGCGATGCGTTCCAGCAGACGTTTGCCCACACCACGGTGCTGCCAGTCGTCCACCACGACGATGGAAATCTCGGCCGTCTCCGGGTCCGAGGTGCTGCGGACGAAGCGGGCGACGCCGATGCCCTCCGGTTCGCCGTCGCCGTCCGGCTCGCCGGCCGGCAGCATGGCACCCAGCGCGTAATGGTCCGTGCCGTCGAACTCGGTGAGGTAGCGCAGTTCCTCGTCGCTCAGGCCGGTCTTGCTCGTGAAGAAGCGCCGGCGGCGGGATTCGGGCGACAGACGGGTAAAACCCTCGGCCAGCATCGCCTTGTGCCAGGGCTGCACGGCGCGGAACTCGATGAGCGTGCCGTCGTCGAGGCTGAGCCGTTCCCGGTAATCCCGCGTGTATTTCATGGCGGAATGCTACCAGCAACCGGGTTGCCATCTCGTTGCGACGCCCGCCCGGCTGATCCGTAGAAGCCGTAGTTGACAACAAATACCGAAATACGAAGTATTCGCATTTGCATCCGTCAACACAGTGAGAGGAAAGACTCGATGACTTCATTAACAATCCGCCCGGGCCTCGTGGCATGCCTCGCGCTGGCGGCAGGAACGGCAATCCCCGAGCCCGCGTCCGCCCAGTCGGGCAGTGATGCGGAGGAGGGCATGATCGAGGAGATCGTGGTCAGCGCCAGCCGCGTCCAGCAGCCCGCCACGGCCATTCCCGGCACACTGACGATCCTGGATGCGGAAACCATCGAACTTCAGTCCGCCATCAGTGACGATCTCGCCAGCGTGCTGTCGAATTCCGTGCCCGGCTTCGCGCCCAGCTCCCAGAAGCTCACCGGGCGCAGCGAGACCCTGCGCGGCCGCAACCCCCTGTACCTGATCGATGGCGTACCCCAGCACAATGCCCTGCGGGACGGCCAGCGCGACGGCCACACCATCGATCTGGCGTTCATCGAGCGCATCGAGGTGATCAACGGCTCCAATGCCATCCAGGGCGTCGGCGCCACGGGAGGCGTCGTGAACACGGTGACGCGCGCGCCGGTGGCCGGCGATGCCTGGGAGACCGATCTGCGGGCTCGCCTCACGACGGCGGACGAATTCGACTCCGACGCCTACGGTTACAAGATCGCGGCAACCACCGGCCGCGGCACCGATGCCTTCGACTTCATCGTCGGCTTCGCCTGGCACGACCGGGGACTCTTCCTGGATGCGGACGGCGAACCCGTCGGGCTGTATCCCACCCAGGGCGACATCATGGATTCGACCTCCCTCGGCCTGTTCGGCAAGGGCGAATGGCGGGTAACCGGCGACGCCACGCTCACCCTGCTGGTCAACGACTTCGACCTGGAGCGCAACGGCGATTTCCGCAGCGTGCCCGGCGACCGGTCGGCGGGCATTCCGACCGGCACCGAAGAGGGCGACCCCTCGGCGGAGGTGGGCGACCCGGCCCGCAACGAGGTCACGACCGTCTCCCTGACCTGGCGTCAGGACGGCGTGCTGGGCGGCAACCTGGAAGCCCAGGTCTACGACCAGAGTTACGCCGCGCTGTTCGAGGGCGGCACCTTCGGCGACTTCTTCCGGCTCACCCCCGACGGCGGACCGTTCCTCGACCAGTCGGAGATCGTGTCCGACAAGAACGGACTGAAGACCACCTGGAACCGGGAGTTCGTCGACCCGGACGTCAACCTGACGGCGGGCGTGGACTGGTTTCGCGACGACTCCGCCCAGGAACTGGCGCGCAGCGGCCGGGAGTGGGTGCCGGAGACTCGGTTCGAGACCGTATCGCCGTTCCTGCAGCTGGGATGGACCCTGAATGAGGTCTTCACGTTCAGCGGCGGTGCCCGGCAGGAGAATGCCAGCCTGGAGGTGGACGACTACACCACCATTGCCTCGGCCGGCAACACCTTCGTGGAAGGCGGGGAGCCGGAGTTCGACGAGACCCTGTTCAACGCCGGCGCGATCTGGCGCCTGACCGATACCTGGACGCTGTATGCGGCCGCCGCCGAAGCCTTCACCATGCCCGACGTCGGCCGGGTGCTGCGGGGTGTCTCGACGCCCGGGCTGGACGTGGACAGCCTGCTCACCGTGGAGCCGGTGGTTACCGACAACACCGAGTTCGGCGTGGAGTACGGCGACGGGCGCCTGACGGCCCGTGCCACCTACTACGAATCCACGGCCGACAACGGCTCGCGGCTGCTCAGCAACGAGGCCGGCATCTTCGAAGTACAGCGCCAGCGCACCGAGATCGACGGCATCGAATTCGCCGTGGACTACGCGCTCGGCGACACGCTCAGCATCGGGGCGAACTACAGTCGCATCGACGGCCGCTTCGATTCCGACGGCGACGGCTCCGTGGACAGCGACCTGGACGGCCTGAACATCGGGCCGGACCGCCTGAACGTCTATGCCGAAGGCCGCTTCCGCGAAGACATCCGCTGGCGGCTGCTGGCGGCGCGGCTGGAAGACCGGAGCTTCGACGGCCCCGGCGCGCCCGCGGACGCGGCCGACTTCGACGGCTACACACTGGCCGATGCCTTCGTCAGCTGGCAGTCGGACTACGGGGTTTTCTCGGTGGCCGTCGAGAACCTGCTGAACGAGGACTACTTCACCTATTTCGCTCAGACCGAGCCCTTCCAGCGGTCGGATACCTATTTTGCCGGCAACGGCCGCACCCTCACATTCGGGTGGCAGCGGGCGTTCTGAGCGGATGATCCGCCGGCTGCACCGCTGGCTCGGGGTCGTCATCGCCGTCTGGCTGGCGGTGGCGACTCTGAGCGGGATTGCGCTGCTCTGGGTCGACGAGTACGTCGACTGGCGCTACCCGCAGCTCCCGGAGACACTGTCCGCGGAGACGCCGGATGCGCAGGTCATTGCGCGCATCGTCGCCGCCACCGAAGGGCGGCTCTCGGCGCTGGCCATGCCACGGGCGGAGCGTCCCGCCTACCATGCCTACCTCACCGATGGCGGCGAGAGGCTCTATCACCCGGAAACCGGCGCACCGGTCGCGGAGTGGGACTGGAGCGACAGCCTGCCTGCGTTCCTGTTCGAACTGCATGCGTATCTGCTGGCGGGAGAGCCGGGGAACACGCTCGTCGGGATCCTCGGCTGTCTCGTACTGGTCAGCCTGACGTCGGGCGCCTGGCTCTGGCTGCAGCGGCGCAAGGTCTTCCGGCTCCGCTATTTCTGGCCCCGGAATACCGAACCACGCTACCTGTTGCGCGGCCATGCCGCCCAGGGCGCGACACTGGGCCTGCTGTTCGCGGGACTGGCGATCACCGGCGTGGCCATGGTGTTCCCGGGGCCGTTCCAGTCGTCGCTGAATACGGTGCTCGGCGCGCAGCCACCGCTGGCACCGTCGACCGTGACCCTGGGTGCCGACCCCGGCCCCACCGACTGGCAGCGGGTGCTCGATGCGGCCGGCAAGACTTTCCCGGCCGGGGTCGTGCGGTTCGTCTCGCCGCCGCGGCAGTCCGATGCGCCGGTGGTGCTGCGGCTGCGCAACGAGGGCGAGCTGCATCCGAACGGCCGCAGCTATCTGCTGGTGCATCCCGCCTCGGGCGAGATTCTCGAGACCATCGACGCGACCCGGCGAGGCGCGGGGCCTGCCGTGTTCGATGCTCTGTACCCGCTCCATGCCGGCAAGACCGGATGGCCTGGCTATCGGCTGTTCCTGGCGCTCGTCTCCGTATCGCTGCTGTTCATGGTCGTAAGCGGGTTGCGTCTGATGCTCGGACGCCGCCGTGTGCGGACAGGCACCGCCCGCAGCGCTCTGCCGCGCTGCTCTTGACATAACACCGGCCCACCGCGGTCAGCTTTCTGCCGGGCGTGTCATTCGGTCCTGATTAGCCCACATAGATTTGCGAACGCCGTCACAGATTGGGGTGTGCGGTTGATCGACACTGCGCCCTCAGAATACGAGCCGGGAGGGGCAGGAGAGGTCGCCTCCCTCTGCAAAGCCGATCCCCTCAATCAGGACGGGTGCCGATCATGTACCAACTCATTCGAATCGCGTTGTTGAGCCTCGTCATCTGCAGCGCCGCGGACGCATGGGCGGCCGGCGACATTTCCGGTGAGCAGATGCGGGGACTCGACGAGCAGGTGCAGGAGATGAAGACCGACGTGCTCGACATCGCCGCGGAGCTCGGTCGCCTGGAAGAGCGCCTGCTGTATCCCTCGGGCACGCAGGTGGCGCTGTTCGTCGAGATCGCGGACGGCGATGCGCTGCGCCTGGATGCCGTGCAGGTCGAGATCAACGGCGAACTCGTCGCCCACTACATTTACAGCTTCAAGGAGCTGGAGGCGCTGCAGGACGGCGGCGTCCAGCGTCTCTACACCGGCAACATCCCGACCGGGGAGCACAGCCTCAGCGTCACTTACACGGGTAAGCTGAAGAACGGCAGCGACGTGAACGGCTCGCAGCAGTTCGCGTTCGTGAAGGGCGTGGAGCCGAAGATGCTCGGCATTACCCTGGACGGCACCGGCGACAGGATCGCGCTCGGAGACTGGTAGCCGTGAAGCGCGCCTCGCTCCTTCCGATCGTTCTGACTGCTGCCGTCGCCCTGACCGCGGCGCCGGTGCGCTGTGAGGAGCTGCGCGACCTGTGGTTCGGCGAGGCCCTGTATCACGCGAAGATGGGGCATTACTTCGATGCGCTGGAGCGGCTGGATACGGAGCTGGGCCAGCATTACGACCTCGACGAGCCCGAGCTGGATCCGCTGCACTACCACATCGACCGGGCCGAATTCTCGGTGGGTGACTTCGAACTGCGGTACCGGATGCATCACCGCGCCGGCCGGGCCATCCGGGCCGTGCTGGAGGGCGACGTCGAGGCGCCGGTGCGCAACGAAGCCGCCTACCGGCTGGCGCGCATCCATTTCCACAAGGGCCAGATGCCAGAGGCCCTCCAGGCGCTCGACCGCATCGAGGGCGCGGTGCCGGCCGGGATTCGCGACGACATCGGCTTCCTGCGCGCAAACGTCTATCTGGCGACCGGCCGGCCGGACGAGGCCATCCCCGTCCTGGAGGGCCTGGGGGATTCGCGCGAGCTGGAGGCCTTCGTGGCCTACAACCTCGGCATCGCCTACCTGCAGGACGGCCGGGAGACGGCCGCCGTCGCGCAGCTGGAACGCGCGGGACGCGTGAAGGCCGGCGACGAAGCGGCGGCCGCGATCCGCGACAAGGCCAACCTGGTGCTGGGCACGATGCTGCTCGAGGCCGGCCGCAACGAGGAGGCCGCCACCTACCTCGACCGCGTAAGCCTGGACGGCCCGTTCTCCAACCAGGCCCTGCTGAGTTCCGGCTGGGCGTCGACCCGCGCGGAGAACTACGAACGCGCCGTCGTGCCCTGGTCCATTCTCGCCGGCCGTGAGACGACGGACAAGGCGGCGCAGGAGGCCATGCTGGCGCTGCCTTACGCCTACGGCCAACTGTCCGTGCACGGCCGCGCGGCCGAATACTACGGCCGTGCTCTGGATACCTACGGGGCGGAGCTCGGCAAGCTGGACGCCTCCATCCTCAGCATTCGCGAAGGTCGTTTCCTGGAGGCGCTGGTGCGCGAGGAGATCCGCAAGGACGAGGACTGGGTCATCCGGCTCCGGTCGCTGCCGGAGACGCCGGAGACCTACTACCTCATGGAGCTGATGGCCTCCCATGACTTCCAGACGGGGCTGCAGAACTACCTCGATCTCGCTGACCTGCGCCGCAAGCTCGAGGGCTGGCAGTCGAGCTTCGAGGCCTACGGGGAGATGGTCGACATCCGCCGGGCTCATTACGAGCCGCTGCTGCCGGGCATCGATACCGAGTTCCGGAAGCTCGATTCGCGCATGCGCCTGCGGCTCGAACAGCACGAGATGCTGAACAAGCGCCTGCAGTCGATGCTGACCGCACCCAGGCCCGAGTTCCTGGCCACCCGCGAGGAGCAGCGGATGCTGGCGACACTCGAGGCGGTCGAGGAAAAGCTCGACGAGCAGGGCGTGGCGGCGGATGACGAGTCGCGAATCAGGTTGCGTCGTCTCGAGGGCAGGCTGCTCTGGGCGCTGCGCACCGAATACCACGACCGCCTGGATGCGTTCCATCGTCATCTGCAGGAGCTCGACGGTGCCATGACGGCGCTGGAGGTCCGCTACCGCCAGTTCGTGCGCGTCCGCCAGGCCGCCTCCCACAGCTACGAGGGCTACGACACGCCGCTCGGCCGGCTGCACGCCCGCGTGGGCGAGTCCATCGCGCGGCTGGACCGGCTTATGGCGCGCCAGGGGCGGCTGCTGGAAGTCGTCGCCATCGACGAACTGGTCGCGCGGCGCGACCGGCTGGAGAGATTCCGGGACGACGCGCGTTATGCGCTGGCCGACAGCTATGACCGGGCCACACAGTTGCAGGCGCGGAGCGAGGCCGAATGAACGCGCGGTCCCGTAATCTCATCGGCAATCTCACAGTCGTCTCGCTGGCGCTGCTCGCGGCCGGTTGCGCCGGCGTGCAACAGCGCGGGACGCTTGCCGAGCTGCGTGGCGTAGAGCCGGATCTCGAGGACGTCCGCGTCGCCGACAGTCTGGAACGGGCAGAACAGAGTTACCGCCGCTACCTGGACGAGACCCCTTCCGGCGTGATGACGCCGGAAGCCATGCGCCGTCTCGCGGACCTGCAGATCGAGAAGGAATTCGGCGTGATCGGCTCCGGCGAGCTCATCGAGATGGCCGTGGACGAGGACGCGGAGGCGATCGCCGCGGAGCGCGCGCCCCGCGGGCCGGTTGCCAACGGCGCCGGGGCTGCGGCCGACCGCATCCGGATAGCCGGGTATGCGGAGAGCAGCGAGGACTTCGAGGCGCGGGCGAGTGCGGAGACCCTGCCGGCCCCGGCGGCCGAGAGGATGGCGCCTGCGCTGCCGGACGGGATGGATGCGACTGCGCTGGCCGGACCGGTTGAGGCGATCCGGACGTATCGCCGTATCCTCGAAGAGTATCCCGGCTACGAGCGGAACGACCAGGTTCTGTATCAGATGTCCCGCGCCTACGACGAACTCGGCCGCAGCGACGATGCGATGGCGGTGATGGACCGCTTCGTGCGCGAATATCCGGATTCGCGCTATGTCGATGAGGTCTGGTTCCGCCGGGGCGAGTACTTCTTCGTGCGCAAAAAATATCTGGAAGCCGAGGAATCCTACGGCGCCATCATCAACTTCGGCGAGACCTCCCCCTACTACGAGCTCGCTCTCTACAAGCTCGGCTGGACCTTCTACAAGCAGTCGCTGTTCGAGGAGGCGCTGCACCGCTACATGGCGATGCTGGATCATCGTGTGGCGACGGGCTTCGACTTCGACCGGCCTCTCGACGACTGGGAAAGCGACGACGGGGAAGGCGATGAGGGGGATGACGAGAACGGGAGCGACGATCACCGCATCGCCGATACCTTCCGGGTGATTTCCCTGAGTTTCTCCAACCTCGGCGGGCCGGAGGTGATCGACGATTACTTCGCCACCAACGGCGCGCGGAGCTACGGCGATCGCATCTACAGCAACCTCGGCGAGTTCTATCTGGACAAGCTGCGCTTCCAGGACGCGGCGGCGGTCTACAACTCCTTCATCGACCTGAATCCCTCCCATCGCGTCGCGCCACATTTCAGCATGCGCGTCGTCGAGATCTACGAGAAGGGGGAATTCCCCCGCCTGGTCGTGGAGGCGAAGAAGGAATTCGCGGAGCGCTACGCGCTGCAGGCGGACTACTGGCAGCACTACGATCCCGCGGCCTCGCCGCAAGTCATGGGCTTCCTGAAGACCAATCTCAAGGATCTGGCGAATCACTATCATGCGCTCTATCAGCAGGAAAATCTCGCGAACGAGCGTCCGGACAACTACGCGGAGGCGCTGACCTGGTACGGCGAATTCCTGTCCTCGTTCCCGGCGGACGAGGAGTCGCCGCCCATCAATTACCAGCTGGCCGACCTGCTGCTGGAGCACGAGGATTACGCGCGGGCGGCGCTGGAGTACGAGCGCACGGCCTACGACTACCCGCAGCACGAGCAGTCGGCGGCCGCCGGCTATGCGGCGGTGTACGCCCATCGCCAGGACCTCGCGCGGGCCACCGGCGCCGCACAGCTGGAAGTCAAGGCGCGCACGGTGGAGAGTTCGCTGCGCTTCGCCGACGGTTTCCCCGGCCACGAGAAGGCGCCGACGGTGCTCGGCGCGGCGGCCGACGACCTGTACGCCATGAAGGACTACCGTCGTGCCATCGCCGCGGCGGACACCCTGATCGGGCGCTATCCCCAGACCGAGGCGGCGCTGCGGCGCTCCGCCTGGATCGTCGTGGGCCACTCGTCGATGGATATCACCGAATATCCACGCGCGGAGCAGGCCTACGCGCGGGTGCTCGAACTCACGGCGGAAGACCACGAGTCGCGTCCGGCCATCATCGACGGTCTCGCCGCCGCCATCTACAAGCAGGGCGAGCAGGCCAATCTGCTCGAGGATTACCGCGCGGCGGCAAAGCATTTCCTGCGTGTGAAGGCGGCTGCGCCGACCTCCGCCATCCGCACGGCGGCCGAATACGATGCCGCTGCCGCTCTCGTGAAGCTCGAGGACTGGGAGGGCGCCGCCGGCGTCCTGGAGGAGTTCCGCGTGGATCATGCGGAACACGAGCTGGCGGACGACGCCACCAGGCAGCTCGCGAACATCTACCGGGAGGACGGCCAGCTCGCCCGCTCCGCCGCCGAACACGAACGCATCGCGAGCGAGAGCGAGGATCCGGAGCTCGCGCGGGAAGCGCTGCTGGTCGCCGCAGACCTCTACGAGGAGGCGGAGCAGACCGACAGCGCGCTCGCCGTCTACGAACGGTACGTCGCCGAGTATCCTGCACCGCTGGACGTCCACGTCGAGACCCGCGACCGCATCGCGGAGATCTACCGCGACCGCGGCGATGCGACTCGTTACCACGACGAGCTGCGCGAGATCGTCGCACGAGATGCCGGCGGTGGCGACGAACGCACGGAACGCACCCGCTACCTGGCCGCCCGCGCGGGACTGGTGCTGGCGAAGCTTAGCTACGAACACTTCGCGCAACTCGAACTCGTGCAGCCCTTCGAACGGAGCCTCGCCGAGAAGCAGGCCCGGATGGACGCCGCCATGGCCGCTTTCGAGGCGCTGGTGGACTACGAGGTGGGCGAGGTCACGGCGGCCGCGACCTACTACATCGCGGAGATCTACTACCGGTTCAGCGACGCGATCATGGCATCGGAGCGGCCGGCGGGCCTGTCCGAGGCCGAGCTCATGGATTACGAGATGGTCCTGGAGGAAGAGGCCTGGCCGTTCGAGGAGCAGGCGATCGTCGTGCACGAGAAGAACTTCGAGCTGCTGGCGCTGGGCGTCTACAACGACTGGATACAGCAGAGCCTCGACCGGCTGGCTGTCATGATGCCGGGCCGCTACGCCAAGAACGAGATCTCGAGCGGCTTCCTAGGCTCCATCGACGTCTATGCCTATCGCATGCCGGTGGTCCCGGAGACGCCGGCAGACCCGGCCGTGGAATCGGTGGTGCTGCCGGAGGCGGAGGTCCAGGTGACCGGCGTGTCCGGGCTGGCGCACGGCGCGCCGGGGGGCGAGTCGCCATGAGAAAGCTGCATCGTCCGCTGTCTGCGCTGCTGGCGCTGATTCTGGTCGGCTGTGCGGCCACGGCGCCGGAGCCGCGGCCCGGCGCGCGCATAGAGATTCAGGAAGCCGTTGGCTTCACCATCACGGAAGAGGCGCGGATCGGCGCGGCCGTGCGGGAGGACTATCAGGCCGCTCTCGATCTGCTGGAAAACGAGCGGGAGGCGCAGGGCATCGAGCTCCTCAGGCAGGTGGCCGAAGAGGCGCCATCTCTCAGCGCGCCGCGGATCGACCTTGCCATCGCCTATCACCGCATGGGCGACCTGAAGGCCGCCGAGACGGAACTGCTGGCCGCCCGTGCCCTGAATCCGGAGCACCCGATCGTGCACAACGAGCTCGGCATCGTGTACCGCAAGACCGGCCGCTTCGACGAGGCGAGGCGGAGCTACGAGACCGCGCTGGAGATCTACCCCGGCTTCCATTACGCGCGCCGCAACCTCGCGATCCTGTGCGATCTCTACCTCGCCGATCCCGAGTGCGCGCTGGCCAATTACGAGGCCTACATGAAGACGGTGACGGCAGACGAGGAAGCCGCCATATGGATCGCCGACATCCGCAATCGTCTCGGGGAGGCCGCGCAATGACGCCCGCCAGGCTTGCACCATGGCTCGCGCTCTCGTTGCTCGGCATCGCTCTGCAGGCCGCTGCCGAGGACGAGGCGCCGGAGTCTCCCGAGGAGGCCGAGACGATGACTGCGGCGGCGGAGGATACCGCCGGCACCACACCGGACAACCCGCGGACGATGTCGGGCATGTCGATCCTCGGCAACGAGGAGGCGCCGAAGGCGCTCGTCATCGTGCCGTGGAAGAGTTCGGAGCTCGGCGACGATCCGTCGCTGGCCGATTCGCTCGACGAGCGCGCCCGTCCGGTGGACCCGGAAGTGTTCGCGCGGGAGCTGCGTTATTACGGCATCCGCTCCGGCGGGGAGAGTGCGGAATGAGCCGCGAACGTGCATTGGATCACCGTTGTGATCGTGACACGGATTTACGCTAGCAAGTCCCCGTGAGTTATCTCACGAAGTTCTGTCAGATGAGGAAAAGGTGATGGACATTTTTTATTCGATCGTAGGTTTCTTCGCCTCGGGCGGGGCGTTCATGTACCCGATACTGATCGTGTTCGCGGTGGGTGCCGCCATCGCGATCGAGCGCTACATCACGCTGGACCGGGTTACCCGGAAAAACCAGCGCGTGTGGGACGAAGTGCAGCCGCTGCTCGCGAAAGGCGATTTCGACAAGGCCCGCGAGGTCACGGCGAAGGACGAGTCCACCGTGGCCCAGGTGCTGAACATGGGGCTCTCCCTGCAGGGCGCGGTGCGCCGTCGCGAGGATATCGAGATCGCCATGGAAGAGAACATGATGGAGATCGTGCCGCGGCTCGAGAAGCGCACCGCCTATGTGGCGCTGGCTTCCAGTATCGCGACCCTGCTCGGCCTGCTCGGCACCATCATGGGCCTCATCCAGGCATTCACGGCCGTCGCGAATGCGAACCCCGCCGAGAAGGCCGACCTGTTGTCCGCCAGCATCTCCGTGGCCATGAACACGACCGCGTTCGGCCTGATGGTGGCGATCCCGCTGCTGATCACCCATGCGGTGCTCACGAGCAAGACGGGCGACATCGTCGACAGCCTTGAGATGGCGACCGTGAAGGCCCTGAACGTGATCAGCAAGAAGGCCAAGCGTCAGTACGAGGTCGCCGCCTGAGGAGGCAAGTGCCATGATCAGAAAACGGCATCATTACAGGCGACGCACCAAAGAGACGCCAGAGCTGGACGTCACCACCTTCCTCAATCTCATGGTGGTCCTGGTGCCGTTTCTGCTCATCACGGCGGTCTTCTCGCGGCTGACCATCGTGGAGCTCGACCTCCCGTCCTCGTCCGGAGGCGCCGCCACGACCGAGCCAAACTTTCGCCTGGAGGTAATCGTGCGCGAGAGCGGTTTCGAGCTGACCAACGGACGGTCGGTCATCGCCGCCATCCCGAAGGTCGAGGAGGAGTACGACTTCGAGACGCTGTCCGAGCACGTGGTCTCCCTGAAGCGGCAGTACCGCAGCGAGAACGCCGCCTCGGTCCTGCTCGAGCCGTTCATACCCTATGACTATCTGATCCAGGTGATGGACGTGGTCAGAAGCCGGCCGATGGAGGCCGAGGAGAGCGGGGAGATCCAGCTGGTGGCCCTGTTCCCGGAAATCTCGGTAGGAGAGGCGCCATGATGACGAACACCCGACGTCTGAAGCGAATGACGCGAAATCGGACGAAGGTGACGAAGATGAACCTCACGTCGCTGATGGACGTGTTCACCATCCTCGTCTTCTTCCTGCTGGTGAATTCCGGGTCCGTGGAGGTCATGGAAGCGCCGAAGCAGGTCACGCTGCCGGAATCCATGGTGGAGGAGAAGCCGCGGGAGACTGTCGTGATCTTCGTGAGCCCCGACGAGGTCCTCGTCCAGGGGCGGGCGGTCATCCGGGTCAGCGAGATCCTGGCGTCGGAGACGGCGACCATCGAGCCCATCACGGCGCGGCTGGAGGAGATCAGTCAGCGCGTGGTGGGGCCGAAGACGCGCTCCGTCGCGAAGAGCCAGGAGGTCACGATCCTGGCCGACAAATCGGTCCCGTTCACCGTGATCAAGCGGATCATGACGACGTGCACGGGCGAGGGTTACGGCCAGGTGTCACTGGCCGTCGTACAGAAGCCCGCCGACATAGCCGCCACCTAGTCGCGGCCTCATCGGGGTGATGCAGTGAGTCTCGAGAAAAGCTGGGAAGAACAGGCGCTCCTGGACCAGATCGACGCCGAGCAGGAGAAGCTCGCCGATCTGGAGGAGTCGCTGCGCGCCGCCATCGGGGAGCTTCAAACCCTGGCGAGCGAGCGCGAGAAATACGAACTGCTCGATGCGGTCACCGGCTCGCTGGAGCAGCTGGAGCGCCTCGGTGCAGCGGATCTTTTCTGGCGCGATACCCTGCCGGGCGAAGCGCGCAGCACGCACCTGGCCGAGGTCCGCAGGCAGGCCAAGGCGTTCTGCGACCGGGTGGCCGGCATAGAGGAACGCCGCGACCGGCTGGCGCGGGAACTCGAGGAGCGCGACGACGTACTCGAGTATCTGCAGGCCGAACTGCACGATCTCCGCGAGGAGCAGGAGCGCAAGCTCAACGAGTGGGTGCCGGAGCGCGACGCCTCGCCGCTCCCGTTCCGCCGCATGATCATGCCCTGGACCCGGGGCGTGGAGGAGGACCGTCGTTTCCGCCAGTCGCTGGCCGCCACGGTGGCCGCGAGCGTACTGGTGGCGCTGGTCCTGCGCATGATCGATCTGCCCGTCCCCGAGCACGAGGAACTGATCGAGGTCCCCGAGCGGGTGGCCAGACTCATCCAGTCCGAACCACCGCCGCCGGCGCGCACGGTGGAGACGGAGCCGGACCCGGTGATCGAGGAACCGCCCGAGCCCGAGGAGCAGGTGGTCGAGCAGACCCCGCCCGAGGAGACGCCCGAGATCACCGAACCCGCGAAGGTGGCCGAGCAGTCCGCGCCGAAGCAGGAAGTCCGCTCGAAGGGCATCCTCGCATTCCGGGAGAGTTTCGCGCAGCGGGCGCGCTCCGGACCGTCGGCTGATCTCGGCGCAAGCGCGCGGGTCGGCAACCGCGGCGAGTCCGCTGTGGGCCGCCCGACGCGGGCCATGGTCACGACCGACGCGCCGGGGTCGAGCGGCGGCATCAATCTGGCGAGCGTCAGCCGGGACGTCGGCGGTGGTGCGGGCGGCCAGGGCATCGAGGGCGTCCGCGTCACGCAGGTGGCGACTTCCATCGGCGGCGACGGCTCGGCGGATCGGCCGCGGGCCGGCGGGCCGTCGGCCGGGCGCACGGACGAAGAGATCCAGATCGTATTCGACCGTTACAAGGCGGCGCTCTACCGCCTGTACAACCGGGAGCTGCGGCGCGACCCGACGTTGCGCGGCCAGTTGGTGCTGAAGCTCACCATCGAGCCCGACGGCAGCGTCTCGATGTGCCGCCTGCACTCCAGTGACATGGGCGCTCCGGACCTGGCCGACCAGATCGTGGCCAGGGTGAGCGGTTTCGATTTCGGCGCCAAGGAGGACATCGCGGCGATGACGATCATCTACCCGATCGATTTCCTCCCGGCTACCACCTGAACGAACGATTCCGGACGAGTAACCGACAGAGAAGAGATTCCGACAAAGGCAAAACCACCGAAAGGTGGCGACGCAAAGTCTCCGGTCTACAGAGCCCCGACGGCTCCATGACAGCGGGACCGCCCGAATCCGGACCCGGGGTCACGCCAGGGTCCAGGCCTCTCAGGCAACGCGATCGCCGCCGGTGGAACAGGCACCACATGGCGAGCAGCAGAACATCCAACAAATCGGCCAGCGTCCGGAGGGCAATCCGGCTGCTGGCCTTCGCCGTACTCGGGCTGGCCGCAGCGCCCTCCTGGGCCGTGGACTGCTCGGAGTTCCCGAACGGCACCATCGACGGCTTTGCCGGAGACATCGCGCCCGCGCAGATCCAGATCGACCGCAACTGCACCATCCGGAACTTCCCGGCGTCCAGTCCGCTGAACACAAACTTCAGCTTCCTGACCCAGCCGGGTCAGACGGACGAGCGCTGGCTGATCGTCTTCGACAACGTCGTGCATACCGGCGAGATGGCCTGCAACAGCGTCGCCGGCCATCGCATCTGGTTCGTGAACGGCTCCTCCAGCTCCATCCAGGAGGGCTGCCAGAATCTGCTGATCCCGGTGGAGAAGATCGAGAAGGACAATCCGCCGGGCACCACGACGGCTTCCATCGGCGTCCCGTTCACCTACACGCTGACGATGCCGGTGCTGTTCGACGCCGGCACCGGCACCGTCATCGACGAGTTCGGTTCCCTGAACGACCTGCACGGCGTCACGCTGGTCGACGACCTGAACGCGACCGGCGTCGATCTCACCTACGTGAGCCACACGGCCTACTGGGAGAGCACGGGACTGCCGGTAGCACACACGTTCGATAACAACGGCGGCGTGCTCACCTTCGACGACTTCCCGATCATCCCGTCGAACGAGCAGATCGTAATCGAGCTGACCGTGGTGCTGGAGGACTCGCCGGCGAACGCGATCGGCACCCAGTTCGTGAACACCGCCAAGTGGGATTTCGGACGGCTGATCGACGGCGTCTTCTACGAGCCGCTGCCGGGCGAGTGGGGCATCTCCGATCCGCTGACCATTGCCGGACCCGATATCGTGGTGACCAAGACCGGTCCGGCGACGCTCGGACGGACGCTGAATCTCGGCCAATGGGGCGAGTTCGCCATCGACGTGCACAACACGGGGCTGGGCGAGGCCTGGGACGTGGCGCTGGTGGACCGCCTGCCGGACGCGCCCCAGGGCGGCATGTGCGACATCCAGCCGGAGATCCTGGATGCGCAGGTGTATGCCGCGGACGGCGTCACGCCGGTGCCGGGCAAGGGCCCGCTGATGCCCGGCGTGGACTTCGATCTGGTCTGGCAGGACAGCCCGCGCTGCGAGCTCACTCTCGACATGCTCACCCCGGCGGCCATGATCGGCCCGGACGAGCATCTGATCATCCGCTACCGCAGCAGGCTCGACGCCGACACCGACGACGGCGTCCAGCTCACCAATGTCGCGGGCGCCACCCGCTGGTACAACGGCGCGGCCGGCAATCCGGAGCGGCTGGAGTTCGCGCGCCCCGTGACCAACGGTACGGTCGGCACGGCGGACCACCAGGACGCGCACACGGTCACCACGGCGTTGTACGGTTACTTCTTCGAGAAGACCGTGGCCAACGTGACCAGCGGCGCAGATCCGGCGGAGAGCGCCGCGCCCGGCGACCGGCTCCGCTACACGCTGCGGCTGCAGACCACCGACGGCCCCCTCGAGGATGTCGCGATCCGCGATGACCTCGGCTCGCTGAATGCCGCGCCGGTGTTCGCGCCCGGCTCGCTGCAGGTATTGCCCGGCTCGCTGCCCCCCGGAGCCACCACCGTCGCGACGGATCCTTTCGGCGGCACCAACGGCACGGGCCAGCTGGTGGTCACCAACATCGATCTGCCGGCGGACAGCGAGCTGGTGGTGGCGTTCGAGGTGACCCTGGCCGAAGCCATCCTGGACGGCACCGTGGCCGCGAACCAGTCGGAGCTGATCGGTGCCGTGAAACTCGCCGACAGCGACGACCCCACGGTCAATGGCCAGGCCGACCCGGACGTGCCCGGCGACGAGGATCCCACGACCGTGGTGATCGAGGCCGAGCCGCCGCCGGCGCTCGCGAAGGCGACCACGCAGCCGACCGCGGCCATCGGCGAGGCCTTCAGTTACCGCCTCACGGTGCCGACCACGCCGCACAGCGCGCCGCTGTACGACGTGCGCATCGTGGACGATCTGACCGCTTCCGCGGCGGATCTGGAGTTCGTGAGTGTCGCCAGGGTGTCCGGACCGGTCGGGTGGACACCGCAGAATACGGGCACCGCGACTTCGCTGGTCATCGAGGATCCGGCGAACGGCATCGATATCCCCGCGGGCGAGCAGGTGGTGGTCGAGATCACGGTGGCACTCAGCGACACGCCGACGAACGTCGCCGGGCTGGAGTTCACCAACACCGCGACCTATACCTACAACCAGCTCGACGGGCAGGGGGCGACCGAACGACCCGGCGATGGCGCCGTCAGCGGCCCCATGACCATCGTCGAGCCCGAACTCACGCTGGAGAAATACGGGCCGCTGCGCCTGCGCACGGGCGAGACCGGCGTCTTCACGCTGGATGTGCATAACGTCGGCACCTCGACGGCCTGGAACGTCTACCTGACCGACCTGCTGCCGGATACCGCCGACGGCGGGCTCTGCGACGCCGCACCGGCGCGGGTCACCGCGCAGCTGTTCGAGGCGGACGGCACCACCGCGGTGGCCGCACCCCTCACCGCCGGCACGGACTACGCGGTGTCCTTCAGCGGCCGGCCCGGGTGCACGTTCACGCTCGAGGTGCTGTCGCCGGCGGGCGGCATCGGCCCGGATCAGCGCCTCCTCGTTACCTACGAGGCCGGCCTGGACGCCGACACGGCAGCCGACGCGGCGCTCACCAATATCGCGGGTGCCACCGAATGGTCCAGCGTCGACGTCTCCACGCCGGACGACCGCGCGCGCACCTACAGCCGTGCCATTACCGACGGCACCGTGGACGTGCTCGACCACGAGGACGCCCACACGGTGGTCGAGTTCTCGCCGGAGCTGCTGTTCGAGAAGACCGTGGTCAACGTGACCACCGGTGAAGATCCTGCCGCCGTGGCCACGCCCGGCGACACGCTGCGCTACAGCCTCTACGTCGAGAACCTGAGCGACACGCCGGTCGACGAGTTCCGTCTCGTGGACGAGCTGGACCGGCTGAACGACATGCCCGCATTCCAGCCCGGTACGCTGACTGTGGTCACGCTACCCGCCGGCGCCGTTGCCGCCAATACGGACGCCGCGGGCGGCGCTGCCGGCACGGGCCTGCTCGACGTGGGCGGCCTCAGTCTCGGCGGTGCCGGAGACACGGTGCGGGTGGAATTCGAGGTGACGCTGGCGCCGGTGATCCGCGACGGCACCTACGTGACCAACCAGTCCGAGCTGGTCTACCAGGGCAACGCGGTCGCCATTAGCGACGATCCCCTGGTCAACGGGCCGGCGGATCCGAACGTGACCGGCGACGAGGATCCCACCCGCGTGCTGATCGAGTCGGCGCCATATTTCACGGTGGAGAAGGTCTCGTCCTACGTCACGGGCGACCCCGACGTGCTGCTCGCCGGCGAAACCCTGCGCTACACGATCACGGTGCAGAACACGGGCACGGACGATGCCAGGGACGCGGTGATCGCCGACGCCGTGCCGGCCAACACCACCTACGTGGCCGGCAGCACGACGCTGAACGGGGTTGCCGTCGCGGACGCCGACGGCGGCCTCTCGCCGCTGACCGACGGCATCCCGATCAATGCCGCCGGCGACGCCACGCCGGGGCTGCTGCGGGCCGCCGCCGCGCCCGGCGCGGACGATACCGCGACGATCGTCTTCGACGTCGTGGTCGACCCGGACGCTGCGGACGGCACTGTCATCTCGAACCAGGCCTTCGTGAGCGCGCCGGACGGCGGCGTGATCGACCGGCCGTCCGACGATCCGCGCACACCGGTGGCCGACGATCCCACCCGCGATGTGGTCGGCCGCCTGCCGCTGCTCTACGCCGAGAAGTCGGCGGCGCTGCAGGACGATCTGGGCACGCCGGGCATCGTCGACCCGGGTGATACGCTGCGCTACACCATCACGGTCTACAACAACGGCACCGTGCCCGCCACGGTCGTGGAACTGATAGACCAGTTGCCGGAGTGGACGACCTACCTCGCCGATACCACCACACTGAACGGCCTCGCCGCCGGACAGCCGGACGGCGGCAACTTTCCGCTGGCCGCGGGATTGCCCATCGCCTCCGGGGACCTCACGCCGCCGCTGCCCGGACCCGGCGAGGGCACGCTGAGCCCCGGTGGCTCGGCCACCGTGCAGTTCGACCTGCTGGTGAACGCCGATGCGGTGCCGGGCACGCTGATCGAGAACCAGGCCACGGTCTCGAGCTACGAACTGCCGGACCTCCTGACCGACGGCGACGGCGACCCGGCGACGGGCCCCGAGCCCACCGTCGTAGTCGTGGGCGACGCACAGCAACTCGCCATCAGCAAGCAGGTGACGGTGGTCGGCGGCGGCATCGCCGAGGCGGGCTCCACGCTGGAGTATCTGGTGACGGTCCGGAATATCGCCTCGGTGCCGGCCTACGATGTCGTGATCTACGACGACCTGGATCTGCCCGAGCCCGCACACCTGATCTACGTGGACGGCTCTGCCGCGATGAACGGCTCGGACGAGGGCGTGGCTTTCGCCGGCACGCTGCTGACCGCCGACTACGGCTCCCTGTATGGCGCGCTACAGCCCGAGGAGACCGTCGAACTCCGTTTCCGCGCGGTGATCGAGCCGACCCTGCCCATCGGCACCACCGTCACGAACATCGCCGAGGTGCGCTGGAATCAGGCGACCCAGAGCGCCACGGCCTCCGTGTCCGTGGACGTCGGTGGCACGCCGGGCTCAGCGGCGGTGAACGGCAGCGTGTGGCACGACGCGGACTTCGACGACGTGGACGGCGACGGTGAGCGCCGGCTCGAGGGCTGGTCCGTCGAGGTCTGGCGCAACGACACGCGCGTGCGCTCGGTCCTGACGGACGCGGAGGGCAACTACCGTGTCAGCGGCCTCGTGCCCAACTATCTCACCGACGACGTCTACGAGATCCGCTTCGTCGCGCCGGGCGCGGGACCCCGCAGCGCCGCGCTCGGACTCGCGTATTCCGCGGATTTCACGAACTATCCGCAGCGCATCGCCGGTATCGAGCTGGTGAAGGGCAACAACCTGCAGGATCTCGACCTGCCCATCGATCCGGCCGGCGTCGTCTACAACTCGGTATCGCGGGCGCCCGTGGCCGGCGCGGTGGTCACGCTGCTGGACGGGCCGGGCGGGACGCCGGCGCCGGCCGCCTGCTTCGAGGACCCGGTGCAGCAGAACCAAGTGACGTTGTCGGATGGCTGGTACAAGTTCGACCTGAACTTCGGCGATCCGGGCTGCCCGGCCGGTGCCGACTACGTGATCAGCGTGACGCCGCCGGGTGCGGGCTACGTGTCCGGCCCCTCCGAAATCATCCCGGCGAGCAGCGATGCGACGGGTGCCGCCTTCGACGTCCCGGCCTGCCCCGGCTCGGCCGACGACGCGGTCCCCGGCACCAGCGAACACTGCGAGGTTCTGATCTCCGAAACCGCTCCGCCGACCTCCGTAAGGGCACGCACCGCCGGGACGACGTGGTACGAACGGCTGACGCTGGACGGGACGTCGGTGCCCGGATCCAGCCAGCTGTTCAACAACCACATCCCGGTGGATCCGGAGCTCTCCGGCGCGGTGTCCGTCACGAAGACCACGCCGATGGTGAACGTGAACCGGGGGCAGCTGGTGCCTTATCTGATCACGGTGAACAACACCATCGAGATCGAGCTCACCGATGTGAACGTGGTGGACCGCTATCCGGCGGGCTTCGCCTACGTCGAGGGCTCGGCCCGCATCGACGGCGTCGCCGCGGAGCCCCTCGTGGACGGGCGCGAACTGGTCTGGGAGAACCTGACCCTCGATGCGTCGGGCCGTCACGAGATCCAGCTGCTGCTGGCCGTCGGCGCCGGCGTCAGCGAGGGCGAATTCGTCAACCGGGCACAGGTGATGAACGGCATCACCGGCAATGCCATGTCCGGCGAAGCAACTGCGACCGTGCGCCTGGTGCCGGACCCGACCTTCGACTGCACGGACGTGACGGGCAAGGTCTTCGATGATCGCAACCGCAACGGCTTCCAGGACGAACAGGAGACCGGCCTCGCCGGTGTGCGCCTGGTGACGCCGCGGGGGCTCGCGGCCACCACCGATGCCCACGGGCGCTTCCACATCACCTGCGCGGCGACGCCGAACGAGACCCGCGGCAGCAACTTCGTCCTGAAACTGGACGACCGTACGCTGCCATCGGGCTATCGGCCCTCGACCCGCTCGGTGCAGATCAAGCGGGCCACCCGGGGCAAGGCGCTGGACTTCGACTTCGGCGCGTCGATCCACCGCGTGGTCGGGCTGGATCTCGCCGATGCCGCCTTCGAGGCCGATTCGGTCGAGCTGCGCAGCCTCTGGCGGCCGCGGCTCGAGCTTCTGATGGGTGAACTGCGCAAGGCACCGTCCGTGCTGCGCCTGTCGTACCTGGCGGACGTAGAGTCGCCCCGGCTCGTCGAACGGCGGCTCGAGGCGATCCGGCGCCGGATTCTCGAGGACTGGGCCGCGCTCGACTGCTGCTACGAACTGGCGGTGGAACCCGAGGTGCACTGGCGCCTGGGCGGCCCGCCCGAGCGGCCGCGCAGCCGGGGGGAGGAGCGCCCGTGAGAACCTTTGTGAGGAGAATTGCATATCTCGCCGTCGGCGCGACGCTGGCGTCTTCTGCGGCGCTTGCAGCGGACATCAAGCCGCTGGGCGAGGCGGTGGAGCGTCATCTGCCGCTGGACGCCCCGTTCCGCGAGTGGGTGCAGGATCCGGGGCGGCTGACGGAGGAGGCAGGGGACCGCATCGAGACGCGCGAGGTGCTCGCGGACCGGCCCGAGACGGTGAAGCTCACCGGCGTCGTGCCGGCGATCCGCTTCGAGTCCGGCGTCGCCGATATCCCGGAGAGCACCGTCGCCGAACTCGGCCGGGTACTCGACAGCCTCGGCCATCGGCGCAACGTGCGTCTGCACCTCGTCGGTCATGCCGACAACCAGCCTCTCTCGGCACGCCTGGCCGCCGTCTACGGTGACAACGCCGGGCTGTCGCGGGAGCGTGCCGGTCAGGTCGCCGAGTACTTCCAGACCCGACTCGCGCTGCCGCCGGAATCGATTTCCTTCGAATGGGCCGGCGACACCGATCCGGTGGCGAGCAACGACACCGAGGCCGGGCGAGCCCTGAACCGCCGGGTCGAGGTGGAAGTCTGGTACGACGAGATGCGCGAGGCCGTGGTGGAGGAGGAGATCCTCGTGCCTCACGAGATCCGTCGTGTGAAGGTCTGCCGCATGGAGACGGTGTGCAAGCTGCGCTACGTCGAGGGCCATGCCCATCGGGCCCGCCTGCAGAACCTGATCCCGCCGCTGCGCTGGCACGAGGAAGGTGTCGACATCGGCGAGCGGGATGTCGCGCAGATCCGCCAGGCGCTGGCGAACCTCGCCGACAAACAGAACGTGGTGGTGAAGTTCATCGGCCACTCGGACGACGCTCCGCTCAGCGGCGCCATCGAGCGCATCTACGGCACCCATCTCGGCCTGTCCAAGGCTCGCGCGCGTCGAGTGGCGCTGGCAATACAGGAGCAGCTGGGACTGCCCAGCGCCGCCGTCGCCAGTGACGGCCGCGGCACGGACAAGCCGCTGGCCTCCAACGACACGCCGCGCGGCCGCGCGCTGAACCGGCGGGTCGAGGTGGAGTTCTGGTACGACGATCCGCTGCAGGAGCTGCCCGACGAGCCGCAGCTCTGCCCCGACGCGCCGGGTGCCGAGCTGGTCACGCGGGTCTACGACCCGCCCTGGGGCAGCATCCCGCGGGTGGAGATCATGGACGGGCAGATGGCGATGCCGCCGGATCTTGCGGAGGATCTCCGGCGTGCCATGCAGGACGTCGCGGACGAGCGCAACCCGCGTATCCGTTTCGTCGGCTACACCCGCAACGAGCGCCTGGAGCGTCGCACGGCGATGGTTTACGGCGACGATATCGGACTGTCCGCGGCCCGGGCCCGCCGCGTCATGGAGGCGGTCGGTGAGGATCTGGCGGATGCGGCCATGGAATTCGAGGGCCGCGGCTTCGTGCATACCGACGATCCCGTGAACGCCGGATTCGTCCAGGGCGACGACTCCTACGTCGTGGCCCAGGTGGTCTACGACGAACTCGCGGTGCTGGACGATTACGATGGCGTGGACGTAACCCGCCTCACCCGCGAGCTCGAGCCGAAGAATCCGCTCGGCCTCAACCTGATGCGCATCACGGTGGACGGCGAGCCCATCGACGACCCGGAACGCAGCTCCGCCGACATCCAGCGCTGCACCGACGTGGCGCTGGACGAGGCCGACATCCGCTTCGGCTTCGACAACCTGCGCTCGGCACCCCGCCTCGCGGCCACGGCAAGCCCGTCGACGGTGGCGATTCCGGCCGGCCTCGGCGACATCTGCATACCGCCCAGGGTCAGGCCCATCCGCTTTCGGATGTATGCAAACTACACCCACTTCATCGAGCGGGCGGAAGTCCGTGTCTTCGAGAACGGCCGGTCCCTCGAGTCCGAGCCGCTGGCCGTGGTCCGGCTCGACGACCCTGACGGCGTGGCCCAGTGGCGTCCGCCCTTGAATCACTTCCGCGGTCCCTCGCGCAAGCTCGCCTACGTGGTCCGTGCCTACGGCTCCGACGGCAACTTCGACGAGACCGCGCCGCAGCCGCTGTGGCTGGTCTACGGCGACAGTCCCGCGGCCTCGCCGGTCGATGCGGATGCGCCGCCCTTGCTTGCCGCGTTCGGCGAGAGCGACCTGGCGACGCAGAACATCCAGCTCGCGAGCGGCACGGTGGGGGTGCGCGGCAGCGGCATCCCCGAGGGGCATACTGTCTGGGTCGCCGGCCGGGAGGTGCCCGTCGATGCGCAGGGCAACTTCGTGGCGGAGGAGGTCCTGCCGCAGGGTACGCACACGGTCGAGGTGGCCGTGCTGGACGATCAGGGCAACGGCGAGCTGTTCCTGCGTGATCTGGAGCTGAAGTCCAGCGACTGGTTCTACGTCGGCATGGCGGACGTCACCGTCGCCGACAACGATGCCACCGGGCCCATCGACCTCATGAGCGGCGACGAGCCGCTGCGCGATCCGACCTCCGGGGCGGACGGGCGCCTCGCCTTCTACGTCGACGGGAAATTCGGCGAACACTGGCGCCTGGTGGCCAGCGCCGACACGCGCGAGGAGCCGCTGGGCGAGTTGTTCAGCAACTTCATGAGCAAGTCGCCGGACTCGCTGCTGCGCCGCATCGACCCGGATTACTACTATCCCACCTTCGGCGACGACGGCACCGTCGAGGAGCTGGCGCCGACCATGGGCAAGTTCTACGTGAAGCTGTCCGAGGACGAGAACCACGCGATGTGGGGCAACTTCAAGGTTGGCTACATGCAGAACGAACTGGCCCGGGTGGACCGCGGCCTGTACGGCGCGAATCTGCGCTACCAGTCCGACGAGGCCACCGACTCCGGCGAACGCCGTTACGCCGCCGACCTGTTCGCGGCCGAGCCGGGTACGGTGCCCAGTCGCGAGGAGTTCCGCGGCACCGGCGGCTCACTGTACTACCTGCGCCGCCAGGACATCCTCACGGGCTCCGAGCGCTTGCGCGTGGAGATCCGGGACAAGGCGTCCGGTCTCGTGACCGGCGTCGTGAACCTCACGCCCTCGCTGGACTACGACATCGATTACCTGCAGGGCCGCGTCATGCTGACGGAGCCGCTTTCGGCGACGGCGGACGACCAGCTGCTGGTGCGCTCCAACGCGGCCGGCGGCGACGAGGTCTACCTGGTGGTGCGCTACGAATATACGCCGGGCTTCGACGAAATCGACGCGCTCGCCACCGGCGGCCAGGCCCACTACTGGGTCGGCGATCACGTCCGCTTCGGTCTCACGGCCAGCCAGAACGACCAGGATGGCCAGGACTCGAGCCTGAACGCCGCCGACGTCACGCTGCGCAAGAGTGCCGGCACCTGGGTGAAATTGCAGGGCGCGCAGAGCGAGGGCGCGGTCTCCACGACCCTGCGTTCCGACGACGGCGGCTTCGGCTTCTACGGGCAGGATCCGCTGGCCTGGGCCGGTGTGGACGCCGGCGCCTGGCGGGCCGACGTGAGCCTGGATACCGAGGAGATGTTCGACCTGGGCGATGCACGCATCAGCCTGTACCTGCAGGAGATGGAGGCGGGCTATTCGGCGCCCGGCCTGAGCGCGCTCACCGCCACGCGCCATTACGGCGGTACCGTGAGCCTGCCGATCCTGCGCGACTGGTCGTTCACCGCCAAGACGGACAACCGCATCCAGGATCGCGGGCTCGAGATCCGGGCCATGGAGTACAACCTGACCTACCGGCTGGGCGAGCGCTGGGACATCAGCACCGGTTACCGCCAGGACGAGCGCGCCGATGCCGCCGCCGTGCCGGTGCCGACCCAGGACAGCGGCGAGCGCACCGACGCCGTGGTGCAGGTCGGCTACAACTCGCGCTCCGACTGGACCGCCTACGGCTTCGCCCAGGAGACGCTGTCCACGACGGGCAACCGGGAAGAGAACGCGCGTCTGGGCGTGGGCGGCTCCTACCAGGTCTTCGACAACCTGCGGGTGAACGCGGAGGTCTCCGGCGGCGACCTCGGGTCCGGCGGCCGCATCGGTACCAACTACCTCCACTCCGACCGCACCAGCCTGTATCTCAACTACACGCTGGAGAACGAGCGCACCGACAACGGCCTGCGCAGCTACCGGGGCGAGGAGGGCAACCTGGTCGCCGGTGTGAAGACCCGCTTCTCCGACTCCACCAGCGTGTTCCTGGAGGAGCGCTATCGGCACAGCACCGTCATGACCGGGCTCACGCACGCCACGGGTGTGAGTCTCGCGCCGACCGAGCGGCTGAATATCGGCATGCACACCGATATCGGCAGCCTCGAGGATCTGGAGACCGGTGCCGAGACCGACCGCCGGGCCGCCAGCATCCAGATGGGCTACGGCTTCGACAAGCTCACGCTGTCTAGCGGTGTCGAATATCGTGCTGACGAGGTACAGCAGCTCGACCTCGGCATCTCCGAACGCACGACCTGGCTGTTCCGGAACAACTTCCGCTATCAGCATTCGCCGGGCGCGCGGCTGCTCGGCAAACTGAACCACTCCACCAGCGACAGTTCGCTGGGCAGCTTCTACGATGGCGGCTTCACGGAGGCGGTGCTCGGCTACGCGCTGCGCCCGGTCGCCCACGATCGCTGGAACGCACTGGTGAAGTACACGTATTTCTACAATGTGCCGACCACCGACCAGGTAACGCTGAAGAACACGGCCGCAGAGTTCATTCAGAAGAGCCACGTGGCGGCGGTGGACCTCACCTACGATCTGACGCCGGACCTCTCGCTGGGCGGCAAGTACGCCTACCGCCTGGGGGAGATCAGCCTCGACCGCGAGGACCGGGAGTTCTTCGACAACAGCGCCGCGCTGTACGTGCTGCGTCTCGACTGGCGCTTCCTGGAGAACTGGGAGGCGATGGGCGAGTCCCGGCTGCTGGACATGGCCGATCTCGATCAGCGTCGCACCGGCGCGCTGCTGGCGGTCTCACGTTACTTCGGGGACAACGTGAAGCTCGGCCTCGGCTACAGCTTCGCCGACTTTTCCGACGACCTCACCGATCTCGACTACGACCACAAGGGTTTCTTCCTGAACCTGACCGGCGCTATGTAGTCAGGAAAATGGAGCGCCCGCCCGGCGGCGGGCGCTCCTGCGTCGGACTACCGGAAGAACCAGCGTCCGCCGACGGTGATGACGTCGCTGTCGCCGGCGAACTCCACGCTGAGTCCTGCCGCGAACTGACGGGTGAAGTAGTAGTCACCGGCCAGCTCCAGGTAAGTATCGCTATCGGCGATATCCACGTAGTTCACGGAACCACGCACCTCGAACTGCGGCGCAATCAGACCGCGCAGTCCGGCCGAGAGCGCGATGCCGCTGTCGTCGGCATCGCCCACCGGCGTATCCACCTCGGCGTCGACGAAGCGGGCGGTGGCCACCAGGTCGAAATCGCTGTTGTAGGGATAGACGTAGCCGCCACCGAGCTCGAGCGCGGTGTAGTCCACGTTCTGATTGAACTCGATACTCGTGATGCCGCCAACGATGATCCAGTTGTTGCCGAGATCGTAGCTGCCGTTGAAGCGCAGCCCGTCGCCGCCGTTCTCGTCGACATCCACGTAGCGCAGTTCCGCGTAGGTGTAGCTCAGGTCGTCGCGGCCGGGGTCCTGTGCCAGTGCCAGGGCCGGCGCGCACAGCACGGAAAGAAGAATCCGCTTCTTCATGAAAAAACCTCTGTCGATGCGACCGTCGGATGCTGTCTGCCGCGGGCCCGGGGCAAAAGAGATCCGGCTGCTGTGGCCCGCGCAAGGCATGCGACGGAGAAGCCCCTTTCGTTCGGCAGCCGGTCGATGCCGCGGACTGTAGGAGACGGCTGTGGCCCGTGTCCAGCGTAACGACAACCGAACCGGGGTTGCCGACCGGCCCGATCTCAAGGTGTTGATATGGGACGATTAAGGAGGAGCATAGAGGTGTCGCAAATTGGCGTCACCTCCCCGGAGGAGCGTCGTGGCTGCGCAAGAGCCGGCGGGGTTAGCCGGTCTTGTCAGCCGTTGCCGTTCTCCCGGTTTTCTTTGCCGCGGTCTTCTTCTTTCCCGTCGACCGCTTCTTCTTGCTCCGTTTCTTCCTGCTCTGCTTTTTCGGCGGCCTCGCAGCCGGCGTTTCCGGGCGCAGGCCCGTCGCGTCTTCCAGCTCCGCCAGTGCGTCCTCGAGATGGTCGATGAAGCGCTGCACCTGCGGCAACGTGCGGCGGCAGGCGGTGATGCCGAAGTCGACATGGTCGGCCAGGGTGACGAGGGTTATGTTCAGCGCGAAGCCGTCGAGGACTATGGAAGCGGGATAGATGCCTTCCAGCCTCGCTCCGTTCCAGTACAGCTGCTGCCGTGGCCCCGGCACGTTGGAGATGACCGTGCTGTAGGGCGGGAACTTCGCCGTGAGCCCGAGCCTGTCGAGGAACAGTAGCGGCATCTGCAGCATCTGCATGACGATCTGGGCCTCGGTGGCCGAGAGTTCCTGGAACATCCGCTTGCCGGCGATCATCGAGGCCTGGATGGCGCCGAACCGTTGGACGGGGTCGGCAACATTCGTCGCCAGGTCGGCGCTGATGGCGCCGACGGCATTGGCGGAGTCGAGGTCGTCCGGGCGGCGCAACGATATCGGCACCATCGCCTTCAGCGACTCATCGGGCAGTTCCCGGGCATCCATGAGGTAGCGCCGCAGCGCGCCGGAGCACATGGCCAGCACGGCATCGTTGAAGGTGCCGTTCAGGGCCTTGCTCACCGCCCGGATGCGGGCGAAGGGCCAGGACTGGGCGACGAAGCGGCGCGCGCCACCGATTCTCGTGTTGATGGGGGAGTGGGGTACCCGGCGCCACGGCACCATCAGCGGGCTGTTCGGGTCGGCCCAGGCGCCCGCAATACGCCGCAGCGCGCCCAGGATGTGGCCGCTGCTGCCCAGACCGGCCTTCAGGAATTCCGCCACGTTACGGAGTTCGAGGGGCGTCGGTGGCTCTGCCTCTACGGGGCTTACGCCGAGCCCCCTCTGGTAGGTTGCCGCGGCTTCCACCGAGAGAGGCGAGTAGGGCATCCGCGCGTCCGGATCCGGGGAATACATGCTCTGCGTCAGGTGGATGCCACGGATCCCGTCGACGGCGGCATGGTGGAATTTCCAGTAGGCGGCGAACTGCCGGTTCTGCAGGCCCTCGATCAGGTGGATCTCCCACAACGGGCGGTTCCGGTCCAGCAGGACGCTGTGCAGGCGGGAGACGAGGGCGAACAGCTCCCGGTAACGGCCCGGCTCCGGCAGGGCCGACTGGCGTATGTGGAAGTCGATGTCGAGGCCATCGTCCGGTTCCCAGTACACCGGTCCGAACGGACCCAGCGGACCGAACTTCAGCCGCTCGCCGAAGGGCGGCTGCAACTCCCCGGTCGCCCGGAGGTTTTCCGCCAGCGAATGCAGGAACCGGTGTTCGTCCGCATCGTCCGGCAGCGTGAACAGGTGCAGGCCGGCGACGTGCATCGGCACCTGCCGGTTCTCCGCAATGAGGAAGCCGGTATCGGTCAGACTCAGGCGTCGCATGCTGCCTCCCCCGCGAGCCACGGCAACAGGATAGGGGTAAAGGTTACCCGACGAAGCCCTTCCAGCGCGACATGTACTCGATGAATGCCTCGCCGAGCCCCTCGGAGCGGAGGTATTCCTCGCTGACCGGCGTACGCACCGGTTCGAAACCGGCATCGGCGCGCATGCGCTCCGGGAAGTCGTGCTGCAGTATCGCGGCACGTCCGAGCAGCACGAAATCCGTGCCGGCATCGAGGCAGGCCCGCACGTCGGCCGGCGTGCGCAGCTTGCCGGCGGCGCCCAGCCGCACCTCGCCGCGCTCGAGCTCGGTGAAGACCGAGAGCAGGGAGCGGCCGCGGAACTCCTCCTCCTCGGGTTCCTTGGCGACGTTCCATAGCGAGAGGTCGATGAAATCCACTCGCCCTTCGCGCATCAGCAGCGCCGCGAGTTCGCGTATTTCCGCCAGCCGGAGGTCGAATCGTTCGGGCGAGAGGCGGATGCCGAGCAGAAAATCCGGCCGGCAGCGGTCGCGGATGCCGCGAATGATGTCGAGGATGATGCGCACCCGGTTCTCCGCCGAGCCGCCGTAACGGTCCGTGCGGCGGTTGATGGTCGGGGAGAGGAACTGACACAGGATGTAGCCGTGCGCCCCGTGGAGCTCCACTCCGTCGAAACCCGCCTGCTCGGCGCGCTCGGCCGCGGCGGTGAAATCTTCCGCCAGCTGTTCGACCTCGGCCGTGGTCAGGGCCCGTGCGCCGGTCTCCTCGTTTTCGGACGGGCACACCGGCTGCGTGTCGATCAGCTCTGCCGGGGAGCGCATGCCGGCGTGATGCAGCTGCACCACCGCCAGACTGTGGTGGGCCCGGATTCCGGCGGCGAGCCTGGACAATCCCTCCAGATGGTCGTCGGAGTGGCAGCCGAGCTGGCCCGGGAAGCCCTTGCCGATGGCCTGCACGTGGGCGGCGCAGGTCATGGTAAGGCCGAAGCCGCCCGCGGCCCGCAGCGTCAGCCAGCGGTACTCGTCGTCGGACAGGCGCCCGTTTTCGTGGCTCTGCAGGTTGGTCAGCGGGGCCAGCGCGAAGCGATTCTCCATCCGCGCGCCGCTGGCGAATGTCAGAGGCCGGAAAGCATCCTCCATGGTGTCTCCCTGTTCGTCGGCGGCATTTACCGGTCTATGAGCGCCGTTGTTCGAAGCCAGGCCGAACTCCGCGCCGGGAGTCTCAGCGTGCGCCCGTCCTGCGACAGATCGGCGGCGCTCGTGAAGGCGATCTCCACGCCGCCGGCGCCCCCCACGGGAACCGGCAGTTCGAAGTGCGTCGCGCTGTCCGTGCCGTTCACCAGCAGCGCCGCGGCGCTCACATCCGCTCCGTCTCTCGTCTCCCGGAGCCACAGGGCAAAGGCCTGCAGGCGGTGCCAGTCGTCACTGGTCATCGGTTCGCCGCAAGGCTGTTGCCAGTCGATGCGGACGTCACGGCCGTCGATGGCGAGATGGCCATGCACGTATGCGGGCAGATGCAGGAGGGGGCTCGCCTTCCTGAGCTCGATCAGCCGCCGGACGGCGGCGTGGAATGCGGGATCTTCGTCGAGTCCCGACCAGTCGACCCAGCCCACCGGGTTGTCCTGCGCATAGGCGTTGTTGTTGCCCTGCTGCGAGTTGCCGAACTCGTCGCCGGACAGCAGCAAGGGCGTGCCCTGAGCGAACAGCAGGGTGGCCAGCAGGTTCAGGCGCTGACGCCGCCGGACCGCGGTGATGGCCGGGTCGTCCGTCGGGCCCTCCACGCCGTGATTGTGGCTGAAGTTGTGCGCATGGCCGTCCCGGTTGTTCTCGCCGTTGGCCTCGTTGTGGCGCTGGTCGTAGGCCACGACGTCGGCCAGCGTGAACCCGTCGTGGCTGGTCACGAGGTTGACGCTGGCGACCGGTTTGCGGCCCGATGGCTCGAATATCTCGGCCGAGCCGCGGAGACCGCGGGCCAGGTCTGCGCCGGCGCCGTGGTCACCCCGCCAGAACCGACGCGCGGCGTCCCGGTACTGATCGTTCCACTCCGCCCAGCGCGCGGGAAAGGCACCCAGCTGGTAGCCGCCCGGGCCGGGGTCCCAGGGCTCGGCAATGAGTTTTGCGTCGGCTAGATCGGGATGCTCGCCGATTTCCGCGAGCAGCGGGTGGCCGGAGGAGAAACCGTGATCGTGCCTTCCGAGAACCGGTGCGAGGTCGAAACGGAAGCCGTCGACGCCCATCGTGCGATGCCAGTAGCTGAGGCTGTCGATCACGAGCCTGCGGGTCGCCGGGTGGTCGGCGTTGAGCGTGTTACCGCAGCCGGTATCGTTGATGTAGACGGACGGATCGTCCGGCTCGGTGCTGTAGTAGGCCAGGTTGTCGATGCCCCGGAAACCCAGGGTGGGACCCAGCGCATCGCCTTCGCCCGTATGGTTGTAGACGACGTCGAGGATGACTTCGAAGCCCGCGTCGTGCAGGGCGTCCACCATGTCGCGGAACTCGATGACCGGGTCGTGCCGGGCGTAGCGAGGCTCCGGTGCGAAGAAGGCCACCGGGTTGTAGCCCCAGAAGTTCCTGAGCCCGCGCTCGGCGAGATGCGCCTCGTCGACGAAGGCGTGCACGGGCATCAGCTCGATCGAGGTCACGCCGAGCGCACGCAAATAGGCGAGTACCTCCGCATGGCGCAGGCCGCAGAACCGGCCACGCACGGACTCGTCCAGCGCCGGATGGCGCATCGTGTAGCCGCGGACGTTCAGTTCGTAGAAGATGGTCTCCGCCCAGGGCAGGGCCGGGCCCGCAGCCGGCGGCTCAATGCCGCCGCGCACGACCCCGACCGGCACCCGGCCCGCGCTGTCGGCGACGCTCATCTTTTCCGGATGGCCGGGCACGTGGCCGAAGACCGACGGGTGCCATTCGAGCCGACCGGCGACCTCGCGGGCGTAGGGGTCCAGCAGCAGCTTGTGCGGGTTGCAGCGCAGGCCTTGTTCCGGTTGCCAGACGCCATGGACCCGGTAGCCGTAGCGCTGGCCGGAGCGCGCTCGGGGGAGATAGCCGTGCCAGATGTCGCCCTCGCGCCCGGGCAGATGGCAGGAGGCCGTCGTCCGTCCGCGCTCGTCCAGCAGACAGAGCTCGACGGCGGAGGCCTGCGAACTGAACAGCGCAAAGTTGACGCCGTCCGCGTCGACGCTCGCGCCGAGCGCATCGGCGTTGCCGCGCCGGATCGTCGGCCGACTCATCGCCGGTCGAGCCGCACCGGATCGAGCTTCCAGATCTCTTCGTTGTAATCGCGCATGGTCCGGTCCGTGGAGAAGCGCCCGGAGCTCGCAGTATTGAGGATGGACATGCGCGTCCATCCGGCCGTATCCCGATAGGCGGCTTCCACTGCCGCCTGGGTGTCGAGGAAGCTGCGGAAGTCCGCCGCCGTGAACCAGGGGTCGGCGGGCTCGCGTATGGACGCAATCACGCCGTCTAGCACGCCCGGCTCGAAGCGGCTGAAGTGCCCGCTGTCGAACAGGTGCATGACGCGCCGGAAGTCCTCGTCGGCCGCGATAACGGCCTGGGGATCGTAGTGTTGCCGCAGCTCGCGGATCTCGTCCACGGTATGCCCGAACAGGAAGAAGTTGTCTTTCCCGACCGCCTCGCGGATCTCGACGTTCGCCCCGTCCAGCGTGCCGATGGTGATCGCGCCGTTCATCATGAACTTCATGTTGCCCGTGCCCGAGGCCTCCTTGCCCGCGGTCGAGATCTGCTCCGACAGCTCGGCCGCGGGGCAGATCAGCTCCATCGCCGAGACGTTGTAGTCCGGGTAGAACAGAACACGCAGGCGGTCCGCCACGTCCGGGTCGCTGTTGATGACCCGGGCGACGTTGTTGATGCACTTGATGATGCTCTTGGCCATCACGTAGCCCGGCGCTGCCTTGCCGCCGATGATGATCGCCCGCGGCACCATGTCGTCGGCATCGCCGCGGCGGATGCGGTCGTAGAGGTGCACGGCGTGCAGCACGTTCAGCAACTGGCGCTTGTATTCGTGGATGCGCTTTACCTGGACGTCGAACAGCATCTCCGTGCCGAGCGTGAGCCCGGTCTTTTCGGCGATCTCGTTGGCCAGACGGAGCTTGTTGCCGAGCTTCACGCGGCGCCACTCGGCCTGGAACTCGGCATCGTCGGCGGAGTCGCGCAGCATCGCGAGCTGGTCGAGGTCGGTCACCCAGCCGGAGCCGATGCGCCCGCTGATGAGCTCCGCAAGGTCCGGGTTGCAGGCGGCCAGCCAGCGGCGCTGGGTGACGCCGTTGGTCTTGTTGTTGAATCTCGACGGCCAGAGTTCGGCGAAGTCGCGGAACAGCCCGTCGGCCAGGAGCCGGGAATGGAGTTCCGCAACGCCGTTCACCGAGTAGCTGCCGACGATGGCGAGGTAGGCCATGCGTATCATCGGCTCGCCGCCTTCCTGGATCAGCGACATTCGGGCGACGCGGTCGTTGTCGCCCGGCCAGCGCCGGCTGATCTCACCGATGTGCCGGGCATTGATCTCGTAGATGATGTCGAGCAGCCGCGGCAGCAACCGGCGGAACATCGACACCGGCCACATCTCGAGGGCTTCCGGCAGAAGCGTGTGATTGGTATAGGCCATCGTCTTGCGGGTAATGGCCCAGGCCTCGTCCCAGTCGAGATCGAACTCGTCGAGCAGGAGCCGCATCAGTTCGGCGACGGCGATGGCGGGGTGCGTGTCGTTCAGCTGGATGCAGTTCCTGGCCGCGAACTCGCTCACGTCGTTGCCATGTTGATAAGTGTGGTAGCGCAGCATGTCCTGCAGGCTCGCCGAGGCCAGGAGGTACTGCTGGCGCAGCCTGAGTTCCTGGCCGTTCTCCGACGCGGCGTTCGGGTAGAGCACCATCGTGATGTTCTCGGCCTCGTTCTTGGTGGCCACGGCCCGGGTATAGCTGCCCGCGTTGAACTCTTCGAGGTCGAATTCGTCGGTGGCCGCGGCGGACCACAGGCGCAGGGTGTTGACGACGTCGTTGCGGTAGCCGGGCACAGGCACGTCGAAGGGAATTGCGAGGACGTCGTGAGTGTCCACCCAGCGGTAGCGTGTGCGCCCGGCGGCATCGGTATGGCTCTCGGTGCGGCCGCCGAAACGGACGGTCTGGGCGAACTCGAAGCGCTCGACCTCCCACGGGAAGCCCTGCCGGAGCCACGGATCCGGCTCCTCCACCTGGAAGCCGTCCTCGATCTGCTGGTGGAACATGCCGTAGCGGTAACGGATGCCGTAGCCCAGCACCGGCAGCCCCAGCGTCGCGCAGCTGTCCATGAAGCATGCGGCCAGCCGGCCCAGTCCGCCGTTGCCTAGGCCCGCGTCGAGCTCGCGCTCGTACACGTCCTCCAGATCGAGGCCGATGCGGTTCAGCGCTTCCGCCGTCTCCTTCTCGATGCCGAGATTAAGGAGCGCGTTGCGCAACAGGCGCCCCATCAGGAACTCCAGGGACAGGTAGCTGCAACGACGCACCTGATCGCGCTCCATCGCCATGCGGGTCCGGCCCCAGCGCTCCATCAGCCGGTCGCGCGCGGCGAAGACCACCGCCTGGTACAGATACGGCGCCTGTGTGCGGATGGTGCGCCGGCCGAGCGTATGGCCGAAATAATGCGTGAAATCCCGGAGGATCGCATCGGCGGTCATCGGCAGCGCGGGCGTTTGCAGCAGCTCGATCTCGCCGATGCCGACCGTTTCGTCGGAACGTGCAGACATCATGAATCTCCGTCAGGAATTCCGGGTGAAAGGCCCGAGTATAAGCGTTGCCAGGGCGGGCAGCGTCAAGCGGAGGCTGTAATCCCGACCGTGGCTGCCGAAGGCCTCGGCGTCCTGCGCGGGATTATGCAAACCCGAGCCGCCGTAGCGTGTCTCGTCGGTGTTCAGGAGTTCTTCGTAGCGCCCGGCTTCGGGTACGCCGACCCGGTAGTCCTGGCGGACGACGGGCGTCATGTTGGCGACGCAGATCACGAACCCGCCCGAACGGTCCCGGCGAATCCAGGAGAAGATGCTATTGTCCCGATCGTCCCAGGCGATCCACTCGAAGCCCGCGGGCTCGAAGTCGATCTGGTGCAGCGCCGGCGTGCGCCGGTACAGCGCGTTAAGTTCACGCATCATTCGCTGGATGCCCTGGTGCATCGGGTAATCGAGGAGGTGCCAGTCCAGCGAACGGTCGTGGTTCCACTCGGCATACTGGGCGATCTCGTCGCCCATGAAGAGCAGTTTCTTGCCGGGATGCGCATACATGGTGGCGTAGTAGGCGCGCAGGTTGGCGAAGCGCTGCCACTCGTCGCCGGGCATGCGGCCGAGTATGGAGCGTTTGCCGTGTACCACCTCGTCGTGGGACAGCGGCAGCACGAAATTCTCGTTGAAGGCGTAGACCAGTCCGAAAGTCATCTTGTCGTGATGGTGGCGGCGATGCACCGGGTCCTCGGACATGTAGGCCAGCGTGTCGTTCATCCAGCCCATGTTCCATTTGTAGGTGAAACCGAGCCCGCCGGCCTCGACCGGCCGCGAGACGCCGGGCCACGCCGTGGACTCCTCCGCGAAGGACACGGCGCCGTGCGCATGGACCTCCGTGTTGAATCTGCGCAGGAAGTCCACGGCCTCCAGATTCTCGTTGCCGCCGAGCTCGTTCGGCACCCACTCGCCGTCCTCGCGGGAATAATCGAGATAGAGCATGGAGGCGACGGCGTCCACGCGGATGCCGTCGATGTGGAATTCGTCGATCCAGTACAGGGCGCTGCCGATGAGATAGTTCACGACCTCGCGCCGGCCGAAGTTGAAGATCAGCGTTCCCCAGTCGGCGTGCTCTCCCTTGCGCGGGTCCTCGTGCTCGTACAGCGCCGTCCCGTCGAAGCGGCGGAGCCCGTGCTCGTCCTTCGGGAAATGCGCGGGTACCCAGTCGACGATGACGCCGATGCCGGCGGCGTGACAGCGGTCCACCAGGTAGCGGAAATCGTCGGGTTCGCCGAAGCGCTGCGTCGGCGCGAACAGCCCGATGGGCTGGTAGCCCCAGGAGCCGTCGAACGGGTGCTCGGTAACCGGCAGGAATTCGATATGGGTGAAGCCCATGTCCGTCACGTAGTCGATCAGCTCGTCGGCGAGTTCGCGGAAGCCGAGATAGCGCTGGCCGTCCTCGCCTCTTCGGCGCCAGGAGCCCGGGTGCACCTCGTAGACGGCGAGCGGCTGCGCCAGATCGGGTGTCATCGAGCGGGCGCCCATCCAGTCTTCGTCCTGCCAGTCGTAGTCGCTACGGTAGACGATCCCGGCGTTGCCCGGCGGCGGCTCGTGATAGCGGGCGAAGGGGTCCGTCTTGAGCGGCAGCAGGCGGCCGTCCCGATCGAGCAACTCGTACTTGTAGCGCGCCCCCTGGCCGACGCCGGGAACGAAGACCTCCCAGATTCCGTTGGCGGGATGCAGCCGCATCATGTGCCGGCGCCCGTCCCAGCCATTGAAGTCGCCCACCACGCTTACGCGGGACGCATTCGGCGCCCAGACCGCGAATCGCGTGCCGGCGACGCCTTCGATCTCGCGGAGCTGCGCTCCGAGCTTCTGGTAGATCTTCCGGTCGGAACCTTCCCCCAACAGGTACAGGTCCATCTCGCCCAGGGTCGTCGGGAACCGATAGGGGTCCTCGATCTCGCAGGTCTCGTTCTCCTGGGTCGTGATCCGCAGCCGGTACCGGCGCTTGCGCGCCGGCAGCGGCGCGGTGAAGAGTCCGGACGAGCCAACGCGTTCCATGGCGGCCAGATGGCCGCCTTCGCCGTCGACCAGCTCGATCTCCCGGGCATGGGGCTGGAGGGTCCGGACGACGCGCAGGTTACCTGTCCGGTGTACCCCGAGTATCGAGAACGGATCGTGGTAGCGTCCGTCGGCTACGGCCGAGATGGCGGCCAGCAGGCGGTCTGTTTCAGTCCTGCGGTTCATAGAGCCTGGCGATGGTGGCACGTGCGGAACTCGCCCAGTCGAATTTCTTCGACGCCGCGCGGATGCGCAGGTTCTCCCATTCCGCTTTATCGTTCGATTTCAGTTCGAGCGCCTGTTCCACCCTGGCGACGAAAGCGGCCGCCTGGGCGCGGGAGGTCGTGCCCGAGAAGAGGAAGCCGGTGCGATCGTCCTCGATGGTGTCACAGAGACCGCCCGTCGCGTGCGCCACCACCGGCTGCGCGGCGCGCATCGCCAGCATCTGACTGATCCCGCAGGGCTCGAAGCTCGAGGGCATCAGGAACAGGTCGCCACCGAGATAAAGCGCCTCCGAGAGCATCTCCGAGTAGCCGCGCAGGAACAGCAGCTGCTCGCGCTGTTGTGCGATCGCGGTCAAGCGCCGTTCGTACGTCGGTTCCCCGCTGCCGAGCATGATGAGGATTCCGCGGGGCCCGAGCGTATCCAGGAGGTGTTCCAGCGCGGTTCGGCCGTCCTCGAGTTCTTCGAGGAAGAGGCTGACTTTCTGCCGCACGAGCCGGCCGATGCTGACGAGGACGTGTTCGGGTCTTTGCTTCGGCAGCGCCAGCGCTCGATCGCGCGCGCTGCGGTGAGCCGCGTCCTCCGGTGCGTCGTCACGCCAGACGTTCACCTGCCAGGCCGCCAGGCCGGCCAGGTCCTGCCAGTCGGGGCGGTGGCCCGGCACGCCGCTGTAGTCGCAGCCGTTCAGGATGCCGACGAGCCGTCCTCCCCGTGCGGCATTACCCAGCTGGCGCTCCAGACCCTCCCCGCCGACGAAGCCGCGTGCCGGATCGCTCGGCTCGAGGATTTCGCGCGCGTACGTGGGCGATACGGTGCTGATGCGGTCGCAGGTGCGGATGGCGAGCGCCATCGGGTTCATGCAGCCGGGGCTGTGCGGGTCGCCGACGACCGCCGGATCGACATCGAGATCCGGGAACCAGGCGGCGAGAGACGATGCGTGGCCGTCCAGCGGCCGTGTGCCCTGGTAGGAGAGGTTATGGATGGTGAACACCGTCCGGATGGCCGCGAGCGCTTCGTAATCGGGTGCGAAACTCCGGAACAGACAATAGAAGGCGGCATGCCAGTCGTGCAGATGCAGCACGTCGGGCGCCGTCTCGAGGTCGCGGATCCACCGTGCCGCGACGGCGCCCAGGAGCGCGAACCGGGTCGCATCCGTCGCGAAGGGGCCGTCGTCCTCCTGGTCGCAGTAGATCCGGCCGACGCCGCCGGCGCTGAAGAGCGGATGTTCGAATACCAGCTGGCGTACACCGCCTTCGGACGGGACGGCTTCGTGGACATCCACCGTCTCGCTTCGGCCGGCGAACCGGACTTCCAGCGAACCGATGTGCCGCGCCCCGGGCAGGGACGAGAAGACGCCGTACGAGGGCGTCAGCACGGTCGCCTGCCAGCCGAGCTCCGCGAGCGCCGCCGGCAGGTCGCGGACGACGTCGCCCACACCGCCGACCTTGCCGCCAGGCAGAGCGCCGTTCTCGGCTGCGAGGAAAATGACGTGCTTCGTGCCTATGCCGGAGACCCTGTCTGCTGCTAGCGCGTGAAATGCAGGTACTGTCCCAGCATGTCCGGCGTGACCAGGGTGATGCCCGTCTTCGTCACGCGGAAGCCGCGGGCGCGGTCCGCTTCCGGGTCCTCGCCGACGATCGTGCCGTCTGGAATCTTCGCGCCGCGATCGATAATCGCCCGGTGGATGCGGCAGTTCTCGCCGATCTCGACGTCCGGCAGTACGACCGAGTCGGTAACACTGCTGTAGGAATTGACCGTGACCCGCGAGAACAGCAGCGTGTTGGCCACATGAGCGCCGGAGACGATGCAACCGCCGGAGACCATGGAATTGATGGCCTCGCCGCGGCGTGTGGCATCGTCGAACACGGACTTGGCCGGCGGCAACTGGGCCTGGTGCGTCAGCACCGGCCAGGTCTTGTCGTAGAGATTGAGTTGCGGTGAAACCGAGACCAGCTCCATGTTGGCCTCCCAGAAGGCCTGCAGGGTCCCGACGTCCCGCCAGTAAGCCTGTTCGCCGGTCTCCGCGTCACGGAAGGCGTAGGCATAGATCCGGTAGTCCCTGATCACCGACGGGATGATATTGCGACCGAAATCGTGGGCCGAGGTCGCGGTATCGGCATCCTTGATGACCTGCTCGTAGAGGAAGCTCGTGTTGAAAACGTAGTTCCCCATCGACGCGAGGCACAGACCGGGCTTGCCGGGGATGGGGTTCGGTTCCTCCGGCTTCTCGTCGAAGCCGATGATGCGGCCGGTCTCGTCCACCGTCATCACGCCGAACTGACCGGCCGCTTCCTCGATGGGCACCTCGAGGCAGCAGATGGTCATATCGGCGCCGAACTCCGCATGCGCGGCAAGGAAGCTGCCGTAGTCCATCTTGTAGATATGGTCGCCCGCCAGGATCAGGACGTAGCGGGGCTCGTGTGTGCGGATGATGTCGAGGTTCTGGTAGACGGCGTCGGCCGTGCCCTTGTACCACTCCCCGCCCACGCGCTGCGAGGCGGGCAGGATCTCCACGAATTCCTGACTGGCCGCGCCGGCGTTCATCCACGACCAGCCCTGCACCAGGTGGCTGATCAGGGAGTGGGCCTTGTACTGGGTGAGCACGCCGATGCGGCGGATGCCGGAGTTCAGGCAGTTGGACAGCGGGAAGTCGATGATGCGGTACTTGCCGCCGAAGTGCAGCGCCGGCTTCGCCCGCCAGGCGGTCAGCTCATGCAGCCGGGAGCCCTGGCCGCCGGCCAGGACCAGCGCAAGCGTCTCCCGCGTCAGGCGGCTGACGAAACGCGCGTCATCGTAAATCTGCATGTCGGCCACGGTGCGGGCCTCTTCCGGTGTCGAGTTCAGCCGCTAGTTTGCCAGATCGGCCGGGCGATTTCGGGACGGTCGTCGCAATTAGCCGCCCTGGCGGGGCGGGGTGCGCTGCGAAGCGTCCACCAGGACCGCCATGTGGTCGAGGAAAGGCTCCGTCACGTGCGCGGCATCCAGCCGCCAGCGCCAGTTGCCGGCCGAGGTGCCTGGCGTGTTGATCCTCGCCTCGGAGCCGAGGCCGAGATAGTCCTGCATCAGTGCGATCGCCAGTCCGGCCTGCGTGGATAATGCGGCGCGGATGAGGTCATGGTGGATCGTCTCCGGCGTGCCGCCGGTGATCTCCAGCGCGGCCCGGCGGGTGCGCTCTATCTCCTCCGGCGAGCGGAGGTCGTCCGGGCTGCCGGTGAACCAGCCGCGGGTCGTATCGTTATCGTGCGTGCCGGTGTAGCAGACGCAGTCCGGCGGCACCTCGTGCAGCGCGAAATCCGGGTCCGCGACGGCGAACTGCAGCACGATCATCCCCGGCAGATTGTGACGCTCCCGCAGCGCCTCGACCTCGGGCGTGATGATGCCGAGGTTTTCCGCGACGATCGGCAGCTCGCCGAGTTCCCGCCGGATCGCCTCGAAGATCCCGTCGCCGGGACCGGGAAGCCAGGTGCCCTCACGGGCGGTCTCCGCCCCGGCCGGCACCGACCAGTACGCCTCGAAACCACGGAAATGGTCGATGCGCACCAGGTCGGCGAGTTGGAGGGAGGCCTGCAGGCGCTCGATCCACCAGCGATAGCCCGAGGCGGCGTGCTTCTCCCAGTCGTAGAGGGGGTTGCCCCACAGCTGGCCGTCGGCGCTGAAGTAGTCGGGCGGAACGCCGGCCACGAATTCGGGCCGGCCATCGCTGTCAACCTGCAGCAGGTCCCGGTTCGCCCAGGCGTCGGCGCTGTCGAGTGCGATATAGATCGGCATATCGCCGAACAGGCGGATGCCCTGTTCGTTGGCATAGCGTCGGAGGCGGTGCCACTGGTGATGGAAGAGGAACTGGATCGTCCTGATCGCATCGATCTCGGCACCGGCGTCCGCCTCGATCCGCGCCAGCGCCGCGGCCTCTCGATGCACGTAGCGCGGCTCCCATTCCGGCCACGGCCGCTCTCCGTGCCGCGACTTTAGGATGCGGTAGCGCGCATAGTCGCGCAGCCATGCGGAGTCGTTCCGCTCGCAGAAATCATCCCGTGCCGATTTCAGGGCGCTGTCCGCGACCCGGTCGAAGCGGTCCGCAGCCGTCCGCAGCAGCACCGTTTTCAGCGGGATCAGCGCGCCATAGTCGACGGTGTGCTGTGGCAGCGCCTCGAGAGCAGCGGCTTCGGCGGGACGGAGCAGTCCTGACGCCAGCAGGTCGCCGGTGCCGATCATCATCTCGTTGCCGGCGAACGTGGACAGCGGCTGGTAGGGCGAATCGCCGTAGGCAGTGGGGCCGGTGGGCAGAAACTGCCAGACTCCGAGCTGCATGCGCCGCAGTGTGTCCACGAAGCCGAGCGCCTCACGGCCGATCTCGCCGATGCCGAAGCGGCCCGGCAGGGAGGTGATGTGCAGGCAGACGCCTGCCTGGCGGTCCGGCGGCAGGCCGTCAGCCTCGATCTCTTCATTCATACGGTTCGCCGTCAGTCTCTCTCTGCCTGGTTCGCGGGGACTTTAGCACCAGTGCAGCGCCAGGGGATCGTCGACAGAGGGCTCGGGTCGGACGTGATGGTTTGCGGCGCGACCGATAGATAGCCGACAGTGTAGCTGAGTCCCCGCCACGCGGCGCCGGGCTCGACACCGCCCAACCTTTCGGCCTTCACGCATATGCGGCACGGTAACGGACGTTAGATTAAAATGCTCCTGGACCGGACAGAATTGCTGGCAACGCACTCAACCCGACCGGCCAGATGATTTAAAGATGGAACTCGTTGTTTTCGACCTCGACGGGACGCTGCTCAACCGGGCTTCAGTGATTTCGGACTTCACCAGGGAGACGCTGCAGCTCCTGGCCGAGCGGGAGATTGCGTATACGGTCGCCACGGGGCGCACGCTGCACGGCGCCCGGGCGGTGCTCGAGGGTCACAGTTTCAGGCTGCCCCAGGCCTACAAGAATGGTGTGGTGATCTGGCACCCCGATACCCGGCACCTGGCGAGCGTCGCGACGCTGACGCCTGCCGAGCTGGAGCACGTCACGAGCGCCAGCATGAAACAGGGTCTGACCCCGTTTGTGTTCACTCTGGGAGATGGCAACGAGGGCACCCTATACCATCCGCCGACCCTGACTCCGATAGAGCGCGAGCTGATCGCCCACGTGGGCATGGAAGCGCAGCTGGCCGTACGCGCACTGGACGAGCTGCCGCCGGACGCAACCGTGACTCACGTGAATGCGATCGGCGAGGCAAATGCCATCGCCGCTGTCGTCGCGAGCATAGAAGACGAGCCCCACCTCGTGGCTTACTCCGGGGTCGCGCTGGAAGGCGACCAGTGGCGCTGGCTGGACATTCATCACAGCCATGCCAGCAAGGGTGGTGCCATCCGGACGCTGAAGGACCTCCTGGGCCTCGAGCGGGTGATTTGTTTCGGTGACAGCGACAACGACCTCAGCATGTTCGAGGCGGCCGATGAGTGTTATGCCCCGGCAAATGCCAACGAGCGGATCAAATCCGCCGCCACGGCCGTGATCGGCCACCATGATGAAGAGGGCATCGCCCGTTTCTTGCGGGAGCGCTTCACGCTCAAGTGAATTCTGCCGACGGCTACTGCAGGGCCTTCAGGCGTGCGAACTCGCCGGCTTCGCTCATGAGTGACTCGGGCGTACCGCTCTCCACGGCCTGACCATCTCTCATGACGAGTATCCGGTCGGCATGTCGAATGGTGGAAAGACGATGCGCGACGATGAATGTCGTCCGGCCCGAAATCAGATTATCGATAGCGGCCTGCACCGCCTGCTCACTGACGACATCGAGCGCCGAGGTGGCTTCGTCGAGAATGATCACCCGGGGATCCCGGATCAAGGCGCGGGCAATCGCGATACGCTGACGCTGGCCGCCGGAGAGACGAACTCCGTTTTCACCTATAGGCGTCTCGAGACCCTGCGGGAGCTCCGCAACGACACTTTCGAGGCGCGCCGCTTCCACTATCCTGCGGAGCCTCTCGTTGTCGATATCCGAAACGCCGTAACAGATGTTCTCCCGAAGCGTACCCGAGAAAAGAAGTACGTTCTGCGAAACCACGGCGAGGTTCTGCCGCCAGACCTGCAGATCCAGTTCCCGCTGATCGTGGCCGTCGATGAGGATCCGCCCGCGCTGCGGATGGAAAAAACCGATGATCAGATTCATGACCGTGGACTTACCGGCGCCCGACTCGCCGACGAAGGCAGTGCACGCCCCTGGCTCCGCATCGAAGCTCAGGTTCTTCACTGCCCATCCGTCGCCGTAAGAGTAGCTGACGTTCTCGAAACGGATGCGGCCTTCCGTCTGCTTGAGTTTCAGTTTTCCCTCGCCGGACTCGAGTTCCTGCTCAGACAGAATGTCACCCAGGCTCCGCAGCGACGTCATGCCCTTGCTGATCTGCGGCACGATGCCGAGGATTTCGGAGACGCATTGAACGATCAGCCCGAAAAGGGTCTGGTACAGAACGAGCTCCGCGACGGTAATCAAACCATTGAGTGCAAGTGAGCCGGTAAAGATCAGGCAAATAACCTGTGTGATCTGCAAAGTCATGAACGCGGAAGACTCGAATACCGCGTTCAATCGATCGAGTCGGAATCCCCTGTCACGTATCTGATCCAGGTTCTTTTCGACCCGGTCGATCTCGTGCTGCTCGAGACCGTGAGCTTTCGTGACCGGTATCATGTCGAGCATTTCGCTGACCGAGGCCGACATCTGTTCCATTTCCCTGCGGAAATGGTAATTCCGTTCGCTCAGTCGTTGCCTGAATGCCTGGATGATGAAAACGGAAAGAGGCGCTGCCACGACGTAGAAAAGGAGCACGACCGGCTCCTTGACCCAGGTGACGACAACGGCGAAGACGAGCGTAAAGATTATCTGAAAGCCTCGATTGAGTATCAGGCGCGTCAGATTCTCGACCTGCTCGACATCACGCAGGACCTTGGCCTGCAGCTCACCGGACTGCGCTCGGTAGTGAAAACTCATCGTCAGGTACTGCAGGTGGCGAATCAGCAGAGACCGCAGCTGCTGCTCGGCGTCGCGAATATGTGCCGAGATGAGCTGGGTGAACAAGGTGTGGCCCGGAATGTTCAGGAGCTGCAGCGCGATGAGCCCCAGAGCAGGCCAGAGAATGGCATTGAGTGACGCCTCATCCGCATTCGACAACGTCTCGATGACGTGTTCGACGAACAACGGGAATAGCAGCACCGGTGATGTCTTGAAGGCGAAAACGAGCAAGAACAACACGGCACGGAAAGGGCGGATTTCGAGCATCCTCAGGAGAGTCCTGAGCGGGCTGCTGCCCCATGCCTGCAGGCGCGCTGCATTCGACGGCAGCCAGAATCGGGTCTGAGCAGACGGAGGAACTTTATTCGCCAAGATTCGAGTGCCGGTTATTCATGCAGGGTCCCTCTCTGGAACGGCCGCGGAAAGGCTGTCGCCCGACAGGACGAAATGACGATCATACATCCGAGAGCGAGCTTGGATGACGCTCCGGGGTCACTTGCTCACCTTATCTTGGTGAACGTGAAACCTGGGGCAAGGCCCGCCTCCCAGCAAGCGATCAGCCCGCGATCGTCACCGCGCCACTTCTCGTCATAGCACAGGCCGGTTCGGATCGGCTCATCGATTGACTGAACAACGCGCATCGCCTTCGCTTCCACCGGACCTGGCGGAGCAGATCGAAGATATCGTCGAAACTGAAGGTAAGTCGGTCAGCGCCTTCGTGCAGGATGCGTTGAGACTAATGCGCTATCGGGGCACGAAGGACCGAGAGAAGAGCATCCTGACAGAGAAAGAACGGCGCCGCGACTTCAGCACTTGAGGGTTGTATTCGACATCAACCCCTTCCTTTCCCGTCATAGACGCAGATTGACGACCGCTTTCAGAGCGACCGATAGGTCGCGGGTTCGGCGCGTCTCGTTGTCCCAACTCTGATTCAGGACGAGGAAGAACCGCCACCCGGCGCGAGGTTCGAAACGGAGCCGACTGTTCAGGCTGACGGTATCCGTGATGTTGTCACCTTGAATGAGATTCAGCCAGGCCCACTCCGGGCTGAACGCGACATTCAACCGCCCACGCACCACGCGGCTGGTGAAACTGCCAGTTTGCAAGCGGATGCGGTCCTCCTGCCAGCCGAGGCTGGCCATGACGTGTCGGCTCGGCCGCCATTCCACCGTGGGCGCGATCAGCGTCGACTCGCCGTCAAGGAATTCGCCGTCCACGACTTCGAGGGTCAGCGCTACGGGTCGCTGCCGTCCGGTCTCGACGAAGAAGCCATAACGGTCGGCTGAATATCGCCCCGCTGGCACCGTGATGCCCTCGATGATCTCGAAAGGCTCTTCCAGACCCTCGGTCTCCTGTCCGACGAATATCGTGAAGAAATCGTTGCCGCTCGAGAATCCTTCGAAGAGATTCAGGAACCAGGCCTCGCTCTGCAAGCCTCCGCTGATGCGGTCGCTCCGGAACAACTGCGCCCGCATGCCCAGCCACTGCCAGAAGCCGCCGTTCATACGGTGACGATAGCGCCACTGGGTGTCTATCTGGTCCACTCCCCGGCGATTGGCGAAGCCGAGGCCCGGGTTGAAATTCTCTTCCAGGCGCCGCCAGTCGACGAATGCCTCGATGCGATCGTTGGGGTAATCGAGACGCAGACCGAAGGCCTGTTCGTCGTCGTCGATACCGGCAGTGTTCGAGCGTTGGTACCAGGCGTCCGCCTGGAACCGTCGGTCGCCGAGAAACGCGGTACTCCGGTAGGAGAAATCGGTCCCGACCAGACTGTTGCCGGCAGCGCTGATCGGATCACCGTGCGTGGCAATGATTCCGACTTCCGATTCCCCGAAGATGTTGCGTGTGGCACGGCCGACGAACAGGGTGGCGTCGGCATCGGGCTGTCCCGGCTGCTGACGGATGGCGAGCGCTCCCAGGTTCCATGCCCCGGCACGTCCCGAAAGTTTCGCGCCGGCATCGATGTCGAGGGGCCTGCCGCCCGCATCGAGACCGATACGGCGCGAGAAGAACGGCCGTCCGTTCACGTCGAGATTACCGAATTCGAAGATGCTGGCGTCGCGCAGGAAAAAGTCCCGTTTCTCGGGAAAGAAAAGGGAGAACCGGGTGAGATTCACCCGTTGCTCGTCGACCTCCGTAGCCGAAAAGTCGGTATTGAAGGTGAGCCCCGCAGTGAGGAAGGGTGTGATGTTGTAGAAGCCGGTAAGCGAAGGATCGAAATCGAAACCCGGGTCACTGTCCAGCGTGTCTCGCCACGTCGCGGTCACGGAGGGCACCAGTTCGAGACCGACGCCCTGGTCCAGCGCCACCAGGCCATCGGCGTAACCCGCCACCGCGGGTGCCAGGTTCCGCTCCCGGGACGACCAGGACATCTCCTCGCCGCGGCGCGGGTAGACGCGGGAGAAATTCAGTCCCCACGTGGTCGTGCCGGGATCGAAGGCGATCGATTTCAGGGGGATCGCAATCTCGGCGCTCCAGCCCCAGTCCTGAACACGGGCCTCGGCATGCCAGACGGTATCCCATTCCTCGATGAAATAGTCATTGCCCACGAGCGCCTCGCGGCGGATGCCATTCGGATTGATCTGGAAGAAGTAGGCATTGCGGCGATCGTTGAAAGTATCGAAGCGGACTTCGAAGCGGTCGTCGGAGAAAAAGGTCTGACCGTGGATCATCCCCTTCGCTACCAGTCCCCTGACCTCCGAGTCGTAGGCCTTCAGTGCCACGTAAATGTGCTCGCGGTCGTAGGCGATCCGGACCTCGGTTCGCTCGCTGGGCTCGCCGCCGTCGGTGGGCTGAATCTGATGAAAATCATCGATGGCCGGTGCGTTGCGCCATGCCTCGTCGTTCAGAAAGCCGTCTATCTCGGGCGGGGCCACGTTTTCCAGCCGATGGGGCGTCGTGCGCGGCGGCTCGAACGCGGCCGGAGCGGAGACCAGAGCGATGACGCACAGTGCGGCCGACATGGACGTATCAGCGCCCGGCTGCCAGATCCGTGCGGCAGGTGAGTATTCTCATTCCTCGATCACCTCGATAACGGTGTAGGCGATGCGGTACTGTCCGCCGTCCGTCGCCGCCCACACGACATGGAATCGGCCTCGGGTATCGACCGCGATGCCCGAATAGTCGCCGCCCCCGGGCCAGCTGCTGCCCGCCCGTCCGTTCGCTTCGGCCAGCGGACACGAGGGCTCGTTACGGGGCGCGACCGGCGGCCCGAATGTCTGGCCGTGGTCAGCGGATGCCCGCAGTACGAGACGTTGACAGCCGCTATCCGGATCGCGCTCCTGCCACCCCGCCAGCACCGCGCCGTCCCCGGCAGCGGCCAGCATCGGCGTGAGGGCGAGGAAGCCGTCGGGCATGTCGTCGAGTCGCATGGCGCCGGACCAGTGCTTGCCGTCGGCAGAGCGGCTGAACAGCAACCCGGCGTGATCGGGTGCGATGCAGGCGTGGTACAGGTGGCCGGCTGCGCCGGTAAGGAACGGGTAGCCGGGGAACAGCGGCGCCTCGGTCCGGGAACCGGCGCAGGCCCCGGTAATTCGAACCGGGTCCGGCGCCGCGTCGCCGTCCTTCAGCGCAAGGCCCCAGGCCTCGCCGTGCCGCGACCCCTGGTCCCCGGTCCCGTTGCCCCCGCCGTAATCGAAATAGCCGGCATAGAGTCTGCGTTCGCCGTGCTCGGTGAGACCGGTGCCCATCAGCCGCGAGTCGGCGGTACTCGCCTCGGCGAGCTGCCGCACGGCAGGTTCTGCGACACCGGGTCGCACCAGTTCCAGGATATGTGCCGCGGTATCGTCTCCTCGAGGCGCGCTGTGCCGTCCGTAGAGCAGGACTTCATCCCGGTGGACGAGCAGGATGGGATGCTCGAAGCGCCGGCGCACCAGACGGGGCTCGGACCAGTTCTCGCCACCGTCGACGGACCGGGAGAACACGAGGTCCAGGGGATCATCGTCTCCCGGATCCCGGGAGATGCGGATGCCGGCGAACTGCACCGTGTCCTCGTCGGCGAACACGACCCAGGGATCGATGCAGCGCTCGATGCCGAGCCGCCGCTGCTGCCAGCTGTCGCCGCCGTTCCGGGTGGTGAAGGCGACGCAGTCCCAGTCATCCTCGGGCGTCGCCGGAGCGAGGATCGCCGCCACCACGACGTGGGCGGGGTCTGCGGCGCTGACAGCCGCCCTCGGTTCGGTGAGGGGCTGACGGAGGTCGGCTCCGAGCAGCGTAATCGGCGTCATGAATCGTATCGATGCAACGGCACCAGGGCTCAGCAGCACCAGAGCCAACGCCAATATCGGGAACTTCGGCATGCGGCGATATCTAAATCGCCATGAGGGACCGGGCAAGAGCACCTGCGACGAGCCGGTGCCGGGGCGGGACGAATGCCGGCGCCGGATCCGCCACGACGGTAGTATGATTGGACCCATGAGCTCGCGAGTCCTGACCACATCGGCCGCGACGAATCCGGCCGGCAAGCTGCCCCGACTGGTGCGCGGGGCGGGAGCCGAGGATGCTTTCTGGCACGCGCAGGCGGCCGGATGGGGTGTGTATTTTCTCGTTCATTATGCCGGCGCGCTGATGGACAACGATCTCGCCCCCTGGTGGGCTTCCTTCGCCAGCGCCGGCGCCGGATTTGCGCTGACCAGTGCGATGCGGCCGTTACTCCGCCGTGTCTGGGACCGGGGCCCGCTATTCCAGGTCTCGATGGCGCTGGGACTGGCGCTGGTGTTCGCCGTCCCGTACTCCGCCGTGAGCGAACAGGCCTACTGGCTCGGGCAGGGGCAGGGCTGGCAACCGTCGTCGCCGTTCGAGTACCTCGGGAGCGCATTCTGGTGCGGCTCCATTCTGCTCACCTGGGCGGGCATCTACTTCGGCCTCAGTTACTATCACGAGGCGCACGTGCAGCAGATCCGTGCCGCCACGGCGCTCGGACAGGCGCGGGAGGCGAAGCTGGCGGCCCTGCGAGAGCGCCTCAGTCCCCACTTCCTTTTCAACACGCTGAACGGAATCTCTACGCTGGTGCTGGAAGGCGAGCAGGAGCGTGCCGCCACCATGCTGGATCAATTGTCACGACTGCTGCGCCATTCGGTTGAAGAGGCTCCCGGCGAGGTGGTCACGCTCGCCGAAGAGCTGGAGCTTGCCGGCCTGTATCTGGCCATCCAGCAAACCCGTTTCGAAGATCGCCTGAGATTGGAATGGGATATCGAGCCGGCGACGAGGGCCGTCATGGTGCCGCCGCTCATTCTGCAGCCGCTGCTCGAGAATGCGGTCCGTTACGGAGTGCAGCGATCGAGGAACCGCCAGACGACCATCAGCATCTCGTCTCGAATCGAACGGACGACACTGCGGATCCGTATACACGATGACGGACATGCGACCGATCCGGGTCCGGGAGGCAGCGGCGTCGGCCATCGGCTGACGAGGGAGCGGCTGGCAGCATGCTACGGGGCCGGTGCGCGCCTGGACGCCGGCCGGGAAGTTGCCGGCTACACGGCCCAAGTGACATTGCCGGTCGGGCGTACGCCGTGATGCAGGCCCTGATAGCCGACGACGAACCGCTGGCACGCCGCGGTTTGCGGGCCAGGCTTGCCCCTTATGCCGATATCCGGATTGTCGCGGAGGCGGGCGATGGCGAGAGCGCGGCACGGGCAATCCGGCAATTCGCGCCCGACGTCGTTTTCCTGGACATCGACATGCCCGGGCTGGCGGGTACGGCGCTGGCGCGGGCCATGCCGCCATCCGCGCGTCCGGAGGTCATTTTCGTGAGTGCCCACGCCGAGTTCGCTGTCGAGGCGTTCGAGCTCCCGGCGCTCGACTATCTTCTGAAACCGGTGACCGCGGAGCGCCTGCGTTGCGCGATCCGGCGGTTACGCGAGCGGCTCGGTCAAGCTGACGGTGCGCCGGCCGATCCGTATTGCCTGCGTGTCCGCGACGGCGAGACGACCACATTGCTGCCGATAGAGAGCATCGACTTCATTTCCGCGGCCGGTGACTACATGGTCTTGCACGCCGGCGGGGAGCGGCTGATCCATCGCGCCACGATGACAGAGCTCGCGGACGATTTGCGCCGTGCAGGTATCCTGCGCATCCATCGCTCGACGCTGGTGGCGGCCGACCGCATCCGACGGGTCGAGTGCGGGCGCAACGGCGACGGCGACGTTGTGCTGAAAGATGGTACGCGGCTGCGCTACAGCCGCTCGTACCGGGCGGCGCTCAGTGATTATCTGGATATGGTCACTTGGACGACGCAGACCGCAAGCGAATGACGGGAGCTGCCGCGCTCTTGCTGGCATGCTCTGCGGCGTTCTGGGCGGCCGGGCAGGGAAGTGCGGCAGCCGCCGAGCCGGCGCAAAATCCCGAGCGTCTTCGGGAGGCTGGGAATGCGAGCCGAACGTGCAGCGAGTCGGATCGATACGCCCGCATGGATTTCTGGGTCGGCACCTGGCAGGTGAGAGTTGACGGGCGACTGGTGGGAACCAATCGAATCGAGAAGACGCTGAACGGGTGCGCCATCGAGGAACACTGGTCTGCCTTGACCGGCAGTCACGGGATGAGCCTCTTCTACGTCGATGACGAGGGAGTGTGGCGTCAGGTATGGGTCACCGACACGGCGACTCGTCCCGGAGGAGTCAAGGAAAAGGTATTGATACCGGCGCCATCATCCGACAGCGTTCGCTTCCAGGGCCAAGTCGGGAGTTCTGACGGCAAGAGCTATCTGGACCGCACGACGCTCTTGCAGCTGACCGACGGCCGGGTGCGGCAAGTGATCGAAGTCTCGATAGACGGCGGCGAGACGTGGCAGACCGTGTTCGATGCGATCTACGAGCGCTGCGCGAACTGCGCGGATGGTGACGAGGGCAGGGATACGGGTGCTGCTCACGGTTCGTGATGCTCCCGATGCTCTGCTTCCCGGCGAATCCGGCGACGATCCCTCTCCGTCAACCCTTCCAGCTCATCGAGTTCCATGATGAGATCCCGCTCGGCGCGGTCCCGGGCATCCTGGAGACCTAGGGACCTGAGGGCGATAATCTCCATATGCCTTGTCGCGTAAAGGTCAGGCAGGGCATCGGCCCAGAAGCGCACGATTCGGTCGAGGGTTACGGGATCTGCACCGCGTTCTCGAATCGCGATATAAGCGTCGACGAACCCGCCCAGATCGGTACCGTACGCGTCGAGTTTCCGCCGCCACTCGAGGAAGCGCTCTTCGGCGCTCTCGACGGACTCGCCATCAGGAACTACCGCGTATGCCTGGGCGATGTGGCGCCGCGGCCAGAGATTCGGCGCCCATTCGTCGACGACTCCTCGTCCTCGCTCGATGGTAACCCTCCGATTGGCAGCGAGACCCTCGAATCGTTCCTCCAGACCATCGGGCCAGCGGACGATCACCAGTGAAGCTTCCCCGGCCTCACCGAGACCGAAAGTGAGATCCAGCGGTTCCTGACTGCGGAAGGAGCCGCCGGCGGTGACGTCGCGCCGCTGCCACCGCTCGCGCGCGGTGTCGCTGGCCAGACGGACGGAAGCTCCCACAGCGAACCGATTCGGGCCGGCTTGGCGTAACCGTACCCTCAGGAATCCGCCCCGGACCCCGCTGGCGGTGAACAGCGTATTGTCCTGGTTCTGCCAGTTTGCGACCGCGAGGTCGAGGTCGCCGTCCAGATCGAAATCGGCCCAGCCGTGACCGGACGAGAAGGCCGCGACGGCAAGGTCCTGATCGACAGCCCGGAAAGTTCCCTCGCCTGTGTTCTCCGCGAGCAGGTTCGGCTCCAGATACCGCAGAACGAGGAGGTCGAGGTCGCCGTCATAGTCGATATCGGCCCAGCTACTGGCAACGGAGCGGCGGCTCTCGGATATTGCGGCAGATTCCACCGGGGTGAACCGGAATCCACCATCGTTCCTCAGCAGCAGGTCGACCTCCGGCGTAAAAAAGCCCCTGCTGCGTGAAAGATGGAGATCGAGATCACCGTCGCCGTCGAAGTCGGCGAAAGCACCGCCCGTCGCCCGTCCTGTCTCGTCCTCGAGGGCCGTAGTTCGCACAAAACGGAAGTCTCCGTCGTTCCGATAAAGGACACTCGGCTCCGGTCCGAAGCTGGCGAAGAACAGGTCCTGATCGCCGTCGTCATCCACGTCAGCCCAGCTGACACCCACATGGTTGCCCTGGTCCTCTGCGAGGGGTCCATCTGCGAGAAGTTCGAAACGTCCATCTCCCAGATTCCGGTACAGGAAGTTCCGTTGTCCGGTCGAGTTGGCGACGGCCAGGTCCAGGTGGCCGTCTCCGTTCGCATCCGCCCAGGCCGCGCTATAGGAATCTCCAAAGTCCGAGACCAATGGACCGTCGGTAACCCGAACGAAGCGATCGTCACCTTCGTTCCGGTACAGCGCGTTGTGCTCGTTCTGCTGTGTTGCCAGAAACAGATCCAGGTCCCCGTCCCCGTCGTAGTCTCCCCAGACCGGGCCGGATCCGAGATGGGAGTCGGTCGCGATCGGCCCTTCCACGATGCGCGAAAACCTGCCGTCATCATTGCGGTAGAGAAAGCCGGGCTGGTCGCGCCAGTTAGCGATGTAAAGATCCGGATCCCCGTCATTATCGTAGTCTCCCCAGGCGAGGCCGGCGGAGACACCGGCGTCTTCGGCCACGGGGCCGCTGTCCACCCATGTGATATGGGGAAAGGGCAGGTCGTTTGCATCGGCCGAAGCTGCCGTGACCGCAGCTACCAGGATGAATACCGGAATCGCGATTGCTGCCAGGAAAGGGGATCCGTGTTTCATTGTCAATACTCCTTCAGGCGGGTTTCAATTCTTGCCCCAATCCGTTCGAAATCGGCCAGCCGGAGGTCCCGGCTACCGTGACTGTTCCTTGTTCGACAAACACAAGCCGGTCTTGATCCGTTTTGGCAGAGGAGCGGCGCCTATGTGCCGCTCGCCTTCGCGCCGGGCGAGGCCTTCCAGTTCGACTGGAGCGAGGACTGGCTGGCCATCGGGCGGAAAAAGACGAAGCTGCAGATCGCCCACACCAAGCTCTGCCACAGCCGGGCGTTTCACCGGCGCGGCTATCTCACCCAGACCCACCAGATGCATCTTTGATGCCCTTAATTACGTCTTCCGCGTGCTGGGCGGGATGCCCGAGCGCGGCATCTACGACAACATGAAGACGGCCGCGGACAAGGTGGGACGCGGCAAGGAGCGGGTGGTCAACGCCCGCTTCCGCGCGATGGTGAGCCACTTCCTGTTCGAGGCGGAGTTCTGCAACCCGGCCGCGGCCGGGAGAAAGGTCAGGTGGAGAAGAACGTGCGCGATGCCCGCCATCGGCTCCTGCAGGACGCGCCGCCCTTCGATGGCTTTGCCGAGCTCACCGAGCGAGTCAGCCCCAACTGTCTGGTGGCCTTCGAGCAGGCCTCATTTCGAGGTTTGGCGGTGTCCACCGTCCTAGGGGCACTCTCAAGGTGGCAAACGAATTATTCTAGAGCTTCGCGGGGCACCAAGCGGCGACTTCCGATCTTAACCGTGGCGATTTGCTGTGAACTTACCAACGAATAGAACTTCGCGCGGCTGATATTGAGAAGCTCATGGGCTTCGCGGACGGAGTACAGACGACGTTCCTCAGGCATCACCGGCGACTCGAGGATTCGGAACGAAGAGACTAAGGCTATAGCTGCGGGGTCGCGACGAGAAAACCCTGCGCGCCTTGTCGACATTTCGACCGCGAGAGCATAGTTGGCGGGAGCTGGTTCTTGATGTTCCCGAAAAGGAAAAACGGCACTTACAGTGCACTTACGGGGCTCGGAGGGGGAGAGGGATATTTGGTAACTTATTGATTTCATTGGTCGGGGTGAGAGGATTTGAACCTCCGGCCCCTGCCTCCCGAAATCGTAA
>DASRVH010000132.1:0-6496 GCA_035655155.1 Woeseiaceae bacterium
CGACGAGGCCGAGATCGAGAACCAGTCGCTGTTCACCCGCGCCCGCTACGACATCAACATGGACTGGAGCCTGGGCATGAACGCCTCGGTCAACCGTGTCGAGTCCTTCGGCCGCTACGCGCCGGTGCCGTCCTCGCCCTGGCTGGTCGGCGGCTTCGGCGCCATCGTGCTGTCGCCGGGCACGCCCAACCATCCAGGCACCTCGCCGGATGACGGTGGCCTGAACCCTAACTGGGCCTCTTACCAGGATCCGATCATCTTCGAGACCGACGACGGTCCCGTCACGCATTATTCGGGTCCCGACGACACGCTGCTGCTGACGCATCGTTTCGCCGCCAACGGTCCTCGCGACACCACCACCGACGCCAACGTCTATGACGTGGACCTGTACGTGGAAGGCCGCATCGGCAACTACGACGTCGAGTTCGGCGCCCGCCGGACCGAGTCGAAGTACTTCGAGCTGGGTCGCAACTACATCGTCTCCGCGCTGGCACAGCCCCAGTTCGACAGCGGCGCCTACAACATCTATGACCCCTTCGGCGTGCCGCAGGACGTGCTGCAGTCCTTCACCGCCACCATCAACCGGGAGGCGCGCTACGTTTCGCGCGAATACCGCGCGCTGGTCAGCGGCGACGTGTTCGAGATGGACGCCGGCACCGTCGGCTTCGCCTTGGGCGCCGAGTACCGCGACGAGGACTACAAGGACATCTTCGATGACCTGCAGGCCAACGGCAACATCACGGGTTCCGCCGGCAACTCCGCCTTCGGCTCGCGTGATTCGACGGCGGTCTTCGGCGAATTGCTGGTCCCGGTCCTGCCGGACCTGGAAGTCAGCATCGCGGGCCGTTACGACGACTACAGCGATTTCGGCAGCGAGTTCTCGCCCAAGGTCGCCGCCCGCTGGCAGCCGATGGAAGAGCTGACGCTCCGGGCCTCCTGGGGCCAGGGCTTCCGTGCCCCGACGCTGGACATCCTCTCCGCCCAGCCGTCCTTCAGCGCCGACGGCGTGGTCGATGTCCCGACGGCCGAGTTCTTCGGTAACGAGGATCCGAACGAGTCCATCCAGGTCACGTCCTTCGTGATCGCCAACCCGGACCTCGGTGCCGAGACCTCGGACCAGTTCAGCATCGGCGTGGCCTTCCAGCCCTTCGAGTGGTTGAACGGCTCCATCGATTACTGGGACATCGCGATCGACGATCGGGTTGCCAGCATCACCGCCCAGACGATCATCAACTGCCTGGACGGCACGACCACCAACTGCCCGCCTGGACTGAGCGAGTTCCCGTCTGATGCCCCGATCGCTGCCGATCCGGACCTGGGTCTGGGCATCTCCCGCGGTGACCAGGGCCAGATCCGCTTCATGCAGCGTGGTTTCGCCAGCCTGGGTACGATCGACACCTCCGGTATCGACCTCAACCTCGTGACGAACTTCGACTTTGCGGCGGCCGGCCGCCTGAGCAACGAGCTCCAGGTGACCTACACCAGCGAGTACAAGGTCGATTCGGGTGATGATGTCTCCGGTGAACAGGGTCTGCCCGAGTACCGTGCCATCCTGCGGAACGTGTACACCTGGGGTGACTTCAACTTCGCGTGGAACATCAACTACATCGACGGGCAGAGCGACTCTCTCGCCGATCCCGATGTGGGCCTGCCGTCGTGGACCACCCACGATCTCCAGGTCAACTACTTCACGCCCTGGAATGGCCGGATCACCGTTGGCGCCGAGAATGTCGGCGATCGTGACCCGGTGCTCGACGAAGGCGAGGATCGTGGCTTCAACTTCGGTCTCTACAGCCCGTATGGCCGGATCATCTACGGCCGCTACACCCAGAGCTTCTAAGTCCCTCGGGATTTGATGCAAGGGAAGCCGGGGGCTCGCAAGAGCCCCCGGTTTTTTTTGTCCAAGGCTTTTCCGGTGCCGGGGGCTGGTGCCGGGTCCGGGGCCCGCGCTTTGCACCTCGATGCTTGAATGCAGGACGCGCCCCAGCATCGCGCGGGCGGTCAACACGAAGACAAACAAAAGCCCCGGACTCCTTGCGGAGCCCGGGGCTGTCGGGTGCTCCGGCGGGTTGCGCTGCCCGCCGTTGAGAGTTCGGGCTAGTCCCTGATCCGCAGCTCCACGCGGCGGTTCATGGCGCGGCCTTCTTCGGTCTGGTTGGTCGCGACCGGCTCCAGCTGGCCGTAACCGCGTGCCGTCAGCCTGTCGGGGTCGATGCCGGCATCCACCAGGAACTCCATCACCGAGAGCGCCCGGCGCTCGGAGAGGCCCTGGTTGTAACGCGGGTTGCCGACCGAGTCCGTGTGGCCGGCCACCTCGACTTCCAGCTCCGGGTTGCGCTTCAGGGTTGCCACGGCCTGCTCGAGCGTGCCCTGCTCGTCGGCGACGATCTCGTCCGAGTTGAAGGCGAAGGTGACGCCCTCCAGGCTGATGATCTCCGGCACGGGCTCTGGCTCTGGCTCAGGCGCAGGTGCGGGCGCCGGCGCGGGAGGCGGAGGCGGCGGGGGCGGCGGCGCAGCCGCAGCCATGGGCTCGGGCTGGGCATAGGGGCTGCCGAAAGGCAGCTGGAAGCCCACGTTGAGAATCAGGTCCCGGTAATCGCCGTTCGTTTTTTCCGTGTCGAGGCGGTAACGCAACTCGGTGCGCAGCGCGATGGGGCCGTTTTGCCCCAGGTCGGTCAGCAGGCCCACGGCGACGTTGGCATAGAGATCCTCGCCGTCCGTGCCGAAGGCGCGGTTGCTCTTGTTCCAGCCCAGGCCGCCCAACAGGTAGGGCGAAATGCGCTGGTCGCGATAGAACACCCGCAGGGCGTCGGCGCCCAGGCCCCAGTAGTCGGTCTCGTTGATGCCGTCCATCTGGTAGCCGAAGGCGTGGAATTCCACGTTGACGCTTTCGGTCAGTGCCCGCCCGATAGACAGCGCCGCGCCCAGGTCGTCGTCGGTGAGCCGATCTTCATCGGCCCAGATTACGGATGCCATGGGCGCGATGTACCATTGTCCGGGCTTTTCGGCGGCGAGAGACGGGCCGGCCAGCAGGGCGCCCGCCAGCAGCGCCCCAGTGGCAAGCCCCGTGATCATTGTGCGTTTCATCTTCTTGTCGCTCCTTGTTTTTGACGGGCGCGGCGCGCCCCCGTTGATTCCGCGCCTTAGCTGCCCGGAGATTCACGATAATAATAGATGATGGGACTCCCATGGAGCGCCGCGGGTTAGAATCGGTACAATGAGCGGAGTGAATTCAAGGCGGGTGTGTCTGCTTCGGCCGGCGGGATTGCCGGCATTGCTGCTGGGCTGCGTCCTGCTGAGCGCGTGCGCGGCGATGGACGATCACCGCGACTATCATCGCCACTCGATGAGCGATCTGCGGGCCGACTGGCGCCAGCCGGGCATATTCCTGTTCGAGGCCAGCACCTCGAGCCTGTATCCCCAGGAGAGCGAATCGGCGGAAGCGGTGCGCATGGAGTGGCTGGCGGCCTGGATGGAGCGCTCGGGCTACTGTCCCGCCGGCTGGAAGATCCTGTCCCGTTCGGCGATCGATCCCGGGGAGGTGCATGCGCGGCGGCATGACCTTCGCTACGAGCTGGAATGCGCCGAGGCCAGCGCCGCGCCGGGGAATTGAGGCTTTCCACGATTTCGGCCGGCGGCGCGATGGCGAATGATTCGCGCTTCCGCGCACTGACACAACGACTATGTGGTGATGCATGACGACCAAGACGGCAGAGTTCGACCTGGAGCTGATCAAGCGCTACGACGGCCGCGGGCCGCGCTACACCTCCTATCCCACGGCCGTGCAGTTTCACGACGGCTTCGGCGAGGCGGATTACAAGCGCTTTGCGCTGGCCAGCAACGGCGAGCAGCCGGCCGCACAGCCGCTGTCGATCTACGTGCACGTGCCTTTCTGCCACTCGCTCTGCTACTACTGCGGGTGCCACAAGATCATCACGCGTCACCAGCACAGCGCCGATCCCTACGTGGAGCACCTGGTCGAGGAGATGCGCCTGCAGGGGCAGCTGTTCGATCCGCGCCGGCCGGTGGACCAGCTGCACTTCGGGGGCGGCACCCCGACTTTCCTCGACGACGGCCAGTTCCAGAAGGTGATGGACGGGCTGTCGCGCAACTTCGGCCTGCACCAGGGCGATGAACGCGAGTATTCCATCGAGATCGACCCGCGCAGCGTCGACAAGAACACCATTCCGCGGCTGGCCGAAATGGGCTTCAACCGGCTCTCGCTCGGCATCCAGGATTTCGATCCCGAGGTGCAGAAGGCGGTCAACCGCCTGCAGGACGAGGAATGGACGCTGTTCCTCATCCGCCAGGCCCGGGAGCACGGCTTCCGCTCGGTTTCGGTGGACCTGATCTACGGCCTGCCCAAGCAGACGGCCGAGAGCTTTACCCACACGCTGGACTCGGTGGTGCGCGCGCAGCCGGACCGCATCGCGGCCTACAGCTACGCGCACCTTCCCGAAATGTTCCGCGCGCAGCGGCTGATCCGCAACGAGGACATGCCGTCGGCCGCCGAGAAGCTGGCGCTTTTGACGCGGACGGTGGAGTACCTCACCGATCGCGGTTACGAGTACATCGGCATGGACCACTTCGCCCTGCCGGAGGACGACCTCGTCAAGGCCCGCTACAACGGCACGCTGCACCGCAACTTCCAGGGTTACTCGACGCATGCCGAGCTGGACCTGGTCGGGCTGGGCGTCAGCGCGATCGGCAAGGTCGGCAACAGCTACTCGCAGAGCATCAAGCTGCGGCACGACTACTATGACGCCATCGACGCCGGTCACGTGCCGGTGCTGCGCGGCGTGGAGCTCACCGAGGACGACGTGCTGCGCCGCGAAGTCATCCACGCGCTGATGTGCGGCGGCGTGGCCGACATGCGCCAGATCGAGGCACGCCACGGCATTTCCTTCCCGGAGTATTTCCCGCGCGAGCTGGAAGAGATGCAGAAGCTGGCCGACGACGGGCTGGTGGAAGTGGACGTCGACACCATCCGCGTCACGCCCAGGGGGCGTTTCCTGCTGCGCTCCATCGCCATGCCCTTCGACGCGTACCTCGCCGCACGGCTGGCGGAGCAGCGTTTCTCGAAGGTGATCTGAGTCGCGAAAAGGGGATTAGCCCCATTTTGATTTCAAAATGGGGCTAATCCCCTTTCTTAAATGGGGCTAATCCCCATTTTCCACCAGCCGGTCGCCCACCGAGATCCCCAGCGCTTCGGCCCGCCCACCGTTGATCTCCAGCACGGCGCGCACCGGCACGCCCGAGCGGATGAGCCGGGTCGAGAACGGCACCGTCCGCTCCGCGATCCGCACGATGACGCCCCGCTCGTCGATGAACAGCATGTCCAGCGACAGCGGCGTGTTCTTCATCCACATGTTCACCGGCCGCGTTTCGCCGAGGTCGAACAGCATGCCCTGGTCGTCCTCCAGCTGGGTGACGAACATAAGGCCGCGCCCGCGCGCTGCCTCGGTGTCGGCCAGGTGCGCATGGAAAGCGTGCCGCTCGCCGCCGGCGGTAACGATTGCCACCTGTTTCACCGGCAGCGTCGCCGGGACGCCGGAGGCCAGCGTCAGCGTGTGCAGCGCCAGCACCAGCACCAGCATGCAGAGGCCGGGCAGCAGGTAGCGCCGCATCTCAGTGTTCCTCTTCTTCCGGAGCCCAGTGCGCCAGCCCGGTGAACTCGAAAGGCGCCACGCGAATTTCCGCGTCGCGCGCGATCGCCTCGACCGAGGCGACGCAGCGGCCATGGCCGCTGACCCGATACGCGGCGTCCGCGGCCGGATCGGGATCATTGCGCGTCACTGCTACGACGCAGGCCTCGGCACCGAGGGTGCCGTAGAACTCGCCGAGCCCCTGGCGAACCACCGTGAGGTTGGCCAGGAAACCTTCCCCGGTCACGCCGGGCCGGAGACCGGTGATTCCCAGCACCACCAGCAGCCCGTCCTCTTCGCGACTGAACATCAGCCGCAGCGCGTCGCCCTCGGGTCGCGGCCCGCCCTCGCAGATCGTGCCTTCATTGCCCCAGTCGATATCGGCCTCGAAGGCGCCGCTGATCTCCATCGCCAGCCGGCCGCCGCCGCCCGCAATACACGACACGGTCGGGTCGTCGGCCGCGGCCCCGTCGGCGAAGGCGGCGCTGGCAAGCAGCAGGAGCGGGAGGTGTCGCATCATCATCGCTTGGTGCAAAGCAACATGAGGGCAGGCGAGGATAGACCTTCGGGCGCCCCTGTCAACCACGCCCGGGGCCCCGCGCATGCCTGCCGGGCGGCCCGAATGCGGCGAAATCGCCTTCCAGGCCGCCATGCCCCGTGCACAACTATCTGTTTTTATTGACGCTTGGCCACTCCGCCCTTTCTTCGCTAGGCATTTCGCCGGAAATCGGGCTATTCTTCGCCTCCGCGCCGCCCCCACCCCCCGGGGCACCGGTTCCAGGCAGGTCGGCCGCGGGCGTCCCGGGTGAAGGGTTCGCACTCGAGGCGATAAGCGCCACCAGGCCGCGCAC
>DASRVH010000133.1:0-12738 GCA_035655155.1 Woeseiaceae bacterium
GCTGCCGGGCGAGCCGCCGCGGCTGCTGCGTCCGGGCGCCATCGAGCGCGAACGTATCGAGGCGGTAGCGGGGCCCCTCGCGAAAGCCGCCGGGGACGCGGTCACCGCGCCCGGTCAACTGGCGTCGCACTACGCGCCCAGGGCCGCCATCCGGCTGGAGGCCGCCGAGGCGCGGGCAGGCGAGGTGTTGCTCGGTTTCGGGCCGCAAGCCCCGCAGGACACCCTCAATCTCTCACCCTCGGGAGATTCCGTGGAGGCGGCAGCCAACCTCTACCGCATGCTGCGGGAACTGGATACGGCCGGCGCGGACACCATCGCGGTCATGCCGATACCCGCCGAGGGCCTCGGCGAGGCCATCAACGACCGGCTGAGGAGAGCGGCCGAGCCACGGGCCGGGGCCCGCCAGGCGGCGGCACGCCGCCCTCCGCTGTAGAGATACTTATTGACGGCCGGCGGCGCATGCCGGAAATTTCCGGTTTTCGGATCGTCTTTCGTAACCCGGCTGTCACATCCCCGTAACCCGCCGCCCATGCTCGTCATGATCCACTGCCGCTCCCGGAGTTTGATCGTGCGATTTCGCACAATTGATTGTGTGATGTCGTAGTCTCGTTCGGCGGGCTAAAAATGGTATTTTCGGCCCACGCAGGTTACTCAGGACTGGCGGCGAGAGCCGCCGAGAGGGAGCGGGCGATGTCAGTCTCGGCTAAGGGAGCAGCCGTTCGTGCCGCTTTGCTTTACGGCATGCTCGGGGGAGTCTGGATCCTGTTTACCGACCGGCTGCTCTACAGTCTGGTGAGCGACGCGGAAGCGATAGCCAGCTGGCAGACGGCCAAAGGCTGGTTATTCGTCGCGGCCAGTGCGGCATTCGTGTTCCTGCTCAGCCTTCGTGCCGCCAAACGTGAAAAAGCCGCACGAGAAAGCGAGGGCGACCTCCTGGTTATCACCGACAGTCTGCCGGGCCCCGTTTCCCGGGTGGATAGCCACGGACGCTATCTATTCGCCAATGCCGCCTACACCGAGTGGTTCGGACTGACGCCGTCGCAGGTCATCGGCCGTACCCAGCGTGACGTGCTCGGGGAGGAGCTGTACGGCCGTATCGCGCCGCATGTGCGCCGCGCACTCGACGGCACGCGCGTGCAGTACAAGGCGCCCACTCACAGCCCGGACGGTAAAGTCCGCTGGGGTCTCGTGACCCTGATACCCGACTTTGGCGAGGCGGGTGATGTGGAGGGTCATTTCACGGTGGTTCTGGACGTCACGGAGCGCGAGGAGGAGCGTCTCGCCAGGGCCGAGACCGAGGAACGCTACCGGCGCCTGGTCGAGGGAGCCGCCGACGCCATCCTGGTCTATCAGGACAACCGAGTGACGCTCGTCAACGAGGCTGCGGTGCGGCTCTACGGTGCCGATTCCAGAGACGAGCTCATCGGACGGGATTGGCACGATTTCGTGGATACGCCGGATCACTATGTCGTGGGCGAGCAACTCGAAGGGCTCAGACAGGGTGAAGAGCTGACGGAACCGCTGCAACTCTCCATCTGCCGGCTGGACGGCGGGCGAGTGCCCGTGGAGGTGTCTGCAAGCCGTTTCCAGGACGGCGACGACGTCTCCCTGCACATCATCGTGCGTGACATCAGCGCCCGCAAGGAAGCCGAGACCGCGCTGCTCGAACTGAACCGGGAACTGGAAGAACGGGTGGCGGCGAGGACCGAAGACCTGGAGATTGCGCGGGAACGTGCCGAGGCGGCCGATCAACTCAAGTCGCTGTTCCTGGCGAGCATGTCCCACGAGCTGCGCACGCCGCTCAACTCGATCATCGGCTTCACCGGGGTATTGCTGCAGGAACTGCCGGGGCCAGTCAACGAGGAGCAGCGCAAGCAGCTCGAGATCGTACAGCGGGCGTCGCGCCACCTGCTGGCGCTCATCAACGACGTCCTGGATATCTCCAAGATCGAGGCGGATGAACTCAGGCTGGAGTCCCGGGATTACGACCTCGCCGCCGTCGTGATGGAAGCAGCGGAGATGGTCCAACCGAAGGCTCACGAGAAGAAACTCGGCTTCCGGCTCGAGATCTCCGAAGGACTCGAACATGCGGTGGGCGATGCGCATCGCCTCAGGCAGGTGCTGACCAACCTTCTCGGCAACGCCGTCAAATTCACGCACACGGGAGAGGTGACGGTCACCGCAGGTATCGAGCTCGAGACGAGCCCGCTGCCGGACACCGAAGGCGGCGTTGCCCGCATCGACGTCGGCGACACCGGCATCGGCATATCCGCTGACGATCAGGCAGAGATATTCCACCCGTTCAGCCAGATCGGCACGGAGGAGAACCCTGCGGTCGAGGGTACGGGACTCGGACTGGCCATCTCGCGGCGGCTCGCAAGGCTGATGGGTGGAGAGATTCTCGTGCACAGCGAGCCCGGCAAGGGCAGCACGTTCACCCTGTATCTGCCACTGAGGCCCTCGCAATGAACCGTTCGATTCTGATCATCGAGGACAATGCCGAAAACCGCTATCTGGCGACCTACCTGCTGGAGGCGAGCGGATGGAACGTCTCTCATGCGGCGGAGGGCGTCGAGGGCATTGCCGCGGCGAGGAAATTGCGACCGGCCATCATCCTTCTGGACATACAGTTGCCGGACATAAACGGTTACGAGGTCGCTCGCAGGCTGCGGGCCGATCCGGCTACCATGAGTATTCCGATTCTCGCTGTCACCTCCCATGCGATGGCAGGAGACAGGCAGGCGGCGCTGGCCGCGGGCTGCTCGGGCTACATCGAGAAGCCGATCGACCCGGCAACCTTCGTCGCCGATATCGAGGGTCTCGCGCCGGAGGCAAGCCCGAGCCGATGACAAGCATCCTCATTGTCGAAGACAACCCGGACAACCGCGAATTGCTGGCACAGCAACTCGGGGCGGCGGGTTACGAGGTCGTCGAGGCCCGCGACGGCATCGACGCACTGGAGAAGGCCCGGGCCGAAGCGCCGGATCTGGTCCTCTCGGACCTGCTGATGCCCCGAATGGACGGTTTCATGCTGGTCCGGGAATGGCGGGCGGATGCGCTGCTGCGCGACATCCCGTTTCTGGTCTACACGGCTACCTTCACCGATGCCCCCGATGAACGGCTGGCGCGGGACCTGGGCGCCGACGACTTCCTGGTGAAACCGATGGAGAGCCGCCAGCTGCTGCAGCGCGTGGAGGCAGCGCTGCACGGCGCCACGGACGATACCCGCCGGCTGATGCGCCCGCCCAGCGACGATACCGACGTGCTGGCCGCCTACAACGAGCGTCTCGGGCGCAAACTGCAACACAAGATCCGCCAGCTGGATCGGACCCGGCAGGCGCTGACCGAAACGGACGAACTCTACAGCTCGCTGTTCCGGAACAACCATCTCGTCATGCTGCTCGTAGACCCGGAGACAGGGCGCATCGTCGATGCCAATCCGGCCGCAGCCAAGTTCTACGGCTGGTCGCGGGACGAGCTGCTGGGTTTTCAGATCCACGACATCAACGCACTCCCGCCGGACGAGGTCACGGCGGAGATGTCCCGCGCCAGCCGGGAGAAGCGCAATTACTTCCTGTTCCGACACCGCCTGGCCGACGGCTCTCTGCGCGACGTTGAGGTCTACAGCGGGCCCATCGCCGTGCGCGGCCGCCACCTGCTGTATTCGATCGTGCACGACATCACCGAGCGTCGTGAGACCGAGCGCCGTCTGCAGAGGACCCAGAACCTGCTGCGCATCGCCTCGAGTGCCGGGCGCGTCGGCGGCTGGGAAGTGGACGTTTCCGCCGACCGCGTCTTCTGGTCGGACGAAGTCTGCCGGATCCACGGCCTGCCCGTCGGCACCACGGTCAGCGTGGCGGACGGCATCAGCTTCTACGCGCCGGAATACCGGCCGCGCATCCGCGAGGTCTTCGAGGCCTGCGCCCGGGACGGCGTTCCCTACGACGAGGAGTTGCAGATCCTCCGGGCCGACGGCCGCCGCCTATGGGTGCGCACCATCGGCGAGCCGATGCGCGACGACGACGGGAAGATCTATGGCGTGCACGGGGCATTTCAGGAAATTGAGGAACAGCGCACGGCTCAGGAGCAGCTGCGTCAACTCTGGCTGGCCGTGGAGCAGAGTCCGGAGAGCATCCTGATTACGGACCACACCCCGGCCATCCTCTATGTCAACGATGCCGCGTGCCGCATATCCGGCTACAGCCGGAAGGAGTTGCTCGGCAGCAACCCCAGCATCCTGGCTTCCGGCAAGACGCCGCGCGCGACCTATGCCGCCATGTGGCAGTCGCTTCGCATGGGACAGCCGTGGTCCGGCATCTTCCACAACCGGCGCAAAGACGGCCGCGAGTACGTCGAGTCGGTGTCCATTGGTCCGGTGCGCCAGCCGGACGGCAAGATCACGCACTATCTCGCGGTCAAGGAAGACATCACCGACAAACGCGAGACCGAGCGCGAGCTCAAGCGCTATCGACACCACCTGGAGGAATTGGTGGAGGAGCGCACACGCCAGCTGGCCGAGGCCCACCGCCAGGCGGAGAGTGCTAACGAGGCCAAGAGCAGCTTCCTCGCGCGGATGAGCCACGAGATCCGCACGCCGATGAACGGCGTGCTCGGCACGCTCGATATCCTGCAAAGCGAGCCGCTGACCGACAGTCAGGAAGAGCTCGTGGCGACGGTCCGCGAGTCGGGCCGTGCGCTGATGCGCATCATCGACGACATCCTGGATTTCTCGCGTATCGAGGCGGGACGCCTGCAGCTCGAACGCGCCGAGTTCTCTCTCACCGACGCCGTGGAGGGCCTGTGCGGCTCGCTGGTGCCGCTGGCACTGGAGAGAGAGGTGGACCTCCATTGCTTCGTGTCGCCGACGCTGCCCTCCTCAGTCGTCGGCGACGAGGTGCGACTGCGCCAGATCCTCGCGAATCTGGTCGGCAATGCCATCAAGTTCTCCGGGTCCCGCGCGGACCGGAAGGGTCGCGTCACCGTTCGTGCAGAAGCCGTCGGTCAGTCACCCGAGCTCGCCATCGAAGTGGAGGATAACGGCATCGGCATCAGCGAGGAGGCGCAGAAGCGGCTCTTCCAGCCCTTCAGTCAGGCGGAAGAGTCGACGACACGTCGCTTCGGGGGTTCGGGACTCGGTCTCGTCATCGCGAAGCGCCTGACCGACCTGATGGACGGTTCCATCGGCGTCGAGAGCAGGCCGGGCGAAGGCTCGCTCTTCCGTGTACGACTCCCGCTGGAGCCCGCCGTCGAGGATGCGCCTGCCTTCCCCGACCTTTCCGGCCTGCGGGTTCGGGTGCTGGACGACGACGGCATTCCGTGCGAGAGCATCGAGCGCTATCTGACGGATGCCGGTGTGGACGTAGAAGTGGTCCAGCCGAAGCCGGGCGAGGCCGCCGGCGGAGACGAGTCGGCCGATGTGGTCATCCTCCCGGTCTCCCGCTCGGAACGCGGCCGGCGGAGCAAGGCACACTGGCTGCCGGGATCGTCGGGGCGACTGCTGCTGTCGCGTTCCGTGCACCGGTCGCCGAATCCGCTCGGGCCTCATACCGCAGGCCTCAGCGCGCTGGCGCTGCGCCGCCGGGCGCTCCTCGAGGCGGTGGCGGCGGCAGCGGGCAGGATGGTGCTGCGGCCGGAATCCGGACCGGCTTCCAGCCGTCTCGCACCCACCGAGCTACCCGACATCGAGACCGCCGCGGCCCGGGGAGAGCTAATACTGGTGGCGGAAGACGATGCCATAAATCGCAAGGTGATCGCGCGCCAGCTGCAACTACTCGGCCGGGCGGCCGAACTCGCCTGTGACGGTCAGGAGGCCCTGGAGATCTGGCGCAAGGGTCGATCGGCCCTCGTCCTGACCGACCTGCACATGCCCGTTATGGATGGCTACGCGCTGACCGAAGCTATCCGGCGGGAGGAGGCCACGAAGGGCGAGGAGGTCCGACGCACGCCCGTGATCGCCCTTACCGCGAACGCGTTGCGCGGTGAAGCGGAACGGGGTGAGGCCATCGGGCTGGACGACTACGTCACGAAACCCGTGCAATTGGAGCGGCTGCGCGAGGTCATAGACAGCCATCTGCCGCAGGCGCCGTCTCCGGGCGATCGTCCTGCAGAGCCCGCCTCCCGGGAGGTGGCCGGCGATGCTTCTGCCCGGGCACTCGATACCGACGTGCTCCGCAGCCTGATCGGCGACGACGAAGACCTCATCGACGAGTTTCTGCAGGAATTTCTCGAGGCCGCCGAGGGCCTCGTCAGGGATCTCGAGCGCGCGTGCGTGGTCGGTGACAGCCGCCAGGTCGCCACCGTGGCGCACAAGCTGAAGTCGTCCTCGCGCTCCGTGGGCGCAATTGCGCTTGGCGATTGCTGTGCATCGCTGGAACACGAGGCAAGGAGCGAGGAGATCGACTTCCGCAGCGCCCCGGGAAGCACGATTCGTGAGCGATTGGACGCGGTTCGTGACGCAATCGAGCGACGACAGCGCGGCGACGCGGCATGATCATCGCATTGGCCGGCTAACCATGCGCATCCTCATCATTGACGACGATCCGTTTATGCTAAAGCTGCTGTCCCGGCAGCTGGATGCGCTTGGCATGGGCAACGTGACGGCGAGTGAGTGCCCGGTGGCGGCGCTTTCGGTGATCACGGAAGACCCCAACGCCTTTGACGTCCTAATCCTCGATCTCAACATGCCGGGCATGGACGGGATCCAGTTCCTGCGCGAACTCGCCTGGCAGAAATACACCGGAGCGATCATGCTGCTCAGCGGCGAGGACGAGCGGATACTCGCGGCGGCCGAGCGCCTTGCCCGGGCCGAGGGTCTGCCAGTACTCGGTCGTCTCGCCAAGCCCGTGAAGCCGGCTGACCTGCAACTGATGCTCGCCCGGACGCCGGTGGTTCGCACGCCGGAGGCCGAGACTCTGCCGGAATCGCATGTGTTCTCCGAGGAAGACATCCGCAGCGGTCTCGAGGGCCGCGAATTCATCAATTACTATCAGCCGCAGGTGTCCTTTGCCGACGGCTCACTCATCGGCGTGGAGACGCTGGTGCGCTGGGATCACCCTGACGAGGGAATCGTCCCGCCGCATCGATTCATCGCGGTCGCCGAAGAGACCGGACTCATCAACGAGCTGACCACACAGGTGATACGCCTGGCTCTGGCCGACGGCCACCGGTGGCTCGCGCTCGGGCTGGATCTGCGCGTGTCAGTGAACGTATCGATGGCCGACCTCAGGGCTCTGGACTTCCCGGACAGGATCGCTAAAGTGGCGGACCGGTACGCTTTCCCGCTTGATCACCTCGCGCTGGAGATCACCGAGAGCCAGCTCGCCCAGGACTGGCAACTGACGCTCGACGTCGCAGCCCGGCTGAGGCTGAAGGGAATCGTTCTGGCAATCGACGATTTCGGCACCGGTTATTCTTCGCTGAGCCAGCTCCGCGACCTGCCTTTCAACGAACTCAAGCTGGATCGCAGTTTCGTGCACGGTGCAGGCAATACCGCGTCGCTCGGCTCGATCGTCGCCTCGCATCTGGACATGGCGCAGCGGCTCGGTATGAAAGTGGTCGCGGAAGGCATCGAGGACGCCCGAGACTGGCTGTTTCTCGAGCGATCCGGCTGCGATATCGGTCAGGGCTACTTCATGGGGCGTCCCATGCCGCCCGCCAACCTCCTCCTCTGGCAGGAAGAATGGAATACCCGCTACGGCGGCCTCGACCGAAGCCATCATGACTAGGCAGCCGCAAATCCTCGTCATCAGCAATACCACCAGCGACGGTGAGATGGTGGGCGAGTTACTGCAGAAGGAATTCCATCAGGTCGAAGTCTGCACCGATCCCGACGAATACGTACGCATATTCGACCGGGCAGGCGCGGATGTGCTCGTACTGGCTTTCCAGACACTCAAGTCGGCGGAACGCCACTATCTCGGGCTCCTGAAGCACGCCGTGCGGATGCGGGGCGGGCTGCACCGGACCATCCTTCTGTGCGTACGCGAAGAGGTCAAGGAAGCCTATCACCTGTGCCGCAGGCAGCATTTCGACGACTACGTGCTGTTCTGGCCGATCAGCCATGATCCGCACCGGCTCTACATGGCGGTGCATCAGGCGTCGCGAGCGATCGCCGCCGCGGAAAAGCATGGCCCTCATACCGGTGTCTTCGCGCTGCGGACCCATGACGTCGGGGCAGAGGAGGAGCAGCCGATCACTCCGGAAACCGCACCGGAAGCATCGGTTCCCGCGGCATCGACGGCCTCCGCCACATCGGGGGGCGGCCTCGTCCTGCTGGTGGATGACGATCCTTTCCAGCAGAAGCTGATCGCGGCGGCGCTGGCGGGGAGCGGGCTCACGCTCGAGGCTGCCTCTTCGCCGGGGGAGGCGTTCCGCTATCTCGAGCGCAAGGTGCCGGACGTAATCCTCATGGACTACGAACTGCCTGAGATGACCGGGCTGGAAATCACCCGGCGGCTCAGGCAGTCGTCGCGCCTGGTGGACGTGCCCGTGGTCATGCTGACGGGGCACAGCACGAAGGAAGTGGCAATGGGCAGCCTGAGCGCAGGCGCCGCCGACTTCATCGTCAAACCGTTCGAGCGCGACACTTTGCTCAGGAAGTTACGCGCCCAGCTGCCGTGACTGTCCCCTGACAGCCTCTCACCAAGCGTAGGCCACGGGCGCCTCGCCACCGGGCCCCGGAAAGATTTCGTCCAGCCTGTCCAGCGTTTCCCGGTCCAGCTCGATGGAGGCCGCGCGCACGGCGCTCTCCAGCTGCTCCATGGTCCTCGGCCCGATGATGGGCGCGGTGACGACCGGGTTGTGCAGCAGCCACGCAATCGCCACCTCGCCGGGCGGATGGCCGATGTCGCGGCAGAGCCCCTCGTACTGCTCGAGCTGGCCGCGTTTCTTCTCGATGTACTTCGCGAAGTCCTCGTCGGTGCGCCGGCCGGCGTCGTGCTTCTCCAGCGCGCCGCCGAGCAGCCCGCCGCCGAGGGGGCTCCAGGGGATCAGGCCGAGGCCATAGTGGCGGCAGGCGGGAATGACTTCGAGTTCCACCATGCGGTTGTCGAGATGGTAGGTGCTCTGCTCGCTCACCAGGCCCATGAAACCGCGCCGCGAAGCCTCCTGACAGGCCGTGGCGATGTCCCAGCCGGCGAAGTTGCTGGAGCCGACATAGACCACCTTGCCCTGCCCCACCAGCGCGTCGAAGCTCTGCCAGATCTCGTCCCAGGGACAGGCCCGGTCGATGTGGTGCATCTGATAGAGATCGATGTGCTCCGTCTGCAGGCGCCGCAGGCTGCCCTCGCAGTGCTTGCGTATCTTGTAGGCGCTGAGGCTGGAGCCGTCGCTGTTCACTTCCGGCAGGTTCGCCTTCCGGTCCACCGGGTTGTAGACCTTGGTAGCCAGGACGATCGCATCCCGACGCCCGCCGCCCTGGGCGAGCCAGCGGCCGATGATCTCCTCTGTGTGGCCGTTCTCCACCGCCCAGCCGTAGACGTCCGCCGTATCGAAGAAGTTGATGCCGAGCTCCAGCGCCCGGTCCATGATGCGGAAGCTGTCCTCCTCCGAGGTGTGCCAGCCGAAATTCATCGTGCCCAGACAGAGATTACTGACCAGGACGCCGTGTTTTCCGAGTCGTCTGTGTGTGATCGACATTGCTCAGGCCTTCTGTTGCTGCGGCGATTACGGGGTGGAACGGTTATGATCCCGCAACATGATGGTACGCCATCGATGACCCGGGCAACCTGGGCGCGGGTCGGGGGGACCGGCGGACAATGATAACAACCGCGCTGAATCACCTGGATGCGACCTTCCTCAATATCGAGCGCCCGCAGGACCCCTGGAGCATCCATCTCGAGCTGCACCTGCAAAAGCGTATCGATGAGGAACGTCTGCGGGCGGCGATCCGCCATGCGCAGCGGCTCCACCCGCTCGCGCGTGCCCGGCTGCGCCCCTATCACGCCGGTTCGCTGAGCTACAGCTGGGAGATCGGCGAGCGATCGGACGTCGAGCCGCTGCGCGTCCGGGCGGCAGACACCGGGCAGGAACTCGCGGAGCTGCGAGCCGAATTGCTGAGCGCCAGCGTGCCGCTCGACGTCTCGCCCGGCTTCCGTCTGCTGCTGGTGCGCGTCCCGGACGGCGACCGCCTGCTCATCAATCTGCATCACGCCGTGGCGGACGGCCTCTCCGCGTTCCGGATCATGACGTCCATCGTGCGCCGCTACGCCGGGGAGGAGGATCCGGTACCCGGCGTGGACCCGTTGGCCGTGCGCGACCTGAGATCGCTGGCGGCGGCACAGAGTCTGCGCGAGCGTATGGAACGGCTAGGGCTGTTTGCCGAATACCTGATGCGCTCGACGACCGCGCCCGTGCGCGTCAACGGCCGTGGCGTCCCGGCGGGCGATCCGGACGAGGCACCCGGCTACGGCGTGCACCTGCTGGGGCTCACGGCGGAAGAGACGGCACGCTTCCTTGCGAGCCGCCGGAAACCGGCGACGATCAACGACATGCTGCTGGCAGGGCTCGCCCTCACGATACGGGAATGGAACCGGGACACCGGCGGCAGGACCGGCAAGATCTCGATGATGATGCCGGTGAACCTGCGGCCGCGGGAATGGTGGTTCGAAGTGGTCTCCAACTTCTCCTCGTACGTGAACGTCATCCTCGACGAGTCCGACCAGCGGGACTTCGCCGCCGCCGTGAGCGCCGTCTGCCGACAGACGGTGCGGCTCAAGGAGGCGGGAGCGGCCGGTACCCTGATCGACGTGCTCTCCATCCCGCGATTCCTGCCCGCCGTACTGAAGGCCCGCCTGCGGGAGATCGCGCCGACCGTCGGCAGGGGGCACGTGCAGACGAGCTGGCTGTCGAATCTGGGCCGCCTGGCGGCCGCGCCGGTCATGGGCGATGCGGGCCCGGTGAGCGCCATCTACTTCTCGCCGCCGGCGCACATGCCGATGGGCGTGTCGGTGGGCGCCGTTTCGCTGGAAGACCGCATGACCCTGACGCTGCGTTACCGCAAAGCCGTGTTCGATGCCGCGGCAGCGAAGGAATTCGCCGAGCGCTATCGGGCGATCCTGCTCGGCGACGGGCGGTAGAAGGGCACCGGACACAAGCCTGCAGGCAAGGAATTGCGAAGACTTCTGCGATCGATCGCAGAGGGGGAGTAACACCGATGAAGACCGGAAAGCTGCCCGCGGACCCCCCGCCACTGCGCTGGGGCTTCGTCGGCACCGGCAATATCGCCGGCTGGATGGCCGACGTGGTCCGAGGATCGCCGTCGGCAGAACTCGCCGCCGTCGCCAGCCGACGCATGGAGACTGCCTCGGCGTTCGCCACGGCTCACGGCGCCGGAAAGGCCTTCGATTCCTGGGAACGGATGCTCGCGTCGGACGGCATCGACGCCGTCTACGTCGCCACACCCACGGCGCTGCGCGAAGAGATCTGCCTGGCGGCCGCCGCAGCGGGCAGGCACGTGCTCGGCGAGAAGCCGTTCGCGAGCCTGGACTCGCTGCAGCGGATCACGGCTGCATGCCGCGAGAACGGCGTGGCGTTCATGGACGCGACCCACTTCGTCCATCATCCGCGGACGGCGCAGGTACTGGGGCACGCGGCGGAGCTGACGGGTCGGCCGCGATCGCTGGACTCGTCTTTCCTGATCAGCCTGACGGACCGCCGCGACATCCGCTACGACCCCGCCCTGGAGCCCCTGGGGGCGCTCGGCGATCTCGGCTGGTACAACATGCGGGCCGCGCTGCAATACCTGGCCCCGGACAGCGCCGTGCGCTCCGTCAGCGCCCGACTCCGGCACGACGAGCCGACCGGCGCCATCATCGCCGGCGAGGGCTCGATCGAGTTCGACAACGACGCGGTTTCGACCTGGCGTTGCGCCTTCGACGCCGATACCGTCTCCATCGGCCTGACGCTGTCGGGCAGCCGTGGGCGTATCCACATGGAGAACTTCGTGGGCGAGGACGAGGGCGGCACGGCGAGCTACCGCTATTGGGCCGATGACGCCCCCGGCACGGCCGGGACCGCGGTCCGCGTGGACTCGTCGCACTCCGGTCCAGCACTCATGTTCCGTAATTTCGCAGTCGACGCCCGCGACCCGACCCTGCGGGAGCAGCGCATGCACGCCGCAGAACGCACGCAGGCACTGCTCGACGCGGTTCGTGTAGGCTTCGGCCCTGACACAGGCTCACAACAGGAACCCCGGAATGAGCAACCGAGAGGCTGACTGGCGGGATGCGCTCCCCGAGGCGTTCAAGGCCTATCGCAGCGGGCGCGACATCGACGAGGTGGAGTGCATCGTGCCGGACCTCGCCGGCATGTCGCGCGGCAAGGCGATGCCCGCCAAGAAGTTCAGCCCCGACTACGTGACCTACCTGCCGGTGTCGATCTTCTACCAGACGATTTCGGGGCTGGACGTCCAGATGGACATCGACAACCAGTGGGCGGAGGGGGACCTGATGCTGCGGCCCGACATGCCCACGGCGCGGGCCGTGCCGTGGGCGAAGGAACCGACGCTGCAGATCATCCACGATCTGTACACGCGCGACGGCGTGCCGGTCGCCATCGCGCCGCGGCAGGTGCTGAAGAACGTGGTTCAGCGCTATGCGGACCGGGGCTGGGCGCCGGTGGTGGCGCCGGAACTCGAGTTCTACCTGATCAAGCCCAACACGGACCCGAACGAGCCCATCGAGGCGCCGCTCGGCCGCACCGGGCGCCGCCGCACCAGCCGGCAGTCCTACTCCATGTCGG
>DASRVH010000134.1:0-34006 GCA_035655155.1 Woeseiaceae bacterium
CAGCTGAGCATCTGCTGAGGCAGGCGCAGCCGACTCTGACCCATCCCGGCCGACCCCGGCCGATCTTAACCGACCCGGTCGCGCCGCAGCGCCTCCAGCACCGGCGCATCGGCCTCCAGCATGTCGTAGTCGAGTAGTTCAGCCGCGCTCGCCCAGGCGAGTTCCTGCCGCTCCAGCGCCTGCACGCGCCCGCGCCAGCCGGTTACCAGATGGAAGTCCAGCGCCACGCTGCGTTCGGGGTAGTCGTGCTCCAGCGCCATGAAGGGGCTGGCCCCGAGTACCTCGATGCCGATTTCCTCCGCCAGTTCCCGGCGCAGGGCCGCCAGCGGGTCCTCGCCCGGTGCGATCTTGCCGCCGGGGAACTCCCAGCGGCCGGCGCCGTGTTTGCCGGGCTGACGCCGGCTGATCAGGATGCGGCCGTCGCCGTCGCGCAGTATCCCCGCCACCACCTGCAGGCGGGGACGGGGCGCCTCGGTCACGACAGCCGGCCGTGGCACTGTTTGTATTTCTTCCCGCTGCCGCAGGGGCAGGGCTCGTTGCGGCCGATCTTGCGGCCCTCGCGCACGAACGGCTGCACCGGCTCGGCCGATGCGCCGCCTCCGCCGCCGCCGGCCACCGCCTCGGCGGCCGCGGCGGAAGCCGTCGCCGCCGTCGCGCCGGAAGCCAGCGCCGAGGACTGGGCGTGCTGGAACTCCATGGCCTTCTTGGCCCGCTGTTCGGCTTCCATGCGCTCCACTTCTTCCTGGCTGCGCAGCCGCACCCGCATCAGGATGCTGATGGTGTCGTGCTTCACCTGCTCGAGCATCTGGCCGAACATCTCGAAGGCTTCGCGCTTGTATTCCTGCTTCGGGTTCTTCTGAGCATAGCCCCGCAGATGAATGCCCTGGCGGAGGTAATCCATGGCCGCCAGGTGCTCCTTCCAGTGCAGGTCCAGCTGCGAGAGCATGACCTGCTTCTCGAAGCCCCGCATGATGGACTCGCCGATCTCCGCGACCTTCTGCTCGTAGTAGTCCTTCGCGGACTCGACGATGCGGTCGCAGAGCTGATCCGCGTTCAGGGTCTTCTCTTTCTCCAGCCACTGGGCGATAGGCAGGTCGAGTCCGAAGTCGGCGCGCAGCGCCTGCTGCAGGCCTTCCGGATCCCATTGCTCCTCGACGCTGCCCCGCGGGATGAACTCCTGCACCGCCGTCTCCACCACCTCGTCGCGGATGTTCTCGACGGACTCGGCGACGTCATCCGCCTCCATGAGCTCCGAGCGCTGGTGGTAGACCACCTTGCGCTGGTCGTTGGCGACGTCGTCGTATTCCAGCAGCGATTTGCGGATGTCGAAGTTGTGGGCCTCCACCTTGCGCTGGGCCTTCTCGATCTGGCGCGACAGAAGCCCGCTCTCGATGGCCTCGCCGTCGCGCATGCCCACCCGCTGCAGCAGGCTCTTGGTGCGGTTGGGATCGCCGAAGATGCGCATCAGGCTGTCTTCCATGGACAGGTAGAAGCGGCTGGAGCCCGGATCGCCCTGGCGGCCGGAACGGCCGCGCAGCTGGTTGTCGATGCGCCGGGACTCGTGCCGCTCGGTGCCGACGATGTGCAGGCCGCCGGCTTCCAGCACCTGGTCGTGCCGTTTCTGCCACTCCGCGACCACGGCCTGGCGCTGCTCGTCAGTGACGTCCTCGCCGAGTTCGGCGAGTTCGGCATCCCTGTTGCCGCCCAGCACGATGTCCGTGCCGCGGCCGGCCATGTTGGTGGCGATGGTAATGGTGCCGGGACGGCCGGCGTCCTCCACCACCTTCGCCTCGCGCTCGTGCTGCTTCGCGTTCAGCACCTGGTGCGGGATCTGCTTCTTCTTCAGCAGGCCGGACAAAAGCTCGGAGTTCTCGATGGAGGTGGTGCCCACCAGCACCGGCTGGCCCCGCTCGCGGCAATCGACGATGTCCTCGATGATGGCCTCGAACTTGTCGTTCTGGTTCAGGAACACGAGATCCGGATGATCCGCGCGGACCATCGGCCGATGGGTCGGGATCACCACCACTTCGAGGCCGTAGATGGACTGGAACTCGAAGGCCTCGGTGTCCGCCGTGCCCGTCATGCCGGCGAGCTTCTGGTACATGCGGAAGAAGTTCTGGAAGGTGATCGACGCGATGGTCTGGTTCTCTTCCTTCACCCGCACGCCTTCCTTGGCCTCCACCGCCTGGTGCAGGCCGTCGGACCAGCGCCGGCCCGGCATGGTGCGGCCGGTGAATTCGTCCACGATGACGATCTCGCCGTCCTTGACGATGTAGTCCACGTCGCGCTGATACATGGCGTGCGCGCGCAGCGCCGCCATCAGGTGATGCATGAGCTTGATGTTGCCGGCGTCGTAGAGACTCTCGCCGGGCTGTATCAGCCCTGCCTTCGTCATCAGCTCCTCGACGTGCTGATGGCCGTCCTCCGTGAGATAGACCTGCTTGGTCTTCTCGTCCGGCATGTAGTCGCCCGGCCCTTCTTCCTCCTCCTGTTTCACCAGCTTCGGCACGAGCTTGTTGATCTTCTCGTAGAGCTCGGTGCGCTCCTCGGAGGGGCCGGAGATGATCAGCGGCGTGCGCGCCTCGTCGATCAGGATGGAGTCCACCTCGTCGACAATGCCGTAGGCGAGCTTGCGCTGGGCCCGATCCTCGGTGGAGAACGCCAGATTGTCGCGCAGGTAGTCGAAGCCGAGTTCGTTGTTGGTGGCGTAGGTGATGTCCGCGCCGTAGGCTTCGCGCTTCTCGGCGGGCGACTGGCCGCTGCGGATCACGCCCACCTCGAGCCCGAGGAAGTTGTACACGGGACCCATCCAGGCCGCGTCACGGCTGGCCAGGTATTCGTTCACCGTGACGATGTGCACGCCTTCGCCGGTGAGCGCGTTCAGATACGCAGGCAGGGTCGCGACCAGGGTCTTGCCCTCGCCGGTCTTCATCTCCGCGATCTTGCCCTCGTGCAGCACCAGACCGCCGATCAGCTGCACGTCGAAGTGGCGCATGCCCACGGTGCGGTCGGCCGCCTCGCGCACGGCGGCGAAGGCCTCGGGGATGAGATTGTCCAGCTTCTCGCCGCTGGCGAGACGTTCGCGCAACACCGGCGTCATGGCCGCGAGTTCCTCGTCACTCTTGTTCCGGTACTCGTCTTCCAGCGCGTTGATGGCCTTGACGAGTTTGGAATACGACTTGACCAGGCGCTCGTTGCGACTGCCGAATATCTTTGTGAGAAATGCCACTGCGTTATCCGTCCTGAAACGCGCTCTGATACGCGAAAGAACACCGTCGGCCGCCGCGGCGCCGGTGCTCGGTTGGGGTCCGCCCGGAAAGGGCTATTCCGAAAACGGTTATTCTAAGGGCAGCGGGTGCGCTGCGTCTAAAAAGGGCCGGCGTCGGGGGCTCAGCTGCCGCTGGCGCGGATGTATTTGAGCGGATTGACCGACTTGCCCTCGTAGATGACTTCGAAATGCAGGTTGGGCCCGGTCGCCCGACCGGTCGCTCCCATGTGCGCAATAATCTGGCCTTTCCTGACTTCATCACCCACATTCACGAAATTCTCGGCGTTGTGCGCGTATCGGGTCACGTAGCCGTCGCCGTGATCGATCTCCACCATCTGGCCGTAGCCGTAGCGCTTGCCCGAGTAGGTCACCACACCCGCGCCCACGGCGACGATCTCCGCGCCCGCCTTGCCGGCGAAGTCCACGCCCTTGTGCCACGCCTGCTTGCCGGTGAACGGGTCCGTGCGCCGCCCGTAGTAGGAGGACAGCCAGCCGGACTTCACGGGCCGCCCTTCCGGCCTGATCTGCTCGTTGAGATTGCGGGTCAGGAGGACGCTTTCAAGTACGCCCAGCTGCTTTTCCCGATCGCTCAGCTGCTGGGAGAGCTCGTCCAGCGAGCTCAGGATCTCCGCGACGCCGCCGCCGCCGAGCTCTTCCGGCTCCTCCGGGCCGCCGATGGCGGGCGGCGACTCGAAGTCGAATTCGCCGTCCTGCAGCTCGGCCATCTCGGTGAGACGCCGCCCGAGGGCGTCCAGCCGGATGACGTGGGCGTTCATCTGGCCGAGCCGGATCGCGAGCGCATCCAGTGTTTCTACCGTCTCGCGCCGGGCCGCCTCGATCTCGCGCCGCTGCTCGGCCAGCTGCTCGGACATGGCGCGAAGTTCGGCCGTATCCGCCTGGGTGCCGTGCTGGCGCGCGAAGAAGTAACCGCTGCCGAAGACCGCTGCCGCGAAGACACCGACGATGGTGCCTGCGATGGCGAGGGTGAGCGGCGCGCCGAGGTCGATCTGGCGCACGCCAGTGCGGCGGCGGCTGAATATGACGACATTCATCGATTGCAGTCCCGATTACGAGTCGGATCCCGGTCCGGCAAGCCGTTCCAATAACACCACCGACCGGGAATTGTTGGTCGCTCTTGTTCCGACCTGTGACCGACGAAACCGCTGGCTCCGGAGTGACTGCCCGGCTTGTGCAGCAATGTCGGCTTCAGTCTAATGGTCATCCCCGGCAACCCCGCTGTCCGGGGCTCGGGACCCGCGGACCGGAAGCTTTGCGTCCCCGGCTCACACCGGGTTTGCCCTTATCGAGACCGTCAATATGCATAATGAAGGCCGGCAGATCAAGGAATTGCATCCGCGGGAGGGGTCCTTCAGGCTCAATCTGTGAGCCGGTTAACATCCACGGAAACCATGAACGAGAAGAAGCTCGGCAATCTGCTCTCCCGGCCCGACAGTCCGCTCGCCGGCATCGTCGAGCGCGCCCGGGCCATGGAGACGCTCACCGCGGCCGTGCGGGCCGCGCTCTCCGAGGACGCGCGCGCGCATCTGGTTTCCGCCGCGCGGCGGGACGACGGCACGCTGGTTCTTGTCACCGAGTCGTCCGCGTGGGCGGCGCGCCTGCGTTTCGCCGCGGACGAGGCACTGGCCGCGGCCCGCCGCTACGGCGTCACCGCCGAGTCGGTGAGCGTGCTGGTGCGCCCCGGGCGCGAAGACCCCGGGGCCGAAGACGAATAACCGCTCAGGCGAATGCCGGGCTCGCGTAGGAGATCGGTGCCTTGCGGCGATCCTCGAAGGTGACCGCCTCCCAGGCCGTCTCGTCCTCGAGCAGGCGCCGCAGCAGCAGGTTGTTCAGCTCGTGGCCGGAGCGGTAGCCGCTGAACTCGCCGATCAGGCTGTGGCCCAGCAGGTACAGGTCGCCGATGGCGTCCAGGATCTTGTGCTTGACGAACTCATCGTCGTAACGCAGGCCGTCCTCGTTGAGGATGCGGTAGTCGTCCAGCACGATGGCGTTGTCCATGCTGCCGCCCAGCGTCAGGTTGTTCGCCCGCAGCGTCTCGATGTCGCGCATGAAGCCGAAGGTCCGCGCCCGGCTCACCTCGCGCAGGAAAGACGTGGTGGAGAAGTCGATGGAGGCGCGCTGGGCGTGCTTCTTGAACACCGGATGATCGAAGGCGATCTCCAGGTTCACCTTGAAGCCGTTGAACGGCCGGAATTCCACCCACTTGTCTTCCTGCTCGATGCGCACCGGCTTGCGGATGCGGATGAGTTTCTTGGGGGCACCCTGCTCTTCTATGCCCGCCGACTGCAGCAGGAAGACGAACGGGCCTGCGCTGCCGTCCATGATCGGCACTTCCGGCGCGCTCAGGTCGACGTAGCAGTTGTCGATGCCGAGACCGGCCAGCGCCGACATCAGGTGCTCCACCGTCGCCACGCGAACGTCGCCGTCTATCAGCGTCGTGCCGAGCATCGTCTCGCCCACCCGGTGCGCCTCGGCACGGATCTCGACCGGCTCTTCCAGGTCGGTCCGGCGGAAGACAATGCCGCTGTTCGGCGCGGCCGGGCGCAGCGTCATATAGACCTTGCGGCCCGAATGCAGGCCGACTCCGGTCGCGCGGATGGCCGTTTTCAGCGTTCTCTGTTGCAGCATGGCTACATTTCCCGACGCGGCCCCGCCCTCTCCCCGGCATGACCGTTAGTAATGACAATCCCGCGGAAAGCGCCGCCGGATCACGAATGTTCACTGATTGCAGTCTGCACTGCCCGCGGTTCACCCACCGCGACACAACGCACATGTTGCGCAAACGCAACGGCGTATGCCCGGAAAGTATGCCGGCAAAGATGCCGGATTTCAGGCAGTTACGGCCGTTGCTTCACGCGCCAACAGATAACGATATCACAGCGTTTTTTTGCAGTGCAAGAAAAAAGGCCGGGGCGACCCAATCCGTGGATCGCCCCGGCCGAGCGGAGGCGTCGGCGGTCAGTCGGCCTGGCGGCGCAGGAACGCCGGGATGTCCAGCAGGTCCTCCTGCAGCCCCAGATCGCTGATGCCGTCGCCGACGGCACGCTTGCGCTGCACCGTCGGCTTCTCGAGCTCGCCGTAGTTCGGTTCGGTGCGGGCGGCACCGGAGCGGCGCACCACCCGCATGGGCGCCCCGGCGGCCATCGCCGGCTGGCCGAGCCCGGTGGCCACGACGGTCACCCGTATCGTGTTGCTCATGTCGGGATCGATCACCGTGCCGACCACCACGGTGGCGTCGTCGGAGGCGAACTCCTTGATGGTGTTGCCCACTTCCTGGAACTCGCCGATGGACAGGTCCATGCCCGCGGTGACGTTCACCAGGATGCCGTTCGCGCCGGCCAGGTTGATGTCCTCCAGCAGCGGACTCGAGACGGCCGCCTCGGCCGCTTCCCGGGCACGGTCCTCGCCGGACGCCGCGCCGGAGCCCATCATCGCCATGCCCATCTCGGCCATCACCGTGCGCACGTCGGCGAAGTCCACGTTGATGAGGCCAGGCCGGGTGATCAGTTCGGCGATGCCCTGCACGGCGCCCTGGAGCACCTGGTTGGCCGCGCGGAACGCGTCCAGCAGGGTGGTCTCGCCGCCGAGCACGGTCAGCAGTTTCTCGTTCGGGATCGTGATCAGCGAGTCGACGTACTTGCCCAGCTCGGCGATGCCCTGATCGGCGATCTTCATGCGCTTCGAGCCTTCCATGCCGAATGGCTTCGTCACCACGGCGACCGTCAGGATGCCGAGCTCCCTGGCCACCTGGGCCACCACCGGGCCGGCGCCCGTGCCGGTGCCGCCGCCCATGCCGGCGGTGATGAAGAGCATGTCGGCGCCCTCGATCACCTCCTGGATCCGGTCCCGGTCCTCCATGGCCGCCTGGCGGCCCACGTCCGGGTTGGCGCCGGCGCCGAGCCCTTTCGTGATATTGCAGCCGATCTGCAGCGCGGTGCGCACCTCGGCATTCTTCAGCGCCTGGGCATCGGTATTGGCGCAGATGAAATCCACCCCTTCGATGCCGGCCTCCACCATGTGCGCGACGGCGTTGCCGCCGCCGCCACCCACGCCGATCACCTTGATGACCGCGCTCTGGCTGTATGCATCCATCAATTCGAACATGTCGCTTCCTCCGCTCTCAACATTCCAATGTCGTTGCTCTCAGTACCTTCAGCCGGCAGCACCACCGCCGGCATCCGCTCTCTAGAAATGGCTCTGGAACCACGCACGCATGCGCGCCAGCACCTCTTTCAATCCTCCCCCCATCGGGACCTCGTTCTCCTGCCGGGTCAGGTTCTCGTAGCCGTACAGCAGCAGCCCGACGCCGGTGGCGTGTATCGGATTGCGCACGACGTCCGACAGGCCCTTCACGTATTGCGGGATGCCGAGCCGGACGGGCATGTGGAACACCTCCTCGGCCAGCTCCACGGCACCCTCCATCTTCGCGCTGCCCCCGGTCACGATGATGCCGGCGGCGATCAGCTCCTCGAAGCCGCTGCGCCGCAGCTCGTCGCGCACCAGGGTGAACAGTTCCTCGTAGCGGGGCTCCACCACCTCCGCCAGCGTCTGGCGGGCGAGCCGCCGCGGCGGCCTGTCGCCCACGCTCGGCACCTCGATGGTCTCGTCCGGATTGGCCAGCTGGGACAGCGCGCAGGCGTACTTGATCTTGATGTCCTCGGCGTACTGGGTGGGCGTGCGCATCGAGACGGCGATGTCGTTGGTGACCTGGTCGCCGGCGATCGGGATCACGGCGGTGTGCTGGATGGCGCCGCCGAGGAAGACCGCGATATCGGTCGTGCCGCCGCCGATATCGACGATGGCCGCGCCGAGTTCTTTCTCGTCCTCGGTCAGCACCGAATAGCTGGAGGCGAGCTGCTCCAGCACGATGTCGTCCACCTCCAGGCCGCAGCGCTGGACGCACTTGACGATGTTCTGGGCCGCGCTCTCCGCGCCCGTCACCATGTGCACCTTCGCCTCCAGGCGCACGCCGGACATGCCGACCGGTTCGCGGATGCCTTCCTGGCTGTCGATGATGAATTCCTGCGGCAGTATGTGGAGGATCTTCTGGTCGGCCGGGATGGCCACCGCGCGCGCGGCGTCGATGACCCGCTCCACGTCGCTCGGGCTCACTTCCTTGTCCCGGATGGCGACGATGCCGTGGGAGTTCAGGCTGCGCACGTGGCTGCCGGCGATGCCGGTGTACACCGAGTGGATGTCGCAGCCGGCCATCAGCTCCGCCTCCTCGATGGCGCGCTGGATGGAATGCACCGTCGACTCGATGTTCACCACGACGCCCTTCTTCAGGCCGCGGGAGGGATGCGAGCCGATGCCGATCACCTCGATGTCTCCGGCCTCGGACAGCTCGCCCACGATCGCCACCACCTTCGAGGTGCCGATATCCAGGCCGACGATGAGGTTCTTGTCCGTCTTCCTGGACATCTAGCCTGCCCCCCTGGCCACCACGGCGGGCGACTCGTCCGCGTCCCGGCTCGCCCAGGCCGCTTCCTTCCAGCCGATGGAGAAACCGTTCGAGTAGCGCATGTCGATATGTGAGATGTCTCCCTCCCTGGCCGCGACCATGTCGACGACCGTCTCCAGAAACAGCGCCAGGCGCTCGTCCACCGCCCTGCGGCCGAGTCGCACCTGGATGCCGTTGGTGAGCGTCAGCTGCCAGGCGCCGCGGGCATCGAGCCGGACGGCGGCGAGATCCAGACCGGCCTCGATCAGCGGGCCGCGCACCGCGAGATAGCGGGAAGCCACCTCGGCCGCGCTGCCCCCGGGCCCGGACAGCCGGGGCAGCTCGGCCGGGATATGGCGCGCATCGGTGAGAAAGAGTTCGCCGCGCACGTTCAGCAGCCCGCTCTCGCCCCAGCGCGCCGCCGGCACCTGCTCGCTCACCGCCACCCTGAGTTCGTCCGGCCACTCGCGTCGCACGGTGGCCGCATCCACCCAGGCCAGCGCCTCGAGGCGGCGGCGCATCGCGCCGAGGTCGGCGCTCAGGAAACCGTCCCGCAGCCCTCCGGCAATGGCCTCCTCGATGCGGGCCTCGGTGACCCGCTGGAAAGGCGCATCGATGGTCACGGCCCGGATCGGGCGGTCGAGGGCCAGCGCGCTCAGCTGATAGGTGGCGCCGATCAGCGCCAGCGCGCACAGCGCCGTCAGGATCCCGGTCACGGGAATCTGCGATAGCTGCGGCAGCTTCAGCTGCACGGCCGGCTTCTGCCGCGGAGCTCTTCTGCGCTTCGCCTGCTTACGCGCCATTGGCAGACCTCCGTGTCTCCACGGCCGGCAGATCGGCCATACTCGTCTCGAGAATGCGCCAGCACAGCGTGGAGAAGTCCATGTCCGCCCCGGCGGCCGCCATGGGCACGAGGCTCTGGCCGGTCATACCGGGCACGGTGTTGATCTCGAGCAGCTGGGGTACCCGGTCGGCCCCCACCATGAAGTCCACCCGGCCCCAGCCGCTGCAGCCCAGCGCACGAAAAGCGGCCAGCGCCTGGCGGCGCAGGTCCTGCTCGAGGGCGGGCTGGTCGGTGCCGGGACAGTGATAGCGGGTGTCGCCGGACTCGTACTTCGCCGCGTAGTCGTAGAAGACCCGCGGCGTCTCTATGCGGATGGACGGCAGCGCCGCCCCCTGCAGCACGGCCACCGTGAACTCCTCGCCGTCCACCCACTCCTCGACGATCACCTCGTCGTCGTAGTGCGCCGCCGCAGCCCACGCGGCCGCGAGCTCGGCCCGGCTCTCCACCCGGCACATGCCGACGCTGGAGCCCTGGCCCGCAGGCTTGACGATCAGTGGCAGGTCGAGGGCCGCGAGCGCCTCCTCCAGCGCGGCCTCACTGCGCACCGTCCGCCAGGGCGGCGTCGCCAGGCCGGCGGCCGAGAACAGCATCTTGCTGCGCACCTTGTCCATGGCCAGCGCAGAGGCCATCACGCCGCTGCCCGTGTAGGGGACGCCGGCCCACTCCAGCGCTCCCTGCAGCGTGCCGTCCTCGCCGCCCGGTCCGTGCAGGGCGATCCAGACCCGGTCGAATCCCGCCGCCAGAAAGTCGGCGAAGCGGTGTTCCGCCGGATCCCATGCGGCCGCGTCCACGCCCGCCTCGCGGAGCGCCGCCAGCACGGCGCCGCCGCTGCGCAGCGAGACCTCGCGCTCGCTCGAGGAGCCGCCGTACATCACGGCCACCCGGCCGAACTCCGCTGGCTCGTGCACGCTCCTGACCACGTCCGCGGCGCTCATGCGGCCTCCCCCACGATGCGGACCTCGTGGCGCAGGCGCACGCCGTGCTCGCGCTCGACGGTGGCCTGCACCAGGTCGATCAGCGCCTCGATGTCGGCAGCCGTGGCGCCGCCGTCGTTGATGATGAAATTCGCGTGCTTCTCCGAGACCACGGCGCCGCCGATGCGCCGGCCCTTCAGCCCGGCGGCCTCGATCAGCCGGGCGGCGTGGTCGCCGGGCGGATTGCGGAATACGGAGCCGCAGCTCGGCAGGCCGATCGGCTGGGTGGCCTTGCGCCGTTCCACCAGTTCGTTCAGCCGCTCGATGCTCGCTTCGCTTTCCGGCTCGAAGTGGAAGTGCGCCGCGACGAACCACTCGTCCGCGGGGCCGCGTACGCTGCGATAGCCGATCTCGTAGTCGGCCGGCGTGCGCTCGCGCCGCTCGCCGCCCCGGGACAGGGTCTCGACGCGCACCACCCGGTCCCAGGTCTCGCCGCCGAAGGCCCCGGCATTCATGGTGAGCGCGCCGCCGACGGTGCCCGGTATGCCGGAGAACCAGGCACTGGGGCCGAGACCCCAGCGGGCACAGCGCCGCGCGAGCCGGGTGCAGGGCACGCCGGCCTCCGCGCGCACGCCGGTCTCGCCCTCGCGCTCGAGCGCGGAGAGCAGCCCGGTCGTGGCGATGACCACGCCGCGGATGCCGCCGTCTCGCACCAGCAGATTGCTGCCGAGGCCGACCCAGTGCACCGGCGTCGCCGGCTCGAGGTCGCGCAGGAAAGCGGCGAGGTCCTCCACCCCGGCCGGGCGGAAGAACAGGTCCGCCGGTCCGCCGACCCGCCAGGAGGTGTGACGGGACATGGGCTCGTCACGGCGCAGATCGCCGGCCGGCTGCTGTCGCATCGTCCCGGCGTTCATGGCTTCACGCTCCTCAGGCGCCCCTCGGCCAGCTTTTCCGGCAGGGCCGCGGCCTCGGCGCCGATATCGCCGGCGCCCATGGTGAGTACGACGTCACCGTCGCGGAGCATGCCCGGCAGCACCTCGGCCAGCCGGCCGATATCCTCCAGGAAGACGGGCTCGACGGCGCCCCGGCTGCGCACGGCCCGCGCGATGGCGCGGCCGTCGGCGCCCGCGATCGGGGCCTCGCCGGCGGCATAGACCTCGAGCAGCAGCAGCGCATCGGCCCGGGACAGCACGTCGGCGAAGTCGTCCAGCAGATCCCGGGTGCGGGTGTAGCGATGCGGCTGGAAGACGAGCACGACGCGCCGCGACGGCCAGCGCTGACGCGCCGCCTCCAGCGTGGCAGCCACCTCGGTGGGGTGATGGCCGTAGTCGTCCACCAGCGTGATGCGGCCCGCGCGGGTCGCGACGCCGTCGTGCACCTGGAAGCGGCGGTCAATGCCCTCGAAACCGGCCAGCGCCGCCAGCACGGCGTCGTCGGCCACTTCCAGGTCCTGGGCTACCGCAATCGCTGCCAGAGCGTTCAGCACGTTGTGCGTGCCGGGCAGGGACAGCCGCACGTCCAGCTCCGGCGCATCGCCGGGCCGGCTGACCCGGAAGCGGCTGCCGGATTCGTCGAAGCGGATGTCGGTGGCGCGCACGTCCGCGTCCTCCACCGTGCCGTAGGTCACGGCCGCGCGGCCGATGTCGGCCAGGATGCCGCGCACGCCCTCGTCGTCCAGGCAGACGAAGGCGACGCCGTAGAACGGCAGGTTGTGCAGGAAGGCGACGAAACTCTGGTGCAGCCGCCGCAGGTCGCCCTCGTAGGTCTCCATGTGGTCGGCGTCGATGTTCGTGACCACGGCCATCATCGGCTGCAGATGCAGGAACGAGGCGTCGCTCTCGTCGGCCTCGGCCACCAGGTAGTCGCCGGCGCCGAGCCGCGCGTTGGCGTCCGCGCTCTTCAGCCGGCCGCCGATGACGAAGGTGGGGTCGAGACCGCCCTCGGCGAGCACGCTCGCGATGAGACTGGTGGTCGTCGTCTTGCCGTGAGTGCCGGCCACGGCGATCGAGCGGCGGCTGAAGCGCATGAGTTCGCCCAGCATCTCGGCGCGCTGCACCACCGGGCAGCGGCGCTCGTTGGCTGCCAGCACCTCCGGATTGTCCGGCGTCACGGCGCTGGAGATCACCACCACGTCCGCCCCTTCCACGTTGGCCGGATCGTGGCCCATGCGCACGTCCGCGCCCAGGCGCTCCAGGCGGCGGGTGACGGCGTTGGCGCGCAGGTCCGAGCCGCGCACCTGATAGCCCTGGTTCAGCAGCACCTCGGCGATGCCGCTCATGCCGGTGCCGCCGATGCCCACAAAGTGGATGAGATGGACCCTGCGCATGCGATCGATCATCCGGCACCTCCCGCCGCGGCGAGGCAGAGCCCGGTGATCGTCGCCAGCGCGCGGGGCGCCGCCGTCGCGCGGGCCCGCTCCGCCCGCACCAGCAGTGCCTCCCGGTCGCCGCCCAGCTGCTCGATGGCGGTGGCCAGGCGCTCCGGCGTGAGCTCGCGCTCCTGCACGATCAGCGCCGCTCCCGCCTCGGCGAGCACGGCGGCGTTGGCGGTCTGGTGGTCGTCCACCGCCGCCGGGAAGGGGATGAACACGGCAGGCAGTCCCGCCATCGCCACTTCGGACACCGTCAGCGCGCCGGCGCGGCAGACCACCAGGTCGGCCCAGGCGTAGGCCGCGGCCATGTCCTCGATGAACGGGGCGATTTCGGCTTCCACCCCGGCAACCCGATACGCCTCGCGGGCGGCCTCCAGCGTCCGCTCACCGGCCTGGTGCCGTACCTCGGGCCGGATGTCGGAGGGCAGCGCGGCGACGGCGAACGGCAGCAGGCGGTTCAGCGCCAGGGCACCCTGGCTGCCGCCCAGCACGAGCAGCCGCAGGGGGCCGGCGCGCCCGCGCAGGCGCTCGGCGGGCGGCGGCAGCGCGGCGATGTCGCGGCGCACCGGATTACCCACCGTCTGCGCCGGAATGCGGCTGGAAAAGCTGCCCGGGAAGGCTTGCAGCACAACCCGGGCTAAGCCAGCCAGAAGTCGGTTCGTCAGTCCTGGGACTGCGTTCTGTTCGTGGATGATCAGCGGGCGGCGCGTCAGCCACGCGGCGACGCCGCCGGGGCCGCTGACGAAGCCGCCCATGCCCAGCACCGCGGCCGGGCGCCGCCGTATCATGACGAGGAGCGACTGCACCAGCGCGACGGCGAGGCGGAACGGCGCCAGCAGCCGGGTCGCGAGGCCCTTGCCGCGCAGGCCGGAGATGCCGATCCACTCGATCTCGATCCCGGCGGCGGGCACCACCCGCGCCTCGAGGCCCCGGCGGGTGCCCAGCCACACCACCTCGCGGGCGTGCTCCCGCAGGGCGTCCGCGACCGCCAGCGCCGGGTAGACGTGGCCGCCGGTGCCGCCTGCCATGATGAGAATAGGCCGCGCGCTCATGACGAAGCCCTCTTGCGCCGACGGCCGCGGCCGGTGCTGACCGGCGCGGCCGCGAGTTCATGACAGGCCCTGAGCACGAAGCCGATGCCGGCGAGCGTGACGATGAGACTGCTGCGACCGTAGCTAACCAGCGGCAGCGGCAGACCCTTGGTCGGCAGCAGGCCCATGTTCACGCCGATGTTGATGAACGCCTGCAGCCCCAGCCAGATGCCGAAGCCGAATACGGCGTAGGCCTGGAACCACTGCCCGGCCTCGGCCAGCTTCCTGGCGAGGCCGAGGATGCGCCACACCAGAGCGAGGAACAGGCCGATCAGCACCAGCGCACCCAGCAGGCCGAACTCCTCGGCAAACACCGCGAAGACGAAATCGGTATGCGCCTCCGGCAGGTAGAACATCTTTTGCACGCTCGCGCCGAGGCCCACGCCGAACCACTCGCCCCGGCCGATGGCGATCAGCGACTGGGTGAGCTGGAAGCCGCTGTCGTAGGGGTCCTCCCAGGGGTTCAGGAACGCGGTGAGGCGGCGCATGCGGTACGGCGAGGTGACGGCCAGCGTGGCCAGGGCGGCCACGGCCGCGGCGAAGAACACCAGGAAGTCCCGAATGCGCGCGCCGCCGATGAACAGCATGGCGAGCGCCGTGGCGACCAGCACCGTGGCCGCGCCGAAGTCGGGCTCCGCGAGCAACAGCACCGCGGCGAAGCTGATCACCACCATCGGCTTCAGGAAGCCGACGAAGTGGCTGCTGAGATCCTGGCCGCGGCGGACGATGTAGCCGGCCAGGTACAGGATGACCGCCAGCCGTGCCGGCTCGGACACCTGGATGGTGATGCTGCCAACGCGCAGCCAGCGGGTGGAGCCGTTCACCGCGTGGCCGACGCCCGGGATCAGCACCACCGCAAGCAGGGCCAGCGCCAGCAGCACCAGCAGAAAGCCGCTGCGCTGCCAGAACGTCGTCGGCACGCACAGCATGAACACCGCCGCGCCGAGACCCACGCCGATGGCCAGCAACTGACGCCAGACGAACGCGAAACTGCCGACTTCGCCGCCGTCCGCCACCGCGATGGACGCCGAGGCGAGCACGACCAGACCGCCGAGCAGCAGCGTGGACGTCAGCGCCACCAGCACCGGATCCAGCGACAGCTGCGGCATCAGACGCACCGGGAACGGCAGGGCTGCGGAACTGGCGGCGCTCATGGATCCAGCCCCTCCACCGCCGCGCGGAACGCATCGCCCCGCGCGCGGTAATCCGCGTACATGTCCAGACTGGCGCAGGCGGGCGCCAGAACGACCGTATCGCCCCGCTCGGCGAGCGCCGCCGCCCGCGCCACGGCGCTCTCCATGTCGGCCGCGGTTTCCACCGGCCCCACCGGCTCCAGCGCCTCGGCGAGCCGCGGCGCGTCCCGACCGATCAGCACGGCGGCACGCAGCCGTCCGCGCAGCGCCTCCGCCAGCGCGTCGAAGTGGGCGCCCTTGGCGTCGCCGCCGGCGATCAGCACGACCGGCGTCTCGATGCCCTGCACCGCCGCCACGGCGGCGCCCACATTGGTGCCTTTGGAATCGTTGATCCAGGTCACCCCGTCCCGCTCGGCGATGAACTCGCTGCGATGGGGCAGACCGCGGAACTCGATGGCGGCGTCCACCATGGCGTCCATGTCGAGCCCCAGCCCCTCGCCGAGCGCCAGCGCGGCGAGGGTATTCAGCCAGTTGTGCCGGCCGCACAGATGCAGCGCCCCGGCCGGCAGCAGCTCTTCCTCGCCCCGCACCAGCCACCACTCGCCGGCGGACTCGCGCAGACCGTACTGACCCGCGGCCGGCGCGTCGTCACCGAAGCTGATCCGCCGCTCCGGCAGCTCGATGCCGTCCGGCGGCGCCTCGGCCCGGTTCGACACGGCGATGTCGGCATCGCGGTAGATGCGGTATTTGGCCCGCGCATAGGCGTCCATGGAGCCGTGCCAGTCCAGATGGTCGGCGCTCAGGTTCAGCACCGTCGCCACCCGCGCCGGCAGCCGGGCGGTGCGCTGCAGCTGGAAGCTGGAGAGCTCCAGCACGTAGCAGTCGGGCCGGGGCTCGTCCAGCAGGTCCAGCGCCGGCGTGCCCAGATTGCCGCCGGCCAGCGCCTTCACGCCGGCACCCTCGCACAGGGCCGCCAGCAGCGAGACCACCGTGCTCTTGCCGTTGGAGCCGGTCACCGCGGCGATGGGCGCCTCGGCCTCCTGTACGAACAGGTCGATGTCGGACAGCACCGGCAGCCCGCGCTCGCGGGCGGCCTCGAGCAGCGGCTCGGAGTCCCGGATGCCCGGCGAGACGATGAGCCGGTCCACGCCCTGCAGCAGCGCGGTGTCGAACGAGCCGGTGTGGATCTCGGCCCGGGGCAGCACCGAGCGCAGCACCTCGGCTCCGGCCGGCGCCGGACGGCTGTCGGCGAAGCGCGCGGTGAGGCCGCGGCGAGCCAGCCAGCGTGCCACCGACTGGCCGGTGGCGCCCGCGCCGAGCACGAGCGTGGCCACGGCACTGCCGCTGCCGCTGGCCTCGTCCCGCGCGTAGAGCGGTTTGCTGTCGGCGTAGCCCATCATCGGATCTTCAGACTCGACAGGCCGATCAGGACCAGGACCACGGTGATGATCCAGAACCGGACGATGACTTTCGGCTCCGCCCACCCCTTCAGCTCGAAGTGATGGTGCAGCGGCGCCATGCGGAAGATGCGCCGGCCGGTGAGCTTGTAGGAGGCCACCTGCATCATGACCGAGACCGTCTCGACGACGAACACGCCGCCCATCACGGCCAGGATCAGCTCCTGGCGGGTGACCACCGCGACGGTGCCGAGCGCGGCACCCAGTGCCAGCGCGCCGATGTCGCCCATGAACACCTGGGCCGGATACGTGTTGAACCAGAGGAAGCCGAGGCCCGCGCCGGACAGCGCCGCGCAGAACACTAGGATCTCGCCGGTGCCGGCGACGTAGGGGATGCCCAGATACTCGGAGAAATTCACGTTGCCGGTCACGTAGGCAAACACGCCCAGCGCGCCGCCGACCAGCACCGAGGGCATGATGGCGAGGCCGTCGAGCCCGTCGGTCAGGTTGACCGCGTTACTGAAACCGACGATGTAGAAATAGGTGACCACCATCTGCGCCGCCCCGAGCGGGATCGCCACGTCCTTCAGGAAGGGGATCAGCAGCGAGGTCTCCACCGGATCCACGGCCGTCACGTACAGGAACACGGCGGCGCCGACGGCGAACACGGACTGCCACAGCAACTTGAAGCGCGGCGCGAGACCGACGGGATCTTTCAGGATCAGCTTCTTGTAGTCGTCCACGAAGCCGATGCCGCCGAATGCGAGGGTGACCAGCAACACCACCCACACGAAACGATTGCTGAGATCCGCCCACAGCAGCGTGCTGACGGCGATGGCGATCAGGATCAGCGCACCGCCCATGGTGGGCGTGCCCGCCTTCAGCAGATGGGTGGCCGGGCCGTCGTCGCGCACGGTCTGGCCGATCTGGCGCAGCGACAGGCGGGCGATCATGTAGGGTCCCACCATGAAGCAGATCACGAGCGCCGTCAGCGCGCCGAGGATCGCGCGCATCGTCAGATAACTGAAGACGTTGAAGCCCGATTCGAAGCGGGTCAGGTATTCGGTGAGCCAGAGCAGCACGTCAGCCCTCCCCGCCGGCAGCCGCGTCCGGCGCTTCGTTCGCGAGGGCGTCGGCGATACGCTCCATGCGCATCCCCCGGGAGCCTTTCACCAGCACGCTCACGTCTGCCGTGAGATCGCCGCGCAGCGCTGCCACCAGCTCGTCCGCGCTGTCGAACCAGCGCGCACCGCTGCCGAAGCCTTCGGCGACGTGGCGCGCCAGCTCGCCGAGGCAATAGACGCGCTCGATGCCGGCCCTGCGCAGATCGGCCCCGGCCGCCGCGTGCATGGCGGCCGTCTGCTCGCCCAGTTCCAGCATGTCGCCCACCACCGCCCAGGCCCGTCCGCCGCCGGCGGCCACGGCGCGCGCGCCGGCCGCGAGCGACGTGGGATTGGCGTTGTAGGTGTCGTCCCAGATCACCGCGCCACCGGGCGCCGGCCGGCGGGTCATGCGCCCGCTCACGTGGCGGGCCGCGGCCAGGCGCTCGGCGGCCCGGCGCAGCGGCACGCCCGCGGCCATGGCCGCCGCCGCCGCGCAGCACGCGTTCATGACGTTGTGCTCGCCCGGCAGGGGCAGATCGACCTCGACCGACTCGTCGCCTGCCACCAGCAGGAACCGGCTGCCGCCCGCCGTCGGCCGGATATCCGTCGCGCTCACGTCCGCCGCGTTGCGGATACCGAAGGTCGCCACCTGCGCGGGGCCGGCCATGGCCTCCCACAGGCCGCACCAGGGATCGTCGGCGTTGATGACCGCAGTGGCTTCCGGTCCCAGCGCCTGGAACAGCTCGCCCTTCGTGCGGGCCACGCCCTCGATGCTGCCGAGCCCCTCGAGGTGGGCGGACCCGGCATTGGTGACCACGCCGATGTGCGGGCGGGCGAGTCCGGCCAGCCATGCGATGTCGCCCGGGCGGCTGCACCCCATCTCGAATACGCCGTACTCGTGGTCCGGCTCGAGTTCGAGCAGCATCAGCGGCAGCCCGATCTCGTTGTTCAGATTGCCGCGGGTCGCGAGCGCCGTCTCGCCCAGGCAGCCGGCGAGGAGTTCCTTCACCGTGGTCTTGCCGTTGCTGCCGGTGATGCCGATGACGGTGGCGCCGTGGCGGCTGCGCCACTCGGCGCCCAGGCGCCCGAGCGCCACCTTTGTGTCCGGCACGCGCACCTGGGGCAGCGCCGCATCGGCGAGCCGGGAGACGACGGCGCCGGCCGCGCCGCCCTCGGCCGCCGTCGGCACGTAGTCGTTGCCGTCGAAGTTCGGGCCGGTGAGTGCGAAGAACAGCTCGCCCTCGCCGAGGCGGCGGGTGTCGGTGCTCACGCCCGCCCAGGGACGGTTCTCGCCGACGAGCTCTCCGCCCACGATCTCCGCCGTCTCGCGCAGCGTGCCGGCGCTCATGCCGACCTCCCCGCGAGCGCCGCCAGGGCCTGCGCCGCGTCGCTGAGCGGACGGGAGCCGGAGGCGGTGATCTGGAAACGTTCGTGACCGCGGCCGGCGATCAGGACGCAGTCCGCGGGCGCCGCCTCGCGCACGGCCGTGGCGATGGCATCCCGGCGATCGGTGACGACGCGAAACTTGTCGTCTCTCGGGCCGTGCTCGCCGCCGTTCTGCTGGCCCTCTGCCGCAGCACCCGCCGGCGTCCCGCTCATGATCTGCACGATGATCGCATCGGGATTTTCGCCGCGAGGGTTGTCGCTGGTCACGACCACCCGGTCGGCGGCCGCCGCCGCGCGTGCCATCAGCGGGCGCTTGCCCGGGTCCCGCTCGCCGCCGCAGCCGAATACGCACCACAGCTCCCCGGCGCAGTGGGGCCGCAGCGCGTCGATGGCGGCGGCGAGGGCATCCGGGGTATGGGCATAGTCGACGACCACCAGGGGGCGCCCCTCGCCCACCACCTGCAGCCGGCCGGGCGGCGGGTCGACCGCACCGAGCGCCGCCGTGGCCTCGCCCGGCGGGATGCCGGTCTCAAGCAGGAGTCCCAGCACGACCGCCAGGTTCTCCACGTTGAAATCGCCCCGCAGGCGCGACCGCACGCTGCCGTCGCCGAAGGGCGAGTTGAACGAGAAGGCGATGCCGTCGGCGCCGAGGCGGACATCGGCGACGGCGAGCCGGCGCCGGGCAGCCGTCCCGCCCCTGCGGGTCACTGCCAGCGCGGTGTCCGCATGGCGGCGGCAGAGCTCGGCGCCGAAGGCGTCGTCGGCATTGATCACCCGGTGCTCGAGTCCCGGCAGGTCCAGCAGCTTCGCCTTGGCCTCGCCGTAGGCCACCATGCTGCCGTGGTAGTCGAGGTGGTCGCGGCTCAGATTGGTGAAGGCGGCCGCGGCGAGGCGTACACCGTCGATGCGGCCCTGGTCCAGCGCGTGGGAGGAGACCTCGATGCTCGCATGCCCTGCGCCCGCCTCCGCGAAGGCGGCGAGACGGCGATGTACCTCGATCACGTCCGGCGTGGTCAGCGCCGCCGTCTCCAGGGCTTCCGGCATGCCGGCGCCGAGCGTGCCGAGGTAGGCGCAGGGGCGCTGCAGGCGGTTCAGGGCATCGGCCAGCAGCCAGGTCACGGTGCTCTTGCCGTTTGTGCCCGTCACGCCGGAGACGGCGATGCGCGCCGACGGCGCGCCGAACCAACGGTCTGCGATGGCACCCAGACGGCCGCGCAGGCCCGGCACCGGGATGGCGGGGACGGCCGGCCCCTCCGGCGCCGCGACCCCGGGGGCGGGCTCGTAGACCACCGCTGCGGCGCCGGCCGCGAGCGCCTGCGGCAGGTAATCGAGGCCGTGGCCCGTCGTGCCCTGCAGCGCGAAGAACACGCCGCCCGGCACCACGCGGCGGCTGTCCAGCGTGATGTCCGAGATGGTCACCGCGGTCGCCGCGGGCATGGCCGTCGCCGGCACGATGCCGGCCAGCAGCGCCTGCAGCGTCGTCGGCCTGGTCGACCTCTCCGGCGGAGTCATGACACCTGCCACCGCACTCATCGGCCCGCCGCCTGCATCGCCTGCATCGCCTGCACCACCTCGCCGGGCTCGCGCACCGGCAGGTCGTCCGGCGGCACGGCCAGCAGGCGCAGCGCTTCCGAGGTCACCCGGGCGAATACCGGCGCGGACACCTGGCCGCCGTAGTAGGCGTCGCCCGCCGGCTCGTCGATCACGACCACCACCGCGAGCCGCGGGTCGCTGGCCGGCGCGAGGCCGGCGAAGATGGCGAGATAGCGGTCCTCGGAGTAGCCTCCCGCCGCGAATTTCCGTGCGGTGCCGGTCTTGCCGGCGATGCGGTACCCGGGCACGTCCGCCCGCGTGCCGGTGCCGCCGGGCAGCACCACCTGCTCCATCATCCCCAGCACCTGCCGTGCGGTGGACTCGGCGATGACCCGATTCGCCGGCGGCGGCTCGTCCAGCTTCAGCAGCGACACCGGGCGCATCAGGCCGCCGCTGCCGATCACGGCATAGCCCCGCGCGAGCTGCAGCGGTGTCACCGACAGGCCGTAGCCGTAGGCGAGCGTCGCCTGGCTGATCGGCCGCCAGTGGTTGTAGTGGCTCAGCAGTCCCGCCGACTCGCCGGGAAAGCCGCAGGAAGTGAGGCTGCCGATGCCGAATCCCGACAGCGTCTGCCAGAGCTGCTCCGGCTCCAGCGACATGGCGACCTTCGTCATGCCGACGTTGCTGGAGCGCGCCAGCACCGTCGTGAGGTCGATCGGACCCAGGTCCTCGGTATCCTCGATACGCTTCGCGCCCACCTCGACCCAGCCCGGCCCGGTATCGACGATGCTGCCCGGCCGGAAGCGGCCACTCTCGAGCGCCGCGGCCATGACCAGCGGCTTCACGCTGGAACCGGGCTCCAGGATGTCGGTGACCGCCCGGTTGCGGTAGCGCTCCACGGTCAGCTGAGAACGGTCGTTCGGGTTGTAGGCGGGCTGGTTCACCATGGCCAGCACCTCGCCGGTGTCCACGTCCAGCACCACGATGGAGCCGGCGGCAGCGCCGTGGCGTCGAACCGCGGCCTTCAGCTCGCGGTAGGCCAGATACTGGATGGTGAGGTCGATGCTGGCGGCGAGCGTGCGCCCGTGCCGGGGCGGGCTGATGCTCTCGACGTCCTCGATGGAGCGCCCCCGGTTGTCCTTCAGCACCCGCTTGGCGCCGGGCTTGCCGGCGAGCCAGTGATCGAACGCGAACTCGAGGCCCTCCTGGCCCGAATCGTCGATATCGGTGAAGCCGAGCAGATGGCCGGTGACCTCGCCGGCGGGATAGAAGCGCCGGTATTCGCGCAGCACGTTCACGCCGGGCAGGTCTTCCGCCTGTACCCGGTCCGCGCGGTCCGGCGTGAGGTGGCGGCGCAGGTAGACGAACTCCCGGTCCATGTTGCGGGTGAGCCGGCGCATGAGCTGCTCGGGGTCCAGGTCGAGCAGGCTGGCCAGCTTCGGCACGTCGTCGGCGGCGGGCGCGAGCTGTCCCGGGTTCGCCCAGATGCTGTCCACCGGGGTCGAGACCGCCAGCGGCTCGCCGTTGCGGTCGGTGATGGTGCCGCGATGTGCGGAGATCTTCGCGGTGCGCAGGTGGCGCGCGTCCGCCTCCCGCGCCAGGAAGTCGTTGCTCAGCACCTGCAGGTCGACGGCGCGCGCCACCAGCGCCGCGGCCGTCAGGGCGAAGAAGCCGAGCACCAGCGCGCTGCGGTTGCGGAATCGCCGCACCGCCTGCTCTTTCTTGCGCGCTCCCTTCTTCATTCCGGTTTCACGATGTAGATGTCACTGGTCTGCGGCCGCTCGAGCTCCAGATCGCGGCGCGCGATGCGCTCCACCCGGGCGTGGGTGGCATAGGCGCTCTGCTCGATCTGCAGCCTGCCCCATTCGATGTTCAGCGCGTCCCGCTCGCCGCTGAGCTCCTGCAGCTGCACGAACAGCTCCCGCGACTCCTGGCGGGTGTGAATAATCGCCATCGCCGAGGCCACGCACGCCAGCGCGAGCACCAGCGTGAGGCCGAGGGGCACCGTGGCCGGCAGCGTCTTCATCGGCTGCCGGCTCATGCCACCTTCTCCGCCACGCGCAGCCGCGCGCTGCGGGCCCGCGGGTTCGCATCCGCTTCCTTCGCCGCCGGCGTCAGCGGCTTGCCCACCAGGCGGAGCCAGGCCCGTGCCGCGGGCGGCACCTCCGGCAGGCCCCGGTAGCGGGCGTCGTCCAGCGAGGCCTCGCGCATGAAGCGCTTCACGATGCGGTCCTCCAGGGAGTGGAAGCTGATCACGGTCAGCCGCCCCCCGGGTGCCAGGACCTCGCGCACCTGCGACAGCGCCTCGGTGATCGACTCGAGTTCCCGGTTGAGATAAATGCGGATCGCCTGGAAGGTCTTGGTGGCGGGATGCCGCTCGCCGGGCTTGCGCCTTCCGAGCACCGACTCGACGATCCCGGCGAGCTGGCCCGTGGTGGCGAGCGGGGCCTCCTCCCGCGCACGGAGCACTGCCCGGGCGATGCGCGTCGCCTGCCGTTCCTCGCCGTAGGTTTTCAACACCTCTCGCAACTCGCGCTCCGATACCTGGTTCAGCCAGTCGCCTGCACTCGGGCCTTCCTGCCTGTCCATCCGCATATCCAGCGGGCCGTCCTGTCTGAAGCTGAAGCCGCGCTCCGCGTCGTCCAGCTGTGGCGAGGAAACCCCCAGATCGAAGAGAATCCCGTCGGTCGTGCCGCCGAAGCCGTGCCTGACCGCGATAGCCCCGAGATCCGAGAAATTCCCCCGTTCGATACGAAACCGTCCGTCTTCCGAAAACCGTTCCCGTCCGGCGGCGACCGCCTCATCGTCCCGGTCTATCGCCAGCAGCCTGCCGGCGGGACCCAGTCTTTCCAGAATCGCTGCGCTGTGACCGCCCCGGCCGTAGGTCGCATCGATGTAGAGACCGTCGGGCCGTATCGCCAGACCCTCCAGCACCTCGGCCAGAAGGACCGGGATATGCTCAGTCACTCGGCGCCAACCACCTTGTTCTTATAAGGAGAGCGATTCGAGTTCCGCCGACAGCGGCAGCTCGTCGCCTTCCTCGTCTGCCAACCAGGAGTCGCGCTTCTCGTTCCAGCGCTCCTCGTCCCATAACTCGAACTTGTTGCCCTGCCCGATCAGCACCGTGTGCTTTTCGAGCCCGGCGAATTCCCGCAGCTCCTTAGAGAGTAGAATGCGGCCATGGCCATCGAGTTCGACCTCTGTCGCATGACCCACCATGAGGCGCTGCAGCCGCCGCGCCTTCCGGTCGAGGGCAGGCAGCCGGACGAGCTTGCGCTCGATCTCTTCCCAGTCCGGCAGCGGATAGATAAGGAGGCAGTAATCCCGGTCTACGGTGACGACGAGGTGCCCGTCGCAACGCGCCGCGATTCGCTCGCGGTAGCGCGTCGGGACCGCCAGCCGCCCTTTGGCGTCCAGCGTGACTTTGGTAGGACCTCGAAACATGCGTGGCGGGACCCCCTGTAATCCCAACTATTCCCACTTTTCACCACTTTTCGACACTATAGGGACCGCCCTCGGAGGCGTCAATATCGGTGGGCGGATTATCACTTGCGGGACAGGGACTTAGCGGGAAAAAGCCCCGATCCGCCAGGACGAGGCCAGCGCATATAAAGCCGTAAATCAGTAGCTTAAATGTGCCTTCTCAGCGATAGCTGAACTGGCTGTCGCCGATCGGCGACAGGGACATTCGGGGGATCGCGATGGCCGTCCCTTGCGCAAACCGTGGTGGAGGCAGCGTCCGCCACCCCCACCACGGGCCCGTCGAAGGAAAAGGAGCCGGCCGGTAAGCCGGGTTCTGTCGAGGGCAATCATTCATCTGGGACAGCCGTCGCCGGCTGCCTCTAGCGACCTACCCGGGAGTCCGTTCGGGACCGACGGTGCGGCTCGCGCCGCGCACTCCCCTATTTGGTCTTGCTCCGGACGGGGTTTACCTTGCCGCGGTGTGTTACCACCCGCGCGGTGCGCTCTTACCGCACCATTTCACCCTTACCAGCGCCTCGCGGCACTTCGGCGGTATGCTTTCTGTTGCACTTTCCGTGGGCTCGCGCCCCCCAGGCGTTACCTGGCGTCCTGTCCGAGGGAGCCCGGACTTTCCTCCCTGCACGAGGCGGGGCGATTGCCTGGCCGGCTCCGCGATCCAAATTAGGGCAAGCCGGCAGCGGAATCAAGCACCCGGCGGCAACGGCTCAGTCGCCGCCTTTCAGGGCCAGGGCGCGGCGGTACAGGCGGTTCCTGGGCGCGCCGGTCAGCCGGGCGGCCAGCTTCGCCGCGGTCTTGACCGGCAGCTCCTCGAGCAGCAGGCCGAGCACGCGGTCGGTTTCCGCCGCGTCCCCGTCTTCCCCGGCCGCCGGCGCGCCGCCCACGCAGACGACGAACTCTCCTCTCGCCGTGATGGCGCCGTCCCGCCAGGCCGCGGCCATGTCGCCGGCGCGGCTCCGGTGGAAGGTCTCATGGGCCTTGGTGAGTTCCCGTCCGATCACGACGGGCCGCTCCGGCCCGAGCACGGCGGCCAGGTCCTCCAGCAGCTCGCCGCAGCGATGCACGGATTCGTACAGGACCAGCGTGCGCGGATCTGCGCGCACCGCCTCCAGCCAGCGGCGGCGGGCCTCGCGCCGGGCCGGCGGAAAGCCGAGGAAGGCGAAACTGTCGGTCGGCAGTCCCGCGGCGCTGAGCGCGGCGACGGCGGCACAGGGGCCCGGGACGGGCGAGACGGTCAGTCCCGCGCCAGCCGCCGCCCGTACCAGGCGGTAACCCGGGTCGCTGACCAGCGGCGTGCCCGCATCGCTCACCAGCGCCACGGATTCGCCGGCGCGAAGACGCTCGACGAGGCCCGGTATCGCCTGCTCCTCGTTGTGCTCGTGCAGCGCGAAAAGCGGTTTTTTGATGCCGAAATGCGTTAGCAATCGCCGGGTGTGCCGGGTATCCTCCGCTGCGATCAGCTCGACCGCACCGAGCGTATCCCGCGCCCGCACGGACAGATCGTCCAGATTGCCGATGGGCGTGGCGACGACGTACAGTACTCCGGCGGTATCCGGCGCCGGCGTGCTCTCTCCAGCGGCTCTGGCCATCTCGGGATCTTTCATGAGGAATCGTCGCATCGTGCATGGCAACTACACGCGAGGGCAAGCCGCCCTGCGCATCTTCGCGCTGCTGCTCGCCGCACTCTTTGCCGCCGGCTGTCAGACCACGCCCGGCGGCACCGGCCATCCCCAGGCCGAGGCCAGGGCCGACTCGCTGGCGGCGGCCGGCCGCCACCAGGACGCGGCCCGCATCTACATCGCGCTGGCCGGCGACGCCGCCGGCGACGAACGCACGCGCCTGACCCTGATGGCGGTGGAGTCATGGCTGCGCGCCGGCGACCTCCCCAGGGCCCGGACCGCCTTCGCCAGCACGCAGATGCCGGCGGATGCCGATCTCGCCACCGACTGGGCGCTGACCGCCGCAAGGCTCGACCTCGCGGCCGGCGATGCGGCCGGCGCGCTGGAACGGCTGCAGGCCCTGGACGATCTGAGCCTGCGGGTGGAACAGCGCCTGCGCCGGGACGCGCTGCGCGGCGCGGCGCTGTTCGACACCGGCAACACCCGGCAGGCGCTGGAACTGCTGGTGCGGCGCGAGCTGTGGCTGGACGACGCCCGAGCGGTGCGCACGAATCACGAGATCATCTGGGCAGGCCTCATCGGCACGCCGCCGGCGCAGCTGGAGGCGGCGCTGGCAGAGGCGTCCGACCCGACCATCCGGGGCTGGCTCGAGCTCGGGCTGACCGGCACCGCCGCCGCGGCGGATACGCTGGCCTTCCGACGCGGTGTCATGGACTGGCGCCGCTCGTATCCGCGGCACCCGGCCCTTGCCGACCTGGTGCCCTCCCTGCTGAACGTCGACATGGCCGCAGGCGCCTATCCCCGGCAGATCGCGGTGCTGCTGCCCCTCTCGGGCCGCAGCGGCCGGGCCGGGGCCGCCATCCGGGACGGCATCCTCGGCGCCTGGTTCAACGACTTCCGCGAAGGCATGAAACCGCTCGTCCGGTTCTACGATGTCGCCGCCGAAGGCAACGTCTACGCATACCGCCAGGCGGTGGAGGACGGCGCCGAGTTCGTCATCGGCCCGCTGCTGAAGCCCTCGGTGATGGATATTGCCACGGGAGTCGAGATCGCGGTGCCGACACTGGCGCTGAACACGCTGCCTGAGGAAGTCCAGCCTCCCGCCGGCCTGTACCAGTATGCCCTGGCGCCGGAGGACGAGGCCGCGCAGGTCGCGCGGCGGGTGGTGATCGACGAGCACCCGCGGGGCGTGGCGCTCGTGCCCGCATCCGACTGGGGCGAGCGGGTGCTGGGCGCCTTCGCCGCCTCGCTGGACCAGTCGGGCGGCAGGCTGCTGGACTATCGCCGCTACCAGCCCGGTGCCGCCGATTTCTCCGACACCATCGAGGATCTCCTGCTGCTCGACGAGAGCATCCAGCGTTACCGCCGGCTGCGCGGCATCGTGGGCGGATCGCTGCAGTTCGAGCCCCGGCGGCGCGGCGACATCGACTTCATCTTCCTCGCCGCCGACGGCACGACCGCCCGCCTGCTGCGCCCGCAGCTCAGATTTCATTACGCCGGCGGCCTGCCCGTCTATGCCACCTCGACCATCAACGAGCGCGACGGCCGCAGCAACTCCGACCTGAACGGCGTGCTGTTCCCGGAGGTTCCCTGGATCGTCTCCGACCGCGCGGAGATCGAACGGCTGCGCGCCACCTACGCCGAGCTGTGGCCGGGGTCGGGCCCCCTGTCCCGGCTGCACGCCATGGGCTACGACGCCTACCGCCTGGTCGGCGCGCTGCAGGACGGCGCCGGCAGCGGCCTGGAAGAACCGCTGCACGGCATGACCGGGGAACTCAGCATGGACCTGCGCGGCGTGATCCACCGCCGCCTGCCCTTCGCCACGTTCGAACAGGGCGAGATTGTCGCCGTGGCGGAACCGGTACCGGAGGTCGAAGACGAGACCGACCTGCCGCCGGGCATCGATATACTGCTCCTGGACAGACCCCGGGAGCGGCCGCCGGCATCGTGGGACGCACCGGCCGACAGCGACTAGGAGACGGCGCCGAGGAACTGGCGCGCCGCCACCTCGAGAGCGCCGGGCTCGAATGCCTGGCGGCGAACTACCGCTGCCGCCTGGGCGAGCTGGATCTGCTCATGCAGACCGGGAATACCCTGGTCGTGGTGGAAGTCCGCTACCGGGGTGCCGGCGCACGCTACAGCGCCCGTGACTCGGTCTCGCCGTCCAAGCAGCGCCGGATCGTCCGCGCGACCGAGCAGTTTCTCTGCCGGCATCCCCGCTATGCGCAGATGGAATTCCGCTTCGACGTCGTCTGCATCGACGTGAGCGCGGACGGGCGTCCACGGTTACAATGGCTTAAGGACGCCTTCCGACCCTGGTGAGGACTACGGACGAGAGCACCGACGAGAGCAGAGAGCCGCCATGGAACCCGAGAGCATCGTCAGAGACCACTTCGCCGAGAGCATCGCCGTCAAGCAGGCCGCGACGGAGAGCCTGGCTCTGCCTGTCGCAGCCGGCGGCGCCATGCTCACCCGCTGCCTGATGGAAGACGGCAAGATTCTCTCCTGCGGCAACGGCGGATCGGCCGGCGACGCCCAGCACTTCTCCTCGGAGCTGCTGAATCGCTTCGAGAGGGAGCGCCCCGGGCTACCGGGGCTGGCGCTCACCACGGATTCCTCGACACTGACGTCGATCTCGAACGACTACGCCTACGAGGAGATCTTCTCCAAGCAGGTCCGCGCACTCGGCAGGCCGGGCGACGTGCTGCTGGCGATATCCACCTCGGGCAACTCGGAGAACGTCTGCCGCGCCATCATCGCCGCCCACGAGCGCAGCATGCCGGTGCTGGCTCTGACCGGGCGCGACGGCGGCCGCATGGCCACCATGCTGGGTGCCGACGACGTGGAGATACGGGTGCCGGCGGAACGCACGGCGCGGATCCAGGAAGTGCATCTGGTGGTGATCCACTGCCTGTGCGATCTCATCGACCGCTCGCTGCTGGGCGGCGGCTAGCGGCGGCAGCGCTGCCTGCTACTTCACCACCTTGAGATGTGACGGCCGGCCGCTGCGCCCGCCGTCGCCATCCTTGTCGTCATCGTTGCCGCCGTCGCCGCCCGGCCCGTCCGGCGGCTCGGGGCCGTCGTCGTTCTGGGAGAAGATCATGCCCTGGCCCGTCTCCCGCGCGTAGATCCCGAGGATGGCCGTCACGGGCACCCAGACGTCGTAGGGCGTACCGCCGAAACGGGCGCGGAAGCTGACCGCCTCGTTGTCCAGTCTCAGGTCGTGGGCGGCGGAGTAGCTGATGTTCAGGATGATACGGCCGTCCTTCGCGTGCTGCTCGGGCACGTTGACTCCGTTCATGGTGGCATCGACGACGATGTGCGGTGTGTGTCCGCTGTCGCTCATCCACTCGTGCATCGCCCGCACGAGATAGGGTCGCTTGGATACCGCTGCCGGGGCGTCCGAACTCATCCTGCGGCTGCCGGCCGCAGGCTCACAGCCGCATCTCCTGTTCGCGTTCGGTGAGGCTCTGCTGGAACGAAGAGCGCGCGAAGATCCGGTCCATGTAGGCCTCGATGGCGCCGCTCTTGGTCGAGATGTCGATGTTGTAGACGGGCAGGCGCCAGAGGATGGGCGCGATGCTCGCATCCACCAGCGAGAATTCGTCGCTGAGGAAGAACTCCCTCGCGGCGAACACGTCCGCGCTCTGCAGGATCGACTCCTTCAGCATCTTGCGTGAGCGGGTTGCCTGCTTCTTCTCGCTGGCCTCCTCGATCTCCTCCGCCAGGCGGTACCAGTCCGTCTCGATGCGGAACAGAGCCAGCCGGAAATGGGCCCGGGTCACCGGGTCCACGGGCATCAGCGGCGGATGCGGAAAACGCTCGTCGAGATACTCGATGATCACCCGGGAGTCGTACAGCACGAGGTCCCGATCCACCAGGGTGGGCACGCTGTGATAGGGGTTCAGGTCGAGCAGGTCTTCGGGCAGCTCCGGCCCCTCGACGTTGACGATCTCGATGTTGATGCTCTTCTCGGCGAGCACCAGCCGCACCCGATGACTGTGGATGTCGGTGGGCCGGGAAAATAGCGTCATCACTGAGCGCCGGTTGGCAATTACCGCCATGATGGTCTACCTCTGACGTCCTGTTGCGGCGGGGCGCATGGCCCGGCGGCAGGCTGGTAACTCAGTGTACGTCCTTCCAGATCTCTTTCTTCAGCAAGTAGGCGAAGAGGAAGAATACCACCAGGAAAAGCAGCACCCAGACGCCGAGCACGCGACGCTCGAGCTGAACTGGCTCGCTGATGTAGTCGAGGAAGTTGACCGTGTCGCGCACGAACTGGTCGTACTCCTCGGGCGATAGCGTCCCCTCGGTGACTTGTTCGAACTCGACGAACTGCTGCACCGTCTGGCCCTTCTCGTTCGTAACCGCTTCGTAGACCGGCCGCTGCAGGCCCTGCAGCTTCCAGAGCACGTGGGGCATGCTGGCCCCGGCCAGCACCATGTTGTTGGTACCGGGGGGGCGGCTGTCGTCCACGTAGAAGGTGCGCAGGAAGTTGTAGAGATAGTCCGTGCCCCGGCTGCGGGCAATCAGGGAGAGGTCGGGCGGCGTCTTGCCGAACCACCGCGCCGACTGATCGGCCGGCATGGAAGCCTGGACCGTCTCGTGGGTCTTCTCGGCGTTGAACATCAGGTTCTCGATGAGCTGCTCCTCGCTCAGCTCGAGACCGTCGGCCAGCGTGTTGTAGCGCACGTACTTGGCCGAGTGGCAGCCTGCGCAGTAGTTCATGAAATTACGCGCACCGCGCTGCAGCGAGGCCTCGTTGCCCACGTCGTTGTTGGCCGGCTCGCTGAACTGCGAGCCGCCGCCGGCGGCCGTGGCCTGGACCGAGAAGGAAGCCGCCGCGGCCGCGACGAGCGTGACGACGATTCTTGCCTTAGCCATGGTAGACGACCCTCTCCGGCACCGGTTTGGTTTTCTCGATCTTCGTGTAGAACGGCATCAGCAGGAAGAACGCGAAGTACACGGCGGTAAAGATCCGCGCCAGCAGCGTGTAGAGCCCGGTCGCAGGCTGAACGCCGAGATAACCCAGTACGATGAAGCTCACGACGAAGGCCGCCAGCGCGCCCTTGTAGATCGCGCCCCGGTAACGGATGGACTTCACCTTGCAGCGGTCCAGCCAGGGCAGGAACAGCGGCAGCAACACGGCCGCGCCCATCAGGATGACGCCGAGCAGCTTGTCCGGCACCGCCCGCAGGATCGCGTAGAAGGGCGTGAAATACCACACGGGGGCGATGTGCTCCGGGGTCACCAGCGGATCCGCCGGATCGAAGTTGGCGTGCTCGAGGAAGTAGCCGCCCATCTCCGGCGCAAAGAAGACGACCGCCGAGAACGCCATCAGAAAGACGATGATGGCCACCAGGTCCTTTGAGGTGTGGTACGGATGGAACGCCACGCCGTCGACCGGCACGCCGTCCGCATCCTTGTGCTCCTTGATCTCGATGCCGTCCGGGTTGTTCGAGCCCACCTCGTGCAGCGCCAGGATGTGCACCACCACCAGCATGACCAGCACCAGCGGCAGCGCGATGACGTGCAGGGCGAAGAACCGGTTCAGCGTGATGTCCGAGATGGAGTAGTCACCCCGTATCCACTCCACCAGCGTGTCCCCGATGGCGGGGATGGCGCCGAACAGCGAGACGATCACCTGCGCGCCCCAGTAAGACATCTGCCCCCAGGGCAGCAGGTAGCCGAAGAACGCCTCGGCCATCAGGCAGAGGAAGATGAGCATGCCGATGATCCAGATGAGCTCGCGCGGCTTCTTGTACGAGCCGTAGAGCATGGCGCGGAACATATGCAGGTAGACGACCACGAAGAAGGCGGACGCACCCGTGGAATGCATGTAGCGGATCAGCCAGCCCCAGTCCACGTCGCGCATGATGTACTCGACGGAGGCGAATGCCTCATCGGCCGAGGGCTTGTAGTTCATGGTGAGGAAGATGCCCGTCACCAGCTGGATGACCAGCACCACCATCGACAGCACGCCGAACACGTACCAGACATTGAAGTTCTTGGCGGCGTAGTATTCGGTGACATGCTCCTTCAGCATGCTCTCCAGCGGGAAGCGGTCGTTGATCCACTTCACCAGGCCGCCGCGGGTCGACTCGGTCACTTCAGCTTCCGTTCTAGCCATGGTCTTACGCTGCTCCCGTCTCGTCACCGACCAGTATCACGTCGTCATTGATGAAGCGGTACGGCGGCACCGGCAGGTTCAGCGGTGCCGGCACGCCCGAGTACACCCGGCCGGACAGGTCGAACTTCGAACCGTGGCACGGGCAGTAGAAACCGCCGTACCAGTCGTCGCCCAGGTCCGCGGGCTGCACCTCGAACCGCTTGATGGGCGCGCAGCCGAGATGGGTGCACTGGCCGACCACCACGAAGTACTCGGGTTTACGCGCCCTCGCCGGGTTTTGCGCGTATTCGGGCTGGTCGGATTCGGAGGAGTCCGGGTCGCGCAGGTATTGTTCAGCTTTCTCCAGACGGTCCAGCATGTCCGGGCTGCGGCGCAGCACCCAGACCGGCTTGCCGCGCCACTCGACGCGCACCATCTCGCCGACCTCCAGGGGGCCGACGTCGATCTCCACCGGCGCGCCGAGGGCCTCGGCACGGGCGCTCGGTCGCAGGGAAATAACGAAAGGCGCAGCGGCGAGCACCGCGCCCACACCACCGGTTACGGCGGTCGCTACAGCAAGGAAATGACGTCTGCTGCGATCAACGTCGTCCGTCATCAGGCACTCCCATACAACCGGCTATGACAAGCTCGTTCTAGGTTTGGCTCGAAACTGGTAAATTGGCTGAGATTCCCGGCGGGAGCCTGACAGGCCCGGAGAGGTCCTGGGCCGGAGGCCGCGCGTGGGTCAAAACCGGGATTATACACACCGCCAGACGGAGTTGCCTACCAGCGGGCCGCCGGACGATCCGGGTCCAGGCGGTGTCCACGAGCGTCGCGAGAGCGTTATGGCAGGCATCCAGCGGGCAATCTACTTCCTCGTCCAGGCGGTCGTCATCGGGCTGGCCGCAGCCTTCCTGATCGTGCTCGTGAAGCCGGAGCTGATGCCCGTCTCCGGGGGGCCGGCAGCCGCCGGCGTTCCCGCTCCGGGGGGCTACGCCGACGCGGTGGCCCGCAGCGCCCCCGCCGTGGTCAACGTGTACACCACGCGGCTGGTGCGCGACGGCGCGCGGCCCGAGGAGCGTCGGCCGGAGCGCTTCCGGCTGGACTCCAGCCTCGGCTCGGCGGTCATCATCGACAGCGACGGCTACCTGGTCACCAACTATCACGTGGTCGCGGGCGCGGTGCAGATCCGGGTGCAGCTCGCCGACGGACGGGTGGCCGACCCGGAGCCCGTCGGCCAGGACCTCGAGACCGACCTCGCGCTTCTGAAGATCGATCTGCCGGACCTGCCGGCGGTGCCGCTGGGCCGCTCGGACCGCCTGCGCATCGGCGACGTGGTGCTGGCCATCGGCAACCCCTACGGGCTGAGCCAGACGGTGACCCAGGGCATCGTCAGCGCGACCGGCCGCGGCCTGCTCGGCCTGACCACGTTCGAGAACTTCATCCAGACGGATGCCGCGATCAACACCGGCAACTCCGGCGGCGCGCTGGTGAACACGCGCGGCGAGCTGGTGGGCATCAACACCGCCGTGCTCGCGCAGGACATCGCCACCGAAGGCATCAGCTTCGCCATCCCGGTGAACCTGGTGCGCGGCGTCGTGCGCGAGCTGAAGGAGCACGGCCGCGTCATCCGCGGCTGGCTGGGCATGGAACCCGACGATCTCACGCCCGCGGAACTGGCGGCACTGGGCCTGGAGAGCACGGGCGGCATCCTGCTGGAACGGGTCCACGAGGACAGCCCGGCGAGCCGTGCCGGTCTGCGGCGGGGCGACGTGCTGGTGGCGATCGACGGTGCGCCCATCGGCAACACACAGCAGGCGCTGCTGAGGGTGGCCGGAGTGAAGCCGGGCACCCGCCTCGCCATCACCGGCATCCGCGACGGGGCGCGCTTCGAGACCGAGGCGGTCGTCGGCGAGCGGCCCCAGTTCCGGCCGGCGCCCTCTTCCTCGCCCGGGCCGCCGGCCGAATCCCCGCGTTAGCCGGTCGCCCGCCCCGCTGCGCCCTCGCCGGCGGCGGTCTCGCTGCCCGGCACCCGCCGTATGGCCGCGCCGAGCTGACGCAGCTTCTCCTCTATGCACTCGTAACCGCGGTCCACGTGGTAGATGCGGTCCACCAGAGTCTCGCCTTTCGCGACCAGCCCCGCGAGCACCAGACCGGCGGAAGCCCGGAGATCCGTGGCCATGACCGGCGCGCCCTGCAGCGCCTCCACCCCCTCCGAGATGGCCGTGTTCCCTTCCAGGCGGATGCGCGCGCCCATGCGCTGCATCTCGAGCACGTGCATGAAGCGGTTCTCGAAGATG
>DASRVH010000135.1:0-3135 GCA_035655155.1 Woeseiaceae bacterium
GGACGAGGCCCTGCGCAAACAGGAGCCGAAGCCCGAGGGCCTGATCATCCACGATCTCAAGCTTCCGACGAAGAGCGACGCGCCAGATCCCTACGTCAAGGTGAGCATCAACAACAGGGTCGTTCTGGTCGATCGCAACAACGGGCGCCAGTTGCACATGCTCGGCGAGATCCGCGGCCCCTCATTCGCGCGCCGTTTCGCGCTCGCAACGAAGGAAAACGGCTTCATGTCGCCCGTACCGGAGGAGATGGTCTCGCTGCTGTCTTCCCTCGACGGCGTCGAACTCTCGTCGGCCTTCACGGAAAAGGACCTCGCCGCGAATCTTTCGGGTCTGCTAGAACTCGAGACGGATTAGGGGCCAGCGCGTCCGCCGGTCGGCAGAGCCCGCGGCGTGGTTCTGAGCGCCGGGTGAATGTCTGCCTGCAGCGTCTTGTCCCCCGGCGTGGCTGGCGACGTGGGCGCAAAAACAGCCCTCATCGCGCCGGGATCGCCTTGGGAAAACGTAAGCGCTTCGCCGATCACCTCCTGCCGGGCTGAGGCTGGATGTGCGAGTCCTTCTGCGGAGGTGAGGCAGGATTGGACGGCAAAATGGGCGGCTCTTTAGACGGCTATGCGGGCAGGGTCGAGGTTCTCGAGGGGCGCTCGGGTCGTCGCATGCGGAGCGAGGCGGAACGGGCGCGGATCGCGGCTGAGAGTCTGGTGCCTGGGGCGAAGGTGGCGGACGTCGCGCGGCGGCATGATGTGACGCGCTGGCAGGTCTATGACTGGCGCAGGAAGCTCAGGTCCGGCGATCTGGTGGTGCCGGCCGAGGCGATGCGGGAACCGATGTTTGCCGCGCTGGTCGTGGAGCAACCGGAACCGGCTCCGCCGGCGCCCATGAAGGGCAGCGGTGAGACACGGCCGAGCCGGATCGAACTGGTGGTGGACGGCGTCGTGCTGCGCGTGCGGTCAGATGTCGACGAGGAGCATCTGACCCGGATGGTTCGTGCGATCCGGGCGGCGTCGCTATGATCTCCCCCAGTGGCGGACTGCGGGTCTTTGTGGCGACGCGCCCCGTGGACTTCCGCAAGGGTATCGACGGCCTGGCGCTGGTCGTGCAGGAAGTGATGGGTCTCGACCCATTCAGCGGCGCGGCTTTCGTTTTCCGGGCGAAGCGCGCGGACAGGATCAAGATCCTGGTCTGGGACCGGACCGGCATGGTTCTCGTGCACAAGCGCCTCGAGGACGCCAAGTTCGTCTGGCCGCAGGTGCAGGACGGCGTGATGAAGATGTCACCCGCCCAGTTCTCGGCTCTGTTCGAGGGGCTCGACTGGCGACTGGTGCGCCCCGAACGCGTGCGGCGACCGGACCTGGCAGGATAGCTGCGGCAGAGTGACTCGGCGTGGCATTCTCAATGGCGGGCCGCCCGTCCTTGTGCTTGATCGCGGTCATGACCGACACAGCCTTGGCCGAAGAGAATGCCCGCCTGAAGACCCGCCTCGCGGAGACCGAGGCGGCGCTGGCGGATGCGGTCGAGGCGCAGCGGCGGCTGGAAAGCATTGTCGGCGAACTGCGCCGGGAGAAGTTCGGGCGGAAATCCGAGAAGCTCGACCCCGAGCAGTTCAACCTGCCGCTCGAGGATGTCGAGATGGCCCAGGGCGTGCTCAAGGCCGCGCAGGAGAAGGCCCGGCGCGCACTGAAAGGACAGGGCTCCGCCGAACGCGGCACGCCGAACCGCAACCGCGGCCATCTCCCCAAGCATCTGCCCCGGGTCGAGCGGATCATCGAGCCGGCGACCACGCTGTGGTCGCCATTGGAGCGCCATTGGTCCGAGCGACAATGGCGACGCGGTTGCGGCGAGATGGCCAGGATCGGCGAGGACGTCTCCCAACGGCTCGATGTCGTGCCGGCCCAGCTCCGCGTGCTCGTCACCCGCCGCCCGAAATACGCCTGCCGGCGCTGCTCGGTCGCGGTGGCCCAGGCCCATGCCCCGGAACATGTCGTGCCCGGCGGCCTGCCCACAGAGGCGCTGATCGCGCAGGTCATGGTGGCGAAGTTCGGCGATCATCTTCCGTTTTACCGCCAAGCCGAGGTCTACGCCAGGCAGGGGATCATGCTGGACCGGGCCACGCTCGGTAACTGGGTCGGTCGCGCCTGTTTCCACCTGCGCCCAATCGTCGATCACATCCGGGAGAGGCTGAAGGGGGCGGACCGGATCTTCATGGATGAAACCCGCGCGCCGGTGCTCGATCCGGGGCGGCGAAAGACCAAGACTGGCTACTTCTGGTCCATCGTCTCGGACGACCGCGGGCATGGCGGTGCCGGGCCACCGGTCGTGATGTTCCACTATGCGCCCGGCCGCGGCGCTGCGCATGCGCTCAGATTCCTCGAGGGCTATCGCGGGAGCTTCGTGCAATGCGACGGCTACGACGCCTACGACAAGCTCACCGGGGTCGATCGTATCGAGGGACCGTGGACGCTTGTGCACTGCTGGACCCACGCACGCCGACGCTTCGTGAAGCGGCTGGAAAAGGATGGCTCGCCGATCGCCGAGGAGGCGCTGCGCCAGATCGCCGAACTCTACGCCATCGAGAAGCGCGTTCGCGGCGCCGCGCCGGACGTGCGTCTCGCGGCCCGGAAGGAGTTCTCGGCCCCCATCGTTGCCGCCTTCAAGCCCTGGCTCGAAGCCCAGCTCTCCCGCATTCCCCGGTCCTCGAAACTGGCCGAGGACATCCGCTACACGCTGGCACGCTGGCCCGGTCTGACATGGTTCCTGGAGGACGGCCGGCTGGAACTGGATACCAACCCGGTCGAGAACCAAATCAGGAAAATTGCCCTGACGCGGAAAAATGCACTCTTCGCCGGGCACGAGGTCGGCGCCGAGAATTGGGCGATACTCGCCAGCCTCATCGCCAACTGCAAGATGAACGATATCGACCCGGCCAGCTATCTGACAAACACGCTGCGCGCCCTGCTCGACGGACACCCCAAGAGCCGCATCGAAGACCTCATGCCCTGGACCTTCGCACCCGCGTCAAGCCTCGCCGCATAGGGCGACGGCTGAGCGCTTACCGTGAGCTGCGTATCGCTCCCATCGACTGTCATGCCAGCCAAATCAAAGGATGGACCGTCGTCCTCCGTACTGTAGTTCCAAAT
>DASRVH010000136.1:0-10157 GCA_035655155.1 Woeseiaceae bacterium
GGTGGTGAAGACGGTGACCGGGTTCGGGCTCGCGAGACCCGAGTTGTCGCCGAAGATGGCGCCCACGCTGGTGAAGTCCTTCTTCTCCTCGTCGGAGTAGCGCAGGCCGAAGGTACCCGTCCACTGCTCCGAGAAGTCGTAGCTCACCTCGCCGAACAGGGCCTTCGCGCGGGTCTCGTCGGTGTTGGGGATGATGAAGCTCACCACGCCGAAGGAGGGGTGGGTCGCCCGGCCGAGGCCCAGCGCGCCCTCCTTGTCCTCGTCGAGGTAGTAGCCGCCCACGAGCCACTGCACCGGCCCCTCGCCCGTCGAGGAGAGCCGGATCTCCTGGGAGAGCTGGTCCGACTCGTACTGGAAGTAGGAGCGGGTCACCTCGATCTCGGTGCCGTCCGTGTTGAAGAAGAAGTCGCTCTCGTAGTCGCGCCAGGCGGTCACCGAGGTCAGCATCATGCTCTCGCCGACCGGGATGTTCAGCGTGGCGGTCAGGCCGGCCGTGTCCCAGTCGTGGAACGTCGGCAGATTGTTGCGGGTCTCGTCGAAGGCCTGGGGCAGCGCGCCGTTCACGACGGCGAACGACAGGTCGTCCAGCGGCTTCGACGAACGGTTGCCGCTGGTGAAGTCGCTGTAATCGGCGATCAGCGTGAAATCCGCCCCGTCGTCGCCCTCGTACTGCAGGATCGCCCGCGTGGCGATGAGGTCCTGATCGTCGATCTCCTCGGCGCCGCCGGGCTCCAGGTCGTCGGTGAAGCCATCGTCCTTCAGGTAACGGGCGGCGATGCGGCCCTGCCAGTTCTGGCCGAGCGGGCCGCTCAGCGCGCCCTGCAGTTCGCGCCGGTCCCACTCGCCGTAGCCCGCGGTGACGTAGCCCTCGGTCTCGGGCGTCGGCATGCGCGAGACGATGTTGATGGCGCCGCCGGTGGCGTTACGTCCGTACAGCGTGCCCTGGGGCCCCTTCAGTATCTCGATGCGGTCCACGTCGAGGAACTGGGTGAGCCCCATCTGGGGGCGGCCCAGGTAAACGCCGTCCTGGTGCAGCGCGACGCTCGGGTCGATGGTGACGCCGAACGCATCGGTACCGATGCCGCGGATGTAGATCTGCGCCTCGCCGCCGGCGCGGCTGAACGACATGCCCGGCGTCTGCACGTACAGATCCATCACGTCGTCGATATTGAGTTCCTCCAGCCGGTCGCCGCTGACGGCGGCGATGGAGATGGGCACCTCCTGCAGGCTCGCCTCACGTTTCTCCGCCGTGACGACGATCTCCTCCAGCGCCGGCTCCTGCGCCTGCGCCGCTGCCGCCGCAGCGAGCAGCACGGCCGCCATGATTGTTATCGTTCCTGATCGCATTTTCTCTCTCCTGGGTGTCTTCCCGTTCCGGGCGTCCGTCGCGGACGCGCCAGTATCCTGCCGCTGCTCCGCTCAATCGCCGGAGCGGAGTCTCTCCGTCGCCTCCCTGTCCACATCACGTCCGTCGTCCGTCAGAACGACGCCGTAGTCACGGCGGGCCTCCGCCGCCGTGGTCAGTCCGTCGAGTACGTCATCTAACACCGCCTGGGGATCGCGCAGGCGGGGATCACCGTAGCCCGCACTGCACACCAGGCGGATCTCCAGCCGGTCGCCCGCGCGCAGCTGGCGGTTCGAGACCTTCGCGGGCAGCGACTCCGCATCCGGCGTGCCCGGATTCAGTATCACTTCGCCGGGCCGGCCGTCGGCGCCGCCGAACAGCCCGCGCGGCGGGTCGATGCTGCGGTTGTCGCCGGTGGAGCTGATGCCCGTGTCGGCCAGGAACCGCCACCGCTTCACCGCGCCGAGGCCGCCGCGCCAGCGCCCGGCCGCGGGCGGCTCGTCGCGCAACTCGTAGCGCTCGCACAGGAGAGGCGCGCCGAGTTCCATCTCCTCCACCGGGTTGTTGCGGGTGTTGGCCATCAGCGCGTCGATGGCGTCCAGCCCGTCGCTGCCGTGGCGGCCACCGTAGGAACCCTCGTTCACCTCGATGATCACCCAATAGTCGTCCGCACGGTCGTCCGCACCCTTGCCGCCGCGTCCGCTGTACGCGAAGCAGGACACATTGGCGGAATTCCCCGCCGTGACGGCTTCCGGCATGACCTCGGCCAGGCATTGCATTACCTGGTCGGGGATGCGGTTGATCTGGGTGAAGCGGGCCTCGCAACCGTGCGGGTGCCGGGGGTTGAAGATCGTGCCCTCCGGCGCGATGACGTGCACCGGCCGGAACACGCCGTCGTTCTGGGGTATCTGGCCGCCCGGTTTCGCCTCGTCCAGCAGCAGGGCGCGCACCGAGAAATTGGCGGTCGGCAGCACGCTGCCCTCGAACGGGCAGTTGAAGCCGGTCTCCACCTGCTCGTTGGAGCCGGTGAGATCCACGTAGATGTCGCTGCCGTCCACCAGCACCCGGGTGGCCACCCGCAACGGTACGCCGAAGTGCTTGCCGTCGTCTTCCAGCCAGCCGACCGGGGCCTCGTAGAGTCCGTCCGGCACTGCCTCGATGCGCCGGCGCATCAGCGCCTCGGCATAGTCCATCCACTCTTCGGCGGCGCTCATCACCGTGTCGATGCCGTAGCGGGCGGCCAGTTCGCCGAAGCGCCGTCCGCCGAGACGGCAGCACGCGATCATGGCCTCCAGGTCGCCGGTGTTAGCCTCCGGCGTGCGCACGTTGTCCATGATCAGCGTCCACACGGCGTCGTTGCGCCTGCCCGCCTCGTAGATCTTCACGGCGTCGATCACCTGGCCCTCGGCCCAGAAATCCGGCACGTCCACGGAGAAGCCGGGCGTCGCCGCGCCGATGTCCACCATGTGCCCGGTGCAGCCGGCGAAGCCGATGTGCCGCTCGCCCGCGAAGATGGGCACCAGCACGCCGTAGTCCGGTGCGTGGGAGGCGCCGTGATAGGGATGGTTGTGCAGGATCACGTCGCCGGGCGCGTAGCCGCCGCGGTGCTTGCGGTCGATGCCGCGCACGTAGGCGGGCAGCGAGCCGCAGTGCATCGGCGTCGAGTCGCTCTCGCAGATCTGGCGGCCGTGGAAATCCAGGATGCCGGCGCCGATGTCCCGCGACTCGCGCATGATGGAGGAGTACGCCATGCGATAGAGGAGTTCGGCCATCTCCGTCGCCACCGCATGCAGTGCGCCGCCCACCACCTGCAGCGTGACCGGATCCACGGCCACCCGCTCCCAGCGCCGCTCCACGTCCGCGCCGATGCCGGTCGAGCGGGCCGAGGCGCGGTCGATGGCGGCCGCGACGTCCTCCACCTTGCGCACACCCTCAGCCATCCGCCGGCTCCGTGAAACCGACGATGAGATTGCCGTAGCGGTCGACCTCGGCCAGGGTGCCGGGGGGCAGTATCGTGGTGGTATCGGCCTGCTCGATGATCGCCGGGCCGGCGATCCGGTTGCCGGCCTTCAGCCCGGACCGGGCGTAGAACGCCGTCTCGTGGCCGACGGCCTCGTTGCCCTGCACGAAACGCACCGGGCGGGTATCGAGCAGCGCTGCCTCGTCCGGTTGCGCGCCGCCCGCCGCCACCTCCGGCGTGACCGGCGGCGGCACGTGGCCGATGCCGGCGAGGCCGACGTTGACGATCATCACCGGCTTGTCGTCGAAGCGCCGCAGGTAGGCCTGCTCGTGGGCCCGATGGAATCCCTCGATCACCGCGGCCACCCAGTCGCCGTCCACCGGCGGGGCGGGAACCTCCACCGGCAGCTCGTAGCCCTGCCCCACGTAGCGGCACTCGGCGAGCCAGCGCAGCGTCGTGTCTTCCTCCGCAAAACCCGCGCGGCGGAGCTGTCCCGCTGCCTGCCCGGCGAGCGCGCGGTAGGCGGACTCGATGCGTGCAGCATCCGGCTCCTGCAGCGACGCCCACAGCGTCGCCCGGTACTCGTATTTCGTGTCGGTGGCCAGCAGCCCGGCCGCCGCACCCACGCCGGGGCGCGTCGGCACGACCACCCTCGGGATGGCCAGTTGGAGTGCGGCCTCACAGGCGAATGCCGCACCCGCGCCACCGTAGGGGACCAGCGCGAACTCCCGCGGATCGTAGCCCTTGGTCACGCTGTTGATGCGTATCGCCTCCACCATGTTGCTGACGGCGATGCGGTAGATGCCCGCGGCGGCCTCGTACAGGCCGAGCCCCAGCGGCTCGGCGATGCGGCTGTGCACCGCTTCCCGGGCAGCCGCGACGTCCACGGTCAGGCCCGAGGCCGCGAGCGCCTCTTCCCGGAACCACCCGAGCACCACCATGGCGTCGGTCACCGTGGGCTCTTTGCCGCCCCGCCCGTAGCAGGCGGGCCCGGGCACGGCGCCGGCGCTGCGCGGGCCGACGCGGAACATGCCGCCTTCGTCCCGCCAGGCGATCGAACCGCCGCCGGCGCCGATGGTGTCGATATCGACCATCGGGATCATGGCGTCGTAGCCGCCCACGCGGGTGTCCAGCAGGTGCTTCATGCGCAGGTCGCCCGCGGGCGCCACGCCGATGTCTGCCGAAGTGCCACCCACGTCCAGTGTGATCACGCTCGGATTGTCGGTCTGACGGCCCACCCGGATGCCGGCGATGAGAGCGCCGACCGGGCCCGACAACAACAGCGACACCGGGCGCTCGCGCGCCTCCGCGGCTGGCACGAGGCCGCCGGCGGAGGTCATCAGATTCAGATCGCTCGCCACGTTCATGGCCGCGAGCTCGGACGCGAAGCGGTCCAGGTAGCGGGCGGTACGAGGGCCCACGTAAGCGTTCAGTGCCGTGGTCGAGAATCGCTCGTACTCCCGGTACAGCGGCGTCACCGCATGGCTGAGCGAGACGTACAGACCCGGCGCCTCCTCCTCGATGATGTCGCGGATACGCCGTTCGTGGGCCGGGTTCAGGAACGACATCAGGCAGCACACCGCGATGGCGTCCACGCCCTCGTCCGCGAGTCGCCGCGCCGCCTCGCGCACCTCGTCCTCGGCGAGCGCCGTGGCCACCTCGCCGTCCGGTGCGGTGATGCGCTCGCTGACCGGCAGGCGATGGCGGCGGCGGATCAGCGGCGAACTCTGCCGCGCTACCTCCTGGCCGTGGGAGAAGTTGTACGGCCGGTCCTTGCGGCCGATGTGTAGCACGTCGCGGAAGCCACGGGTGGTGATCATGCCAACCCGGGCGCCGTTCCTCTCCAGCAGGATATTGGTGGCCACGGTGGTGCCGTGAACGAGGAAATCGAGATCCTCGGGGCGGCGTCCGGCGCGGCGCAGCAGCTCCGTCAGGCCCTCCAGGCCCGCCCGGGCGGGATCGTCGGGGGTGGACGGCAGCTTGTGCACCACGACGTCGGCCGACTCGTCATCCCAGAAGACGAGGTCGGTGAATGTGCCGCCGATGTCGAGCCCCGCCCGCTGCATGGTGCTCTCCGGATCCCGCTAAAGCGCAATTGGTATACCAAATTGGCGCTTCAGGCAAGAAAACCGTGTGGAAAGGCCGATAATGGCGGTTGTTGTATACCAGTCGGGCAGTCAGTCGCCGGCAAGATTGGACAGCATGACGGTGCGTCCGGACAGGATGTGGTAGCGCATGGCGGACTCCGCCCACTCGCCGTCGCGTTCCCGAATGGCATCGACCAGCGCACGATGCTGGTCGAAACTCTGGCGCAGGTGCTCCGGCGTGTAGCGGTTGAAAGCCTGCACCAGCACCGGTACGCCCACCACCTGCTGCAGCGCGGACGACAGGCGCCGGCTGTCGGCCATGGCGACGATGCGGCTGTGCAGCTCGCCGTCGAGCTTCATGTAGTCGGCCCGGGAAGTGTCGTCCCCGCGCTCCAGCACCGCGGCCATGGCGGCGATGACGTCGTCCAGCGCCGCTACGCCTGCCGCCGTGGCCTTCTGCGCGGCCATCTTCGCCGCGAAGCTCTCGATCACGGCGCCCAGCGCGAAGATCTCTTCGGCCTCCTCCGCGTCGATGTGACTGACGACGCCGCCGCGCCGCGGCTCTATCTGCACGAGGCCCTCGGACTCGAGACGCCGCAATGCCTCGCGCACGGGCGTGCGGCTAACCTCCAGGTCCGCGCAGAGCTGACGCTCCTTCAGCCGCGCCCCGGGCGCGTAGTCGCCGCTGAAGATGCGGTCTCGCAGCATGCGGTAGGCTTTCTCGGACGCGACGCTCAAATCGGTTCCCTCCCTTGCGCCGGGCGTCCCGGCCGGCTCGGCGAAGCCGGGTTCCGCGCACTGATTCCATGGTCCGGGCGGCGACGTCCGTCTTGCACGCCCGGCAAATCTGGTATACCAAACCGGCCGTCAGCCGGCAATCAGGGCTGATACCGGGACAGCAAGCGGAGAACGAACCATGGGGACCGTCGTCGACTCGATCATCGATTTCCTGCAGGGCGAGGCGCTGCAGGACCCCCCGGCCGCCGCGCTGGCGACCGCGGCGAACGGCTTCACCGACTGCGTGGCCGTCATGCTCGCCGGCGCGCACGAGCCCGTGACCGTGAACCTGCTGCGCCACGTCCGGGCTACCGGCGGCCGGCCGCAGAGCCGGCTGCTGCTGGGAGCGGAACGCGCCACCGTCGCACAGGCCGCGCTGGTCGGGACGGGCGCCGCCCACGCGCTGGATTTCGACGACTATGCCTACTCCAATCACGTCTCGGCGCTCATGGTGCCGGCGATACTCGCCGAGGCGGAGCGCGCGGGCGCGGATGGCCCGGCCATGCTGCGCGCCTACCTCGCGGGCTTCGAGGCCTGGGGCGCCGTGATGAAACGCGAACCGGATCATCTGCACTCGAAGGGCTGGCATCCGACGGGCGTGTTCGGCCCCATCGGCGTCGCCGCCGCCCTCAGTCATCTGCGCGGCCTCGACGCCGGGCGCACGCGCAATGCCCTCGGGCTCGCCGCGGCCGCCGGCGGCGGCGTGATGGACAACTTCGGCACCCAGGCCAAACCGCTCCAGGGCGCCCGCGCCGCCGAGGCCGGCGTGGTAGCCGTCGAACTGGCGCTCGCCGGTCTCGACGCCGGGCCCCATGCCATCGACGGCGACGGGGGCCTGCTCGCGGCGCTCTCCCCGGCGGGCAACGTCGATCTGGAGACGCCACCGGACTGGCTGGGGCGCAAGTGGCTGGCGGCGACGGACGGCATCAACATCAAGCTGCACCCGACGGTGGGTGCCTCCCAGCGCGCCATCGACGCCGCCATCCAGGTGCATCGCGACCACGGGCCGGCGCCGAAAGCCATCGCTCGCGTCATCGCGCGTGTGAGCGAGAAGCACGCGGCGGTGATGCGCTTTCACCGGCCGGCCACGGCGCTGGAGGCCAAGTTCAGCCTCGAGTTCGGCGTGGCCGCCGGGCTGATCGCCGGCAAGGTGGGCCTGGCCGAGGTCAGCGACGACTTCGTCGGCCGGGACGACGTCCGCGCGCTGATGGAGCGGGTCGCGATCGAGGTGGGGCCGGACGACGATCCGGACTACCCGGTGGGCGCGAAATCGGATTCCGTGGCGATCGAACTGAGCGACGGCAGCCGCATCGAGAGCGAACCGGTGCACCGCTTCCGCGGCCACGGTCACAACCCGGTGACCCGGGGAGAGCTGAAGGCGAAGTTCGACGACTGTGTGGCGCCGGCCGCCGGCCAGCCGATGGCGGACCGCCTGTTCGAAGTGTTGCAGAACCTCGCCTCGCTGGCCGGCGTCGACGCCCTGCCGGTCGTCGAGTTGCCGCCGTCGAGTCGAGGCTGACCCGGAATCCGCCGGTCAGCCCTGGCGCCGCCCGGCCAGTATCTCCTCCACCCTTGCAGCCGTCGCCAACAATCGCGCGTCGCGGAAACGCCCGGCCACCAGCTGGATGCCCACCGGCAGGCCGCGCGCGCCGCTGAAACCGGGCAGCGTGACCGCCGGCGCGTGCAGGCCCGTCCACAGCCGATTGAACACCGCATCCCCCGTGGAATCGAGGCCGGGCGGGGCCTCCCCCGGCACGGCCGGCACGAGCCAGGCGTCGTAATCGGCCATGGCTTCGTCGAAGCGCGGCCGCAGGCTGCCGAGATAGTCCGCCGCCCAGGCGAGCGCGGCGCCGTCGATGCCGCGGCTGTTCTCCACCTCGGCCACGAACTCGGAGTGCAGCTCGCGGGGCCAGCGCAGGTACTCCGACAGGAAAGCGGTGCGCCCCTCCCCGTGCATGATGATGTCCTGGGCCTCGTTTAGCCGCTCGGCGCCGGCGGGGCCGTCGATCTCGCACACCTCGATGCCCGCGCCGCGCAGCGCGGTCATCGTTTCTTCCAGCGCGCGGCGGGTATCGGGCTCCGCGGCGTCCCAGTAGGGGGTGCGCCAGAAGCCGATGCGCCCCTCGGGCTCCGCGTCGCTCCCGTCGTCGTCCCGGTGGATGCGGAACGCGCGGGCGAGCAGCGCCAGGTCCGCCACGCTGCGCGCCATCCAGCCGACGGTATCGAGGCTCGGCGCGTACGGCTTCATGCCCTCCACCGGCACCGTGCCGAAGGTGGGCTTCATGCCGGCGACGCCGCAGAAGGCGGCCGGCCGGATGGTAGAGCCGCCGGTCTGTGTGCCGAGGGCGAGCGGCACCATGCCGGCGGCCACCGCCGCGCCGGAGCCGGAGGACGAGCCGCCCGGCGTGTGCCCGTGGTCGTGGGGATTCACCGTCTGCGCCGTGCGGCCGAGCGAGGCGAACTCCACCGTCTGGGCCTTGCCCAGGATCACGGCGCCTTCCGCGCGCAATATCGCGACGCAGGCCGCGTCCCGGGACGGCCGGTGGCCGGCATAGAGCGGTGAGCCGTATTCCGTCGGCATGTCCGCCGTGTCGATGACGTCTTTGATGGCCACCGGCACGCCGCGCAGCAGCCCGCCGGCGGGGCCCGCGTCGATCTCCCGCGCACGCTCCCGCGCCGGCTCCGCGCCGACGTGGGCGAATGCATGGATCCGGTCCTCGCTGCCGTCGATCGCCGCCAGGCAGGCCTCGAGGGCTGCGGTCGCGGTCACTTCGCCCGCCGCGATGGCACGCAGGATGTCGGTGGCGGTCGGCAGATCGGTCATGGTCGTCGGCAGTCGGCTGAACCGGCGCGGAGTATACGCCGGCTGCGCCCCGCGCAGAAAAACCGGGGCCGCACGGCACCGCCTGCCGGCAGCGGCAGGATCCGCCGGACACGACGCGCAACTCAAGCTCTGGCAACATAGGGACCCGCTGCCGCGGCCGCGGGACGGCCGGGCCGCACATAATGCGAATACAGGAAGGCCAGGGACGCGGCGTCCGTCTGCCATCACCACGGGGGAACCGATGAAGAACTCATTGTCCGGGCGCCTCGCCGTGCCCGTCGTCATGGTCCTGCTCGCCGCGGGCTGCAGCGCCGACCAGGAGATTCCGTACAGCGAGGATGCCGACGCGGCCGGCGCGACCGCACCGACGGCCGCCACCGCCGAGTCGAACCGGCGCGTCCTGGACGCGCGCCCGTTCGATAACGAGCGGGACTTTGCGCGGGCCCGACGGGGCCTCATCGCCAGCGTGCCGGAGCTGCGCGTGGGTCCGGCGGAACGGCCGGTGTGGGACATGACTGCCTATGAATTTCTGGAGGAGGCGGACTTCGACTCCATCAACCCCAGCCTCCGACGCCAGGCGCGGCTGAACAATATCCACGGGCTGTTCGAGGTTACCGAGGGCGTCTACCAGCTGCGCGGTTTCGACCTCTCCAACATGACGCTGATCGCCGGCGAGACCGGCTGGATCGTGGTGGACCCGCTGACGGCCACCGAGACCGCCGCGGCCGCCATGGCCTTCGCCAACGCCGAACTCGGTGAGCGGCCCATCCGCGCCATCATCTTCACCCACAGCCATGCGGATCACTTCGGCGGCGTGCTCGGCATCACCAGCGCGGAGGAAGTCAGGGATCAGGGCATCCGGGTCATCGCGCCGGAGGGCTTCCTGGAGGAAGCCACCAGCGAGAACGTGATCGCCGGTGTCGCCATGGGCCGGCGCGCCGGCTACATGTACGGCCGGCGCCTGCCCCGCAGCCCGCGCGGGCACGTGGGCTCGGGGCTGGGCAAGAGCCCGGCCTTCGGCACCATCGCCATCCTGGAGCCCAGCGAGATCGTGGACACGACGCCCCAGGAGATGACCATCGACGGCGTGCCGTTCGTATTCCAGAATGCCCCCCACTCCGAGGCGCCGGCAGAGCTGACCTTCTACCTGCCCGAGCAGAAAGT
>DASRVH010000137.1:0-10447 GCA_035655155.1 Woeseiaceae bacterium
GTCGAGGTGGGCATGCCAGCCGGCGGCGGCCCCGAGCAGGTCGCCGCGTGCGGGCAGTCCGGTCTCCGTCAGTCTCAGCAGCGTCTCGCTGCCCCTTGCCTCCAGCTCGAACGTCACGATGCTCGGCGGCCCCTGATCCGACGGCCACTCGAGGACCAGGCGCGACGGTGCGTCCACCTTCAGCACGCGGCCCTCGAGCCGAACCTCCGCGGACAGTGAGCGGTACTTCTCCGGCGGCTCGTCGCCGGGCCGGCAGAGATTGCCGTTCCGGAACAAGAACTCGGCCCGCCCTCCGGCGCGCAGCTCGAACTCGCCGTCCGCAAGCCACCGCGAGCGCTTCTCCCCATCCACCAGATACTCCCAGACGACATCGGCCGGCGCGCTCAGCAGCCGCTCGAAGCGGATGCACCCCGGTGCATGGCATTCACCGTACTCGTTCATGCTTCACTCCCCCGTGTTGTGCCCGTCCGCGACGATCGCCTGTTCCAGGGCATCCAGCCGTCCGGCCCAGAATCGCCGCCGCTCCTCTATCCATGCCGCGGCCGCATCCAGCGGCGCGGGATCCAGCGACAGAAAATGCTCGCGCCCGGCCCGCCGCCGCCGCACCAGACCGGCCCGCTCCAGCAGACGGATGTGCTTGGAGACGGAGTTGAGCGAGATGTCGAACGGCTCGGCCAGGTCGGTCACCCGCGCCTCGCCTGCCTCGAGCCGCTGAAGGATGCGTCTTCGCACCGGGTCGGCGAGGGCGATCATCGTGTTGTCCAGAAGGTCGTTGGTCCGCATGGCAATCATTAATACTTTTAGGTGAATAATAGACGTGGTGCCCGGCCGCGTCAATGCCGGCGCGCCACCGCCGCTCTGCTATCCTGCCGCCTGCGCTGACTGTCGGAGCCGCACCATGACCGGATACATCGACCCGGAACGCGACCAGTTCGAGGCTTTCAAGAACCTGCCCCGGGATCAACCCGTCCTGATGCTGAACTTCCTGCGCTTCCGCGACAAAGCCGCCTACCCGGACGGCCGCGAGGCCACGGGCGCCGAGGCCTATGCCGCCTACGGCCGGGAGAGCGGCCCCATCTTCCGCCGCGTGGGCGGGGAGATCGTATGGCGGGCGAAACCGGAGCTGATGCTGATCGGCCCGTCCGACAAGCAATGGGACTTGGTGTTCGTCGCCCGCTATCCGACGGCCGGCGCCTTCCTCGAGATGGTCACCGACCCGGACTATCAGCAAGCCGTGAAGCACCGCCAGGCGGCCGTCGCCGACAGCCGGCTCATCCGCATGAGCGAGGCGGACGAGGGCGAGGGCTTCGGCGGCTGATTCGGACGGGCCGCTGCGAAGAGGGTTCCTTCACAGGGCCTGCTTTACAGCGCCTGCGTTACAGCGCCTGCGTTACAGCGCCCGGGCGACCACGATGCCGCCCATCGCCAGCATGCAGATCAGCTGCACGAAGAAGAACGTGAATCGCAGCCCTGCGGTGAACTCGCCGGGTCTGGTGCCGATGTGCAGCAGCGTCTGGCAGACCCGCGCGACGATCAGCACGATCGCCAGCACGTCGAGGCTGGGCCCGGTCGTGCCGCTGGCCACGAGCGCGACCACGATCGCGCCGTACACCGGCAGGTTCTCCACGCAGTTCATGTGCGCGCGCATCGCGCGGCGATACCAGTCGCTGCCCTGGGGCAGGTCCGGGTTCCATTCGCTGAGGGACGCGCGCCCGGTCAGTATGTGGCCCCACCGGTACAGGCCGACTGTGCTGGTCAGCGTCAGCAGCGTCCAACCGGCGAAGGCGAGCAATACCCATACGGGGATAGTCATGGTCGGACTCCTGTGGCATGCGGATACATGCCCTGCAGGCTAACATCCGGCGCCGCGCCCGTTTGACCCGGGCCGAGGCGCGGCGTTAGCCTCAAGGCACATACACGGAATCCGCGTAATCCATCGCGGGACTCACCTGCCCAGGCGCGGTTCCCGCGAGGCGCGGGGGAGAGATTCAAATGCCTTATCATCTGGAAGGTGACCTCCTCGAGGTCTGCACCTGCGAGACGCTGTGTCCGTGCTGGGTGGGCGAGAACCCGGACGGCGGCACCTGCGACTCCTCGCTGGCCTACCACATCCGCAGCGGCGAGATCGACGGCGTGGACGTCTCCGGCCTGACCTGGGTCGGCGTGGTCCACATCCCCGGCAACGTGTTCGACGGCAACTGGCGCGAGATCGCCTATCTGAACGACACCGCCACCGAGGAACAGGAGGCCGCACTGCGCCGCGTCTTCCTCGGCGAAGCCGGCGGGCCAATTGCCGACCTCGCCCAGCTGGTGAGCGAGCTCATCGACGTGCGCCGGGCGCCCATCGTCTGCGACGTGGAAGAGGGCAAGGGCCGCTTCAGCATCGGCGACGTGGTCGAGGCGGACCTCGAGCCCTACGTGGGGCCGAACGGAGAACCGACCAAGCTCGTGGGCTCCGTTTTCTCCACCATCCCGGGCTCGCCTGCCTACGTCGGCAAGGCGACCCGCTTTCGCCAGAAGAGCGAGGAGCTGGGCCAGGACATCGACATCGCCGGCCACAACGCGATATCCGGCCCGTTCGTGTTCGACTACGACGAGGCCGCCTGATCCGGCGGCTGCGCGCGCCCGCTTGCGCGCGCCCCCTTGCGGCCGCGCGCCGCGGCATGATCGTCGCATGAACCCGAACATCCGTTACCGGAGCTGGCTCGCGGTCTCGCTCGGCGGAACCGTCGCGGCCGCCTGGGCGCTGCTGTGGTGGCTGGAACGCACGCCATGGGGCGCACTGTTCCACGCCCACGGCGGCGCGCACGCCCACGCGGGCCATACGCTGCCGCCGACGCTGACAGCCACCGCGTTCGTGGTCGGCTGGACGCTCATGACAGTGGCCATGATGCTGCCGAGCACGTACCCCCTGGTGGAGATATTCCGCCGGCTGGTGCGCCGCCGACGCCGCGCGGCCGCGCTGGTCGGCGTCCTCACCGGCGGTTATCTGGTCGTCTGGGCGGCTCTTGGCGCGCTGGTCTTTGCCGCCGGCCAGGCATTCGGCCTGCTGGAGCTGCCGCTGCCGGCCTGGGCGCCGGCCGCCGGGCTGTTCCTGCTGGCGGGCGCCTTCCAGTTCTCGGCGCTGAAGTACCGCTGTCTGGAGCAATGCCGTGCCCCGCTGGGCTTCGTGCTGTCGCGCTGGAGCGCGGGTGGGGGAGACGTCCGCCGGGCCTGGCGCATCGGCGTCGACCACGGCCTGTTCTGCGCGGGCTGCTGCTGGGCGCTGATGCTGCTCATGTTCGCGGCGGCCAGCGCGAATCTCCTGTGGATGTTCGTGCTGGGTCTGATCATGGCGGTGGAGAAGAACGCGAGCTGGGGCCGGCGCATCGGCGAGCCGCTCGGCGCGGTGCTGTTGCTCGCCGGCGGAGGCATCGCCGCCGCCGGGCTGGCGGGTACCTGAGCGCCAGCCGCGTCATTCCCCTATTCACCCGCAAAAGCTCCCGTCCTATAGTCTGCCGAGGGAAACAACGTCCCGGGGGAGCCATGAAACAGCGATTCCGCTTCTGCCTGCTGGCGCTACTCGCTCTGCCGGCCCTCGCAACGGCCCGGCCCGACGCAGTGGATGCCTGCGTCGAATGCCACGGCGCGGACGGAATGGGCAAGGGCGATCCCATGGTCCCCGTGCTCGCCGGCATACCCGCCGGGCACATCGAGGAGGCCGTTTTCGCCTACATCGACGGCGCACGGCGCTGCGTGCGGGAGCCGAAGATGTGCGAGACGGTGGCGGAGCTCGACGAGGACACGGTGTTCGATATCGCCAACTACTACGGCGGGAAGGAGCGTCAGGCCCTCGAGCAGCCTTACGACGAGAAACTGGCCGAGGAGGGTGCCGCGTTGCACCGCCAGCACTGTGGGGCCTGCCATGCACGGCCGGACAGCCGGCAGGCGGAGTTCGCCATCGGCATACCGCTGCACGGTCAGCGCAAAGAATATCTGCGCTTCGCCATCGAGGCCTATCTCGCCGGCGACCGTGAGGCACTGCTGCCGGCCATGGCCCATGAACTGGGCGAGCTGGAGGCCGGCGACATCGGCGCCCTGGTGAACTACTACGCCAGTTACCGGCCCGCCGACACCGACGATTAGCGCCCGGCCGGGCATATGCAGATTCCGAGAGTTTCCGGAGGCGCGGCAACGCGTTATCTTGGTGGTGTCCGGGCAGGCCCGGGTCTGCCCGGTTTCCCGCGGGAGACAAGGAGACGGCCATGCCTGTTACCAGACTGAAGGAATTCCTCGACCGAGAGAACGTCAAATACGTCACCATCGGCCATTCGCCCGCCTTCACCGCCCAGGAAATCGCCGAGCGGGCGCACATCCCCGGCAAGGAACTGGCCAAGACGGTGATGGTGAAGATCGACGGGGAACTGGCGATGATCGTGGTGCCGGCCTCGGACCAGGTGAGGCTCGCACATCTGAAGGAGGCCCTCGGCGCCGACGAGGTCGAACTGGCCGGCGAATACGAGTTCAAGGAGCGCTTCCCGGACTGCGAGACCGGCGCGATGCCGCCGTTCGGCAACCTCTACGACATGAAGGTGTTCGTCTCGACCGCGCTCCGGGAGGACGACGAGATCGCCTTCAACGCCGGCTCCCACAGCGAGCTGATCCGCATGGCTTACGCGGATTTCGAGCGGCTGGTGGATCCGACGCCGCTGGTGGCCTGAAACCCATGTAGGAGGGCCTTCAGGCCCGATTGATTGCGGAATCGGGGCTGAAGCCCCTCCCACAGGCCCTTCTACATGCCCGGTGAGGCGGGATCCACCTCCACCAGCACCTCGTTGCGGCGCAGGAACGGCGGCATGAACGGGGCGTTGTAAGCGGCGGACCGGGGCGTGCCGACGACCTCGATGCCGTCGCGCTCGAGCGCGCGCAGCAGGATGGCCGTGTGCTTCTCGAAATTCGACGCCGTCCAGCGCCCCGAGTAACGGTGCACGGCCATCGTGCGTGCGGGTATCTCGCGGATCGTGACCCGGTCGTCCTCCGGGACGGGCAGCGTCTCGCGCGTGTACTTGCGCTCCATCACGAACTGGTAGCGGTAGCGCTCCGCCCCCGCCACGCGCTCGGAGATCACCGGCACGGTCATGTTCATCTTCACGCTCTCGGCGGGTTCGCGGGTGACCGGCGCGGTCATGGCCATCTTCTCCGATGCCTTGTTGTCGCCGAAAATGTAGCCTGCGAGTCTGCGGAAGCCCTTGCCGCCGCTCTCCCCGTAATCGCCCTCCACGACGGTCTCGGCCACCAGGTAGGGCTCGTAGGCACGGATCTCGTATTCCTCGCGCTCGGCGAGCACCCGGTACTCGGGCTCCTCGTATGCCATGGCGGTCCCCGTCAGCATCGACGTGACGACGGCAATGATTATGGCAGCGGCTGGACGCATGCAGAACCTCACTGGGCATGTAGGAGGGCCTTCAGGCCCGATCCGATATAATTCGCCGAAACAACAAGAACGGAGGCACCCATGCCCAGAATCCCCCGCGATCGCGACAACGACTATTCGGAAGACGCGGTACGGCGCCGTCGGGACTTCATCGAGGAGCAGACCGGTACCCGCCTCGCCCATCTCGGCCACTATTCCGTGGATCCCGCCACGCTACGCGGCAACATCGAGAACTTCACCGGCGTCGCCCAGATGCCCATCGGTTTCGCCGGCCCGCTGCTGGTGAACGGCGAGCACGCCGAGGGCGAGTTCTACGTGCCCATGGCCACCACCGAGGGCACCCTGGTGGCGAGCTACAACCGGGGCATGAGCCTGACCCGGGAGGCCGGCGGTATCACCACCACCATCGCCGACGACGCCATGCAGCGCGCGCCGGTGTTCCTGTTCCCCAGTGCGCGGGAAGCCCGGGCCTTCGGCGAATGGGTGTCGGAGAACTTCGCCGGTATCAAGGCGGCCGCGGAGGCCAGCACGAGCATCGGCAAGCTCCGCGACATCGAGCAGTACGCGGCCAGCCGCATGCTCTATCTTCGGTTCAACTACACCACGGGCGACGCGGCCGGCCAGAACATGGCGGGCAAGGCGACGCTGGCGGCCTGCCACTGGATCATCGAGAACTTCGGCCGCGTGGAGTACTACCTGTCGGGCAACATGGACACCGACAAGAAACACTCGACGCTGAATTCGCTGCACACCCGTGGCAAGCGGGTGATCGCCGAGGTGACCGTCCCGGATGCGCTGCTGCGCGACCGCATGCGGGTATCGGCGGAGCAGCTGTTCGCGACCCGCCGGGTATCCCAGCTCGGCGCGCTCATGGCCGGTTCCGTCTACAACGGCGTGCATCCGGCGAACGGCGTCGCCGCCACCTTCATCGCCACCGGGCAGGACGAGGCAAACGTGGCGGAGTCCCATGCCGCGTTCACCTACGCCGAGGTCACCCGGACCGGCGACTACTACTACTCCATTACGCTGCCGTCGCTGATCGTCGCCACCTACGGCGGCGGCACCGGGCTCGCCACCCAGCGCGAGTGCCTCGAGTCGCTGGGCTGCTACGGCCCCGGCAAGGCCCGCAAGCTGGCCGAGATCATCGCCGCAACCGTGCTCTGCGGCGAACTGTCCCTGGGCGCCGCCGTGATTGCCGAGGAGTGGGTCAGCAGCCACGAACACTACGGCAGAAACCGATAAATATGCACCTTCTATCAGGTTGAGCCTGATTTCCTCATCGGCACAAACGGCTTGCCGGCTCCTCCGCGCCCCGTAGCATGAGAACCGCATCGCGAGCGCCCACGCGTAATCGTGCCCTGCAGCGTTCCCATGGTCGGACCCCCACCGGCCGTTAAATCCGCAGGGAATGCGGAGCCGGAAGCGGGGCGGCGTTACGTCGCCCCGCGCCGGTCTTTTTCAGCCTGCAGAACCGCGGAAGCGGGCCGATTCGCCGCTGGCCGCGAATACGCCGGCGGCCTGGCGCACCGCTTGCAGCATTGCCCCGGCGGCCGGAGTCATCGGTCGTTTCGACGGCGTCACCAGACTCGCATTGCGGCGCACGGAAGGCCTCTCCACGGGGAGCACGTGCACGCCCCGGGTCTCCTTCGCCAGCCGGCTGGTAACCAGCGCCGGCGAGGTCATCAGCAGGAAATCGTTCGCCGCCAGCAGTTTCATGCCGATGCGGTAGGCGTCCGAACCGATGAAGCGTGTCGGCGGCTCGAGGCCCTCGGCGATGAAGGTCTCGGTGATGACGTCCACGTCGGAGGGGCGAGAGTAAGGCACCACCCACGTGTAGCCGGCGAGGTCGCCGAGTCGGATATTGCGTTTGCCGGCCAGCGGGTGGGCCGGCCGGCAGGCAACGACGTCGTCTGCAGAGTAGATGACCTCGGCAATGAAGCCCTCCCGCAGCGCGAAGCCGCCGACGCCGACGGCCACGAAGTCGAACTCGCCGTCGTAGAGCCGCTCCAGGATCTGTTCCGAGTAACCCTCGATGAGGTTGATGCGGAGGCCGGGCCGTTCCGCGTGGACCAGGCTCACGGCCGGTTCGATGATGTCGCCGGCGAAGGTCTCGCCGATGCCCACGGTTACCGTGCCGGTCTGCGCATCCGCCAGGCTCCTCAGTGCCTCACGCGCGCGCCGGTCGGCGGCAATCTGGGAGCGGGCATGGCTCACCAGCATCTCGCCGTAAGCGGTGAGCTTCGTTATGCCGCCGGGCCCGCGATCGAGCAGGCGGACCTCCAGCGCCTTCTCCAGCCCGGAGAGGCTCGCCGACAGTGCCTGCTGGGTCAGCCCGAGCTCGCGCGCCGCGGCGGCCAGGGTGCCGTGATCGACCACGGCGAGGAACCGCTCGAGCTGCCTTAGTTCCATAGCAACCTCACCGAAGCACGTAGGAGGGGCTTTAGCCCCGATTCCTGCAGGAGGGGCTTTAGCCCCGATTGCGCAACCAATCGGGCCTGGAGGCCCTCCCACATGGCGCTCAGTGCATCTCCTCGCCGCCGCTCACGTTCAGCGCCTCTCCGGTGATGAACGCCGCGTCGTCGGAGGCGAGGAATGCAGTCGCCGCCGCCGTGTCCTCGGGCAGGCCGACGCGGCCCAGCGGGATGCGCTGGCGCAGGGCCGCCCGATACTCCTCGACGGTCTGGCCCTTGTACTTCGCGAAATACTCGTTCTGCTTCTTCCCCAGCCCGGTGGTGACGTGGTTCGGGCACACGGCATTCACGGTGATGCCGTCGCCGGCGTAATCAATCGCCGCCGTGCGCGTCAGGCCCACCATGCCGTGTTTGGAGGCCACATACGGCGCCATGTGCGGGAAGCCGGACTTCGCCGCCTGGCTGGCGATGTTGATGACGCGCCCGCCGTCGCCCTGGGCGCGCATCTGCGCCGCGGCGATGCGGGTGCACAGGAACGCGCCGGTCAGGTTCACGTCCAGCACCAGCTTCCACTCCTCCAGGGTGAGGTCGGCGGTGTGCCTCATCATGTAGCCGACGCCGGCGTTGTTCACCAGGATGTCGAGGCGTCCGAAGGCCTCCACGGTGCCGTCCACCAGTGCCTGCACCTGGGCCTCGTCGCGCACGTCGCAGGGCAGCGCCACCGCCTCTGCGCCGGCCTCTCGCAGCCCCGCGGCCACCGCTTCCATCTCCTCGGTAGTGCCGATGTTGGCGCTGTCGAGCCCCTCGTCCGGACGGCCGAGGTCCGTGACCACCACCTTGCAGCCCTCGGCGGCGAGACGGCGGAGGATGCCCTCGCCCAGGCCTTCCCGGCGCCCCGAGCCCGTGCAGACGGCGACCTTGCCTGCCAGTCCCCGCATCACGCCACCTCCTGGCTGAGCATGAATACCGGGTTATCGGCGAAGCTGCGGAACTCGCTCGCCACCTTCTGCATGGTCTCGGTGGCCACCTCGCTCGCGAATCCGGCCATGTCGCTCACCCGGATCATCTCCACGTACTGGTACGGCGCCGGCGCGTCGGAACCCAGCACGCCGGTGGTGCGGTAGACGTCGAAGCCGTCGGTGGTGGCGAGGCCGCGCACCGTCGGCAGATCGGTCTCGGCGGCCCAGCGCTCGTAGGCGGCCGGGTCGGCGTCCGGTTTCAGGTTGAACAACACGATGATGGTGGTAATGGGTGTCGCCATGGCTTCCGCTCCCGGTACAAGACTCCATGCCTTATACAAAAACGATTTGTGTTTGACAACCTAAAGGCAATTTCGGGAAAATCCGGGCTCGCTCAGCAGAGGACGCGAAGCATGATCCAGCCACAGCCTCACGACCTGCAGCCCGACCCCACCCGCGACGAGCGGGCCCGGCAGGAATTCGTCTCCGGCCTGCGCCGGCACGTGCTCACCCGCCTGGCGGGGCACATGCGCGGCGAATACGACGAGGAGGTGCTGCCCGCATTCGAGCGCGAACAAGGCCGCCCCCCCGCCGACGGTCCCGAGGTGCACAAGGCCATGCGCGGGACGCGCGCGTTCCGCTTCTACAGCGCCGTGCGCACGAACGCCCAGGAGATGGTGTTCGCCTCGGTGATCCCGGGCGTGGAGCGGCGCATCGCGGAGCTGGCCGACCAGGCCCGCGCGCTGCGCGACGACGACGAGCGCGCCGGCGGCTCGCTCACCCTGGACCCGGATCTCGAGGTGCCCCGCAACGTGACCGAGATCGACGTGCATCTCGCGCCGGGCAGCTATCACGCGGAATACGGCGACGACGACGTGGCGGCCGGCGCCCTCTACGACCACTCCATCAATGTGTTCGCCTTCGGCCAGTTCGGCCGCGAGCTGGACGACATCGGTCAGACCCTGTCCCACTACATCCGGCTGAAGTACCCGGAGTTCCGACCGCAGCGCATCCTCGACTGCGGCTGCACCATCGGCCACAACACGCTGCCCTGGGCGCGCACCTTCCCGGAGGCCGAGGTGCACGGCATCGATGTCGCCCCCGGCGTGCTGCGCTACGCGAGCGCGCGGGCGAAGAGCCTGGGTGTGCCGGTGCACTTCCGCCAGATGGACGCGACGAAGCTCGACTACCCGGACGCGAGCTTCGACGTGGTGTTCTCCTCCATGTTTCTGCACGAGCTGCCGCTCAAAGACATCCATGCCTTCTTCCGCGAGGCGTACCGGGTGCTGAAGCCGGGCGGCGTGCTGTGGAACATGGAGCTGCCGCCGAACTCCCGCATGGCGCCCTACGAGAGCTTCTATCTGGACTGGGACAGCTATTACAACAACGAGCCGTTCTACAAACCGTTCCGCGACCAGGACTACCGGGGGCTCTGCACCGGTGCCGGCTTCGCGGCGGAGGACTTCATCGAAGCCACCCTGCCGCGGTACAGTTTCGTCGGTGAGGCGGCCTTCCGCGAGGGTGTGGACCAGCCCGCCCTGTTCGACAGCCAGACCGGCCGCATGGACCCGAAGGGCACACGCTGGTACGCCTTCGGCGCCTGGAAGCAGGCATAGGCCGCGTCCGAGAGGAGAAAGACATGTCTGCAGAATTACCCCGGATGG
>DASRVH010000138.1:0-25571 GCA_035655155.1 Woeseiaceae bacterium
CCGACGTCGAGCTGGTGGCCTACGGCACTCTGCCCCGGGAGACCTACAAGTCCAAGCTGATAGACTACTCGGACGCCGACAAGAAGGAGGCCGCCTCAGGCTGAACCACCATGGCATCTCCACTACCGCTCTTCCCCTGCACCATCGTCGGCAGCTATCCGCAGCCGGACTGGCTCATCGACCGGCAGAAGCTCTCCGGCCGCTTCCCGCCCCGCACGCGGGCGAAAGAACTCTGGCGCGTCGACGAGGAATTCCTGCGCCAGGCCCAGGACGACGCGACCCGCATCGCCATCCAGGACCAGGAACGGGCAGGACTCGACATCGTCTCCGACGGCGAGATCCGCCGCGAGAGCTACTCCAACCATTTCGCCACGGCGCTGGACGGCATCGACCTCGACAACCCGGGCCAGGCGCTCGATCGCAGCGGCGAGCCGGTGTTCGTGCCCCGTATCGTCGGCCCCATCCGCCGCCGGCATCCGGTGGGCGTGGACAACCTGCGCTTCCTGCGGGCGAATACGGACCGGGCGGTGAAGTTCACCGTGCCGGGTCCGTTCACCATGGCCCAGCAGGCGCAGAACGAGCACTATGCCACCGACCGCGAGGCCGCACTCGCGTACGCAGACGCGGTGAACGCCGAGATCCGCGACCTGTTCGCGGCCGGCGCCGACGTGGTGCAGATCGACGAACCCTACATGCAGGCCCGGCCCGACCAGGCCCGGGAGTATGGCATAGAGGCGCTGAACCGGGCGCTGGACAGCGTCGGCGGCCGGACCTGCGTGCATATCTGCTTCGGCTACGCGGCGCTGATCCACGAGCGGCCGGAAGGCTATTCCTTCCTGCCCGAATTCTCCGGCGCCTGCTGCAGCCAGGTCTCCATCGAGACCGGCCAGTCGAAGCTGGACTGCTCTGTGCTCGCGTCACTGCCGGACAAGGAGATTCTGCTCGGCGTGCTGGACCTCTCCAGCAACGAGGTGGAGTCCGTCGAGACGATCAAGGAACGGGTCCGCCGGGCGCTGGAATACGTCGACGCCGAGCGCATCCTGCTCGCGCCCGACTGCGGCATGAAGTATCTCAGCCGCGAAGCCGCCTTCGGCAAGCTCGCGGCCATGTCCAAGGCCGCGGCCGAGCTGCGCGCCGAGGCCTGACGGAGACGAAGCGATGAGTACCGGCGCCGACCGCATACTGACCACCCACACCGGCAGCCTGCCCCGCCCGGACGATCTCATCCGCATCATGTGGGCGAAAGGCGACGGCATCCCGGTGGACGAGGGCGCGCTCGCCGAGCGCGTGGCCAGCGCCGTGCAGGAGATGGTGGACCGCCAGGCCGCCGCCGGCATCGCGATCGTGAACGACGGCGAGATGTCCAAGCCGAGCTACGCCACCTACGTGAAGGACCGTCTGCATGGCTTCGGCGGCGAATCGGTGCAGAACTACTTCTTCGGCGACCTCGTCGACTACCCGAGGAGCGCGGAGATCGTGGCCGCCAACCCGGGGCGCCGCAAGCGCTCGGCGCCGGCCTGCAACGCCCCCATCTCGGTGAAAGACACCGAGGCGGCTGCCCTCGACATGGTCAATCTCACTCATTCGGCGAAGGACGCCGACGTGGCGGGCATCTTCTCCAGCGCCGCCTCGCCGGGCGTGGTCACCATCTTCTTCGCCAACGAGTACTACGAGAGCGACGAGGAGTACGTGTTCGCCGTCGCCGAGGCCATGCGCCACGAGTACGAGGCCATTGCCGAGGCCGGCGCGTACGTCCAGCTAGACTGCCCGGACCTCGCCATGGGCCGGCACTCGGCTTACGCGGACATGGACCTCGCGCACTACCGCAAGCGCGTCGCCATGAACATCGAGGCGCTGAATCATGCCGTGCGCAATATCCCGGAAGAGAAGCTGCGCATGCATCTGTGCTGGGGCAACTACCCCGGCCCGCACCATTGCGACGTGGCCATGGGCGAGATCATCGATCTGGTCTGGAAAGCGAAGCCGCGCACCATCCTGTTCGAGGCGGCGAACCCCCGCCACGCCCACGAATGGACCCTGTTCGAGACGGTGCAGGTGCCGGACGACAAGATCCTCTGCCCGGGCTGCATCGAGCCCCAGTCCAACTACATCGAGCACCCGGAACTCGTGGCCCAGCGCATCGAGCGCTACGCTCGCCTGGTCGGCCGCGACCGCGTGATGGCGGGCGTCGACTGCGGCTTCAGCGTGCACGTGGGCATGCAGGGCATCGACCCGGACGTGGCCTGGGGCAAGCTCGCCTCCCTGGCCGAAGGCGCGGCCATCGCCACCGACCGCCTCTGGGGCTGAAGAACCGCCGGAATTCGCCGGCGTGAAATCGCGTTACCCCGGACTCTGCTCCGCCAGGCGCTCCAGCAGACGTACCGCACGCCCGACGCCGTCTTCACGGCGAATCCGCGCACCCAGGTCTGCGGCCCGCTGACCGATGGCGGTATCGGTACAGGCACGCTCGATGGCGACGGCCAGCCCGGCCGCGCTCAGTTTCTTCTGCGGAATCGGGGCGGGACCCGCTCCGATTGCCCGGACCCGCCGGCCCCAGAAAGGTTGATCGCCGAAGAACGGGCAGATCACGGTCGGCCGCCCGGCTCTCAGGCCGGCCGCCGTGGTGCCGGCGCCGCCGTGGTGGACGGTGGCGGCGACCCGTGGCAGCAGCCAGTCGTAAGGCGCCGCATCAATCACGTACACATCGTCCGGGACGGTCTCGGGCGCCAGTCCGCCCCACCCTGTCACCAGGATGCAGCGCCGACCCGTCCGCGCGATCGCCTCCAGCACGATGGCCGTCGTCCGCGCCGGATCGCGCCCGGCCATGCTGCCGAAACCGACGTGGACCGGCGGCGGCCCGGCATTCAGGAAGTCCGTCAGCCCGGCGGGCGGCGACCACGCCTCGGCCCGATCGAGAAACCAGTAGCCCGTGACGTGCACGTGGCCGGGCCAGTCGTCCGGCCGCGGGAGGACGTTCTCGCTGTAGCAATGCAGCACCGGGACCGCACCGCCATCGCCGCGCCGCAGGAGGCCGAGGCCCTCGGCCGGGGCCAGACCCTGCGCGCGCCTCCATTCATTCACGAATTGCCCGCCGATCCGGTCGGCGGCAGCATGCACCGCCCTGTAACTGAGACGGTTGTACGTCCTGCCGAGCGGGAGCCGCGGGAAGCCGAGTGCCGGGAACTCACCTGTCGGCACGAACTGCGGCAGCGGCATGGCCAGCACGGCGGGAATGCGAAGCTTCTCGGCATAGTGAGCGCCCGCCATCTTGGAATTGAACAGGATCAGGTCCGGGTCCACCGATCTCGCCGCGTCCCATCCTTCTGCCAGCATCGAGCGCTGGATGTCGCCGCTCTCGCGCATGAGCCGCGGGACCATGCGGATGGCGCGGAAGAAGCTGCCCATGTCTTCGATCGCACCGCGGCCGACCTCGGTATCCAGCAGGTCGATCAGGTCGCTGTTGAGGCAGGCGTATTCGAGCCCGCGCCGCTCGACGAAATCACGGAAACGGTCGCAGGTATTGACCGTGACCCGGTGCCCCGCACGCAGCAGACCCTGGCCCAGCGCGACATAGGGTTCGACGTCACCCCGCGAACCGGCGGTCTGGATCAGGATATTCAAAGTGGAACCCGGGTCGTCATGACCACAGGGTAGAGGCTATGGCGACAATGCAGAAGGAACGACACGATTCCTGAGACCCGGCGCCCGGTCCGGGGCTCTACTCCCGCAAATACCCGGTCGAAATACGCAGGTTTCGTTCATGCGGGACGGATGTTGGCGTTCAGCCTGAACAGGTTCGTCGGGTCGTATTTCTGCTTGATCTTCAGCAGGCGCGGGAAGTTCTCGCGATACGTCTGGCTCACCATCTTCTGGGACTGGTCGTAATAATCATTCACATAGAAGCCGCTGGTGAACGGTTCCGCCTTCGACCAGTGCGAGTTGATGTAATCGACATGCTCTGCACCCTCTTCACCGGTCTTCCAGCTGACGAATGACAGTAGATTGTAGTTGGAATCCCTGTGTGCGAAGGCGGTGTCCGAGTTGGAGACCCGGCTTATGGCGCCCCCTGCGTGGCCGAATCCGAATCGCGTGGCGCGGTCGGGATGCGCCTCGAAATTGTCGATCAGGGCGTCGATGAAGTCGCCCGATATGGAGCCTACGAATCCGGACTTCATATAGCCGGTGAACGCGCGCGTGTCATCCATGTCGCCGGATCGTTGAACCGCGACATAGTCCATCGTCCGAACACTCTCGTTGACGACAGTGCCGGCCTTGCGCAGCGGTGCGAAGTATTTCTCGGCCCTGGCCGGATCACCGCTCCACACGAAGTACATGGCGACACCGGGCTCGTCGCCGAGACGACTGCCCACGCCGGCGCCGATGGACATCTCGTCCGGCACCTTTGGGGAGTAGTCCCCGTAAAAGCCGAGAATCTGCTTGGCCTCCGACAGCGGGAAGGCGAAATACCCGGTAACGACGTCGCGCTGCATCGCATGCAGCCGGAACAGGAACGAGGTCACGACGCCGAAGTTGCCGCCGCCCCCGCGCAACGCCCAGTAGAGGTCCGCGTCGTTGTCGGGGCCGACCCGGCGCAGCTTTCCGTCCGGCGTGACGATGTCCATCTCGAGGACGTTGTCGATGGTCAGACCGTAGCGGCGAGCGAGCCGGCCGAAGCCGCCGCCCAGTGTGAGGCCGCCGACGCCGGTGTGCGAAACCGAACCCGCCGTCGTAACCAGCCCGTGCGACATGGATTCGTGGTCGAGATCGCCCAGCAGGCTGCCACCGGCGATGCGGGCGGTCCTGGCGTTCCGATCGACCCTCGCGTTGCGGAGTTGCGAGAGGTCGATCTGCATGCCCTTGTCGCAGCTCGACGTGCCGGCCGCGGCGTGTCCGCCACATTTCACGGCCAGGAGCAGGTTGTTCTCACGGGCAAAGGTCACGGCGTTCTGTACGTCCGCCGCGCCGGTCGGCTGGACCACGAAGGCCGGATGTTTGTCGTACTCCGCATTCAGCAACCAGCGGGCCTGATCGTATGCCTCACCGCCAGGCAGCAACAACCTGCCCCTGAGACTGTCACTGAGCTCCTGAACGGCGGCGCGCTTCAGGGTGATCTCGGCACCGTCGCCTGTGAGCGCGTCGATATCGGCCGGAACGCTGGTCGGGCTATGCAGCAACGACTCGGCAAGTACGTTCCACTGCGGTAGCGATGCGGCGATTGCAGCGGCAAGTGACGAACGGATAAAGCGTCGACGGTTCATCTCCGACTCCCCCCGAGAGGCCGCGTTGATTGTTGAACGGGTTCTTTTTGTCAGGGCCTCATTCGATCGCCGAATAGTTGCAGAAAATCGAGCGAATGGCCAGATTATCGCTCCGGGCGGGAACGGTCATGGCGAATCGCCCTATGCAAAAAGCCGAGACTTGCTGCCGTGAAGTCTGGCTTTCGACGCTCAGCGATACTCCTCCGGTATACCCGCAATCGCCCGCAACTCGGGATATCGCGGATCACTCTTCAGCAATTGGCTTTCCTCGAAACAGGGAAAACGCCCGAGTCGGCCGGGTTCCTCTTCTGCGATGCGCGCCAACTGAGCCCATGCCCGATCCGTCTGGCCGATGGCAGCGGCAGTGGGGACGATCGGTCGAATCCGGAGCTCGCCGCTCTCCTCCGCTTCCGTCAGTAACGCCACCGCGATGTCCGTCATACCGACAATCGCATAGACCGGCGCCATCTCTGTCTTCGGGCCGCCGAACTCTGCCCATTCGGCAAGCAACTCGAGCACCTTGTCGCGATTCCCCAGCTTCGCGTAGGCATAAGCCAGATAGAACAAAGCACCCCAATCCCGCTCGCCAAGGTCCGCCGTCATCGCCATGTATGCTTCGAACTCACGGATGGTTTCCTCATGGCGTCCCGCACACATAAGAAGTTGGGCGCGCTGCATGCGAAAAAGAACGGACATCGGATCCAGGGCCAATGCCTTGTCGTAGTATTCGATAGCAGCGTCATAGTGGGCCATATCCTGCATGAGGTACGCCTTCACAATTACGCCAAAAGCCGTCGAGTCGCTCACGTGTTCGATTGCATCCAGTGCCTTCCCGAAATCGCGTCTCTCGAGGTGCAGGAAGGCGAGGGAGGCCCAGGCCGGCTCATATTCAGGGTCAATGCCGAGCGCCGATTGAATGTGCTCATAGGATCTCTGCCAGCGCTCGTCGAAATTGACGTGTCGATTCGAACTCATCCACCAGTGCCACAACAACCCGAGCGCGGCCTGGGATGGCGCCCAGTCCGGATCTTCTCGAATCGACGCCTCCATTTTGTCGATGGCGGCACGGAAAAAAGCATCGCTGAAGTCCCCGGTGTAGGAATGCAGCTCGCGGATGGATGCACGTCCGTCCATATAGGCATCGAGGGCCGCAATGGATGAAGGCGGGTTGATTCTGGCGAATTCCCCCGGGATGACACGTACGCGAAGGCGGTCAGCGATCTGGTGCGCGATGGTCTCCTGGACACGCAGAATCTCGGTTGCGCGGAGGGCTTGATCGAAGGTATCCGACCACAGCCGGGTGTCCGTCGCCGCCCTGACGAGCCGGGCAGTGATTCGAACGGTCGATTCGTCCCTGCGCACGCTACCCTCGACGAGATATTCCACGCCGAGAATTCGCGCGACTTCGGCGGCACTCAGGTCCGGGTCACGCAGTTCGAAAGACGATGCTCGGCTGATCACCTGCAGGTCGCGGATACCGGCGAGCGAGTTGATGATTTCTTCCGTGAGACCGTCGGCGAAGTACTGACTGTCCCCGTCGGGACTCAGATCGGAGAAAGGAAGAACCGCAATACTCGTCCGGGTGCGAGCCACGCTCGGATCGTCATTCTTCTCACCCGACGGACGGGATTGCCAGGCAATCAGAGTGACGATCGCGGCGCCCACCAGGCCGAACAGAACCCGCGACCGCCAGCCGTGAGCCGTGCCATTCCGACGTTCGCCGGTTGGCTCACTCCCGGGTGCCCGCCCTGCCGGCACTGCGGAGGGTACGACTCTGATGGCGGGGGCATCAAATACATAACCCTGGCGAGGCATAGTGCGGATGAACGCCTGGTCCGAGTCGGCGAGGGCCCGCCTGATCTCGGCGATGCACTGGTTCAGGGAGTTGTCGACCACCACGGTGTCGCCCCACATGGCCTGCATCAGGACATCCCGTGACACCAGCCGCCCGTGGTTCTGCACGAGGTGGCACAGTACCTCGAAGCTGCGGGGGCGCAGCGGTACCTCCTCCCCGTCACGGAACAGCAACCGCCGCTCGAGATCGACAAAGCAATTCCCGAAGCGGTATCCGTGATGCCGATCAGACGGTGAGTCGGTCACAGCGCCAACGTCCCTCCCCCATGCCTCAGCGCCAGTCCGGATCATAGCAGAGCCCCGGCGGCGGCATTTTTGGAGCTGCGCGCCTCTGCGCCGCGGCAACGTCACCGCGGACGACTTGCATATTTCCCTGACGGCTATCCGGCAGGAACGGACTCGGCCCGTGCAGCGCGTTACGCTGCGCCCGCCTGCTGCATGGCCTGCTTTTCCACCCTGGCCCAGGAATCGCGCAGGGTGACGATGCGGTTGAACACCGGCGACTCCGCGCTCGAGTCCGGATCGGCGGTGAAATAACCCAGCCGCTCGAACTGCACCGCATCGCCCGGAGCGAGCGCAGCGACGCCCGGCTCGAGCTGCGCCGAAGCGACCTTCAGCGAATCGGGGTTGATCGCCTCGTGCCAGTCGCCCTCCGTTCCCGGCGCCGGCTCGGTGAACAGCCGGTCGTAGAGCCGCACCTCGGCCGGCACCGCATGCTCCGCGGACAGCCAGTGGATGGTGCCCTTCACCTTGCGCTGGGCGCCCGCCGCACCGCTGCGGGTCTCCGGGTCGTAGCTGCAGAGCAACTCCACCACGTTGCCTTCGTCGTCCTTCACCACCTCGTCGCAACGGATGATGTAGGCGTAACGCAGCCGCACCTCGCCGCCGGGACGCAGGCGGAAGAACTTCTTCGGCGGGTCCTCCATGAAGTCGTCGCGCTCGATCCAGAGCGTGCGCGAAAAGGCGAGTTCCCGCTCGCCCATCGACGGGTCGTTGGGATGGTTCTGTGCCGTCATGCGCTCCACCCGCTCTTCCGGGTAGTTGGTGATGGTCACCTTCAGCGGATCGATGACGCCCATCACCCGTGGCGCGGAGGGGTCCAGCACCTCGCGCACGGTCGCCTCCAGAAAGCCCATCTCGATCAGCTTGTTCTTCTTGGTGATGCCCACCCGGCGGGCGAACTCCCGCAGCGCCCCGGGCGGATAGCCGCGGCGGCGCATCCCGGCGAGCGTCGGCATGCGCGGGTCGTCCCAGCCGGCGACGGTGCGCCGTTCCACCAGCTCGGCCAGGCGGCGTTTGCTGGTGACGGTGTAGGCGAGGTTCGTGCGCGAGAATTCGTACTGGCGCGGGCGATGCGGCAGGTCGAGCTGATCGAGCAGCCAATCGTACAGCGGCCGATGGTCCTCGAACTCGAGCGTGCACAGCGAATGGGTGATGCCCTCGAAGGCATCCGACAGCCCGTGCGCGAAGTCGTACATCGGGTAGATGCACCACTTGTCGCCGGTGCGCTGATGGGGGATGTGGCGGATGCGGTAGAGCGTCGGGTCGCGCATGTGCATGTTCGGCGCCGCCATGTCGATCTTCGCGCGCAGCACCTTCTCGCCGTCGGCGAACTCGCCCGCCCGCATGCGTCCGAACAGATCCAGGTTTTCCTCCACGCTGCGCCCGCGCCAGGGGCTCTCCCGTCCCGGCTCCTTGAGCGTGCCGCGGTACTCGCGGATCTCGTCCGCGCCGAGGTCGTCCACGTACGCCTTGCCCTGGCGGATCAGATCGACCGCGCAGTCGTACAGCGGGTCGAAGTAATCCGACGCGTGGGTGAGACGGTCGCCCCAGTCGAAACCGAGCCAGCGGATATCCGCCTCGATCGCGCGCACGAACTCGATGCTCTCCCTGCCCGGGTTGGTGTCGTCGAAGCGCAGGAACGTGACGCCGTCGTTCTCCTGCGCCACGCCGAAGTTCAGGCAGATGGAGGTGGCATGGCCGATGTGCAGAAAGCCGTTCGGCTCCGGCGGGAAGCGGGTGACGACGTTACCGCCATGCTTACCGGCGGCGATGTCGTCGGCGATGATCTGGCGGATGAAATCCTTGCCGGCGGTGGTTGTGTCGGACATGACGGTCGGAGGCCTGGTTATGAGCGCGAATCAGGAGCCCGGTATTGTACGGGAATCATCGGCCGGGGTGACCGGCCCGGCGACGCGGCGGAGCAGCCGCGCCACCTGTCCCGGGCCGGGGCGCAGCGGCGCGAGCTGCTCGGGCTCGACGGCCCGCGCAGCGCCCGCCTCCAGCCGGCCGACGGCGAAGCTGAACACGTAGACCGGTTCCACGCCCATGCGCAGGTCCGTCATCACGATCCGGTCGTCCTGGCGAGACACCCGGTAAAAGCCGTGGGTGAACCAGGCCAGTCGCCCCACCGCCCACGCATCCCGGATGCCGTCCAGCAGCTCCGTACGCGACTCGTGGCGCTGGAAAGTCAGGGTGCCGGGAGGATCCAGCAGGGAGTAGAAGCCCTCCCGATAGCCGGCCTCTTCCATGGCGACAATGCGCCACAGCACGATGTTGAACGGCGCCGGCGTCGTGAGCACGCCTCGATGGGAAATCCCCGCCCGGGCCAGCGCGTCGCGGGCCGCCTCTTCCACGTGCAGCTTGGCCGCCACGGACAGGCCCAGGTACGCCACGGCGAGTGTCAGACCGCCGACCACGGCCGCCCGGGCACGGTGCTCGTCGCGGACGATCAGCCCGATCGCCAGGCCGACCGCCAGGGGGACGGTGAACGCGGGATCGATGATGAAGACCGTCGAGCCGCTCACCGGGTGATTGCTGAACGGCAGAAACAGCTGGGTGCCGTAGACGGTGAAGGCGTCGAGCAACGGATGCGTGAACAGGGCGAGCCAGACGAGGGCAAGCCAGCGGCGCGGGCGTTGCCTGGCACGAGAGTCCAGCCGCGAGATCAGCCACCAGATCGCCGGCGCCGCGACACTCAGCACGAACAGCGAATGGCTGTAGCCCCGGTGCCAGGTGAAATCGGCCACCGGATTGCCCAGGGGCACGAGCACGTCGAGGTCCGGCAGCGTGCCGCACGCGGCGCCCCACGCGGCACCGCGCCGGCGCTCGCCCCGGCCGGCCACCGCGGCGCCGATGGAGGCGCCGAGCACGGCCTGGGTCAGGGTATCCATGGCAGGCCTTCCCGCCGCGACGCAGACGCGTGTTGCGCAGCCGCGACATTGTGGCGCCGTTCCTGTCCAGCCGACAGCACAGGCAGGATTGTATACAAAAAATCACAAGTCATTGGCTTTTCCGCGCTTTTTCTGGACGAACTACGCCGCTTTTGTATACGATACCTCGGGGGCCGAAAAGAGCCGACTACAACGATGTATGCCATAACCGACATCGTTGCGGAACACGAAGACCGATCCAGACCAGGAGAGAGACCTATGCGTGCGAAGACCCTGCTTTGCGGCGTCGCGAGCCTGCTCGCCTTGACCGCCGTTCATAGCGTACCCGCCGTGGCGCAGGAGGCCCAGGGCATCGAGGAAATCATCGTGACCGCGCGGCAGCGTGAGGAAACGCTGCAGGACGTGCCGGCCACCGTCACGGTGCTGACCGAGGATCGCCTCGAGCGTGCCGGCGTGGAGCGCGCGGAGGACTTCATCAAGCTGACCCCCGGAGTGAGCCTGGTCGACGCGGCCGAGGTCGGCGACACGCAGATCAATATCCGCGGCCTGAATGGCGCCCGGGATGCCGAGAACAGCGTGGCGTTCATCATCGACGGCGTTCTGATGACCAACCCCGCGGCCTTCAACCGGGAATTCTCGAATCTGCAACAGATCGAGATTCTGAAGGGCCCCCAGGGCGCAGTGTATGGCCGCAACGCCGCGGCCGGAGCCATTATCGTCACCACCGAAATGCCCGGCGAGGAGCTGGGCGGCAACGTCAAGGTGAGCGCCGCGGGCGACAGCACCTATTACGCCACCGGCTACGTGAGCGGACCGCTCACCGACACCGTGTCGTTCAGCCTCGGCGGCGACTGGCGCGACACCGACGGCTACTACACGAATACCTTCCTCGACGCCGACGTGGTCGACGACTTCGAGAACTACAACATCAACGGCCGGCTGATCTTCGAGCCGACCGATCTGCTCACCGTGGACGTCAAGGCCCGCTACGGCGAAGTGGACGCCGCCTCCATCAGCTTCAACGCGGCCTTCCATCTGCCCACGTTCGCCGAGGTGTTCGCCCCTGCCCTGGACCCGCTGTTCGGCGAAGGCTTCGCGTCCCACTTCTACGAGGACGTGGACGACCACGAGTTCGTGTTCCAGCCGAACATCGATTCCACCAACGACCAGGAGGCCACGGAGTTCTCGGTCAAGGCGGACTACGAGCTCGGCTGGGCCAGCCTCACCAGCTGGCTGCTCTACAGCAACATCGAGAACTCGCTGTCCTCGGACGGCACCAGTGCGGCCTTCGGCTTCTTCAACGCCGACGACGCCACGCCGGACTCCTGCCTGCCGAACTCCATCGCGCTGACGCTCGCGGGTGTCACGCTGCCGCCACCCCAGATCCTGCTGCCGGTCGACGGCAGCTTCGGCGCCGACCCCATCCTCGGCCCGTACAGCCCGACCACCTGCGACGGCACCCAGTACCAGGTGCGCAATCAGGAAGACATCAGCTTCGAGCTGCGCCTGGCCTCGCCGGGCGACCAGGCCCTGCGCTGGATCACGGGCCTGTACTACCTCACCCTGGAGCGCGAGGTGGGCGTGAACCTGGCCATCGACCGGGGCTTCGGTGTCATCCCGACGCTGTACACGGACAACCCGAACAACCCCACGGAGCAGCTGCTGTGGGACGAATTCGACACCGACGTCTGGGCCGTGTTCGGCCAGCTGGCCTACGATGTCACCGACCGCACCGAGGTCGCTCTGGCGCTGCGCTACGACCGTGAGGAGCGCGAGGCGCGCAGCCTCGTGCCCACCGAGCCGCGCACCGAGTTCGTCGACTTCACCAACGACGGTGTCTTCAGCGGCGGCGCGCCGCTGAACCCGGCGCTGGACCCGGCCCTGAACCCGGGCGGCGTGCAGCCCCAGAGCCGCACCTTCACCCAGGTGCAGCCAAAGCTCTCCCTCAGCCACGACGTGAACGACGCTGTGACACTGTTCGCCTCCTGGGGCATCGGCTTCAAGAGCGGCGGTTTCAACAACCAGGGCTCGGCGGCCACCATCGATGTCTTCATCAACCAGCCGCTCGGCAAGGACCTGGACATCCGGGACGAGTTCGACAAGGAGACCTCCAGTGCTTTCGAACTCGGCTTCAAGTCGCAGCTCGCCGACGGCCGGCTGTCGCTGGAGGGCGCGGTGTACCGGATGGACGTCGACGACATGCAGTTCTTCGAGTTCCAGGTGGGCCCGTTCGGCCTCCTGCGCGTCGTCTCCAATATCGACGAGGTGAAGCTGACGGGCGCCGAGATCGGCGCGAACTACGTGCTCAACGACTACATCACCGTGGGCGGCGGCTGGGCCTACACCGCCAGCCGCATCGAGGCCAACTCGGTGCGCCCCAACACGGTCGGCAACGACTCCCCGTCAACGCCCCAGTACACGGGCAACGTCGCGATCGAGGTGGACTACCCGATAGGCAACGGCTGGGATCTCTTCGGCGGGCTGTACGGCTCCTTCGTGGGCCAGACCTGGTTCCACACGGCCCAGGACGAAGAGCGCCTGACGCTGTTCGACCTCAGCTTCCCGGGACTCGGCACCGCCGACTACACGGTCACCGAGCGCGACCCCTACCAGACCTGGGATCTGCGCGTCGGCTTCGGCAAGGACAACTGGCGGGTGACCGCCTTCGGCACCAACATCCTGGACGAGGACATCGTCGAGGAAGTCATCCTGGCGGCCGAATTCGGCGGCTCCTTCGTCCACCCGGGACCGGAGCGCCGCTGGGGACTGGAATTCAGCTACGAATTCTGACGCTCGCCGCGCGAGCGCCTGCTCGCCAGCACGGAAAAGCCGGCTTCGCGCCGGCTTTTCTTTTTTTGCCGCCAACGGGCGTCAGGATCGGCAGCGGCTGCAGACGCCCTGTATCTCCAGCATCTGGGTCTCGGCATGGAAGCCGGCCTCCGCCACCTTCGCGTTGACCACCCGCTGCAGCTCGGCATCGTCCAGCTCCGCCACCGACCGGCAGTGGCGGCAGATCAGGAATTGCCCGGCGTGCGGATGCTCCGGGTCGCGGCAGCCGACGAAGGCGTTCAGGGAATCGAGGCGGTGCACCAGGCCGGCGTCCATCAGGAAGTCCAGGGCACGGTAGACGGTGGGCGGCGCCGGGCGGCGGCCCTCGTCGCTCATGGCCTCCAGGATGTCGTAGGCGCCCACCGGCTGGTGGCTGGTCCAGACGAGTTCCAGCACGCGGCGGCGCCTCGCGGTCAGCCGCAGTCCCCGCTCCCGGCACAGACGCTCGGCATTGGCCAGCGCGTCCGCCACGCAATGGCGGTGGTCGTGGTTCTCCGGCGGGAATACCGGGCTGTCCTGGTCGGCGTCTGCGCTGCTCATGAGCCTCTTGGTGCGGTGTGGCCGGGCTGGCGCCGCATGATAACGCAGCGCCGCCGGCGCCGCCCGCGAGGCTACGAATGCGCCGCGCCGTCGCGTAGAATAACGGGCTTTTCGCAGCCTGCCGCGTACCCCTCGCAGATCAACTGCCGACCAGCACCAGCCCAGAGAGCAACATGCCATCCATCACCCTGCCCGACGGTTCCCGACGGGAATTCGACAAACCGGCCACCGGCCTCGACGTGGCCGAGAGCATCGGCCGCAAACTGGCGAAGGACGCCGTGGCCATCCGGGTCGACGGCGAACTGCGCGACCTCGCCCGGGAGATACCGGGAGACGCCGCCGTCGAGATCGTCACCCGCGACAGCGAGGACGGGCTGGAACTGCTGCGCCACGACGCGGCCCACATCATGGCCGAGGCGGTGAAGGAGCTCTATCCCGAGACCCAGGTGACCATCGGGCCCGCCATCGAGAACGGCTTCTATTACGACTTCGCCCGGGAGACGCCCTTCACGCCCGAGGACCTGGAGAAGATCGAGTCCCGCATGCGCGACATCGTCGCGCGGGACGAGCACATCGTCCGCGAGGTCTGGGACCGGGACGAGGCCGTGCGTTATTTCCGCGACGACGGGGAGGAGTACAAGGCCCGCCTCATCGAGGATCTGCCGGAGGACGAGGTCATCACCGTCTACCGCCAGGGCGAGTTCCTCGATCTGTGCCGCGGCCCGCACCTGCCCTCCACCAGCAGGCTCGGTAACGCATTCAAGCTCACCCGGGTCTCCGGCGCCTACTGGCGCGGCGACTCCCGCAACGAGATGCTGCAGCGGATCTACGGCACCGCCTGGGCCAGCGACAAGCAGCTGCGCACCTACCTGCACCAGCTGGAGGAGGCGGAGAAGCGCGACCACCGCCGCCTCGGCCGCCAGATGGGGCTGTTCCACTTCCAGGAAGAGGCGCCGGGCGCCGTGTTCTGGCATCCGCGCGGCTGGACCCTGTACCAGCGCCTGGTCGATTACATGCGCGAGCGCCAGAATGCCGCTGGCTACCGGGAGATCGCGACTCCCATCGTGATGGACCGCTCGCTGTGGGAATCCTCCGGCCACTGGGAGACGTTCGGCGAGAACATGTTCACCACGGAGCCCGAAGAGGGCCGTGTCTACGCGCTGAAACCCATGAACTGCCCGGGCCACGTGCAGGTCTTCAACCAGGGCATCACCAGCTACCGGGAGCTGCCGCTCAGGCTGTCGGAATTCGGCACCGTGCATCGCTACGAGCCCTCCGGCGCCCTGCACGGCATGCTCCGCGTGCGTGCCTTCACCCAGGACGACGCGCATATCTTCTGCACCCGCGACCAGATCACCGCGGAGTCCATCGCGGTATGCGACCTGATCCTCGGCATCTACCGGGACTTCGGCTTCGAGGACGTGCGCATCAAGTTCGCCGACCGCCCGGAAGTGCGCGTGGGCGCCGACGAGGTGTGGGACCAGGCCGAGTCCGCGCTGAAGACGGCCATCGAGACGACCGGGCTGGAGTACACCTACAACCCGGGCGAGGGCGCCTTCTACGGCCCGAAGCTCGAGTTCGTGCTGCGCGACGCCATCGGCCGGGACTGGCAGTGCGGCACGCTGCAGGTGGACCTGAACCTGCCCGAGCGGCTGGGCGCGAGCTTCGTCGGCGAGGACGGCAACAGGCACACGCCGGTCATGCTCCACCGCGCCATGTTCGGCTCGCTGGAACGCTTCATCGGCATCCTGATCGAGCACTACGCAGGCGCGCTGCCGCTGTGGCTCGCGCCGGTGCAGGCGGTGGTGACCACCATCACGTCGGACGGCGACGAGTACGCCTGCGAGGTGGCCGAGGCGCTGCGGGCGGCGGGACTGGCGGCAGAGACCGATCTGCGCAACGAGAAGATCAGCTACAAGGTGCGAGAGCACAGCGTGGCCAAGATCCCGGTGATCATCGCCGTCGGCAAGCGCGAGGTGGAGGAGCGCACCGTGGCGGTCCGTCGTCTGGGCAGCAAGCGCCAGCAGGTGCTGGCCCTGGACGAGGCGGTCGAGGCACTGGCCGCGGAGAACCGGGAGCGCCGCGCTCCGCCCGCCGGCTGACTTTCCGGCTGCCGCCGGGCCCCGCCGGGCCCGCAATGCGCACCAGTACCGCCGGGAGTGTGTCCCGGATCACACTTTGACATATTCGCGCTGGCCAGCCGGCCACCGGCGGTATGGGCGCGCATATACTCGGTGTTCGATAACCGCCCGGGAATCAGACCGCTAGAGGCATCGGACGCCGTGCAAAGGTTCAAGACTCAGGTACTGCTGCTGCACTCCGAGCAGAGCACGCTGGACCGTTTCAGCGCCTCGCTCGGCGACGCCTATTCGGTGCATCTGGCGACCAGCGGTACCGAGGCGCTCAACACCCTCGGGGTGACCCCCATCCACGTCATGGTCTCGGCCCAGCGGCTGCCGGGCATGAGCGGCATCGAGGCGCTGCGCGAGGCGAGGAAGCGCTCGCCGGAGACGCTGGGCATCCTCATCGCGCCGGAAGACATGAGCGGCGCGGAGGCAGAGGCACTCGTCGGCAGCGAGGAGTTGTTCCAGGTCATCCGCGGCATCGGCACGCCGGACGAGATGCGCCGCGTCATCGACGAGGCCGTCGACCAGCTGCGGGTCAATACGCTGCAGGAATCGGCCAACGACCGTACGGCGGGGCCCCGCCCGCGCGTGTCGTCCACGGCGCCCGCGCGCGAGTCCGGCCCGGTCCGCCGTACCACCGGCGCAACGGCGGCAAGCGGCACCTATCCCGCGGTCGCTGCCGCGACGGAGCTGGTCGTGCTCAGCAAGGACGAGGTGTTCCTGGACACCATCCGTCAGGCGCTCTCGCCACGCCAGCCGGTCCACGCCGTGGACGATCTCCGGGCTGCCGCGAAACTGGTCGGCGACGCCACCAGCGCGGTTCTGGTCACGGACGCCGCCGTCGCTCCGCGTGACGTGGAGGCCATCACCACCCGGCTGCGCAGCCGCCAGCCCGGGCTGGTGACCATCGTCGCCGGCCGCCGCGACGACGGCGACCAGCTGATGGATCTCATCAACGCCGGCATGGTCTATCGCTTCCTGCTGAAGCCCATATCACCGGGACGGGCGCGGCTGGCCATCGAGGCGGCCATCCGCCGGGCGCAGGAGAAGGCCGGGCCTGCCGCGCCGGCCATGCCCGCGCCGGATGCGTCCACGCCTCCGGCCCCGGCGGCGCGTGTCGAGCCCACCATTGCGGACTTCGAGGGCGCCGAGGAAGTGGTGCTGAGCGAGGAGGCACCGGCCACGCCCGCGCTGGTGCGGCCGGAGACGCCCCGGCCCGCCGACACGAAGCCGATGGTCCGCCGCCGGGCACCGAAACCGAAGGCGGCGGAAGAGCGGCCGCCGAAGAACGAGATGCCGCGGGAAAAGGCCGGCGACGGGAGTCTCCCGCGCCCGGTGCTGCTGGCAGGTCTGGGTGTACTGCTCGCGCTCATCGCGGTCGGCGGCATCTGGTCGGTGACCGGCGGCCCGGACGACGGCGCGGCGCCATCCCCGGCCGGCACAGCGGCTGACGCGTCGGCGCCCGCCGCCGACCCGACCGGAGAGGCCAGTTCCGAGCCGCCTGCGCCGCCGCCCGTAAGCCGCGACCTGCGGCGCGCCCGGGAAGCCGTCGCGGCGGGCCGCCTGCTCGCGCCCGGTGAGGACGGCGCGCTCTCGCTCTACGCCAGCGCACGCGCAGAGGCGCCGAACGACACGGAACTGGCCGCGGAAGTCGAGCGGGTGGTTGCCGAGGCCATCGCGACCGTCGCAGCGGCACTGGATGCGGGGCGCCCGGGCGAAGCCCGCGCCGGACGCAGCGTGATCCGCGCCAGCTTCCCGGCAGCGCCCGGTCTCGAGGCTGTAGACACGCGTCTCGTCATCGTGGAACGGGACCGACTGCTGGCGCGAGCCGACGAACTGGCGGCCGCCGGGGACACCGAAGGGGCCATGGCAGTGCTGGACGAGGCCGCCGCCCTGCTGCCGGGCCGCAGCCCGGCGGTGGCGGCGAGACGCGAATCGATCCTGGCGGCCTCGGACAACCGCGGCCGCACTCTGCTGCTCGAACTCGGCAACCAGCGCCTCCTGCAGGGGCAGCTCGTCGAGCCGGCCGGCGACAACGCCCGCTACTACTACCGCGCCGTGCTGGCCCAGGACAGCGAGAGCATCGCCGGGCGCCAGGGCATGGCCTTCCTGCGCACCGCCCTCATCACGCGTATCCGGGAGTCGGTGGAGGCCGGCGACCGCGCCGCCGCCGAGCATTGGCTGGAGGAGGCACGCCTGAGCGGCGTCGATGAGCCGCGCCTGGCGCCGTTCCGGGAAGCCGCGGGGCGCCTGCCCTCCGCGCCGGCCGCGGAGGAATCCGCCCCCGCTGTGGAACCGACCGCGGAGGATTCCGGCGCCTCCGCTGTGGCACCGGCGGCGGAGGAATCCGCAGCGCCCGCCGTGGAACCGACCGCGCCGGAGCAGATATCCGAATCGGTGACCGAGCCGGTCACCGAGGTGATGACCGAGGATGAGGGTCCGCCGGTGGATACGTCAGAAGCCGCGGAGGCCCTGGAAGCCTCGGAAGCCCTGGAAACCTCGGAGGCCCTGGAAGCCTCGGAGGCCCTGGAAGCCACGGAAGCTCGCGGCGACGCCGCGACCCCGCCCGCCGATGCGGCTGCGGCGGCGGCAGAGGCCACAGACGATTCCGCCGCGACGCCAGCCACGGGCGCGGCCGAAACCCGGGAGCCGGCGGTGAGCCGGGAGGAAGTCACCCCGCAAGACACGCCGCCCCCGGCACGCCCGGAGCGCATTACCTATGTGCCGCCGGCGTATCCCCGGGCGGCGGAGATGCGCGGCCTGGAAGGCTGGGTGGACGTGGAGTTCTCGCTCACGCCCGCGGGCCTGCCCGCAGACATCCGCGTGACGGACGCCCGCCCCGCCGGCACCTTCGACGAGGCCGCGGTGGAGGCCGTCGATCAGTGGCGATACGAGCCTCTCGCCGCCGACTGGCCCGCCGGGGAGCGGATTCGCGTCCGCATTAATTTCGGCATCGATCCCTGAGCCATCCGCCTCGCAGCCTGGCTCGCACCCCCGCCGCGCGGTCTCGACGGCGAGGGAACCAATTGGCATTCTCCCCATCGAAGAACCACACACTTTTCGCATGGGATTTCTGAATGACGACACAGAGTGCTGCCAGCACCGGCCGGCGCACACAGCGCCGCAGCCTGGACACCCGACGGCGGCTCGTGGACGCTGCCATCGCCGCATTCGCCGAGGCCGGCTACGCCGGGGCGGCGACCCGCGATATCGCCGAGCGCGCCGGGGTCCATCATCCGCTGATTACCTACCATTTCCGCAATAAGGCGCGCCTGTGGCAGGCTGCCGCCGACCACCTGCTGGGCGAGCTCAACGAGCGCCTGGAGCGGACCGTATCGGGCGCGGAGGCGGGAGACGACCGCCAGCGGCTGAGCGACGCCATCCGCACCCTGACGCTCTATTCCGCCGAGCACCCGGAGTGGTATCACTTCGTCCGCGACGCCTCCGCGGAGGGTGGCGACCGGGCGCGTTGGCTGACGGAGAACCACATGGGCCGGCTGTTCGGAATGCTGATCCCGCTGCTCGAATCGCTCCAGTCGCGAGGCCACATCACCGGCGGCGAACCGGCGCAGGTGTGCGTGGCGCTGCTGGGGGCAACCGGCTGCGCCGTCTCTTTCGGCGCGCAGTACGAGCAGCTGACCGGGCGCAACGTGCTCGACGGCGGCGCCGGCGGTTACGCCGATTACGTGATCGGCCTGTTCCTGGGCACCGGCAAGGACTGAGCCGGAGCCCCGCCGTTCAGGGTGAGCCGAGCGGGCGGCCCGGCGCGTTCGCGCCGGCCAGCACCGCGTGGATCTCCGCGACGATGGACAGGGCGATACTCTCGGCACCGCGTGCCCCGATGTCGAGGCCGGCCGGCCCGTACAGCCGCGAGGCGAGGCGCTCTCCTGCCTCGCCCAGGTCGGCCAGCAGCTGTTCGCGCCGCCGCCGCGGCCCCAGCAGCCCCACGTAGGGGACGGCGCTCTCCGCCAAGGCCCGCAGATACGTGCGGTCGGTGGCGAGGTGGTGGCTCATGACCATGACCGCCGCGTACCGGCCGAGATCGTCTCCGTCCAGTTCCTCCGCCGGTCCCGTGATGCACCGCTCGGCACGGCCGAAATCGCCTTTGTCGAAATAGGCCGGCCGATGATCGCGCACGGTGACGCGCCAGCCCAGCCGGGCGGCGAGATCCACGAACGGGACCGCGTCCAGGCCGGCACCCAGCACCAGCACCCGGGGCGGCGGCACGATGGCCACGAACAGCACGGTCACGTCGCCGTCCGACAGAGAGACGGTAGCCGTCGCGGAGCTGCCGCTCTGCAGGTGCGGCATCGCCGCTTCCTCCACCGCGCCGGATGCCGGGCCGCTCATTGTGGTATGCCGGACGCCGCCACGGTCCAGCAATGCGAATTGCCCCGCTTCGACCGCGGTGGTCCCGCTCTCGATCACCGTCGCGAGCACGGCGGTCTCATCACCCTGCAGGCATTCGGCCACGGCGGCGAACGGCTGGTAGTCGGGCCGCGGCAGCGGTTGCAGGAAGATGCGCATGGTGCCGTCGCAGCCCACGCCCAGGCCGAACAGCTCGTCGTCCGCGCCGCCGAGGTCGTAGCTGATCGTGTCCGGCTCCCCCGAGGCGCTCACCCGGGCGGCGCGCTCGGCGAGGTCGCCCTCCAGGCAGCCGCCGCTCAGCAGGCCCTGGAAGTCGCCATCGTCGGTGATGAGCATCTGCGTGCCGGCCTTGCTGTAGGTCGAGCCGGCCGTCTCGTACACGCTGGCGAGCACGAGGCGCCGGCCCGTCTCGCGCCACTCGGAGAATCGGCGCAACATCTGATCGGTATTCATCGGGTACTTGTCTGCCTCCTTGCCTGCAGGGAGTCGCCGAGCCGGGCCGCGAGGCCTTCCAGGCTGTCGACGTTGTGGGCCGGGACCAGGTCGTCGGCATGGGGCAGCATGAGCCGCATGCCGCGCGCCCGCGGCCGGAATTCATCATACCGCAGCAGCGGATTCAGCCAGACCAGCCGGCGGCAGGACTTGCCGAGACGCTCCATCTCCCGGCCGAGCCGCGCATCCGGGTCGCGCTCCAGCCCGTCGGTGAGCAGCAGCACGACCGCGCCCTGCCCCAGCACCCGCCGGCCCCAGTCGCGGTTGAATTCGTGCAGCGAGTCGGCGATGCGGGTGCCGCCGTCCCAGTCGCGGATGTCGTCGGCGACGAGGGCCAGGGCCCGGTCCGGGTCCCGGTCGCGCAGCCGGCGGGTGACCGCGCTGAGCCGGGTGCCGAACAGGAACGTGTGCACCCGCTCCCCCCGCGCGGTCAGGGCGTGGGCGAAATGGAGGAACATGCGCGTATATCGGCTCATGGAGCCGGAAATGTCCGCCAGCAGCACCAGGGGCGGCGGACGCAGGCGCGGACGGCGGCGCTCCAGTTGCATGAACTCGCCGCCCTGGCGCACGCCGCGACGCAGCGTCGCGCGCAGGTCGGGCCGGGGCCCGCGGGCGTGCGTGCTGAAGCGCCGGGTACGCAGCGTCGCGAGCGGCAGTGCTGCCTCGCGCAGCATGGCCCGGGCCTCGCTCCGCTCCTCCGCGCTCATCTGCTCGAAGTCCTTTCGCCGCAGCACCTCCAGCGCGGAAGCGCCGCCGCGCCGGTCTCGCTGCCGCCGACGGGTTTCGCGGGGCCGTTCCCGCCCGTGCCCCGCGGCGGCCAGCGCCCGGGCGAGGCGGACGACCCCGTCCTCCGCTGCGCCGCCCGTCCCGCTCGCGGCGGGCTCCGCGGCCGCATCGGCCAGCCGGCGCAGTGCCCGGGGCCGCTCGAAGAACAGACCGAAGGCCTGCCGGAAGAGGGACATGTCCCGGGGGCTGCGCACCAGCGAGGCGGCCAGCGCACGACGCAGATCGTCGCGATTGCGCAGGCCGGTCGCGGCCGCTGCCTCGAGAGCGCCCCGGATGTCGCCCGGCCCCAGACCGAGACCGGCATGGCGCAGCGTGCGCACGAACAGGACGAGGTGCTCGCGGAAGGCCTCTCCGGCCGCCGCCGCGTCGGCGCTCACCCGGACGCCTGCTGCGCTTCGCTGCCCAGCAGCCTCAGGAGTTCCTCGCCGCGCACCCGGGCGATATCGTCCTGGTACTTCAGCAACGCGCCCAGCGTCGAGTCGACGACGCCGGCGCCCAGCCGGTCGGCGCCCAGCTGTGTCAGCGCCGCCGCCCAGTCCAGCGTCTCGGCCACACCGGGCCGCTTGTACAGATCGGCCTCCCGCAGACCCTGCACGAAATCGATGATCTGCGCCCCGAGCTCGGCGGTGACCGCCGGGCACTTGCGCGCCAGGATCTCCCGCTCTGCCTCCGCCGTCGGGTAGTCCACCCAGTGATACAGGCAGCGCCGGCGCAGCGCGTCGTGGATCTCGCGGGTGCGGTTCGAGGTGATGACCACCACGGGCGGTTCCGGCGCCGCCACCCGGCCGAACTCGGGGATGGTGATCTGATTGTCGGAGAGGATCTCGAGCAGGAAGGCCTCGAAGGGCTCGTCGGCCCGGTCCAGTTCGTCGATCAGCAGCACCGGCGCACCGCCGGGGGCCGGCTCCAGCGCCTCGAGCAGGGGCCGCTTGATCAGGTACTCGGAGGAGTAGATGTCTTCGGCGACCACGCCGCCCTCGCCGCGGGCCTCGGCCAGCCGGATGGCCAGCATCTGCCGCGGGTAGTCCCACTCGTAGGCCGCCGAGGCCAGATCCAGGCCGTCGTAGCACTGCAGCCGCAGCAGCCGGCGGCCGAGCCGGTCGGCGAGCACCTTTGCCACCTCCGTCTTGCCGGTACCGGCCTCGCCCTCCAGCAGCAGCGGCCGCGGCAGGCTCAGGGCCAGGTACACGGCCGTGGCGAGATCGCGTCCGGCCACGTAGCGGCCCTCGGCGAGCAGGGCGACGGTGTCGTCGACCGATGCCGGCATCCGCGCCGGCTGACCGGAGCCCTCAGCCACGGGCGGCGGCGACCGCTCTCCGCGCCATCACGCCGATCAGGTGGGCACGATATTCGGCGCTGGCGTGCAGGTCCTCGTTCAGTTCGTCGGCGGGCACCTCGATGCCGGCCAGAGCGTCCGGCGAGAAGTCCCGGCTGAGCGCCGCCTCCATCTCGGCGACACGGAACACGCAGGGCCCGGCGCCGGTGACCGCCACCCGCAGACCCTCGGACGTGTCCGCCACGAATACCCCGACGACGGCGTAGCGGGAAGCCGGGTTGGCGAATTTCGCATAGCCGGCGCGGGCCGGCTTCGGGAAGCTCACCGAGACGATGATCTCGTCCGCTTCCAGCGCGGTTTCGAACATGCCGCGGAAATACTGCTCGGCCGGGATCCGGCGCCGGTTCGTGCCGATGGTCGCGCCGAGGCCCAGCACCGCCGCCGGGTAGTCCGCCGCCGGATCGCTGTTGGCCAGCGAGCCGCCGATGGTGCCCCGGTTGCGCACCTGGGCGTCGCCGATGCCGGCCGCCAGTGCCGCAAGGGCAGGGATGTGATCGCCGACCTCCGCCGAGGCCGCCACCTCGGCGTGAGTCGTGGTGGCGCCGATCACCACCGGGTCGCTGCCGCTGACGCCGCGCAGTGCCTCCACGCCGCCGAGATCCACCAGCACGTCGGGCTGGGCGAGGCGCAGCTTCATCGTGGGCAGCAGCGTCATGCCGCCGGCCAGCAGTTTCGCCTCGCTGTTCGCGCCGAGGCGCTCCGCCGCCTCGTCGACGCTGCCCGCCCGGTGATACTCGAAGTCGTACATCTCAGCCCTGCCCCCGCATCTCGGCGGCGGCCGCGCGCACGGCGCGAACGATGCCGTGATAACCGGTGCAGCGGCAGAGGTTGCCCTCGAGCCACTCGCGGATCTCCGCGTCGTCCGGGTCCGGGTTGCTCTGCAGGAGATCCAGCGCGCTCATGATCATGCCGGGCGTGCAGTAGCCGCATTGCAGACCGTGGTGTTCCCGGAATGCCGCCTGCAGCGGATGCAGGCCGCCGTCCGCACCGATGCCCTCGATGGTGGTGACCCGCCGCCCGGCGGCCTGCACCGCCAGCAGCGAGCAGCTCTTCACGGAGCGCCCGTCCAGGTGCACCACGCAGGCGCCGCACTGGCTGGTGTCGCAGCCGACGTGGGTGCCCGTTTTGCCCAGGCCGCCGCGCAGGGCGTCGACCAGCAGCGTGCGGGCCTCAACCTCGACGCTCACCGGCTCTCCGTTCAGTTCGAATTCGACTTTATGCATGGATCCTACAGGCCGAACAGCAGCCACAGCAGCACCAGTACCGCGGCGGCGCCTGCCACCGCCCAGGCAGTCTTGCGCCCGATGCCCGCGCCGCCCGACGCCTCGGCCTCTTCCACCTCGATCTTCGTCGCGCCCGGGTCGAGTTCGCGGGAGAAATTGGCGAAGAAATCGTCGGCCGTCTTCTTCGTGGCGCCCAGCACCAGGCGGGAGCCCACCTGGGCGAGCTTGCCGCCCACCTTGAACCGGGCATCGTAGCGCAGCACGGTGATCTCGCCGTCCTCCACCAGTTCGACGTCGGCCGAGCCCTTGCCGAAACCGGCCGCCCCGCCCTTGCTGACACCGACGAGGCGGTAACTGGCCGGCGGATTCAGATCCTCGAGCGTGAGCGTGGTGTTGAAGCGCGATTTCACCGGGCCGATGGCGGCCATCACCTTCGCCTGCATCTCCTCGTCGGAGACTCTTTCCAGGGACTCGCAACCCGGTATGCAGCGCCTGAGGACCTCCGGGTCGTTCAGCGCCAGCCACACCCGATCACGGGTGTTGGCGATCCTGTATTCTCCCTTTATGTCCAAGCCTTGCTCACGTTGCTGCCGCGACCGTTGCGACTATTGAGGCTATTGCCACTGTTGCGACCGTTGCCGCCGCAGAGCTTAGTATACTATCGGCACAGACGACACCTCGCGCCGGCGCCGCGCGCCCGGCGGGTACCCGTTTCCCCCTCATGATGCACGACGCGACGCAAATCGGTCCGCCGCCTGTGCTTGCGGCCACCGGCCTCCGCTTCGGCTGGCAGCCGTCGGTGCCGCTGCTGGACATCCCTGCACTGGCGATCGCGCCCGGCGAGAAGGTGCTCATCCGCGGCGCCAGCGGCTCCGGCAAGTCCACGCTGCTGAACCTGTTCGCCGGCATACTCACGCCGACGGCGGGCACGGTATCGCTGCTCGGCACGGACCTCTCGGCACTGCGCGGAGCCGAGCGGGACGGCTTCCGCGCCGAACACCTGGGCATCATCTTCCAGCTGTTCAACCTGCTCCCTTATCTCCCGGTGCTCGACAACGTGCTGCTGCCCTGCCGCTTTTCCGCCCGGCGCCTCGCCCGCGCCCGGGCGAGCGACGGCAGCGAGGAGGCCGCGGCGCAGCGCCTGCTCGCCGAACTCGGGCTGCCGGACGCGGCTTTCGCCTCCGCGGCGCGGCTCAGCATCGGCCAGCAGCAGCGGGTGGCGGCAGCGCGGGCGCTCATCGGCAACCCCGAGATCGTGATCGCCGACGAGCCCACCTCGGCACTCGATGAAGACAGCCGGGCGGCCTTCCTCGCGCTGCTGCAGGAGGAATGCAAACGCGTGGATGCCACCCTGATCATGGTCAGTCACGAGCGCTCGCTGGAGCCGCTGTTCGACCGGGTCATCCCCATGCGCGAACTCACCGGGTGCAGGCCGTGAGAGCCCGCTTTCCCATCGCGCGGCTCGCGCTGCGCAGCATCGCGTCAAGACGCATCAGCGCCGCTCTGACCTGCTGTGCGGTGGCGCTGAGCGTGCTGCTGGTCCTGGGCGTCCAGGAGATGCGCGAGAGCGCGCGGCAGAGTTTCGC
>DASRVH010000139.1:0-14570 GCA_035655155.1 Woeseiaceae bacterium
CGCGTGCTCGAGCAGAACGGCCTCGCCGTGGGCGAGGGCATCGAGCGCTACGAGATCAGCGACGAGGACGACGCCTGGCTCACCGCCGAACGCGAGCGGCTGCTCTCCACCGTGCTGCGCACGGTCGAGTCCGGCAGCCGCGACGCCCGGGAGACGGCGCCGGCCGGCGAAGACAGCGGCAACCAGGGAGACTCCACCGGGGACTCGAAATCGGTCCGCGCCGCGTGACGGCACCCCGTCCCGCGTGAGCGCCGGCGACACCGCGTATCCCACCCTCTTCAGCCCGGTCGAGATCGGGGGCCTGCGCCTGCGCAACCGGCTGGCCCACGCCTCCATCCTCACGAAGTTCGTCCGCGACGGCGAGCCCACCGAGCAGTTCATCAACTACCACGGCGCGCGCGCCCGGGGCGGCACCGGCCTGATCGTCACCGAACCCGTCGCCATGACCTCGGTGAGCCGGGTGCCGTATCGGCTGAGGGTCTGGGACGACCAGGCGTACGACTCGCTGGCACGTGTCGCGGAAGCGGTGGAAGGGGCCGACACCCGGCTGTTGGGCCAGGTGCAGGACTCGGGCCGCGGCCGCCACGCCGTCGGCCGCAACGAGGGCGCCGTGGGCGCCTCGGCGCTGCCGGACGACCTCAGCTGGACGGTGCCGCGGGTGCTCACGCCGGGCGAGATCCGGCAGATGATCGACGAGTGGGCCGCGGGCTCGGCGCGGCTGAAGCGCGCCGGCTGGTCCGGCGTGGAGATTTCCGCCGGCCACGGCCATATCTTCCACCAGTTCCTCTCCGCCTGGTCCAACCGGCGCGACGACGAGTTCGGCGGCGATCTCGCCGGCCGCGCCCGTTTCCTGACCGAGCTGATCGGGGCCATCCGCGCCGCCTGCGGCCGGCCGTTCATCATCGGCGTGAAGCTGCCCGGCGACGACGGCGTGCCGGGCAGCATCGGCCTCGACGAGGCGCGGCGCATTTCGGAGATCGTCGCCGCCACCGGCGAGGTGGATTACTGGACCTGGGCCTGGGGCGCCCACGCCAACTCGCTCTGGCGCCACCTGCCGGACGCCCACGGCGAGCGCCACCCGTATCTCGGCCGCATCCGCGAGCTCAGGCAGGCGGCGCCGCAGATCCCCGCCGGCGCCATCGGCTACATCACCGATCCGAACGAATGCGAGCGCGCGCTCACCGACGGCACGGCAGACCTGGCCTTCCTCGGCCGCCCGCTGATCACCGATCCCGCTTTCGGCACGAAGGCCCAACACGGCCGCGAGGCGGAGATCCGCTACTGCGTCTCCTGCAACACCTGCTGGCGCACGATCATCGAGGGCGCGCGGCTCGAGTGCGACAACAACCCCCGGGTGGGCGCGCCGGACGAGGCGGCCTGGAGGCCGGCGCCGGCGCGACGGCCCCGGCACGTCGTCATCGTGGGCGGCGGTATCGCCGGCATGGAGGCGGCCCACACCGCGGCACGCCGCGGCCACCGGGTGACGCTGTTCTCGGCCTCCGACGAGCCCGGCGGCAAGACCCGGCTGCACGCGGAGCTGCCCGGCGGCGAGAACCTCTCCAGCATCTACGACTACCAGTACCTGGCCGGCAAGGCCGCCGGCGTGCGCTACGAGACGGGCGTGCTCGCGAGGGCCGACGACGTGCTGAGCGTGCGGCCGGACCACGTGCTGCTCGCCACCGGCTCGCATATGGCCGTGCCGGACTTCGTGCCGGCGGAATTCGCCGAGGACGGCCTGGTGCCGGACCTTCGCACCCTGGCCCGCGACATGCTGGAGCGCTCCGGCCGGGAACCCGGCCGCATCGTCGTCGTGGACCGGGACCACACCGAGATGACCTACGCGGCCGCCGAACTCTTCGCCGAGCGCTTCGAACGGGTGACGCTGGTCACGCCGCGGGAGCGCATCGCCTCCGACTGCTCGCTGATCAACCGGCAGGGCATCTATCACCGCCTGCATGCGAAGGGCGTCGAGATACTCACCTGCGCCGAGCCCCGCGGCCTGGACCTGCTGGAGGAGGGCGCGCTCGGGCTGGTGAACGTCTGGAGCGGCGCGGAGAGCCGGCTGGAGGCCGTCATCGCCATCACCTACGCCACGGCGCGCGTGCCGGACGACGCCCTGCGCGAACCGCTGCAAGCTGCCGGCATCACCGTCGAGTGCATCGGCGACGCCCGCGCCCCCCGCGGCGTGCTGGCGGCGACCCGCGAGGGCTACGAGGTGGCGATGCTGATCTAATGTAGGAGGGCCTTCAGGCCCGATCCAATCCGATTCGGGGATAAATCCCCTCCTACAATGTCTAACAACCCATGCTCCGCCTTCACCTCATCCTCACCCTGCTCCTGACCGCCGGCCTCGCCCACGCCGGCCAGATCTACCACTGGACCGACGAGGACGGCGTCGCCCACTACAGCCAGACGCCGCCGGCCGACGCGACCGTCCCGGTCGAGACCCGCGAAGTCACGACCTCCACCCCCGATGACTACGACCCCGACGAGTATGAATACTCCGTGATGAACCAGGCCGAGCGTATCCACGCGGAGTGGGCCGCACTCGCAGAGGAGCGGGAAAAGGAACGGGAAGCGCGGCGAGAGGCTCGGCGGGCAACGGAGGAGCGCCTCGCCTACGAGTCCTATGATCGGCGGGAAGACCGCTATGGCTGGCGCTACGGCCGCGAGGTCCATTATCCGGTGGTGCACCCCCGCCCGCCGTTCCGGCCCGGCCGCAAGGTACGCCGTCACCAGTTCCGGCAACTGGACGAACTCGGCCTCTGGCGCGAACCGCCGGCCTACAGCATCAACTCCACCCGCCACTGGCAGCGCGTCCAGCAGACGCGCTCGCTGGCAGTGCCCTGATTCCCATGTAGGAGGGCCTTCAGGCCCGACCGGGCTTTCCCAGACGTCTGTTCTTTCCTGGCCGCCCTGCGAGGGTATCCATCTTGCTCCCGCCAAAAGGTCGCGGCGATGGATACCCCGGCATGACGGCCGTGCTCGCGGTGGCGTGAAGGGGCTGGCAGTCAGTAGCGTCTGCTGATTGGCAGCATCCCTCAGCGCTACGGGCAGGTCGGCGTCCCCGCAACCCTGGTCCACCCGATGATGGGCCTGCGCCAGTCGAACATGGCGTTTCAGGAAAGGCGGATCGGGCCTGAAGGCCCTCCTACATGCCTGTCGGGGCGTTCCCGTGTAGCATCCCGTCCCTTCGGGGCCATCCGTCGGGGAACGCGTGACCAGCCAGGATCAGGACCACAGCACCACCGTACGCGACGTCAGGCAGCTCGGCACGTTCGCCGCACTCGGCAGTCTGGGCTACGTCTTCTGGATCTGCGGCGGCATGGAGATGATCGAGCGGCTCGCCTACTACGGCGTGCGCCAGGTCTCCAGCCTCTACGCCACCGACGCCCAGTCCCGCGGCGGGCTCGGCCTGCTCGAATCGGACCTCGGCATCATCTTCTTCGTGTGGGCCGTCACCCAGACGTTCGTGCCCGTGTTCACCGGCGGCGTCTCCGACCGCGTGGGATACAAGGAGACGATCTTCGCCTCCACGGTGTTCAAGATCGCGGGCTATCTCGTCATGGCGATGGTGCCGACGTTCTGGGGCTTCCTCTCCGGCGCGGTGGTGCTCGCCTTCGGCACCGGCATTTTCAAGCCCGGCATCCAGGGCACCATCGTCAAGTCCACCAGCCGCAAGAACAGCTCGGTGGCCTGGGGCGTGTTCTACCAGACGGTGAACATCGGCGGCTTCCTCGGCCCCATCATCGCCGCCCAGCTCCGTCAGCTGGCCTGGGAGAACGTGTTCTACGTGTGCGCGGCCATCATCTCGCTGAACTTCCTGCTGCTGCTCACCTACAAGGAGCCGGACAAGGAAGAGCGGCTCGCACACCGGGCGAAGATCCGGAGCGGCGAGCTCACCGAGAAGTCCCTGTGGCGCGAGAGCCTGAAGGAGCTCTCGAACCCGGTGCTGCTCTGGTACATCGTGCTGTTCTGCGGCTTCTGGTTCATGCTCTACATCCTCTGGGACGTGGGACCGCTGTACTTCCGCGACTGGGTCGACACCAGCCGTCTCGTCACCGACGTGTTCGGCCCGGAGGGCACCGACTCGAAGGCCGTGATCTTCTTCTTCGGCCTGAACCAGGAAGGCACGCGCATGATGCCCGAGGGCGTGGTGAACATTAACGCCATGCTGATCATGCTCACCTGCTTCCTGGTGGCCGGCTGGAGCGCCCGGCTGAAGGCGGCCAACTCGATGGCGCTGGGCACGTTCTTCGCCTCGTCGGCCATGCTGCTGTTCGGCGGCTTCAACGCCGCCTGGGTGATCGTCGGCGGCATCGTCATCTTCTCGCTGGGCGAGATGCTCTCCAGCCCGAAGTCCAGCGAGTACCTCGGCAACATCGCGCCGCGGGACAAGAAGGCGATGTACCTCGGCTTCTCCCAGCTGCCCATCGGGGTGGGCTGGTCGCTGGAGAGCTACATCGGCCCCACGCTGTACGGCAGGTTCTCCTCGAAGGAGCAGATATCCCGGGAGGTGCTGGCGCAGGACTACGGGCTCGGCGCGGCCGAAGTGCAGGCCGTGCCCATCGGCGAGGCCTTCCAGAAGCTGGTGGCGGTGAGCGGGCAGAGCGCCGAGGCGATGACGGCCCAGCTCTACGCCGCCTACAACATCGGCGCGGTTTGGTATCTCATGGGCGCGGTGGGGCTCATCTCGGGCTTCGGTCTGTACGTGTACGGGCGGTGGACCTACCGCCTGGCGGGGTAGGAGAGGATTTGTAGGAGGGGCTTTAGCCCCGATTCATTATTCAATCGGGCCTGAAGGCCCTCCTACAGGGTAGATATGCATCGCTTCCTCTACATGTTCGGGCTCATCCTCGCCGGCGAGGCCGTGTTCGCGTTGCCGTTCCACATCGCGCGGTTCTTCCGGCCGGCGGTGCTGGACGTCTTCCAGCTCACCAACACCGAGCTCGGCGCGGCGCAGGGCGTGTACGGCATCCTCGCGATGCTGGCGTATTTCCCGGGCGGTCCGCTGGCCGACCGCTTCCCCGCGCGCAAGCTGCTCGCGTTCTCGCTCTGGTCCACGGCGGCCGGCGGGCTGTACATGGCGACCATCCCCGGTTACACGGGTGCCCTCGTGCTGTGGGGCTTCTTCGGCGTCACCACCATCCTGTTCTTCTGGGCGGCGCTGATCCGGGCCACCCGGGACTGGGGCGGCAGCGACGAGCAGGGCCGAGCCTACGGCCTGCTGGACGGCGGCCGCGGGTTGCTCGCCGCGGCGCTCGCCTCCGTCGCCGTCGCCTTCTTCGGCCTGGTGTTCCCGGAGGGCACCGACGCCGTCACCTTCGAGGAGCGCAAGGCCGCGCTGGTCACCGTCATCCACGGCTACACGCTGGTCACGGCGCTGGCCGGCGTCTTCGTCTGGTTCGTCATCCGGGACGGCCATCCGCCGGAGGAGCCTGACCTCGAACGCTGGCGGCCGGCGCAGGAAGGGCTCCGCCACCACATCGCGCGCGTCCTGGCCATGCCCGCCGTCTGGCTGCAGGCGCTGATCGTGGTGTGCGCCTACGTGGCCTACAAGGGTTTCGACAACTACTCGCTGTACGCCGTGGAGGTCTACGGCATGAGCGACGTGGACGCCGCCCGCATCGCCGCCATCGGCGCCTGGATGCGGCCGGTGGCCGCCGTCGCAGCCGGCTTCCTCGGCGACCGCTACGGCGTGGCCCGCATGACCGTCGCGTGTTTCGTGCTGCTGCTCGCCTCTTACCTGTTCCTCGGCTTCGACACGCCCGTGGGCGGCGCGACCTGGGTGCTGCTCGGCAACGTGCTCGCCGCCTCGGCGGCCATGTTCGGCCTGCGCGCGCTGTACTTCGCGCTGTTCGAGGAAGCGAAGGTGCCGGACGCGGTCACCGGCACCGCCGTGGGCCTGGTCTCGGTAATCGGCTTCACGCCGGATATTTTCGTCGGCGTCGTCGGCGGCCTGCTGCTCGATGCCTCGCCCGGCCCCGCCGGCCACCGGCATTACTTCCTGTTCCTGGCGGCCTTTGCCGCCATCGGGCTGGCCGCCAGCTACACGCTTTTCCGCCGCCTGCACCCGGGCCGGCCGGGCCCCGGTTTGGAATCCCGCGGCGGAGAGGCCTAGAATGGGTCATCCCAATCAGCGCGCCAGGTTGCGCCGGATAACAACGATGACCGTGTGACGTCGAGGGACGGTGTAGCGGATGCCCGCGCGACCCAGGCTGCGTAAAGGTCAGAAAACTTTGCAGCAGAGCACCGACTCCGGCGACGAACTCGCCGACGAGCTTGTCGACGAATATGTATCCGACTACGAGGTCGGGCAGGACAACGTCCAGCCCTTCGGCCTCGATTTCCATAACCCCGTCTTCGCCATCTCCGCCGTCTCGGTGATCGTCTTCGTGGCCTTCACGCTGTCGTTCCCGGAGCTGGCGAAGCACTGGTTCGGCGATCTCCGGCCCTGGCTGACCACCCGCTTCGACTGGTTCTTCATGGCCACGGGCAATTTCTTCGTCCTGTTCTGCATCGCGCTCATCGTGCTGCCGGTGGGCAAGGTGCGCATCGGCGGACCGGACGCCGAGCCCATGTATTCCTACGTCTCCTGGGTGTCCATGCTGTTCGCCGCCGGCATCGGCATCGGCATCATGTTCTACGCCGTGCTGGAGCCGATGAACCATGTGCTCACGCCCCCGCTCGGGCTGGAAGGTCTCACCGGGGACGCGCAGCGGGAACTCGCGATGGCCGCCACGGTATTCCACTGGGCCATCCACCCCTGGGCCATCTACGGCATCGTGGGGCTCGCGCTCGCCTTCTTCGCCTTCAACAAGGGCCTGCCGCTGATCGTGCGCTCAGCCATGTACCCCCTCTTCGGCGAGCGCGTATGGGGCTGGCCCGGCCACGTCATCGACGTGCTCGCCGTATTCGCCACCCTGTTCGGCCTGGCCACCTCGCTCGGCTACGGCGCCGAGCAGTCCGCCGGCGGGCTCGCATACCTGTTCGGCATCTCCGAGGGCCACATGGTCAAGCTGACCATCATCGTGGTCATTACCATCATGGCGCTCGTCTCGGTGCTGCGGGGGCTGGACGGCGGCATCAAGGTGCTCTCCGAGAGCAACATGGCCATGGCCGCCGTGCTGGGACTGTTCGTGCTGCTGGCCGGCCCGACGCTGGATACGCTGGGCGCCATCGTGGACAACACGCTCGCCTATTTCCGCTACATGCCGGCGCTGTCCAACTGGGTGGGCCGTGAAGACATGTACTACATGCACGACTGGACCACGTTCTACTGGTCGTGGTGGATCGCGTTCTCGCCCTTCGTCGGCATGTTCATCGCCCGCATTTCGTCGGGCCGCACGGTGCGCGAGTTCCTGCTGGTGTCCATCCTCGCGCCGTCTTTCATCTTCATCGTCTGGATGACGGTCTTCGGCAACGCCGCCATGGACCAGTACTTCCTGCAGGGTTACGAGGGCGTGGTCGACACGGTCAGGAACTTCCAGCCGGAGCTGTCGCTGTTCCTGTTCCTGGCCGAATACCCGCTGGCGACGCTGACCTCGGGCATCGGCATCCTGCTGGTGCTGATCTTCTTCGTGACCTCGATGGATTCCGGCGCGCTGGTGGTGGATACGATGACCGCCGGCGGCAAGATCGACGCGCCCATCGCCCAGCGCGTGTTCTGGTGCGTGTTCCTCGGCCTGATCGGCATCGCGCTCATGGAGGGCGGCGGGCTGTCGTCGCTGCAGGCCCTGGCGCTGGCCACCGGCTTCCCGTTCGGCATCGTGATCCTGCTGATGTCGGTGAGTCTGTACAAAGGCCTTGCGGCGGAGGTGAAGCTGCTGGAGGCGCAGGCCGAGGCAGAAGCAGAGGCAGAGGCCGGGACGGAGCAGGCGGAAGGGGAGAAGGTCTGATGACCATCCACAAGCTGTATCGGCATATCGGCGTGCCGGTGGATCTGGCGCATCGGGAGAAGCTCGGCAAGGCGCTCGCCACCGCGACGGATCTGGCGAAGTGCTACGGCGCGCGGGTGACCCTGGTGGCGGTCACCGGTCCCCTGCCGGGGGAGGCGGCCCACAGCCCGAAGGAGTTCAGCGCGAAGCTGGAGGCCTTCGCCGCCGAGCTGGCGGAGGAATCCGGCGTGGAAGTGGACGCGCAGACCGAGGTCATCGGCGACCCGGTCGCCGACCTGGACAAGGCGCTGGATAGCCAGTTCCACGAACTCGGCGTCGATCTGGTAGTGATGGCCTCCCACGTGCCCGGCTTCCGCGAGTACATCTTCCACTCCAATGCCGGCTTCCTGGCCTCCCACACCGACCTGTCGGTCTTCGTGGTGAGGGGGTAGGAGGGGCTTTAGCCCCGATTCCTTAACAAATCGGGCCTGAAGGCCCTCCTACGGGCCCGCCACATCGTCGATATAGCTTGCGTTTGGCTCGCGCATGACGCACTATCCCGGGGCGATCCAAGAGTTCTGGCCTGCCTTACGACTACCCGTCCGGTCCTCGGACGGCTTCTTGAGACTACCCATTGCGACCGGATTGTTCGTCACCGCACCCGATTTGCGTGCGGCACTACTGTTATTGGAGGCCAGAATGGCTACAGGAACTGTGAAATGGTTTGACCCCGCCAAGGGTTTCGGATTCATCCAGCCGGAAGACGGCTCTAAGGACGTGTTCGTGCACGTCACCGCGGTACACGCTGCGGGCATGGACACGCTGTCCGAAGGCCAGCGCGTCAACTACGAGCTGGTCACCGAGCGCGGCAAGACCGCGGCCGGCAACCTGCAGGCGGCCTAAAACCGTCAAGATGTAGGAGGGCCTTCAGGCCCGATCTGGCCGTCAGGCCCGACACCTAGATCCGGAAACGGCCCCTCGCGGGGCCGTTTTTCGTTGTGGATATTGTTGTAGATATTGCAGGAGGGGCTTTAGCCCCGATTGAATAATGAATCGGGGCTAAAGCCCCTCCTACATTTCTTCTATCTCGGCGTGGCGGGGGTAGAAGGCGATATACCCCGCAATCGGCGCCACCTCGTCGTACACCGCCGGGTAGGTCCAGGCCACGTCCTCCCCGTCCTTGGCGTAGTAGCGGGCCTCGCCCTTGAACGGACAGGTGGTCCGCGTGTCGCTGGCGGCCAGTTTCTCCGTGGCCACATCCTCCGGCGGAAAATACAGCGCCCGGTCGTAACCCGTCTCGTCCAGTGCCAGCACGCCCGTGCTGTCGGCAACCCGCATGCCGTCCACCGCAACCTTCCAGCGGCCCGGTGCGTCGGTAATTTCGATGCGATGGTCCGGCGCGCGCTCCGCGCCCGGCGATGGTCCCAATGTGCTCCGATCCATGGCGACCCCCGTGGTGATCCGCCTGATCCACCTGATCAACGATACCTTTTCGTCTCCCGTCCAGCATACCGCACGGCTCCGCGCCAGGCACCGTGCGCCAGACCTCGTCAGCTAGACAGCGGGGGTTCTAATTGGGAGACTCGTTCGCATCCAGGGCGGATCAGGAGCGCGGCGGATGACGGCATTCTCGAAACTGGCGGGAACAATGGTTCTGATCGCCGCGGTGGGGCTGTTCTGCGTGCCGCCGGGCGCTGCCGCGGAAGGCGTCCTCGACCGCGTCGCCGAGACCGGAGAGTTTCGCATCGGCTATGCCACCGGCTCGCCGCCGCTCTCTTTCAATGACGCCGACGGCAAACCGGCCGGCTATTCCATCGAGCTGTGTCGGCACATCGGCCGGACGCTGCAGCGCGAGCTCGGCCTCGCGAAACTGGAGTTCACCTTCGTGCCGCTCGTCTCCATGCAGGACCGCCTGAACGCCGTGGCGCAGGGCGACGTCGATATCGAATGCGGCGCCACCACCGTGACGCTGTCCCGACGCGAGCGCGTCGACTTCACGCTGATGACGTTCATCACCGGCAGCGCGGTGCTGTCCCGCAAGGCCGCGCCCGTCGCCAGTGCCGCCGATCTCGCCGGCAAGGTGATCGCCGTGATGCCGGACACCACCACCGAGGCCGTGCTGCGGGAATTCGCGGAGGTGAACGAGACCGGCCTGAAGCTGGCGCTGGTGGAGACGCACGGGGAGGGCATGTCGCTGCTGAACGCCGGCAAGGTGGACGGCTTCGCCTCGGACCGCGCCATGCTGATCGGCCAGGTCTTCACCGACGAGAACGCCCGCAACGAGTACGAGATGACCCGCAGCGTGCTCTCCTTCGAACCCTACGCGCTCATGATCCCGCGGGGCGACACCCGCTTTCGTCTGGCGGCCGACCGCGCGCTCGCGGACCTGTACCGCTCGGCCCGCATCCGGCGCCTCTACCACGACTGGTTCGGGCGCTACGGCGAGCCGCTCTCGCCCATCGTCGAGGCCATGTACCAGTTCCAGGCGGTAGGCGAATAAGGTAGGAGGGGCTGGTAGGAGGGGCTTCAGCCCCGATACGATAGCCAATCGGGGCTAAAGCCCCTCCTACATGCCTCTCCTATTCGGTGTAGTCGCGGCGATAGAGGCGGTTCTCGCTGCAGTCGGAGATGCCTTCGAACAGTTCGTCCGCCGCCTCGCCCTCGTCACTGCCGAGGAATTCCTTGGTGGCGCTCCACGTCGCGAGGTCCGGATAGGTATCGACGAACAGGAAGATGTCCGCGTTGCCGACGACCGAACGGACGACGCTGCTGCGGATCTTGCCCTTGCCGATCTCCTTGCTGACCATCGCCAGCCATTTCGAATTAGCCGCCTGGACCTCCTCGATGGTCTTGCCTTCCTCGAGTTTACAGGTCCAAACCTCCTCGTAAGCGGGCTCGGCGTAAGCCGCCATGCCGAGGCATGTCAGAGCGCCCGCCACCGTTACACGCGTCAAGAATCTCTTCATCGTAGCTCCCCTTCGGGTTTATGGTTGTTATGAACTGACGGAGTATAGTCCACCCGTATGAGTTTCGTGCTCGAAAGTCTCCGCGCCGACTGGGAAGCCTTCCTCGTCTTCCTCCCCCGGCTGATCTACGCCGTCGTCCTGTTGCTCGTCGCGATGGCCGCCGCGCGGATCGTCGGCAATCTCCTCTCCCGGCTCATCAGCCGCAGCCCGCGCTTCCGGCCGAACGAGCGCTTCATCCGCCGGGTGGTGAGTCTGGTCATCGTCTCCGCCGGCCTCCTGCTGGCCCTCGGCGTCATGGGCTTCACCGGCGTCGCGGCCAGCATGCTCGCCACCGGCGGCGTTCTGGCCATCGTGCTCGGCTTCGCTTTCCGCGAGATCGGAGAGAACCTGCTGGCCGGCGTATTCCTGACCTTCAGCCGGCCGTTCGAACTCGGCGACCTCATCAAGACGGGCGATCTCACCGGCACCGTGCGCTCCATCGACATCCGCTCCATCCATATCCGCACCGCGGACGCCTGCGACGTGTTCGTGCCGAGCGCCCAGATCTTCCGCGAGCCCCTGTACAACTACACCCGCGACGGCTTGCGGCGGCCGAGCTTCACCGTCGGCGTCGCCTACGACGACGAGCCCGAGAGCGTGATCGGCCTGCTGGAGCGCAGCACCGCCGGCGTGGACGACGTGCTCGCCGAGCCCGAGCCCTTCGTCACCATCGCGGAGTTCGGCGCCGGCTGGATCGTGTACGAGGTATTCTTCTATCTGGATCTGAACGCGAGCGCCCGCGGTCTGGTCGCGGTGGCCAACGACGTGAAGGCATCCTGCTGGCGGGCGCTGCGCGAGGCGGGCATGACCTTCAGCACCGACGTCACGACGGCCGTCGACATCCGCTCGGCGCCGCCCGTCGAAGTCCACGGAGGCAAGACATGAAGCTCTGGCAACGACTGCTCATAGCCCTCGTCGCGATGTTCGCGGCGAGCCTGATCGTCGGGTTCGTCTGGGCCGGCCTCTTCGAGCCGGCCATGCCGCCCTATCTCAGCGGCGTCGTCGGCGGCCTGGCGGCCCTGGCCACCTGGGAACTCCTGAGAAAGAAGGGGTAGGAGGGCCTGGTAGGAGGGGCTCGTAGGAGGGGCTTTAGCCCCGATTCATTAACCAATCGGGGATAAATCCCCTCCTACATCCTAGAACGTCTGGCCCAGGAACAGGTACGCCGACCTCCGATCCCCCTCGCCCATGCCCCAGCCGAGGTAGAGCGGACCCAGCAGCGTGTCCATCACCACGAAGACGCTGCCGGCGGTGAGCGTATTGGAGAAGCTCGCCTCGTCGGTGCTCTCCCACACGTTGCCGGCTTCCAGCGACGCGCCCAGATACACCGGCGTGCCGAAGCCCGGCAGCGACTCGTCGCCGAGGCGGCGGTAATAGACCAGCCGGCCGATGCCGCGGTGCTTGCCGCGCAGCTCATCGATGGCGTAGCCGGACAGGCTGAACAGCCCGCCGAGCGTGAACGGCCGCACGCCCGCCGTCTCGTCGCGGAACGTGCCGTCCAGGTTCCACCAGTGCAGGATGGTGTTGCGCCCCCAGGTGTAGGGTTTCAGCAGGAAGAAGCTGGCCACGTCGAACTCGCCGTCCGAGCCCAGGCTCTCCCGCGAGCCGTTCCAGCCGATCCCCATCAGCGTGCCGTGGCGGGGGATGTCCACCTGGTCGACCGTGTCCCAGGCGAACTCGGCGATCAGCAGCCCGAGGTCGCCTTCGCCTTCCTCGAAACCGGGATCGCCGATGCGCAGGGATTCGTCGCTCCGGGAGCGGGACACGCCGACGCGCAGCTCCCCCCAGTTGCCGAGCTGGCGCCCGCCCTCCAGCGCCACGATGGCCTCGCTGGCGTCCAGCCGCGCGAGCTGCGCACCCTCGTCGAACAGGGCCCGCGCCGTTCGCCTGAGCTCCACCCGCGGGTTCACGAACCAGCGCGAGCGATAGTCCAGTGGCTGGAAGAACTCGGCGAACAGGCGGGGCGATTCGCCGATCTGCAGCTCGGCGCGGAACTCGCCGCCCAGCGGGTTGAGCTCCGTCATCGTCAGCCGAGCCGCGGCGTTGTAGTTGCTGCCGCCCTCGAAGTCGTCCTCCAGGTTCAGGCCGAAGCGCAGGTAATTCGGCCCCCAGTTCTTGCCCGTGCTCGCGATCTCCAGCGTCGTCAGCGTGCCTTCCTCGCGCACGTCCCAGGTCACCGTCTCGAAGGTATCCAGCGCGTAGATCTCTGCGATGTCGCGCTCGAGGGCATCGACGTCCAGCGGCTCGCCGGTGAAATCGCCGAGCCGTGCCTCCACGGCCTTCGGCGACAGCCCGGAGCGGTTCTTCACCCGCACCCGGTCGATCACCGGCGGCGCGCCCCGCCGTGCCGTCACCTGCGCCTTCCACGCCCGGTAATCGGCTTCCGGGATCGACAAGCGCGCCAGCGCGTCCGCCAGCGCGGCCGCGGCCTGCCGGCCGATCTCCATGGCCTCCGTCATCCGGTCGAACGCCTGCGAGCCGAGGTCGCCCAGCGCCGGTTCGATGTGGACGTCGCCGTCCTCCAGCAGGCGCAGCTGATCCTCGGCCCGGCTGTTGATCAGGATGGTGAGCATCTGGCGGGTGATGGCCAGGGCCGAGCCGAGCTCGGACTCCGGCTGCAGCGGGAAGCCCAGATCCACCGCGATGATCACGTCCGGCTGCATCCCGCGCATCACCTCGATGGGCAGGTTGCTGGCGATGCCGCCGTCCACCAGCAAACGTCCGCCTTCGCGTTCCGGCCGGAAGATGCCGGGCACCGCCATGCTGGCGTGCATGGCCGAGACCAGGTCGCCGGAATCGAACACCACCATCTCGCCGGTGGCGATGTCGGTGGCGACCGCGCGAAAGGGGACGGGCAGGGCGTCGAACTCGTCGACCGTCGCCACCGGCACCGTCAGCCGGCGCAGCTCCAGGTCGAGGTTCTGGCCCTGGACCAGCCCGCCCGGCAGCAGCAGGCCGGTCTTGTCCACGCCCAGATCGAAGTCGACCAGGAAGCCCAGGTCGTCGGACTTGCGCCGGAACGAGCGCTGCGAGCGGGGCGGGCGGTCAGTGAGCAGCACGTTCCAGTCGGCGGTTTCCACGACCCGCACCAGTTCGTCCGCGCTCATGCCGGAGGCGTACAGGCCGCCGACCACGGCACCCATGCTGGTGCCGACCACGTAGTCCACCGGCACGTTCAGCTCTTCCAGCACGCGGATGACGCCCACGTGCGCTCCGCCCCGCGCGCCACCGCCGCTGAGCACCAGTCCGACGGTGGGGCGGGGCAGGGCGTCGTGGGATGCGAGCAGGGCCGCGAGGGCGATCGCGGCAATCGGGCGCCACACGGGCCGGCGCGGCGGCCGGGATGCGCGGCATCGGTAGAAGGATCGGTGCTCCATCGCCAGCGGACCGTGTCGGTGCTCCAAACCGGTCAACTGTGGCCGAACCCCTGCGCAATTGCCATCCGCACTCGGCGCAAACGGTAGGAGGGGCTTCAGGCCCGACCTCAATGGGCATGTAGGAGGGGCTTTAGCCCCGATTCATTAGACAATCGGGCCTGAAGGCCCTCCTACAGTCTGGCGGGGGCAGGTGTTACCCTGACAGAGGGGCGGGGTCGATCCTCACACAAGGAGTGACTCATGCAACGAAAGGCAAGCGCCAGCTGGAAGGGTAGTCTGCGCGACGGCGAAGGCTCCCTCACCACCGCGAG
>DASRVH010000140.1:0-6009 GCA_035655155.1 Woeseiaceae bacterium
CTCGCGGTGGTGAGGGAGCCTTCGCCGTCGCGCAGACTACCCTTCCAGCTGGCGCTTGCCTTTCGTTGCATGAGTCACTCCTTGTGTGAGGATCGACCCCGCCCCTCTGTCAGGGTAACACCTGCCCCCGCCAGACTGTAGCAGCTGTGTTTCGTGTCAAGCCATTTGGTGTTCCCAGGGCTTGTGATCGCGGAGCATGGCGTTGAGCATGGTGAGCAGCTTTCGCATGCAGGCGGTAATGGCGACCTTGCCGGGTTTGCCGCGGCCTCTGAGGCGCTCGTAGAAGGCCTTGATGGGTGGGTTGGCGCGTATCGCGCTCATGGTGGCCATGTAGAGGCCGGCTCTGACGCTGTCGCGGCCTCCCCAGGTGGTGCGCTGGCCTCTGAGGGTGCCGCTGTCGCGGTTGAACGGGGCGACGCCCACCAGGGCGGCGATTTGCTTGTGGGTGAGGCGACCCAGCTCGGGCAGCTGGGCGATGAGCATTTGTGCCGTGGTCTTGCCGACGCCAGGGACGCTGGTGAGCAGATCCTCTTTCTCCTGCCAGGCCGGGGAGCGCTCGATGAGCTGGCGCAGCTCCCGGTCGGTATCGCGCAGATGACGGTCGAGCCACTCGATATGCGCCTTGAGGTTCTTCCTGACCTTACCGCGGGCGCCGAGGGTGAGGCGGTTTTTCTCCGCCGTACGCATCTCGATGAGCTGGCGACGGCGCGCTATCAGTGAAGACAGCAGCTCGGCCTGCTCGTCTTTGAGCTCGCGCAGCGGCGGCTGCACGGCCAGGGTAAAGGCACACAGGATGCGCGCATCGATGCGGTCGGTCTTCGCCAGCCGCCCCGTCGCGCGGGCGTATTCGCGCACCTGGCGCGGATTGACCACCACCACCGGCAGCCCGGCCTCGAGCAGCGCCGCCACCAGGCGCGTCTGGTAGCCGCCGCTGGCCTCCAGCGTGATGCGCTCGCTCTCGCTCTCCCGGGCCAGAGCTATCACGGACTTGAAGCCCTCGGTATCGTTGCTCAGCCTCTGGAGACTGCCGTCAGGCTCTGCAGCCACATCCAGCCAGTCCTTGCTGACATCGACACCGAGAACACGACTGATCTCCTCGCTCATCATCTTCCACCTCCCTGCCTTGCAAATGCGGGCTCTCGGCCCCGGCAGCTGTTCGGGTTTGTGAGAAGAAAATGGCTCGGCGACCACGCTACGATGCGGTCTCGAGGACCCAGGAGGGCACGGTCTGCCGAGCCTCGTGATTCCATTACAGAACCACAAGACTCAACATACAAGGAGGGCCTTCAGGCCCGATCCGGCTTTCTGTCGGCGTTGGCCCGCCATCGGGTGGGCAAGGGTCGCGGGGACGCTCAGTCGAACGTCCTGTCCTCCTTCGCTTCGGCCGGGCCTCCTTCCCGCCGTCATGGCTCCAGTCGGCCCGGACGACCCCGCCACCCTTGCCCACCCGCTGACGGGCCCGTAGCGGAAAGGCTTGGCACGAGTCAGTGAGCGCCCCTGACAGGCAGCGCCTTCACGCCACCGCGAGCACGGCCGTCATGCGGGGGTATCCATCGCCGCGACCTTTTTTCGGGAGCAAGATGGATACCCCCGCAGGGCGGCCAGGAAAGAAGGGAATCGGGCCTGAAGGCCCTCCTACGAGAGGAGATGGGGATTCGGGAGGATGGTGGGCCGTGTAGGAATCGAACCTACAACCAATGGATTAAGAGTCCACTGCTCTGCCAATTGAGCTAACGGCCCTTCCGATTAGAGCGCTTGAAAGAACTGGGGTGGACGATGGGACTCGAACCCACGACGACCGGGATCACAACCCGGGGCTCTACCAACTGAGCTACGCCCACCATTGTTCCAGCCGGGTATTATAACCCGTAATTTCCGACTTGGCGCGCCTGGCAGGACTCGAACCTGCAACCCTCGGCTTAGAAGGCCGATGCTCTATCCATTGAGCTACAGGCGCACACTGCCGATTTTTGGTCGGGGCAGACGGATTCGAACCGCCGACCCTCTGCTCCCAAAGCAGATGCGCTACCAGACTGCGCCATGCCCCGCCGCGAACACCCCGGCTCGCCGGGGGCGGGAATAATACGTGGCGCTGCGGAGATGCGTCAATTTCGCGGTAAACTGCGCGCCATGACGGCGAAGATCATCGACGGCAAGGGAATCGCGGAGGAGATCCGCGAAGAGGTCCGGCAGCGGGTCGAGAAGCGCATGGCCGGGGGCAAGCCCCAGCCGTCGCTGGCCATGATCCTGGTGGGCCACGACGCCGCCTCCCAGATCTATGTGCGCAACAAGCGCAAGGCCTGCGACGCGGCCGGCATGCGCTCGCTGGACTTCGACCTGCCCTCCACCACCACCGAGGCCGCCCTGCTGGAGCTGATCGACGAGCTGAATGCCGACGAGAGCGTGCACGGCATCCTGGTGCAGCTACCGCTGCCCCACCAGATCGACGCGGTGAAGGTGATCGAGCGCATCGACCCGGCCAAGGACGTGGACGGCTTCCATCCCTACACCGTCGGCCGGCTCGCCCAGCGCATCCCGACGCTGCGCCCCTGCACGCCGTTCGGCATCGTGACGCTGCTGGGGCGCATCGGCGTGGATCCGAAGGGCAAGCACGTGGTGATCGTGGGCGCCTCGAACCACGTGGGCCGGCCGCTCGCGCTCGAGTTCCTGCTGATGGGCTCCACCACCACGGTCTGTCACCGCTTCACCCGCAATCTGCGCGAGCACGTGGAGCGCGCCGAGATCCTGGTGGTCGCCGTCGGCAAGCCCGGGCTGATCCCGGGCGAGTGGGTTCCCGAGGGCTCGATCGTGATCGACGTGGGCATCAACCGCCAGCAGGACGGCAGGCTGGTGGGCGACGTCCAGTTCGCCGCCGCAAAGGAACGCGCCGCCTGGATCACGCCCGTGCCCGGCGGCGTCGGCCCGATGACCGTGGCCATGCTGATCTACAACACGCTGGCGGCCGCCGAGGCCGCCGACGAGTGACCGCGGCCCGACGCGGCCGTCCCGAACTGCCTTCTAACGGAGAACGAGGAATCCGATGAGTGTTACGAGTGCAATGAGAGCGATGAGAGCGGCCGTGGCGGCAATGGCCGCCGGCATCGTGCTGGCCGGCGGTGCGGCCTGCGCCGCCGACGCGCCCTCCTTTCCGCAGGTGGAGGTGCGCACCACAGAGGGCACCTTCGTGCTGGAGCTGAACGGCAGGCGCGCGCCGCTGACAGTCGCCCACTTCCTGTCGCTGGTGGAGTCCGACTTCTACGACGGCCTCGTCTTCCACCGCATCGTGCCGGATTTCGTGATCCAGGGCGGCGGCTTCACGCCGAAGTACGTGCTGAAGGAACCCGACGACAGCATCCCGAACGAGTCCGGCAACGGCCTCAGCAACGAGCGGGGCACCATTGCGATGGCGCGCACCAGCGATCCCCACTCGGCCAACACCCAGTTCTTCGTCAACCTGGTGGACAACGGCCCGAAGCTGGACCCGCAGCCGGAGCGCTGGGGCTATGCCGTGTTCGGCCAGGTGATCCACGGCATGGACGTGGTGGATGCCATCGCCACGCTGCCCACCGGCGCCGGCGGCCCGTTCCCGGCCGACGTACCGAACATGCCCGTGATCATCGAAGACATGATCTACCACCCCTCCGGCTACACGCCGCCGGAATAGCCGCGCACGCGATCCGATGACGAAGCTGTTCATCTCCGACCTGCACCTGCAGGCCGCCCGGCCCGACATCACCGAGCGCTTCTTCCGCTTCCTGGAGACCGAGGCGGCAGAGGCGGAGGCGCTGTACATCCTGGGCGACCTGTTCGAGGCCTGGATCGGCGATGACGATCCCGACGAGCACAACCGTGAGGTGCAGGCGGCCCTGCGCCGGCTCACCGACGCCGGCGTCGCCGGCTACTTCATGCACGGCAACCGGGACTTCCTGATCGGCGAGGCGTTCGCCGAACGGACGGGTTTCACGCTGCTGGAAGACCCGGCGGTCCACGACCTCTACGGCACTCCGGTGCTGCTCAGCCACGGCGATGCGTATTGCACGGACGACCTGGAGTACCAGGCCTTCCGCCGCCAGTCCCGCGATCCGGCATGGCAGCAGCAGGTGCTGTCGATGTCGGTGGAACAACGACAGGCGCTGGCCGGCCAGGCCCGGGAAGAGAGCCGCGCGGCCATGGTGGACAAGGCCGAGGACATCATGGACGTGAACGCCGACGCCGTCGCCGCCGCCCTGCGCGAGGCCGGCGTAACCACGCTGGTGCACGGCCACACCCACCGCCCTGCAGTGCACGAACTGGACCTGGACGGCACCGCCGCCACCCGCATCGTCCTCGGCGACTGGTACGAGCAGGGCACCGTGCTGCACTGGACCCCGGAAGGCCCCGACTACCGCTGGAAAGTCTTGTAGGAGGGCCTTCAGGCCCGACCTGATGTGGGAGGGCCTTCAGGCCCGACTCCTTTCTTTCCTGGCCGCCCTGCGGGGGTATCCATCTTGCTCCCGACAAAAGGTCGCAGCGATGGATACCCCCGCATGACGGCCGTGCTCGCGGTAGCTTGAAGGCGCTGCCAGTCAGCAGCGCTTACTGACTGGCGCCACACTTCACGGCTACGGGCCCGTCAGCGGCTGGGGCGGACTGCGGGGGTCGTCCGGACCGACTGGAGCCAGGACGGCGGGAAGGAGGTCTGGCCGAAGCGAGCGAGGACAGGACGTCCGAGTGAGCGTCCACCGCAGTCCGCCCCAGCCGATGGCGGGCCGATGCGGATAGAAAGCGGCCTCGGGGCTGGCAGGATCGGGCCTGAAGGCCCTCCTACATGGGTGGGCCGCTGTGGAAGCGGAGTTCGGTGTCCGGGGATGTCGCCAGCTCGTTCTCCACGGCGCGGAGGTCGGCCAGGCGCGCGTCGGCGGCGTCGGCTTCCTCCGCCGTCCCGGCCAGGGCCAGGTAGTTCTCGAAGTGGCGTGCCTCGGAGGCCAGCAGGCCGGCGTACAGGGCCGCCATGCGCCCTTCCAGCCGCGGTGCCAGCAGTGCGAAGCGCTCGCAGGAGCGGGCCTCGATGAGGGCGCCGATCAGCAGGAGGTCGGTGAGCCGGCCGGGATCGCGGCGGCGGGCCGCGTCGCGCAGGCCGGCCGCGTAGCGCGAGGCGCTGAGGGGACGGGGGGCGACACCCATGGTCTTCATCAGCCGCTGCACCTGCTCGTAGTGGCGCAGTTCTTCCCGCGCCAGCCGGGACATCTGCCAGCCGATATCCGTGCGCTCGGGGTAGCGGTAGATGAGGTTCATGGCAGTGGAGGCCGCCTTCAGCTCGCAGTTGGCGTGATCCATCAGGATCAGGCCCGGTTCCGCGGCCGCGGCATCCACCCAGGCCGCCGGCGTGGCGGCGCCCAGGAATCCGCGTATCGGTTGCGGGACGGCCACGGGCTCGTTCGCGGGAGCGGTGTCCCGCACGTTATCCAATCCGCCCGGCTTCACGGCTGCCACGCCAGCACCTCGTCGGCGCACTGGAAACGGTCCGCGGGGTCTTTCGCCAGCAGGCCGTCCACCAGGGGCTGCAGGGCCGCGAGTTCCGCCGGCAGCCGCGGGATGTCCGCGTGGCCGTGCTTGTAGATGATGCCCATGGCGGAGTCCGCGGTGTACGGTTTCTCGCCGGTCAGCATCTCGTACAGGATGACGCCGAGGCTGTAGAGGTCGGAGCGCTCGTCGGTGTCGCGGCCGTGGCCCTGCTCCGGGCTCATGTAATAAGGCGTGCCGAAGATCTCGCCGGTGCCGGTGATCTCCGCCCGCAGCCGCAGCCGCTTGGCCAGCCCGAAGTCGATGAGCGCGATGCTGCCATCCTCGCGCAGCATGATGTTGCCCGGCTTCAGGTCCCGGTGGAGGATGCCGACGGCATGGATGGACTTCAGCGCGCCCGCGATCTGGCGCGCGACGTCCAGTGCCTCGTCGGCATCCATGCCCGCGCGGATGCGCGTGCGCAGATCGCCGGCGGGGAAATATTCCATAGCGATGTAGGCGTGATCG
>DASRVH010000141.1:0-9773 GCA_035655155.1 Woeseiaceae bacterium
TGATCTCCTCGGCCCGTCGCACCCGGTAGGCCGTCTCCGCCGCCTGCAGCTTCTCGGTGGCGAGCGCGAACACGGCCGCATCGCGGCGGCGGTCCATGTCGTCCCGGCCCCGGCTGAGCTGCTCGTTCAGCGCCAGCACCAGTTCCGCGATATCGGGTTCCCGGGGCCGGCGACGCTCGACCAGCTCTCCGTCCGGAGCCTCCTCCATGACCGCCTCGTCCTCGCGGGCGCTGACCCGCACCGCAACGGCGGGCGCCTCCGGCCGCAGATCCTGCAGGCGGGCCTGCAGCCGTTCCATCACCTGGTAGAGATCCTCCTCCGTGTACTGGTCGGTCTTGTTCAGCACCAGGATGGTGGGTTTGCCCACGTCGACCAGCTGCCCGAGGGCCTCGGCCTCCTGGCGGCTCAGATCCCCGTCGCAGAGATAGAGCACGACGTGGGCGCGCAGCACCTCCTCCCGGGCGAGCGCATCGAACTCGCCGCCGACGGCGCCGGTGCCCGGCACGTCGGTCAGCACCACCTCCTCGCCGTTCGGGCTGTGCCACTGATAGCGGGCGATCTCCCGGGTGGAGCCGCCCACCGGGCTCGTCTCGACTTCCGCGCCCGGCACCAGTGCGCGGATCAGCGAACTCTTGCCCGTGCTGATCTCGCCGAACAGGGCGAGATGGATGCGCCCGCTGATCCGTCGCTCGTCCAGGGCCGCAAGTTCGCTGCGGGCGGCGGCCACGTCGACACCGACCGCCTCCGCCGCCGTCAGCCGGTCCTTCAGCGCCTCCTCCGAGAACACCGGCCCGGCTTCGGCGCGCTCGCGCGATCGCCGCGGCAGCAGGAAACGCCAGACGATCCAGACGGCCGCGAGGGCGATCGCGATCAGCACACCCGCGTAGGTGACGACCAGCCACGCCGGCGCCTCGCGCAGGCGGTCCCAGACGTTGAGCGCGGACTCGGTGATGAACAGCATGCCCGCGATCACCGCCACGAACAGCAGGATCACCGCCAGTATCAACACCGTGCGCAGGATGCGATCGACCTTCATAGGCAGAACAGTCTAATTGCGGCCACGATCAACGCACACTCATCGGGTCAGTCGTTTCCCGAATTGCGACAGACCCAGGCGATCGTGAGTGCGACGGCCAGCGGGATCAGCCGCTCGGCGGCGTCGCCCGGCGTTTGCGGCAGCCAGTGCAGGAGGACGGTCAGCCCGAAGCCCGCGAGCAGGGTGGCGAGCGTGCCTCGCGCGCCGACGCGATAGCCGAGCACCCGCATCAGCAGCAGCGGGCCGAAGGCCGAGCCCACGGCGTGCCAGGCGAACAGCACGCGGGTGAAGATGTCCTCCGCAACGAAGATCGCCAGCAGGGCCGCCGCAATGCAGAGCAGGACCACGGTGAGCCGGGACGCCGACAGGCCCGAGGTGTGCCCCGGCGAGCCCGCGTTCCAGTCATGAGCCGCGGAAGAGGCCGCCACCAGCAGCTGGCTGTCCGCCGTGGACATGATCGCCGACAGCACTGCCGCCAGGACGATGCCGGCGACGAAGGGCGGCAGTACCCGCGCCGAGACCTCGAACAGCACCTGCTCGCCATCGGCGATGTCGTAGAGCACCCGCGCACAGAGACCGAGCAAGAGCATGCCGGCGTAGACCAGCACCGCCCAGGAGATCGCGATGACCCGTGCCCGCCGGAGCGACGGTCCGTCCCGCAGTGCCATGAAGCGGTTCACCACGTGGGGCTGGCCGGGATAGCCGAGACCGATGCCCAGCGTGCCGAGGACGAACGCCACGCCCATGGCGCCGGTGAACGGACCCGTCAGCGACAGCTCGACCGGCGAGGCGGTGGCAGCCAGCCGGGGCGCCAGTTCGCCGACGCCGCCGAGCGCCACGAGTGCCGCCGCCGGCACCAGCACGGCGGCGGCCACCATCATCAGCCCCTGCACCATGTCCGAGACCGAGACGGCCCAGAACCCGCCGAGGAAGGTGTAGGCCAGGACGATCGCCACGCCCGTCAGGATGGCCGCCTCCCGGGGCCAGCCGAAATGCGCCTGGAACGCCTTGCCCGCGCCCTCGAACTGGGAGGCGATGTAGAAGATGAAGCAGAACAGCACGATCACGGCCGCCACCCGCAGCACCGTCCTGCGCGCCGCGCCGAACTCGGCCGGCGCGATGATCTCCGCCAGCGTGATGGCCCCGGTCTCCCGGGACAGCACCCGCAGGCGCGGCGCGATCAGGAACCAGTTGATCAGAAACCCGCTCAGCGTGGCCGGGAACAGCCACAGCGCCGACAGCCCCCAGGAATACGCCGCGCCGCTGACGGCCAGCAGCGTCCAGGCCGATGACGAACTGGCCGAGCCGCTCAGCGCCGCGAGCCAGGGCCCGAGCCGCCGGCCGCCCAGGAAGTAGTCGGTGTTGTCCCGGTTGCGGCTCCGCGCCCACACGCCGATGCCGACGAGCCCGATGCCGTAGGCGATCAGGGTGTAGAGGATGACGTCGTTCTGCTCCATGCGCCGGCCATCTTACTGCACCCACCGTAGGAGGGCCTTCAGGCCCGATTCCCTTCTTTCCTGGCCGTCATGCAGGGGTATCCATCTTGCTCCCGACAAAAGGTCGCGGCGATGGATACCCCCGCATGACGGCCGTGCTCGTGGTGGCGTGAAAAAAGCGCCAGTCAGCAGCGCCGGCTGATTGGCACCAACGCTCTCGGCTGCGGGCCCGTCATCGGGTGGATAAGGGTCGCGGGGTCGTCCGGACCGACTGAAGCCATGACGGCGGGAAGGAGGTCTGGCCGAAGCGAGCGAGGACAGGACGTCCGAGTGAGCGTCCCCGCGACCCTTATCCACCCGATGACGGGCCAACGACAAGAGAAAGCCGGATCGGGCCTGAAGGCCCTCCTACGCGGGGCGAGGAGGACGGTACACTCTGCCGGATGCATGACGCCGGCTGGCAATTCTGGATCGATCGGGGCGGCACGTTCACGGACGTGATCGGCCGCTCGCCCGCCGGCGACCTGGTCACGGCCAAACTGCTGTCCGAATCGCCTGGGCACTACGACGACGCGGCCGTCGAGGGCATCCGCCGCCTGCTCGCCGGCGCCGGCGATATCGGCGGCCGTGTCGATGCCGTGAAAATGGGTACCACCGTCGCCACGAACGCCCTGCTCGAGCGGCGGGGCGAGCCCGTCGTCCTGGTGGTGACGAGAGGCTTCCGGGACGCGCTCGCCATCGCCTATCAGAGCCGTCCGGATATCTTCGCGCTGCACATTCGCAAACCCGCCCCGCTGGAGACGGAGATCATCGAGACCGATGAGCGCATCGCCGCGGACGGGACGGTGCTCCGGGAGCTGGACGAGACCGCGCTGCGCCGCGACCTCGCGGCGGCCCGCGAGCGCGGCATCGCCGCCGTCGCCGTGTGCCTGGTGCACGGCTATCGCTGGACGGCGCACGAGCAGCGCGTCGCGGGCATCGCCGCGGAACTCGGCTACACGCAGATCTCCGTGTCCCACGAGACGGCCCCGGTCATCAAGTTCGTGAGCCGCGCCCAGACCACGCTGGTGGACGCCTACCTGTCCCCGGTGCTGTACCGCTACGTCGAGCGCCTCGGCCGGGCGCTGGCGCCGGTGGCGGCACCGGAACGACTGCAGATGATGCAGTCGAACGGCGGGCTCATCGACGCGGCACGACTGCGCGGCAAGGACGCCGTGCTGTCCGGCCCGGCCGGCGGCGTCGTTGGCATGGTACAGACGGCGAGCGCGATCGGCCTGGAGCGGCTGATCGGCTTCGACATGGGCGGCACCTCAACCGACGTCTCGGCCTGGGCGGGCGAGTATGTGCGCACCCTGGACTCGGAGGTGGCCGGGGTACGCCTGCGTGCGCCGATGATGGAAATACACACGATAGCGGCAGGCGGCGGCTCGGTGCTGGCCTACCGGGACGGCCGCTTCCAGGCCGGCCCCGAATCCGCCGGCGCCGATCCCGGACCGGCCTGCTACCGCCGCGGCGGACCCGCCACGGTCACCGACGCCAACGTGGCGCTCGGTCGCATCCCCGTGGCCCATTTCCCCGCCGTGTTCGGGCCCGGCGGCGACGAGCGTCTCGACCGGAACGCCAGCCTGGCCGCCCTCGAGGCGCTGGCGGAGGACGCCGCCGCCGACACCGGCCGGGCCCCGACCACCCAGGAAGTGGCCGAGAAAGTTGCCGAGGGCTATCTCCGGATCGCCGTCGAGAACATGGCGAACGCGATCCGCCGTATCACCGTGGAGCGCGGCGAGGACGTGCGGGACTTCACGCTGTGCTGTTTCGGCGGCGCCGGCGGCCAGCACGCCTGCCGGGTGGCCGACGTCCTCGGCGTGCGCTCGATCTGGCTGCATCCGCTGGCAGGCCTGCTCTCGGCCTATGGCATGGGGCTGGCCGACCTGATCGCCTCGCGCACCGAGAGCATCGAGATGCCGCTCGAAGACGCGACTGACACGGCCGAGCCGGTCCGGGCCAGGCTGATGGCGGGGTGTCGGGACGAACTCGCCGCCCAGGGCCTGGCCGGCGACGCGCTGGAGGTCGCGGTGCGCTACGGCGTGCGGGTGGCCGGCAGCGACACGATACTCACCGTCCCCGGCGGCAGCCCGCAGGACGTGGCCGCGGCCTTCGGGGAGGCCCACCGCACCCGTTTCGGCGTGGCGCCCGGCGACGAACCCCTGGTGCTCGCCTCCATCACGGTGGAGGCCCGGGGCCGCGACGAACTTCCGCGGGGATTCAGCGGGCCGGGAGCGACGGACGCGCCGCCCGAGCCTCTCGAACACACCGAGGTCTGGCTGCCGGGCGGGTACCGGCGCGTGCCCGTCTACGACCGCGCCGAACTGGGCGCGGGCCAGCGCGTCCCGTCGCCGGCCATCGTCATCGAGGACAACGCGACCACGGTGATCGAGCCGGGCTGGGAGGGCGAGCTCAACGAGCACGGCCATCTGCTGCTCACCCGCCGCGAGGCGCCGGCCGCCGAGCGGGTCTCCCGTGAGGCGGACCCGGTGATGCTGGAGGTTTTCAACAACCTCTACATGCACATCGCCGAGCAGATGGGCGCCGTGCTGCGCCACACCGCCCATTCGGTGAACATCAAGGAGCGGCTGGACTACTCCTGCGCCGTGTTCGACCGGGCCGGACGGCTCATCGCCAACGCGCCCCACATGCCGGTGCACCTGGGCTCGATGGGCGACAGCGTCGCCGCCGTCATCGATGCCAACGCGGGCGACGTGCGCCGCGGCGACGCCTGGATGCTGAACGCCCCCTACAACGGCGGCACCCATCTGCCGGACATCACGGTGGTCACGCCCTATTTTCCCGGCGCTGACGCGACGGCGCCGGCGTTCTGGCTCGCCTCGCGCGCCCATCACGCCGACGTGGGCGGACTCACGCCCGGCTCCATGCCGCCGGCGAGCCACCGCATCGAAGAGGAAGGCGTGCTGCTGGACAACGTGCGCCTCGCGCGGGGCGGCGAGCTGCAGACCGAGGCGGTACTCGAGATCTTCCGCGGCGGCGACTGGCCCGCCCGCAACCCGCGGCGCAATCTGATCGACCTCAAGGCCCAGCTCGCGGCCAACGAGGAAGGCATACGCCAGCTCGACCGTGCCATCGAGCGCTACGGCGCCGGGACCGTGCACGCCTACATGGATCACGTGCGCGAGAACGCGGCCGCCAGCGTGCGCCGTCTGCTGGCCCGCCTGCACGACGGTGAGTTCGTCTACGAGATGGACAGCGGCGAGATCATCCGGGTGAACGTCCGCCTCGTGGACGGCCGCGCGCGGGTGGACTTCACCGGCACCAGCCCGCAGTCACCGAGCAACTTCAACGCGCCGGAGTCGGTGACCCGCGCGGCGGTGCTGTACGTGTTCCGCACACTGGTGGCAGAGCCCATACCCCTGAACGCCGGCTGTCTCGAACCGCTGGACATCCGCGTGCCGCCGGGCACGCTGCTGAGCCCCCGCTATCCGGCGGCCGTCGTCGCCGGCAACGTGGAGACCTCCCAGTGCGTCACCGACGCGCTCTATGGCGCCCTGGGCGCGCTGGCCGCCTCCCAAGGCACCATGAACAACCTCACCTTCGGCGACGACGAGCACCAGTACTACGAGACCATCGCCGGCGGCGCCGGCGCCGGGCCGGACTTCGACGGCGCCAACGCCGTGCAGACCCACATGACCAACTCCCGCCTCACGGACCCGGAGGTGCTGGAAGGCCGCTTCCCGGTGCTGGTGGAGGAGTTCTCCGTCCGCACGGGCTCGGGCGGCCGCGGCCGGCAGCGGGGCGGCGACGGCTGCAGGCGCGTCATCCGCTTCCTGCAGCCCATGGGCGTCTCCATACTGTCCGGTCATCGGCGCGTGCCGCCGTTCGGCCTGGCCGGCGGCGGCAACGGCGCCGTGGGCTGCAACCGCCTGCGCCGGGCCGACGGCCGCGTCGAGGAACTGGCGGCGGTGGACACCCGCGAGGTCGCCGTCGGCGACGCCGTGATCATCGAGACGCCCGGCGGCGGCGGTTACGGCGCGCCGGCACACGAGGAACCGGATCATGACGACTGAGACTTCCGCTCTGAGACTGTGGCGCCGGCTGTCGCGCTGGCCGCTGGGCCGCTGGCTGTTCACCCGCGCGGTGTGTCTGCGCGCACCCTACTTCTCGTCCATCTCGCCGCTCATCCTCGAGATCGAGCCGGATCACGTCACCGCGCGGGTGCGCAAACGGCGCAAGGTGAAGAATCACATCGGCACGGTGCATGCACTCGCCTGCGCCAACCTCTGCGAGCTCTGCGCCGGCGTGCTGATGGAGGCGGCCATCCCCGCGGACCGGCGCTGGATCCCGCGGGGCATGAACATCGAGTACTTGGCGAAGGCGGCGACGGACGTGACGGCGACGGCGCGCCTGCCGGAGACGCAGTGGGACGACGGCGAGGACGTGGCGGTGGACGTGTCCGTCCACGGAGAGGACGGCACCGAGGTGGTGCACGCGGTGATCCGCATGTACATCACGGCGCGGCCCGCCCGCGCCTGATCCGGGCGGTCTTCAGCCCGCCGCGGCGCTGGCGCCGGCGAAGGCCGCGGGGCTGATCCGCGCCCCGGCCGGTTCCTGCACCAGCGACCACACCAGCATCTCCGTCTCGCCGGCGGGCCGGAAGCCGATGATGAGGCCGACCGACGGCCGGCCCTGCTGGGCGGCCGTATTGGTGGAGGAATTGCAGCGCACGAACCAGGCGGCGCCGCCCCGGCCCGCGAAGGCGCCGTCCGCCTCCAGCGCCTGCATGAAATCGCCGACCCGGCGTTCGACCGCCTGCCACAACGTACGCTCGCTGCGCCGGAACAGCACCCAGCGCGTGGACCGCTCGACGCGATGGAGGACGAACTGGATCAGCCGCTCGGTGCCGAGGCACCGCGCGCCGCCGAACACGCTGCCGGTGAAGGCGACGTTCCCCGTCGGCCGCACCCGGCGATCGTCGCCGCGGCGCAGCGTCTGCACCCCGTGGCGATGCAGCGCCGCCGCTTCCGCGTCGTCCAGCTCCACCGTCGGGCGCAGGTCGCGCAGAAACGCCGCTCCTTCGGCCGGAGACATCCAGACATGGCCGCTCTCGTCGTTGCGGGCCAGAATGCCGGCGAGCGCGCCGCCGACCGGCAGGACGCCATCGTCCGGGCGGCGCCGGTCGGTCATGCGGGGGAAATAGGTCAGCAGCTGCGGGCTGCGGAATCCGTCCCGCCGCAGCGCCAGGTCCAGTTCGGAGAAACTCCGGCAGCCGGAGGGCGGATCGACGATGAGCATGGCGCCGCGGCGCTGGCAGTAGCGCTCGGCCGCCATCAGGAAGGCCGGGCCGGGATCGCGGCCGCCGCCCATCGGCGGCGCGTAGAGGAAGCTGAAGTGCGCCGCGCCTTCCAGCGCGAACAGCCCGGTATAGTCCCGCGCCGAGCCGATCAGGTCGTAGTCGGTCAGCGGCTGGCCGTCCGTGCCGGGCTCGTCGGCCGGCGCGTAGGAAACCGCCCGGTCGGCGCCCCCGGACCGCGTGGCGTCGGGACGGCATTCGGGCAACGGCCCGGCCACGCGCACCAGCCGGGAGGTGAGGAGACGATCGCGGACGTTGTTCTCGGCGTCATCGTCGCAGGTGAGTCCCCGGAATATCTCCTGGTCGTCGATCAGGCGGGTGCGCGGCGACAGCCGCTGCACGGTCAGGTTGAAACGGCTGCCGTCGGTGCCCGGACGACCGTCGATGCCGTCGTAGTCCACGGAGGCGCGGAACGTCTCGCCGGCGCCCGGGCTCAGCGCCGCCAGCGTCAGACCGGCATTGCCGGCAGGCAGCGTGAGTCTGGCGCCGCGGGCGCCGTTGGCCACGCGGACCACGATCGCGCGACGCCCGCCGTGGGCGAAGAACTGCTCTACGGCAGGGCCGAGGCTGCTAAGCCGCCAGTGACCGCCGAAGCGACGGGAGAACTCGGAGAAAGAGCCGACGGCGACAGGGTGGTTGACGGGGCCGCAGAGCGCGCGGCCGATGAAGGCGGCGGTGGTATCGGGACTCGTCGCTATGGACTGATCCCCTGCCGGCATCTCCCCTACGGTGATGCCGGTGTCGGTCGAATCGCTCAAATGCCGATTGCCCCTGTCGCCCCTGGTGCCTCAGCGTCCAGGCCCTGATTCTACGGCCTGCCGCGGGGAGTTACCATGCCCGCTGGCATCGACCGGTCCCGCCCATGCAGACACCGCGCGGCTATAGTTACCTCGAACAGTCCCACGCCGGGCTCAACCGGCTGCCGCGGGAATTCCTCGGCGTCTTCCCCACGCCGCTGGAATGTCGACGCACCGACCGCCTGCCGCTCTGGATCAAGCGGGACGACCTCACCCATCCCGACTACGGCGGCAACAAGCTGCGCAAGCTGGAGTATGCCCTCGGCCAGGCGATCGCCCGTGGGCATCGCTCGGTCGCCACCTTCGGCGCGGCCGGCTCGAACCACGCGCTGGCCACGGCCGTGCACGCCACCAGCCTCGGTCTCGGCTGCACCTGCCTGCTCGGACCCCAGCCCCCCAGCCCGGCGGTACGGCGCACGCTGAACCGGCATCTCGCGCTGGGCACCGAACTGGTGCCCTGGGGTGGCAGCCGGCAGCAGCGCCTCGCGTTGTACCGGGATCTCTTCCGCGGTCCCGACGCCACGCACCGGCCCTGGGTCATCCCCATCGGCGGGTCCACCTGGCACGGCAGCGCGGGCTACGTGAATGCGGCCTTCGAACTCGCCGCCCAGATCCGCGCGGGACAGGCGCCGGAACCGGAACTTATCTACCTGCCCCTCGGCACCATGGGCACGGTGGCCGGCCTCGCGGCCGGCCTGGCGGCCGCCGGCCTGTCCAGCCGCGTCGTCGCCGTCCGCGTGGTCATCGAGAAAATCGCCGACGAGGCACGCACCCGGCGGCTCGGCGCGAAGACGGCCGCCCTGCTGCACCGGCTCGACCGGGCATTTCCGCCCGTGCGGGAGGACGACCTGAACCTGGAGGTGCGCGACGAGTTCCTCGGCGACGGCTATGCCGTGCCCACCGCGGCGGCCCGCCGGGCGGTCGAGTGGGCTGCCGCGGAAACCGGCCTCACCCTCGAAACCACCTATTCGGGCAAGGCACTGTCGGCCCTGCTGGCCGACGCGGACTCCGGCCGTCTCGACGGCCGCCCGGTGCTGTTCTGGAACACCTACAGCTCGGCCCCGACGGACGCACCCGCCGACCGCCCGATCCGCTCTGGCCTGCCGGAGCCCCTGGCCCGCTACTTCGAATTCAACAGGTAGGAG
>DASRVH010000142.1:0-9245 GCA_035655155.1 Woeseiaceae bacterium
GCAAGCCGCACCGCCGGCTCGTAGGCGTCGTAGGCGGGGTCGAAGACGATCACCTCGTCGCCCGGCCGCACCACCGCGTGGATGGCGCAGAACAGCGCCTCCGTGGCGCCGCTGGTGACGGTGATCTCGGCCGCCGGGTCGACTTCCGCGCCGTACATCTCGCCGATCTTCTCCGCCACGGCTTCCGCCAGCGCCGGCACGCCGGTCATGGGCGCGTACTGGTTCCGGCCCGCGTGCAGGTGATGGGCGACCCGGTCGAGCAGGAAGCCGGGCGGCTCGAAGTCCGGGAAGCCCTGGGAGAGGTTGATGGCGCCGTGTTCGGCGGCCAGCGCAGACATCACCGTGAATATCGTGGTGCCGACGTCGGGCAGTTTGCTCTCGGGAATCATCGGCTGCGGGGTCATCGGTTCATGGTAGCAGCCGGCGGCTCGCCGCCTTCGTCGCCGGAGCGGCGCCGGTACAGCTCCATCATGGTCGCGCCCTGCAGGATGTCGACCATGGCGTGGGCGACGATGGGCAGCCAGAGCGAGCCGCTCAGCAGATACAGCAGCGCCATCAGCAACCCGATGACGCCGGTCTTGGCGACGCCCGCGGCGCCCTGGTAGAGATGGGCGAGGCCGAATGCGGCCGAGGAGACGAGCACGGCGGCCGTCAGCGGCATCCACGCCTGCAGGTACCAGATGAGCCAGCCGCGGAAGATGGTCTCCTCGACCACGCCCGCCGTGATCGAGAGTGCGGCGAAGGCCGCGTATTCCCGGCCGTTGCGCGGCATCATGTGGCCCAGCTCGGCCAGCTGCTCGCGGTAGCGCCGGCGGTCGGCCGCATCGGCCCGCACCATGCCCCGCCAGGACTGCAGGAAGGCGCCGGTGGCGAGCGCCACCAGCACGGCGCCCAGCCAGAAACCGGTTCCGCCGGGCGCGGTGAAGCCGAGCAGGCCGGGTGAGCGGCCGAGCCACCACCAGCAGGCGGCAAGCACGCCGACCACGAGCCAGAGCTGCGCCAGGCTGCCGAGATAGAGCCGCATCCGCCGCGGCCGATGGCCGGCGGCGAGCTTCGCCAGCCAGCGGCGCCAGGACCAGGCGCTGTAGAGCGGCAGGCCGACCACGAGCAGCAGCAGGTAGAGATGGTCGAGCGGATGCATGAGGCTGCGGCCCGGTGGCGGGAAAAGCGCATGGTAGCGCCACCGTTGACCGTGGCAAATTGCCGAAGTGGCACGCATGGCACGGCTGGCGCCGCGGGGCGCCGGCGCGGCGCCGGTCAGGGCAGCGGGAATCCCGCCCGGGCCAGGCGGCGGCGGCTGCGTGCGAGGTCCGCCTCGTCCTCGTACAGCAGCACCACGCGGAACTCGGCGACGCCCGCCCGGAACCAGTCCACCGCCAGGCCGCCCGGGTCCTGCTCCAGGGCGGCGACGAAGGCCTGCGCCCGATAGGGTGCGGCGAAACTGATGAGCGTGAGCTTGCCCTGCTCGCCGTAATCCTGCGGCGGCTTGCCCGCCGGCGTGCTGCGGCCGAGCACGTACTGCAGGTGGCGGTAGATGTAGCCGCTGTACCAGACCGCGCCGGACGGGATGACGCCGGACTTCGGGATGCGGCTCGGGCCGTAGTTGTAGGCGGCCAGCGCCAGATGCAGGTCGCCGTCGTAGCGCGCCAGCAGCTCCTTCAGGTAGCGGGCGCCGGCGTCGATGTTCTTGCAGGGCTCGTAGAGATCGGAGAGCAGGTACAGCCCGAGGTGGCGCGCCGTGCCGGGCCAGAGTATCTGCATCACGCCGTGGGCGTTGGCGTGGGAGCGGGCGGTCGGGTCGAAATCGCTCTCGCCCCGGGCCACTGCCAGCAGCAGGGTCTCCGGCAGTTGATTGAGGATGGCGGCCCGGCGGAAGCACTCGCCGTAGGGGAAATTCACCGCCGGCTCCCGCTCGGCGTGTTCGGCCGCGTACTGTTGCCAGGCCGCGGCCAGCTCGCGGCCGTCCGCGGCGCTGTTGGCCTGGCCCGCCGCGGACCAGAGCGCGAGGCACAACCCGGCGATGACGAGCGCGGCCCTCACAGTACCCGGCTCCGCAGCACGAGGCCCGTGGCCTCCTCGATGGCGGCGAGGTTCTCCTGGCGCTCGGCCTCGTCCCGGTAGGCGAAGGCCACCTGATACTCGCCGGGGCGGGGGGAGACCACGCGATAGTCGAGGCCGGTCACGCCCTCCAGCCGCCGGCGGAAGCCTTCGGCGGAGATCTCGCTGCGAAACGGCTGCCAGAACGCATGCCACCGGCGGGCGGGCTCGTCCGCCTCGCCGGCGGCCGTGGCGACGTCTGCCGCTCCACCGCCGTCGGTGCTGGCTTCCGCGACGGGTACGGGCGATGGGTCGTCCACCCGCGGCAGTGTCTCGGCCTGGGCCGGGACCGGTGACTTGAGCGGCTCCTGTCCGGTCTCCGGGGATGATCCCCGGGTGGGTTCCTGGGTCCGTTCCCCGCCTGGCTGCTCGGCCGGATTCCGCGCCGGTTCCGGGCCGGCTTCCTCGGGCAGTCCTTCGGGCAACTCTTCGGACAATCCCGCAGGCGGTGCTTCAGCGGGTGCCGAGGTCGATTCCTGCGCGGGCTCCTCCTGCGCCGGCGCCGCCACCGCGCTGTCCGCACTATCCGTCCGGGCTGCCAACCGATCGCCCGGCAGCCAGGCCGGCGCATAGCGCAGGACGACGAACGCGACGGCGATCACCAGCAGGAGTCCCGACAGGAATCCGAGCAAGCGGGTCATGGCGTCATTCCCTCCTCGCCGCCTGACGGCCCACGGGCACATCCAGCCGGCGCACGGAGACCGCCGCGTTCGTCAGTCGGTCAAGCCCCGCCAGCCAGGCGTCGGCGTCGACGGACGCACCGTCCTCCGCTGCACAGTCGTCGGGCAGCCGGGCCAGGTGGCGGCGCAGATCGGCGGCGGCGGCGTCCGCCGGGAGGGCCAGCGCGATCCAGCGCTCGCGCATCGCGGCGCGGGGCGGGCGCAGCGCGTGCGCCCAGCCGGCGGGCGCCGACGGGAATCGAAGGGTGGCTTCGCCGTAGCTGCGGCCGGGCACCCGGCCGTGGCGGCCGCAGCGGCCCGGCATCAACCGCACGAGTCCGGCCGCGGGGTGGCGCCGCAGCAGGAAGACCTCGGCGTCACCGCTGACCTCGATCTCCAGCGCGAAGCACGCGTCGTCGGCCAGGCTCTCGCCGGGGCGCAGCACCCGGGCGCCGCGGCGCCAGGGGTCGGCACGGCGGCACATCCAGTGATCGTTCGGTGTCAGCAACCGCAGCGCGCCCAGCGCGACAGAGTCGGTGGTGCCAGGACCGGTATCCCCGGCCGGCGGCGCGGCGGGCCGCAGGTCGTCCGCGGCCGGCGCGCCCGTTACATCCGGCGGCGACCGGCGCGCGAGGCGGCCGGGGTCGGGCGTCTCGACATAGGCCGCCACGTCGGTGACCGGAAAGCGCGCGCCGGCCGTGGCCGGGCGGGCCTGCACCCAGAACTGCTGCAGATCGCCGTCGATGGCGTACAGCCGGCCGCTGAGGATCAGGTTCGCCGCGGCCGGATCCGGCACGCTGCGGATGTGCGGCGAGCGGGCCAGGTTGTTCGCGACCAGCTGCACGGTGTCGGCGACGAAGCCGTCCCGGCCGGCGGCCTCCGCGTGCACCACCAGCGGCTCGCCGACGAAGCCGCAGAAATCCGCCGCGAGCTGCGCGGCCAGCCGTTCGGCGAGCAGATCGCTTTCGTCCTCACGGAAGGGGTCGTCGCGCAGGCCGCGGGATTCCGCGGTGGCGGCGGGCTGGCGGGAGCGGGCGTACTGGCCGCGGGTGAGCCGGCCGTTCCATTCCTTGCCGAATCCCGTCACCCAGAGGCCCTCCTCACGGTCGAGGGCACGGATGGCGAGACGGTGGGAACCGGGTCCGCTCTGCTGCAGGTCGACGGCGATGACGTAGTGAGCGTCTTCCCGACGGACGCAGTCGCCCGCGCTGCGGCCGCCCTCCCATATCAGGTTCACGCCCGGCGTCGTTTGCAGGAAGCGGGTCAGTCGCAGCGACAGCGCCCGGGACAGGGAATCCGGTGCCGCCTGGGGCTCGTCGCCGCGCATGACGGCGACGGTGACGGTCTCGCGGCGGAAGCGGGGATGGGTGGTCAGCGTCTCGGCCAGGTAGGGTTCCAGTTCCTGGTCGAACCAGGCCTCCAGGGACGACTCGTCGCTGCCGGACCAGGCGAAGGTGCCGTAGTCCGCCGTGGCGCAGCCGGCAGCGGACAGTGCCAGAACCACCAGCCCGGCGAGACGCCGAATCCGCGCGCCCGCGTTCACGAGGGATCCTCCAGCCGCAGGAACCCGTCCGCGTCGATCACGAGTTCGCCGCCGTCGTTGGTGGCGATGACGCGGCCGAGCGCGGCGGCGGTGGCCGGCGGCAGCGTGACGCCCCAGCGCACTCCGCCGGGCGGGACCACCGCGCTGCGGCGCAGTGTATCCAGCACGTCGGCGGGCACCGTCTGCGGTGTCATCTCGTGCACCTGGCCGGGGGCGGCAGCGGTGCGGAAGGCGGGCCGGCCGTCCACCATCATGAAGCGCCAGACGCGGTCCCTGGCGAACGCGTAGAGCGATACCTCCTTGCGCTCCACCAGGCCGACCAGTGCCGCGTCGGAATCGAAGCGCAGGGAGAAACCCGGTTGCGGTTCGGGGACGGGCGCCGGCGGTGCGGCCTCGGACGAGCGCTCCGGCGCCGGCCGCGGGGACGGCTCCGCTGCGGGTCGCCGGGACGGCTCGGGTTCCGGTCGCGGCGCCGGCGGCGCCTCGAGCCGCGGTTCAGGTACCGTCACGGCGACCGGTTGCGGTTGCGGGGCGGGCTCAGGCTGCGGTGCCGGCTCCGGCCGTGACTCCGGCTGCGGCGCGGGCTCGGGCGGCGCGGCCGGTGTGGTTTGCGCCGGAGGGTGCGTAACCAAACTTACGGTGTCCGGCACCTCTTTTGGGCGTTTTGCAGCTTGTTCGGGGACGCTCTGCACCAGCGCGAAGATGGCCACCAGACAGAACGCGAGGATGGCCATGAAGCGCATCACGTCCGTCTCCAGGTGCTCCATGCCTCCCTCGCCGCTAGCCGCGCCGGGGAAAGGCGAGCCGATCCACGGCTGCCTGCCCATCTCCCTCCTCCTTTCCGCCGGCCGGCCTGGCCAGCACGGCCAGGTGCGCCTCGATGCGCGCGAGCGCCGCCAGCATCTGCGCGCCGGTCTCGCCGGCGGCCGCCTCGTAGTAGCGGCGCAGCGCGGCGCCCACGGTGAGCGTCTTCACCACCCGCATGAGGTAGCCGCCGATGCCGCCGAAGATCGTGGTGGAGAGCGCCACCAGGATGCCGCCGTTCACCATGCGCTGCAGCACGGCGAAGGCGCCGTCGTCCACGCTGGCCGCCGGGTCGCCCAGCGCATACAGGAGCGCGCCGCGCATGCCGATGGCCGTCCAGATCACGCCCACGCCGAAGAACAGGCTCGTCCAGGTATCGGTGAGCTGCTCGGCATGAGCGACGGCATCGAGAGACGCGCCGCGCGCGACCCGGCGGCGCAGCCGGGACAGGCTGCGCACGTACAGCCCGAGGACGACGGCGAACACGGGCAGCGACAGCCCCAGATTGCGATACGCCCAGTCCAGCGCTTCGGCCAGCGTCCACGCCGGCACGCCGCCGGCGGGGGCAAGGGCATCGACGGCGAGCATCATGCCGCCGGCGGCAACCAGCCCTGCCAGCACGCCGGCGGCGAGACCGCCCGCGAAGCCGCCGTTTCCGACTGTGGCAGCCACCACCGTCTCCTACCGTGCCGCGCAGGCCGTGCAGGTGGCCTCGAGCACGAGCTCGGTCTCCTGGTACAGCCGATCGGCCCGGTAGTAGCCGGGCGCATCCTGGCTCACCCTGAGCAGGCCCAGCTCCTTGTCGAGCAGCTCGGCCTCCATGGCGGTGAGCACCTGACGCTTGCGGGGGCAGGTGTAAGCGCAGTTGTTGTAGTCGCCCATCAGCGAGACGTACTTCACGTTGAAGTAGCGGTTGTAGGCGCGCTCCGCCTGACGCTTGGACAGCAGCCCCTGATCGGTGGCCGTCAGCAGGAAATCGGAGAACTTGCGCTTGTTCTCGGGGCCGGGATCGCCCTCGGCGACCGTTAGCAGTTCGGCGTAGTAGCGGTCGAACTCGGCCTCGCAGCCGCCGGCCAGCTTCGCCTCGGCCGCGTCCATGGCCTGATCCAGGCTCGCCGTGCGCGGCAGGCTGCAGTCGGCGGTGGTGGTGGCGCAGCCGGCGAGCGCCAGTGCGCCCAGGGTCAGCGCCAGCACCAGCCCGGTGCGGATATTGCTCGGATTCATGTCGTTCCTCCTCGGCCGCGGGTTCGCTCTAGAACTCCAGCGGGCTCGTGTATTCCTCTTCGAAGGTCCCCGGCGGCGGCGCGGCGATCTGCGGGCCCGGCTCGTAGTCGCCGAACAGGATGGCCTTCACCCCGTCGACCACTTCCTGCATCTCCGGCGTGATGACGCCGAAGGACTGGTTCAGCTGCTCCATCAGCGTGGCCCGGGCGATCTCCTCGCGGGTGCGGGCGATGAGATCCGAGGCCTCGGCCATGTCCAGATACATGTCGGAGGCGATCACCGCCAGCGAATGGCTGTTGCGGTTCACGGACGAGGTGGCCACCAGCTTGTAGTACTGCTCGAAGCGCTGGGACAGGCGGATGCCGGAGCGCCCGCGCAGCACCGGCGCCGGCTCCGCCTTCGAGCCCTCACCGACACCGAGCAGGGTCTCCTGCAGGGTCCAGGAGGTCATCTTGTTGCCGAGCTCGCTGCGAAGGCGCCGCTCCAGGCTCGCGTGCGTGTTCTGCACCGAACGCTCCATGTCCGGCAGACGTTCGGACATGATGTTCAGCATCTCGAGATAGGTGGCGCCCAGCTGCTTGGCGATGCGCTGGCAACCGGGGTCGTCCTCCGCGCCATCGCACTTGGCCTCCTGGTAGAGGCGGCGCTGCTGGTCCAGCCGGCTGATGGCGTCCTGCAGGCCCGTCTCCATCTCGGCCGCCACGTCGCCCGTCTGGCGGATGTCCTCCAGCACTGTGGTGGGGAAGAGCTGGATGGTGGGCGCCGTGCTGGCGAAACTCAGCGCCGGCAGGACGAAGAGTGCGATGGTGGCGGCGAGGTAGTGCCAGAAGGCCGCGGGATGCTGCGCCTCCCGTGCCCCCGTGCGACCGCCGTGCGACTTTGTGGTTCTCGGCTCCATGGTCGTCTCCCTTTGATCGGGAGACTCAGGCTAGACGGGGAGCGCTGAACGGAAGCTGAATGGGGAATTGCCCGCGAATTGCGGGTCCACTAGGTCGTGATTGCGCCCAACCGGGACAGCGACGGCAGGTCCAGGACACGGTCACGCAGCGAGCGGACCGCGCGCCTGGAGAGCGCCCGCCCGGCATTGTCCTCGAACTTGGCGAGGATATCGGCGCGAGAGAGCGGCCGCTGGTCCGCGCCCCGGTTCACGGACTCGTGATGGCGCAGTTCCCGGCCGTCCCGGGTGCGGACGACCACCTCGCCCGGGAAGTAGCGCGGGAAGGTCGACTCCGGATCCAGCTCGTAGCTGCAGCGCTCCGCCAGCGCCCGGATGTCCGGGTCGGCGAGCACGTGGTCCTCGAGCTCGTCCAGCGTGAACCGCCCCTTCACCAGCGTGGCGGCCATCAGGTACTGCACGCTGAACTTGGCCTCGTAGTCGCTACGCGGCCGGCGCTTGCGCGCCTCCGGCTCGCACACCACGTCCACCTCGTCGGCGTGCACCCGCGCCACCATCCGCTCGACCTCATCCGCCGTCAGGCCGTGCTCTGCGGCGAGCGCCAGTACGCAGTCCGCGAAGGCATGGTTGTAATGGCACACGGGATAGGGCTTGATGCCCACGCGCAGCATCTCCCAGCGCTCGCCGAGGTCGGTCAGGCGCGACGCCAGGGCGCCGCCGGCGCCCTCACCGCCATGTTCGCCGCAGTCCTCTCCGAGGTAGGTGCGGTAGAGTCCGAAACGGCCTTCGTAGGCCTGCGCGGGGCCGGTGAAACCGCCGCGGGCGAGCCCGGCCGCCTGCAGCCCGCAGGCGGCGGCCCAGCCGGGGTGGATGCGTTTCGTCCAGGCGCCGTCTTCCAGGAACTGCAGCGTGCCGCCGGCGAGACTCAGTGTGATGCCCTGGGCCTGCGCGAGCGCGGCCGCGTCCATCCGCCAGAGGCGTCCCGCTGCCAGTGTGGCGCCGAAGGCCCCCACCACGCCGGTGGGATGGAAGCCCCGCTTCTGGAATGCGCCGCCGACGCTGCCGATGCGGGCATCGGCCTCCACCGCCACCAGGTAGGCAGCCAGGGCCTCGGCGCCGCTGGCATCCGCGTTCAGCCCGGCCCCCAGCACGCTCGGCAGAGCGCTGGCCGAGGTATGCACGATGCTCTCGCCGTGGGTGTCGTCGAAATCCAGCCCGTGGATCAGGAAGCCGTTGGCGATGGCCGCATCCCGCATCGCCAGGCGCTCCGGGCGGCCGATGACCGGGTAGTCGCCGGCTCCAGCCATGCTGCCGATCGCGGCCAGCCCGCGGCGGGCGAAGGGGTAGGCGGTGGCAGCCAGCGCGACGCCCAGCGCATCGAGGATGTGCAGGCAGGCTCGCCCGGCGACATCGTCCGGGATGCGGGAGGGATCGAGGCCGAGGGCGAAGTCGGCGAGTGCGGTTGCAGCGTCGGTCATACAGCCCTGTAGGAGGGCCTTCAGGCCCGATATCGGATCGGCGAATACCGAATCGGGCCTGAAGGCCCTCCTACATCCATTTTGCCTGGAGCTTTTTCAGCACCTCGGCGCCGGGGCCGAGCTTCTCGTAGGGGATCGAGTTCAGCGGCTGCTCCACCGTATTGCCCACGGCGTGCATGTCGCCCTTGCGCTCGTGGATGTAGAGCAGGCCGGTGACCACCTCGCCCCGGTTGGCGTGGTCGCGCAGGAAGGAGAAGGCCTTGGCGCGGCTGGTGGGGTCGTATTCCTTGTCCACCTTCTTCAGCACCACGCGGCTGCCGTCGTGGAGTTCCACCGGCATGGCCTCGCCTTCCTCGTAAGCCGTCCTGATCTCCTCGGCCGGCGGGATGAAATCCGTGCCCACCACCTGGTGGTAGTACTTGCGGGTGTGGCTGTAGCTCTTGGTGGAACCCACGTGGTCGTTGAAGGTGACGCAGGGGCTGATCACGTCCAGCAGCGCGAAGCCCTTGTGGGTGAGCGCGCCCTTGATCAGCGGCACCAGCTGT
>DASRVH010000143.1:0-3749 GCA_035655155.1 Woeseiaceae bacterium
GGCTGCGGCGGCACGCTCGCCTGCGGGATGAACGGGTGATCGAACACGATGCGGTGCAGCTTGCCCCAGCGGTAATCGCGCAGGCCCTGGGCGTCGCCGAACGCGTTCGCAAACGCCGGCCCCTCCAGCCGGTCCAGCGCCAGCTGCAGCGCCGCCAGCAGCTTGTAGTCCCGCTTGTCGGCCCAGTCGCTCAGGCCATCCGCCGCGAAGAAGTCGATGACGCCCGTGCCGCCCTCGGTGCGCAGCAGGTGCTGCAGCGAGGTCATCGCCTGGGCGCTACCCGGTCCGGGCAGCCCGCCCAGCGCATCGTCGATGATGCTCCGCACGGCCTGGCCCCGCCAGACGCTGTAGAGGGTGGCGGCGACGCTGTTGCCGATCTCGGCCTCGCTCGGGGGCGGCAGGTCCGTCCAGCCGGCCACGACCGGGTCGCCCGCGTCATAACCCGCCTGCACGCCCGTCGGCGTGGTGAAGTCCCACGCGGCGAGGTAGTCGATGGCCTCGCCGAGGCCGTCCGCGATCTCCGCCAGCGGATCCGGAGCGCCGTCAGCACTCGCGTTCCCGTAGGCATCCAGGATGTACGGCACGAAGAACTTCGCATCCAGCAGCGACACGTCGGCCTGGATGGACTTCAGGTCCTCCTGGCTGAGCTCGCCCTGGGTATCCACGTAATCGCGGATGCGCTGCGTGATGGTGCCGGCGCGGAAGCCGCCCGCGTAGCCCGGATTCAGGTAATAGATGCCGCGGCCGCCCTTGCGCAGCTGATTCAGCGGATCGTTGTCCAGCACGGTGCCGGCCGGGTCGTTATTGGCGTTCACGAACCAGCCGGCCGGCGGGTTGACGGTGTGCGGCAGCTCGTCCTGCGCCAGCACCTCGTAGGGCACCGCCTGGCCGGGCTGCGGATTCTGCACCGGCAGCCACTCATGGTTGCCGCTGGTCCCGTCGCGGATGAACCAGGGCGGAATCGGCGTATCTTCCGGGAAGAACATCGGGTTACCCGGCGCCACGAAGCCCCGGTCCAGATCGACGCGGATCGGCATCTCGGCGCTGGCGAAATACGCCACGTTGCCCGCGTTGTCGCCGTACACCCAGTTCTGGGAGCCGAAATCGAAGAACTGCAGCCCCTCCCGGAAGTCCTTCAGGTTGCGCGACTCGTTCCACAGGCGGAACGTATCCAGCTCGCGGGTGGCACTGAAGCCGGTGTACTGGATGCTGAGCGCGGGTATCGTCGCGCCGGGCGCCGGGTCCGCCAGCAGCTGCAGGATAGGGCCGTGGTTGCGGCGGGGGACGATGATGGTGGCCGGGGGCGTGCCGCTGGCTTCCACCAGGTTGCCGCCGACATTCACGAAATAGGTCTGCGGGATGATCTCCACCGGCTCCACGTCCCCGCGGAAGACGGTGCCCACCGGGTTCCCCTCCCCATCGAACTGCACCAGCTCGAAGAAGGTATCCGTGACGTCCATCGGATTCGTGGTGGCGCCCCAGTGAACATGCTTGTTGTGACCGAGGACCACGAAAGCGACACCGGGGAACGTGCTGCCGAACACGTTCATGCCGGGCGCCTCCAGGCCCATGGGATAGAACGTGGACGGCGTGTTCAGGGAGAGGTGCGGATCGTTGGCGATGACGGGACGGCCGTTCGCGCCCAGCGCGCGGGTGACGCCCCACTCGTTCGAGCCGATCTCACCGTCGGCGTCCAGCACCTCGCGGATATAATCCGAGCGGCGCAGCTTCTCCGTTGCCTTGCGGGCCAGTTCGCCGACGACCGGCGAGAAAGCGCCGCCGCCGGCAGCCGCGGCACGAGCGGCTCCCTCGCCGCCCTTCTTACCGCTGCGCGTCTGCGCCTTGCCCTTGCCCTTGCCTTTGGCTTTGCCCTTGCCTTTGCCCACCGTCTCGACCGCCGCATCCGGGCAGGCGAACGGATTCGGCACGCTCGAGGGCACCGGCTCGAACGGATACTCGCCGGTGGCATCCGGCACCGTGGAGGCGCAATCGAACGGCTGCGACCGGAAGAGATCCTGCGTGAAGAGCGCCGCCCCGGCCGGGCCGAGCGCCGCGGTATAGGCCTCGAAATTCAACGTGAGCCCGATGTCCACGTCGAACGACAGCCCGAACGCGATCAGCTTCGCGATCACGATGCTGTCCACCACGTTCCACGGCCGGAAATCGCCCCGCTCCGTAAAACCGAGGGCGGCGTATTCGGGCGGGAGCCCGTTCGGGTTGTACATCACCCAGTCGTTGACGCCGCGCGCGTAGGCCTCGAGTGCCTCGATCGTGTCGCGGCTGAGGACGTCCTTCGAACGCTCGGCGGCACGGCGCAAACCGATGGTGCGAAGCTCCACGTCGCCCGGAACCGCAGACGGGCCGAACAACTCAGCCAGCGTCCCGCTCGGCTGGCGCCGGCTGAGATCCATCTGGAACAGCCGGTCCTCGGCGTGCACCCAGCCCTGGAGGTAATAGAGATCGGCTCGATTCCTCGCCCGAATGTGGGCGATGCCCTGCTCGTCGCGAACGATCTCCGCCGGCTGCGAGAGCCCCGGCAGTTCGACCGGCTTGGCCGTGGCAGGAAACGCGAGAACGAACGCCATGACCGCGATCATCGCCGTCGCGATCGGCAACCCGATACGATTCAACATAACGTGCTCTCCTGGTCTGGGTGCGAGGGGCGGCGACCAGGCAGATCGGGGATTCGCTCGAGGAAGGGGATTGTCGTCGGCCGTCAGAGACTGGAGACTCCCCCTCCCTTAGTCGTCTGCGTGGCCGCTGTTTTTATATGGTCTAAAGAGTCGCAGAGACCCAGGACGGAGTCAATAACACGGCTGTAGGAGGGGCTTCAGCCCCGACCCCGCCAAGGTGTCAGTCGGCGCTAAGGCACCCCTCAGTTCGTGAGAAGCGCCTTCCGGACCCAACCGCCTCCCTTGCCGCTCTCGATCAGCAGATAACCGTTCTCCTCGGCACCCATGTAGACCACCTCCTCGCCCTTCACCAATTTGGCGACCTCCCCGCTGCCGGTGGAATCGACCGCGATTGCCACGTTTCCAATCTTGGCGCGAAGAACGTCGCCTTCGGAGAATACGTCTCCAGCCTGCCGCACGGTACCCGCTTCCTGGGCAAGCGTTCCGATATCTCGCTGCAGGTTAGGATCGCCGCGCACCGCCACCACGATCTGGTTGTAGTTGTCCGCGAGGCTCGCAGCAATCACTTTGCCCTCATCGGTGCTTGAATAGCCGCCGCCGACCGCGCCGACGCCACCGCCGCCGAGCAAACCGCCGAGCGCGAAATCGGCTTTCTTCGCGCTGCCTTCAGCGGCGGCCACCTGGACGCCCGAGCGCGCGTCCGAGACCAGCATGCTGGTCTGAGCCTCCTTGAACTTGAGGCCGCCGGCAATGGCACCAAGAACCGCATTCTTGCGGCCGAGCAGGCCACCGATAGCACCGCCGATGCCACCCGCATCGTCGTCCGAGAAAACCACAGACGGCGTGAGCATGAAATCGGCGGTCACCATCTGACCGCCACCCATATTCGAACCGCCACGTAGTTGGCCCGACTCGGCCAGCGCGCGTTCCTGCATCAGATTCTGCATGGCCAGACCGCGTTCCACGACGACGAAACAGTTCGACTGCTGAATCATCATTCTGACCAGTCCGGTCGGGGAACCGAGGTTGTACTTCGCCAGTGCCTGCACCACGAAGCCCTGGGGTTCGACCACGGCCATCGCGCCCATCGGCCGATCGCACTTCACGAGGTCACCG
>DASRVH010000144.1:0-15562 GCA_035655155.1 Woeseiaceae bacterium
AACCATAGGATATCGACCATCGGGACCGCGGAGCGGCGGTCTCGATGCCGAAAATACTCGGTCAGCGCATTCAGTTCGTCATCGGTAGGGCGGCGCGTCCGAACGCGGGCCTTGGAAACAAGCTTCTCCGCGCGCAATACAGAAAACGCGTCGTCGATAATAGACAGGTCGAACGGGACCTCCCATGCGGCCCGCGCATAGCGGAGAATAACCCTTAGCCAAATGATGTCGTTATTGACGGTGGAGGCTCCGGCACCCGATTTCCGCCGCTCTCTCACGTGCGCAATTAGGTCGGAGGGTTTGATGTCCAGAACATTGAGGTTCGCCAGATCCGAGTTCTCGAGGAATTTGATGTGGGCCGTTTTGCTCCGCCCCATTGGACGGATCTCTGAGACCTCTTTTCGGTATTTGACGAGAACCTTCCGTAATGAACCCAGTAATGCCTGATGCTGACGACGCGAAACACCGGTAGGCTTACTGAGTTCTTTTTCAAGTTTGGCTGCCCACTCGGTCGCCATCCGCCGCTTCGGAAACGTCCTGGACTCGCGATGAACCAGTCTTCCATCTTTCTTGATTCGAACCTCAGCCTGGTAGGTGAGGGCGCCATCCTGTCGGCGGCGAGTCCGAATTGTGGCCATTTTATTGTCCTTACGGAAAAAGAAAGTGCGTCATTGGCGGTGCGTCACGGTGCGTCATTGGCAATTTCTGGTACAAAATGAACACGGAACAGATCGGAAAAAGTCCGAAATGGTCCTTAATATCTGATTGAATTATATGGAAAAATCGGCAGAAAAGGAAGGGAAATCGAGGGCTTCAAAATTCGCCTGTGCGCCTATGATGGATTGGACGGACCGTCATTGCCGCTATTTCCATCGCCTGCTCTCTCCCTCGGCGCTCCTCTACACGGAGATGGTCACGGCCGAAGCCCTTGCTCACGGGGACGCCGACCGCCTGCTCGCTTTCGCCCCTGCCGAGAAACCCGTCGTCCTACAGGTCGGCGGTTGCGACCCGGTGAAGATGGCACACGCAGCTCGCCTCGGTGCCGACGCCGGCTATGACGCCGTCAATATCAACGTGGGCTGCCCGAGCGACCGTGTGCAGGACGGGCAGTTCGGCGCCTGCCTGATGGACCGCCCGGAGCTGGTGGCCGAGTGCTGGCAGGCTATGTCCGAAGCCGTGGATATACCCGTTACCGTGAAGACCCGCCTCGGCATCGATGACAAGGACAGCGACGGGTTCTTCCTCCGCTTCGTCGATACGGTGGCGGAGGCCGGCTGCACCACATTCATCGTGCATGCGCGCATCGCGATACTCGCGGGTCTGAGCCCGAAGGAGAACCGCACGGTACCGCCGCTGAATCACGAGAGGGTATATCGGCTGAAAGAGCGCTATCCCGCGTTCGAGATCGTCATCAACGGCGGCATTACGTCGGTGGCGGAGGCCGCAGCGCACCTGAACCGGGTGGATGGTGTGATGCTCGGGCGTTCGGCCTATCACACACCGTGGGTGCTGACCGAACTCGAGCGCGCACTGGGCGACCCGGCCGCGGCACCTGCCAGCCGCCACGCCGTGGTGGAGCGGATGCTGCCTTACATCGAGCAGCATCTCGCTACCGGCGGCCGTTTGCATCACGTGACCCGGCACATGATCGGGCTGTTCGCCGGCTGCCCGGGGGCAAAGCAGTGGCGGCGGACGCTCAGCGAGAACGCCCACCGCCACGATGCGGGGGTGGAGGTGGTGGAGGAGGCCCTGACGGCGCTGCCGCGGGCCGCCTGACCACCGGCGCTCAGTCGGTACGCACCGGGTCCGCCGGGCGCTGCGGGATGCGCGGCGGATCGGCCTCGATCCGCTGCATTACCTCGGCAATACCGCGGGCGAGCTGCGGGTCGCGACCCTCGAGCAGGGCGACCGGGTCGTTGTCCACGACGATGTCCGGACTGACACCTTCGCCCTCGACGTCCCACTCACCCTCGGCGTTGGCGTAGCCGAACTGGGGCACGTAGACCTCGCCGCCGTCCAGCACGGGCCCGTGGTTGGTGATGCCGATGACGCCGCCCCAGGTGCGCTTGCCGATGAGCGGACCCAGGCCTGCCTCCCGGAACATCCACGGGAAGATGTCGCCGTCGGAGGCCGAGGTCTCGTTGATGAGACAAACGAGGTGGCCGGGGAAGACGGTGAAGGGATAGGTGTTCGGTCGTTCGTTATGACGACCGTACGATAATCCCAGGATGTCCCGGCGCAGGCGCTCGATGAGCATCTGCGAGACGTTGCCGCCGCCGTTGGAGCGCACGTCCACCACGACGCCGTCCCTCCGGATCTGCGGGTAGTACCACTTGATGAACTCGCGGATGCCGTTCGCACCCATGTCCGGGATGTGGATGTAACCCACGCGGCCGTCGGTGGCCTCGGCCACCTTGCGCCGGTTCTCCGCCACCCAGTTCAGGTAGAGGAGATCCGACTCGCTCGCGAGAGGCTCCACCAGCACCGTGCGCGCATTCTCCAGGTCCGGCGTCTCGCCGACGGTGAGCTGCAGGGGCTGGCCGGCGGGGACGGTCAGCAGCGCGTACGGGTTCATGGCCGCCGTCAGTTCCCGGCCGTTCACGGCCAGCAGGTACTCGCCCTCGCGCACGTCCACGCCGGTCTCCGTCAGCGGTGAGCGATAGCGGTCGCTGTCGTTCTCGCCCGCGAGGATGTCGGCGATGCGGTAGCGCCCGGCATCGGCGTCCAGCGCGAAGCGCGCGCCGAGCAGCGCCACGTTGGGGCGGGAGGGCAGGCCCTCGTCGCCGCCGGCGATGTAGGCGTGGGAGGCGTTCAGCTCCGCGATCATCTCGCCGATGAGGTAGTTGAGGTCCGAACGGTGCGAGACGTGCTGCAGCAGCGGCTCGTATTGCTCGCGCACGGCCTGCCAGTCGAGGCCGTGCATGTTCTCCACGTAGAAGTAGTCGCGGAAGCGGCGCCAGACCTCGTCGAAGATGGTGCGCCACTCCGCGCGGGGGTCGATGTCGGCCACCATCTTGTCGGTGGCGACGGCCTTCGTCTCCTGTTCCGCGCCCTTGGCGATGTCGTAGACCTTGTAGCCGTCCTTGCCCTGCACCATCACGAAGCCGCCGTCCGGCGACAGGCTCAGGGCCTGGATGCCGGTGGCGAGTTCCTTGGCTTCCCGATCCTCGATGTTGTAGGTCATCAGGCGCGGCTGCTGCAGCGGCTCGCGGCCGTAGTAAAAGGAGTCCGTGACCACGTACAGGAGGTGCTTGCCGGTGACGGCCAGGCCCTGGATGTTGGTGGGCGTGATGCCGGGCACGCGGAAGTAGCGCCCCGCGAGTCCGTCGAAGGCGATGCGGACCTCCGGCGCTTCGGCTTTCTTCTCTTCTTCCTCTTTACCGTTCTCTTTCTCCTCGATGACCGGGTCGGCGTTCTCCGGCGCGAAGGGGTTGCCGGCGTCGGCGGTCAGGGCGAGGCCGAGGATGCCCACCTGGTCTACCAGGGTGTAGTTGAACTCACGGGTGCCGATCTGGGGCTGGAACATGCGGTCGCCGAGGAAGTACAGTGCCTTGCCGTCCGGCGACCAGGCAGGCGAGCGGTCGTTGAAGAACTCGTCGGTGACGCGATGCAGCTTCTCGCGTTCGGCATCCCAGACGTGGATGGAACGCAGGCCCGAGGGCTCGCTCAGGCTCAAGGCGAGCCAGCGGCCGTCCGGCGACCAGGCGTAGTCGGCCGTGTCGCCCTGGGCCTCGTCGGCGGCGATCACCGGTTCGCCGCGGCCATCGGTGCGCCCCACGAATATGCGGCCCGCTGCGTCGTGCCAGGCCAGGCGTTCGCCGTCCGGCGAGAAGGCGGGCGCGGAGTAGCGGGTGCGGTAGCCTTCCGAGAGCTGCACCGGGTCGCCGCCGGCGGAGTCCTCCACGTAGACCTCTTCCTCGCCGGAAAAATCCGAGACGTAGGCGATGTGGCTGCCGTCCGGCGACCAGGCGATCTCCCGTTCGTGGGCGTTCGAGGTGCCGGTCAGGTTGATGGCCAGGCCTTTTTCCACCGGCACGCTGAACAGATCGCCCCGGGCGACGAACAGCGCCCGGCGGGCCTTCGGCGACAGCGCGAAGGCCTCGATCTGGCCGGCGACGCCGACCTGGCGCGGGCGTGCCGGCAGAAGGTCGGAGGAAACCGTGATGGTGAGGCGCCGGTCTTCTCCGGTCGCCGTATCGTAGACGTGGATGGCGCCGTTCAGCTCGTAGGCAATGCGGCCGGCGCCGTCGGTGCCGGGCCAGCGCACGTCCCAGTCGGTGTAGCGGGTGAGCTGGGTGGTCTCGCCGGTGGCGGGATCGTGGCGGAAGAGGTTGAAGCGGCCGTCCCGGTCGGAGGCGAAGTAGGCGGCGCCGTCGATCCACATGGGGTCCCGGTCGGAGCGTTCGTGGGTGGTCACCGGCGTGGCCTTGCGGCCGGCGATATCCAGCAGATACAGGTCCTGAGCCCAGCCGCCCTGGTAGCGCTTCCAGGTGCGGAAGTCGCGCATCAGTGGAGAGTAAAAGAGCCGGTCGGCGCTGCCGGCGAAGGTGGCGGCGCCGGCCCTCGGCAGCGGCAGCGGCTCCGGCAGTCCGCCCTCGCGGCTCACGGTGAACAGCCGGCCGTCGCCGAGACCCCAGGCGTCGCGCAGCGAGCGGAACAGCACCCGCTCGCCGTCGGGCGTCCAGCCCTGCACCAGGTGGTCGTAGCCCCAGCGGGCGGGCAGGGGGCCCTGGGCCGGGTACCAGGTCAGCTGGCGCGGCTCGCCTCCCTCGGCCGGGATGACGTAGACCTGCTCGGCGCCGTCGTACTGGCCGGTGAAGGCGATCTCGCTGCCGTCCGGCGAGAACTCCGCGAAGATCTCCAGCCCCGGATGGCTGGTGAGCTGACGCGCGCTGCCGCCGTCGGCGGAGACCGTCCAGAGATTGCCCGCATAGGTGAAGACGATCCGGTCGCCGTGGATGTCCGGGTAGCGAAGCATTAGCGTCTCGCGCGTCTCCGCGGTCACGCCGGTGGCGGCGACGGAGGCGATGGCGGTGAACAGCAGTAGCAGCGTCTTTTTCATGGCTCGTCCGTGATGTGGATTCTGATCGTGAATGGAATACGGCGCGCCGGCCCGCTCAGCGGGACTCGCGCGGCTCGACGGCCAGCCGGCCGAAGTCGCGCTCGAGGTTGGCGGCGATCCAGGCCCAGGTGGCGTAGGCGGCCACGTTCTGGTCGATGGCCTCGCGTTCGATGCGGTCGATGGTGTCGTTGGCCGTGTGGTGGTAGTCGAAATAATACGTGCCGTCCTGGGTGAGGGAAAACACCGGCATGCCGCCGGTGCGCAGCGGCCTGAGGTCTGCGCCGCCGCCGGCGTCGTTGCCGCCGCGCTCGATGCCGAGCGGCGCCAGCACCTCGTGCATGCCGGCCACGAGGTCCAGGGCCTCCGGCGCCACGTTGGAAGAAATGCGCCACACCCGCCCGGCGCCGAAGTCGGCTTCGGTGCCCGCGACGTGGTTGGCGAATTCCTCGTCGCTCATCTGCCGGTATTTGCGTGCGCCGGACAGGCCGAATTCCTCGTTGGCGAACAGCACCACGCGGATGGTGCGGCGGGGTGGCTCTTCCAGTTGTCCGATGAGGTGGGCTGCCGCCGCGACGATGCCGACGCCGGCGCCGTCGTCCAGCGCGCCGGTGCCGAGGTCCCAGGAGTCGAGGTGCGCGCCGAGCAGCACGATCTCCTCCGGGGCCTCGCGCCCGGGGATCTCGCCGATGACGTTCGCCGAGGTAGTGGGCGGCAGCTGGCGGGCGGTGGAGTGGACGCGCAGCACCGGCTCGGCGCCGGCGGCGATGCGGTAGGTCAGCAGATCGGCGTCCGGTGCGGACAGCGCGATGGCGGGGATGCGGCGGATGGAAAGATCGTAGAGCTGGGTGCCGGTATGAGGCGCCCGGTTGTCGCTGGTGCCGACGCTGCGGATGACGACGGCCTCCGCGCCGAGTTTTGCCGCCTCCCTCGCGCCGTACAGGCGGACGGGCACGGTCTCGCCGTAGCCCCGCCCGTCGCGCGCCCGCTCCATGCGCTTGTCGATGAAGACGATGCGGCCTCGGATGTCTTCCGGATCGCGGTCCCGCAGGTCCTCGAGGCCGGTCACGCGAACCACGCCCGCCTCGACGCCGGCCTCGCCCGTGCCGACGCTGCCGCCGAGCGAGGTCGCGGCCAGGGGAATCGGGTTTTCACCGAGCAGCGTCACCGAGAGCGTGCCCCGGTCCCAGTGGGGCACTTCCGCTTCCTGGGTGCGCACGTTCTCGAGGCCGAGCGCGCGGAGCTTCTCGACCGCCCAGCGCACCGCGGCGCGGTCGCCGGGCGAGCCCGCCATGCGCGGGCCCACCTCCAGGGTGAGGGATTCGACGATGTCGTAGGCCGGCGTGCCGGCGAGCGCGGCGTCGCGCAGTGCGGCGGCGCTGTCCTTCAGGTCGTCGGACAGCGGCTGCGCGGCGGCTGCTGCGGCTACGGCGAACAGAGTCAGGGCGAACAGGGGAATGGCGGCGAGTGCCGGCAGGCCGGCACGCCGCGTCGGCGTGAATGGCGACATGGATGGCTCCGAGACAGTTTGCCGAGACGGTTTGCGATATGGTTTGCGCCGGATTGTACCGAAAGCTGCCGGGCATTACGCATAGCCGCCCACGGTCCCAGCCTATACAATTCAGCGGCGGCACGACCGCGTCCGCTCCTTATAAGAAAGGTACAGTCACCCCATGGGCAAGCCACAGCGCAAGCAGACAAGGCAGACAATGGCCGAACTCGCCGACCGGCACGAGCTCTACGAGGAATCCGTCCAGGACGTCGAGGTGGAGGTGGACTTCCTGCTCGATACTTTCAGCGAACTCCGCGGACGCGTGCCGCAGATCTTCCGCGAGGACTTCTGCGGCACGGCCAGCGCCTGCTGCGAGTGGGTGCGGCGTGGCAGCGACTGCCGCGCGGTGGGCGTCGACCTGGACCCGGAGGTCCTCGACTGGGGGCGGCAGAACCGGCTCTCCCGCCTGACTCACGACGAACGCGACCGGGTCACGCTCATCGAGGACAACGTGCTCAGCGCGAACACGGGCATCGTGGATCTGATCGGCGCGTTCAACTTCAGCTACTTCATCTTCGACACACGGGACGAGATGCGCCGCTACTTCGAGCGCTGCCGGGAGTGCCTGGCGGACGACGGCATCCTGTTTCTGGATGCCTTCGGCGGCTCCGAGACCATGGACGTGGTGAAGGAGGAGACGGAGCACGACGACTTCACCTACGTGTGGCACCAGGCCGTGTACCACCCGGTGACCGGTTACATGAAGTGCCACATCCACTTCAAATTCCCCGACGGCTCGAAGATGAAGAAGGCCTTCAGCTACGAGTGGCGGCTGTGGACGCTGCCCGAGATCCGCGAGCTGCTGCTGGAGGCCGGATTCAGCACGGCCACCGTCTACTGGGAAGGCGAGGACGAGGACGGCGAGGGCAACGGGGAGTTCACGCCGGAGTCCGAGGGCGAACCCGATCCGGCCTGGATCGTCTACATCGTCGCCGAGAAGTAGGGCGGCGATTCCCGGTGCCGGTGGATTGGCCGCGCGGATTAGACATAATGGGTGTCGGTCGGCGCCCGGGTCTGCGTATAATCGAGCGGGAAACCGGGTAAGGTTCCTCGCGTATCCCGCCGGCAGCAAAGGCTTTCGGACATCGCATGACCACAGACGCTGAAGTCGCAATACTCTTCGCCGACGTCGTCGGCAGCACCCAGCTCTACGAGACGCTGGGCGACGACCGCGCCCGCGAGACGGTGGCCGAGTGCCTGGAGATCATGAAAGCGGCCACCGAGGAGACCGGCGGCACGGTCATAAAGACCATGGGCGACGAGGTGATGGCCACCTTCCCGACGGCCAACGCCGCCATCGGCGCGGCCGCGGCCATGCAGAAGCGCATCAGCGACAACGAGGAGCTGATCGGCGAGGGCCACAAGGTCTCCATCCGCATCGGCTGCCATTTCGGCCCCGTGGTGCAGGAGAACCGGGACATCTTCGGCTCCGCGGTGCACACCGCGAATCGCATGACCTCCCAGGCGAAGGCGCGCCAGATCATCACCACCGACACGATGGTGCAGCAGCTGGACGAGGACTGGCAGGCGCTGGTCCGCCAGATCGACATCGCCACGGTGAAGGGCAAGCGCGACGAGGTGGCGCTCTACGAGGTGCTGTGGCAGCCGGAGGAGGCCACCAGCATGCTGCCGACCATCGGCTTCGAGGAGCAGGGCGCCGACAAGCCGGCGAAGCTCGTCCTCTCCTACAACGGCACGGAGGTGGAGATGGACGCGAAGCGCACGAGCATCTCCATGGGCCGCGCCGACGAGAACGATCTGGTGGTGAAGGGCAATCTGATCTCGCGCATCCACGCCCGGGTGGAGAAGCGCCGGCACCGGTATTTCCTGGTGGACGAGAGCACCAACGGCACCTTCATCCAGACGATGCAGGGCGAGGAGATCTTCGTCCGCCGCGATTCCGCCGAACTGGCCGGCGAGGGCATCATCGGCCTGGGGCGGGTCGCCAAGCCCGGCAGCCCGCTGGCCATCCACTACATGCTGGTGCGCTGAGTCCGGCGGCGCCGCCGGCGCCGTTCAGGAAGCCTTCGCCAGCCTCTCCATCACGGCGCCGTGTTCGGCCAGCAGACGCTCCGGCGCACGTTTGCCGAACGAGCGCAGATACTCGCCGACCGCTTCCATCTCCGCGTGCCATTGCGCCGGGTCCACGGTGAGGAGCGCCTCCATGACCTCCGGCTCGATCTCGAGTCCTTCCGTGTCGATGTCGCCTTTCTTCGGCAGCAGTCCCACCGGGGTCTCGACGGCGTCGGCGCGGCCCTCGCAGCGGTCGATGATCCAGCGCAGCACCCGCAGGTTCTCGCCGAAGCCCGGCCACAGGAAGCGGCCGTCGCCGTCGCGGCGGAACCAGTTCACGTGGAAGATGCGGGGCAGCTCGAGCGGCCGGTCGGCCAGCGACAGCCAGTGCGCCCAGTAGTCGGCGAAGTTGTAGCCGCAGAAAGGCTTCATCGCCATCGGGTCCCGGCGCACGACGCCCACCTTGCCGGTGGCGGCGGCGGTGGTCTCCGATGCCACGCTGGCGCCGACCAGCACGCCGTGGGTCCAGTCCTTCGCCTCGTAGACCAGCGGCGCCAGTTCCCGGCGCCGGCCGCCGAACACGATGGCGGAGATGGGCACGCCTTCGGGCGCCTCGGCCAGTGAGGAGTAGCTCGGGTTCTGCTCCGCCGATACGGTGAAGCGGGAATTCGGGTGGGCGGCGGGACCGTGCTCCGGGTCGTAGTCGCGGCCGCGCCAGTCGACGGCGGGCTCGCCTTCCTTCTTCTCTTCCCACCACGGCTCGTTGTCGGCCGTCACCGCGACATTGGTATAGATGGTGTCGCTGTGGATCATGTCGTAGGCGTTCTTGTTGGTCTTCGCATTGGTGCCCGGCACCACGCCGAAGTAGCCCGCCTCCGGGTTGATGGCCCGCAGCCGGCCGTCCTCGTCCGGGTGCAGCCAGGCGATGTCGTCGCCCAGGGTCCAGATCTTCCAGCCCGGCTGGGAGGCCGGGGGGATCAGCATGGCGAGATTGGTCTTGCCGCAGGCCGACGGGAAGGCGCAGGCCAGGTAATGGACCTCGCCGTCCGGGCTCTCGACGCCGACGATGAGCATGTGCTCGGCCAGCCAGCCCTCCTGGCGCGCCTGCCAGCTGGCGATGCGCAGCGCATGGCACTTCTTGCCGAGCAGCGCGTTGCCGCCGTAACCGGAGCCGATGCTGCGGATGGCGAGCTCTTCCGGGAAATGCACGATGTAGCGGTTGTCCGGATCGAGATCGCCGGTGGAGTGCATGCCTTTGACGAAGTTGCCGTCCCGCTCGATGCGTGCGAGCGCGGCGTCGCCCATGCGGGTCATGAGCTTCATGTTGGCGACGACGTAGGGGCTGTCGGTGATCTCCACGCCGCAGCGTGCGTAGGGCGAGTCCACGGGACCCATGCAGTAGGGGATGACGTACATCGTGCGGCCCTGCATGCAGCCGTCGAAGAGCGCGTCGAGCTTCGCGTGCGCCTCGGCCGGATCCATCCAGTTGTTGTTGGGGCCGGCATCGGCCTCGCGGCGGGTGCAGACGAAAGTGAGATGCTCAACCCGCGCGACGTCGGAGGGGTCGGAGCGGTGCAGGTAGCAGTTGGGGTAGGAGTCCTGGTTCAGTTCCACGAGATCGCCGGACTCCAGCATCTTCTGGACGAAGTTCTCGTATTCGCTATCGCTGCCGGTACACCAGTAAATGTCGTCCGGCCGGGTCAGACGGGCCACCTCGTCGACCCAGTCACTGAGGCTCTTCAACGTCGTGCTCATCGTGCTCTCTTGCGCTGGCGGCTGGGGGGAATCCCGGAGTCCTTTCCCGGAGAGGGCCGGTATTATACCCACGCGGCCGCGGAGTGCATTCCCTGTGCGAAATTCCGGGCGCAGAAACAAAAACGCCGCCGGATCGACCGATCCGGCGGCGCAAGAGGCTTATGTCAGACGGGGATCACGCGGCGGCTGCCGAGCTGGTCCCTCCCGTCTCGACCTTCCGTGCTTTCTTGGCAACCTTGGTTGCCGTCCGGCGGGTCTTCTTGGCGGCTTTCTTCTTGGTCTTCGCCGCTTTTTTCTTGGCCGTCTTCTTGGCGGGCTTCACTGCCTTCTGGCGGAAGTCCGTGACGGTGCTCTTGACGACCTCGCCCACGTCCTCGGCGGCGTCGCCGAAGATGGTCACGGTGCCGCGCACGTTATCGACGACGCGCGACGTGGTGGCCGGGACCAGGTTCGCCTGGGTCTTCACCAGCGCGCCCAGGCTCTCGGCACGGGCGGCGGCCTTCAGGCGGGCACCGGCGGCGTCCAGCGTGGACTCGACCGTCTTGGTCTGGTGCTTGACCAGCTTCTCGGTCGTCTTGTGAGAGATGTTGGCCAGACGCAGGGTCATGTCGGAGATCCGACGGACCGGGGTCTTGCCCTTCGTGACCCAGTCACCGGCGCGCTCGACGCCGTCCTGGGCTGCGGAGATCACGGATTCGACCCGTCCACGGGCGTCTTCCGCGGCGCGATTGAAAATGTTCTCGACACTGATGTTCATTGGGCACCTCCTCGGTTGCTGCGCTGCATCATTGTTGCATTGCACAATAAGCCATGTCAGCGGGCTTGTCAAGCATCCGTGCGGCCCGGGACGAGGGCTTCGAGGCGCGCTTTTGCGGTTTCGTATCCCTCTGAAAACCCAAGAAATAATTGCGTTGTAAAAGGCCTTGCGACAGGGCGGGCCCACGCGGCTCTTGCGCGACCCCGGGACGCGGCGGGAGTTGCGCAGGCAGGGCGCCGGCCGGAGGCCGATTTGTGGGTCCTGCGACCGGGAACCGGGCCGTGCAGGCCGCGTGCCGCAGCGAGTATAGTCTGCGTCCATGCAGAGCTTCCGCGACCTGTTCGGGGACGAGAGTCCGCTTGCCGGGACGGTGCCGGGCTTCCGGCCCCGTGCCGCCCAGGCGATGATGGCGGAGGCGGTGGCGGACGCGCTGGCCGCGCAGGAACCGCTGGTGGTCGAGGCGGGCACGGGCATCGGCAAGACCTTCGCCTATCTGATCCCGACGCTGGGGAGCGGCCGGCGCACGATCATCTCCACCGGTACCCGGGCTCTGCAGGATCAGCTGTTTCACCGGGATCTGCCTACCGTGACCCGGGCCATCGGCCAGCCGTTGTCCACGGCGCTCTTGAAGGGCCGGGCCAATTATCTGTGTCTGCACCGGCTGGATCAGGCGGCGGGTACGCCGGCCGCCGCGCGCTTCCGGCGCGAGCTAGCCGTCCTCGAGCGCTGGAAGCACGAGACCCGCAGCGGCGATCGGCGCGAGGTGGTGGATATAGAAGAGGAGTCGGGCGTGTGGCCGCTGGTGACGTCCACCGCCGAGAACTGCCTCGGCCAGAAGTGCCCGTTCTTCGACGACTGCTTCGTGGTGTATGCCCGCCGGGCGGCGCAGAAGGCCGACGTGGTGGTGGTGAATCACCACCTGCTGCTCGCGGATCTGGCCATGAAGGAAGAGGGCTTCGTGGATTTCCTGCCGGGCGCCGAAGCGCTCGTCCTGGACGAGGCGCACCAGATCCCGGATCTGGCCACCCGCTTCTTCGGCATCATGGCCGGCACCCGTCAGGTGGAGAACCTGCTGGACGATGCGGCCGCCTTCACGTTCGCGCTGGGCGGGTCGGAACTGCGTGAGGCGATCGGCGCCGTGGCGGATGCGGTGCAGGGGGTGGTGGCCGCAGTGCCGCGGGACGCCGGGCGCTACGAGCTGGGCGGCCAGCGGGGCGCGCTGGCGGAACCGCTCGGCACGCTGCGCGGACGCCTCTCCCAACTGCACGAGGCGCTGCAGGACGTGGCGGGCGAATCGGCGGAAGTGGAAGCGGTGGCCGAGCAGCTCTACGACCTGCACGCGCGCCTCACCGCCGCCACCGACGAGGACGAGGAGGCCGGCCTGTACTGGTTCGACGTCAGCCGCCGCTCGGTGCGCTTCCACCTGACGCCGCTGGACGTCGCCGGCCGGCTGCGGGCGCTGATCGACATGAGCGAGGCACCGTGGGTGTTCACCTCGGCCACGCTGGCGGTGGGTGAAGACTTCAGCCACTTCCTCGGCCGGATGGGCCTGGACGACGCCCGCACGCTGCAGTTCCCGAGCCCGTACCGGCTGGCCGAGCGGGCGCGCATCTATCTGCCGCCGGGTTTGCCCCAGCCGTCGGCCCGGGGCTACACCGAGGCCGCCATGGAGGCGGCCGCGCCGCTGCTGGAGATGACCGCCGGCGGCCTGTTCTTCCTGTTCACGAGCTACCGGGCGCTCGGCATCGCCGCCGACTGGTGGCGGGAGCGCCGCGAGCGTCTCGCCGGCCGCGAGCTGCTGGTGCAGGGCGAGGCGCCCCGGGCGGACCTGCTGGAGCGCTTCCGGGCGGCCGGCAACGCGGTGCTGCTAGGCACGGGCACGTTCTGGGAGGGGGTCGACGTGCGCGGCACGGCGCTGACGGGCGTGGTGATCGACAAGCTGCCGTTCACCTCGCCGGGAGATCCGCTGCTGATGGCCCGCACCGAGTTCATCCGCCGCCAGGGCGGCAACCCGTTCATGGAGCATCAGCTGCCGGAGGCGGTGCTCGCGATGAAGCAGGGCGTGGGGCGCCTGATCCGCGACCATGCCGACTACGGCGCTGTTGTCCTGTGCGATCCGCGCATCGGCACGCGGCGCTACGGCCCCGTTTTCCTGCAGGCGCTCGCGCCGATGGCGACCGTGACCGAGCCGGATGCCCTGGCGGAGTTCTACGCCCGGCACGAGACGGCGGGCGAGGCGGCGGTCTCGTGAAGATACTCGCGCTCGAGACCTCGGCCGACGCCTGCTCGGCCGCCCTGTGGGTGGACGGCGAGCTCGTGGGTCGCTACGAGGAACAGCCCCGGCGGCACGTGGAGCTGATCCTGCCCATGGTGCGCGGCCTCCTCGCCGAGGCGGATCTGCGCATGGCGGCACTGGACGGCATCGCTTTCGGTGCCGGGCCCGGTTCGTTCACGGGGGTGCGCATCGCCGTGTCGGCCGCCCAGGGTTTCGCCCTGGCGGCCGGGCTGCCGCTGGTGCCTGTCTCCTCGCTGGCCGCACTGGCGGCGCGCGCGCTGGCCGGCGGCGCGCGCCGGGTCTGCGTTACCCAGGACGCGCGCATGGGCGAGGTCTACGCCGGGGCCTACGAAAAGGAGGTCGAGGAAAAAGACGCCGGGGAAGCAGACGGCGAAGGAACAGGCGCCGGGGGCCTGCGCACACTGGCGGCCGATCGCCTGACGGTCCCGGACGGGGTGCAGCCCGAGAAGGGGAACTGGTGGCTGGCCGGCGGCGGCTGGGACCGTTATCCGGAGATGGCGCCCGCCGGTGCGGTGGATACCGGCCTGCGTTTTCCCCGCGCCCACGAGGTGGCGGTTCTGGCCGCGCCCCGATTCGCTGCCGGCGACACGGTGACGCCGCGGGACGCGGAGCCCGCGTACCTGCGTCGGACCGTCGCGCAGCAGGCGCCGTAACCGGACTGTAATGTAGACTTGCTGTAATCGCGCTCCATGGAGCCGATATGACGACAACGCGCCGCATACTGGTGGTCGAGGACGAAGCTCCCATCCGCGAGATGATCGCATTTCATCTCTCGCGGGCCGGCTTCGAGGTGGACGAGGCCGCCGACTGCCGCCAGGCGCGGGAGCTGCTGGCCGACCATCGGCCGGACCTGGCCATTATCGACTGGATGCTGCCGGACATGAGCGGACTCGAGCTGACGCGCTCGCTGAAACGGGATTCCACCTTCGAGGACCTGGCCGTCATCATGCTGACGGCCAGGGCGGAGGAGCAGGACAAGGTGAGCGGCCTGGAAGGCGGCGCCGACGACTACATCACCAAGCCGTTCTCCTCTCGCGAACTCGTTGCCCGCATCAATGCCGTGCTGCGCCGTTCGGGCGTTTCGGGCGACGAGATCGTGAGCGTCGGCGAACTCGAGCTGGACGTGGCCGGACACCGTGTGAGCGTCGGCGGCGCGGAAATCCAGCTCGGTCCCACGGAATACCGGCTGCTGAAGTTCCTGATGACTCATCCGGAACGGGTGTACAGCCGCGGCCAGTTGCTCGACCGGGTCTGGGGCGCCAACGTCTATGTCGAGGAGCGTACCGTGGACGTGCACATCCGCAGGTTGCGCAAGGCGCTGTCGGCGCGTAACGCAGAGCACTATATCCAGACCGTGCGCGGGGCCGGCTACCGATTCTCGTCGCGGGCAGGCTGATGCCCTCGGCCTGGACCAATGCGCTGCTCAAGGCCGCCGGCGTCATCGGCCTGGGCGCCTTCATCGGCTGGTTGTACGGTTATGCCCTGCCCGGGGCTCTCATCGGCGCGCTGGCAGTGATCGCGGTCCACTTCAACATGCTGTTCCGCCTCGAGCGCGCGCTCCGGACCCGCAGCCGTATCCAGATACCGGACGGCACGGGGATCTGGCCGCAGGTGCTGGCCCGCATCGATTACCTGAAGCAGCGCGCCAAGAAGCACAAGCGCCGCCACCACCGCACGCTCAAGGAGATCCGGGCCTCGACCAACGCCATGCCCGACGGCGGCATCGTGCTGAACGAGGACTCGGAGATCACCCGTTACAACGCGGCTGCCGAGTATCTGGTCGGCCTGCGGCCGCGACGCGACCGGGGCCAGCGGGTGGACAACCTGATACGGCATCCCGCCTTCGTGAGTTATCTGCGCAGCGGCGACTATGCGGGCTCGGTGACCATCCCGTCGCCGCTGCGCGACGACGGCTGGCTGACCTGCCGCATCGTGCCCTACGGCGAGGGACAGCGGCTGCTGCTGGTGCGCGACGTCACGGAGCAGGCGCGGCTCGCGCGCATGCGCCGGGATTTCGTGGCGAACGCCTCCCACGAGCTGCGCTCGCCGCTCACCGTGATCGGCGGCTACCTGGAGGCCATGTCGGAGGACACCGAGATGCCGCCGTCCTGGCAGAGGCCGGTGGCGGAG
>DASRVH010000145.1:0-2780 GCA_035655155.1 Woeseiaceae bacterium
GGGTTTCTTCGCCGCCGTCTTCCAGCCCTTGCGCTTCCAGTTGGCGAGCCAGGACTTGATGCCGTCGCGCAGATAGATGGAGTCCGTATGCAGGACCACGTGGCAGTGCTTGTTCAGCGCGTTCAGCGCCTCCACGGCCGCGGTCAGCTCCATGCGGTTGTTGGTGGTGTGGCGCTCGCCGCCCCAGAGCTCCTTGCGGCGGCTGCCGGAGAGGAGCAGCGCGCCCCAGCCGCCCACGCCGGGGTTGCCGCGGCAGGCGCCGTCCGTGTAGATGTCGACCCGGGGGAGGCTCAATTCTCTTCGCGCAGCTCGTGCAGGGTGCGGGCCGTGGGCCGCGCGAGACCGCCGACCGCCGCGGCCGGCCGACGCCAGCGCTGGCGGACCGGGGTGAGAGTGTAGAGCTGCTTCTTCGCCGTGAGGGCGTAGCAGCTGGCGAGTTCGGGCCACCAGCGATCGCCGATCGCCTCCCAGCGCCGCACGGCCGGGTTGCGGTTGCCGCCGACCGGCCAGCGGAAGAAATAGCGGCGCACGCCGTGAATCTTCATGTCCAGCAGCCGCAGCCAGTCCGAGAGCTGGCGGTCAGAGATCATGGTGGGGCGGCCCGGCGGGTAGCTGCCCCAGGTCAGGAGCCGGCGCAGGCCCCACAGCCCGCCAGGGCGAAAGCCCATGACCACCAGCTGGCCGTCGGCGCGGAGCACCCGGTAGACCTCCCGCAGCACCGCGTGGGGGTGGTCGGTGAGGTCGAGGGTGTGAGGCATGAAGACCACGTCGACGGAGTCGCTCTCGATGGGCAGCCGGGCCGGTTCGGCGATGACGTCGCCGGTCTCCGGCGCGCCGGGCATGGTGGCGATCCAGGCCGACTGGGTGCGCGCGGACGGCAGGAACAGGTCGCGGCTGCCCCACAGCCCGATCTGCAGCAGCTGCTCGCCGAACAGCCCGTCCAGCATCTCGCGCGCGAGGCGGGCCTCCACCTCCAGCAGCGAGCTGCCGATGGGGGTCTCCAGCCATTCCTGCAGCGGATCGGTAAATGTGGTGGTCGCGATCGGTGCCATAAGCCTGCCGGGTCCTCGGAAAACGGTCCGACTGCCAAGATGTGAGCCGCGTGCTTGCGCCGGCCCGCCTGGTGGGTAGGATAGCCGAATGCGCGTCGTCACCAGAAGCCTGATGTTGATTGTGGTCGCCCTGGGTGTGGGTGGGATGGTCGCGGCTGAAGCCGCTCCTACCGCGCTCAATGGCCATGTAGGAGGGCCTTCAGGCCCGATCGGAATCGGCACCGGAATCGGGGATAAATCCCCTCCTACATTCAATCCAGCCCCTGAAACCCACCCATCCCTCCACCCGGCTCTGCGCCGCGACGTCCTCCGCCCGCTGGGCGAGCCGAAGCCGGTGGGGCCGGTGAACCTGATCGACCGCATCCGGGACGGCATGTCGCTGCCCGTGCCGGACGAGCGGCGGGTGCGCCAGGAACTCGCCTGGTATTCGCGTCATCCGGATTACCTGGACCGGGTGCTGACCCGGGCCTCGGCCTATCTGCCCCACATCGTGGCGGAGATCGACCGCCGCGGGCTGCCGATGGAGCTCGCGCTGCTGCCGGTGGTGGAGAGCGCCTACGACCCCTTCGCCTATTCCCACGGCCGGGCCGCGGGGCTGTGGCAGATCATCCCGGGCACCGGGCGGCGCTTCGGGCTGAAGCAGAACTGGTGGTACGACGGCCGCCGGGACGTGGTGGAGTCCACCCGCGCGGCGCTGGACTACCTCGAGTACCTGCACGGGCTGTTCGACGGCGACTGGGAGCATGCGATCGCCGCCTACAACTCCGGCGAGGGCAACGTGGGCCGCGCCATCCGCCGCAATAAGGCCGCGGGCAAGCCCGTCGATTTCTGGAACCTGCGCCTGCCGCGGGAGACCAGCGCCTACGTGCCGCGGCTGCTGGCGCTGTCGAAACTGGTGGCGAATCCGGCCGCGCACGGCATCGCCCTGCCCGCGGTGCCGGACGAGCCCCGCTTCGAGGTGGTGGAGATCGGCAGCCAGCTGGACCTGGCGCTGGCGGCGGAACTGGCGGGCATCGACATCGACGAGCTCTACGCCTACAACCCGGGCCTGAACCGCTGGGCCACGGACCCCGGCGGGCCGCACCGGCTGACGGTGCCGATCGAGGCGGCGGAGGGGTTCCGCGAGCGGCTGGCGGGCGTGCCCGTGGCCGAGCGGGTGCGCTGGAAGCGGCACAAGGTGGCCAGCGGCCAGACGCTGTCGGAGATCGCCGAGCTGCACGGCACGACCATGGGCGCCATCCGCCGCAGCAACAACCTGAACGGCAACCTGATCCGGGCGGGCAGCTATCTGCTGATCCCGGCGGCGACGAAGCCGCTGTCGGCGTATTCCTTGAGCGCGGATGCGCGGCTGGCGAAACTGCAGGAACGCCAGAGCGGCGCCGGCACCGTCGAGCACATGGTGCGCGGCGGCGAGAGTTTCTGGACCATCAGCCGCAAGTACGGCGTGGGCGTGCGGGAACTTGCCAAGTGGAACGGCATGGCGCCGGGCGACACGCTCTCCGTGGGCCGCAAGCTGGTGGTGCACAACGCCACCATGCGCGAGGCGCCGACGCCGACGGCCTCCCTGGAAGGCAAGGTGCGCAAGGTGAATTACACGGTGCGGCGCGGCGATTCCCTGTCGCTGATCGCGTCGCGCTTCCGGGTAACGGTGCGGGACATCACCCGCTGGAACGGCATCGATGCGTCGAAGATCCTGCGGCCGGGGGACAAGATCACGATGTACGTGGA
>DASRVH010000146.1:0-8708 GCA_035655155.1 Woeseiaceae bacterium
GCCGGTGCCGGCCGCTGGTCGCGCTCCACGAGGGAATAGACGACCGGGATCACCAGCAGGGTGAGCAGGGTCGAGGTGATGAGTCCGCCGATCACCGTGATGGCCATGGGTGCGCGGATCTCCGCGCCTTCGCCGAAGCCCAGCGCCATGGGCAGGAGGCCGAGTGCCGTGGTCAGCGTCGTCATCAGGATGGGCCGCAGACGGCTGCGGCCGGCCTCCAGGATGGCTTCCGTCTTCGCGACGCCGGAGCGGCGCAGCTGGTTGATCAGGTCGATCAGCACGATGGCGTTGTTCACCACGATGCCGGCCAGCATGATGACGCCGATGAACGCCACCACGTTGATGGTGGTGCCGGTGAGGTAGAGCGCCAGCACCGCGCCGACCAGGGCCAGCGGGATCGTGAACAGGATCACGAACGGGTGGCGGAGCGACTCGAACTGGGAGGCCATCACCAGGTAGACCAGGAACACCGCCAGCAGCAGGGTGAAGCGCATGGATGCCAGCGAATCCTCCATTTCCTCGCTCTGGCCGACGATGTCGGTGGCGAGGCCGGCCGGGAGCGGCAGCGAGCCCAGGATGCGTTCGGCGGCCTCGGCAGCGGCGCCCAGGTCACCGTAGGCGATGTTGGCGGAGATCACGGCGGCGCGCTGCTGATCCAGGCGGCGGATCTCCGCGGGCCCTTCGGCCAGGACAATGGTGGCGACGTCGTCCAGCGTCACCGGGCGCTCGCTGGCCGGGTTGACGATGAGCGCGCCCACGTCCTCCAGTGACGCGGCGGAGCGGTCGACGCTGCGCACCATGACGTCGATCTTCTTGTCCTGCCAGCTGTAGCGCGTGGCGAGGTTGCCGCGGACGCTGTTCACCACCTGATCGGCCACGTCGCGGACCGAGAGACCCAGTTTGGCCGCCAGCTCCTGGTCGAAGGCGATCTGGATCTCCGGATTGCCTGCCTCGATGCTGGAGCGCACGTCGGTGTAGCGCCCGTCGGCGCGCAGCGCGCCGGCGATGCGCTCGGCCGCCGTGCGCAGGCGCCCGAGATCGAAACCGGTGACCACGACCTCCAGCGGCGTGGCCAGCGAGAGCAGCTCCGGGCGGCTGAAGTCGTACTGCACGCCCGGCAGCGCCGCTATGTCGTCGCGTATCCGGGTCATGGCGCGGGACTCGCCGTCGCGGCCGGCGCCGGCCGCCATGCGCACGGTGAGGCTGCCGGTGTGTTCGCCCGCGTCCACCGGGCTCGCGTCCAGCCGATTGCCGCTGCCGGCCACCGAATAGGTGCGCTCCACCCCGGGTACCTCCGCCGCGGCCCGCCAGGCGGTCAGCAGTGCCTGGTCGGTGGCGGTAAGCGGCGTGCCCGGCGCGCGGCGGAGGTTCACGGAGAACTCGCCCTGGGAGAGCTGGGGAATGAGCTCGGTGCCGAGCCGGGGCACCAGAGCGACCGAACCGAGAAAGATGAGGGCGGCGGTGGCGAGGACGACGGCGCGGTGGGCGAGGGCCCACGGCAGCATGCGCTCGTAGAGGTCGGCGGCGGCCCGATTGAAGCCGCTGAAGAGCAGCACCAGCGGCGTCAGCAGCAGCCGCATGCCGGCGGCGATCCCATGCCAGAGACTACCTGCGATGCGTCCGACCCGGCCCAGAGCGCGGCCGATCCGGCCCGGGGGGCGGGGGTCCATCGCCTCCGCGTAGCCCCGGCGTCCGCCGGAGGCGGCCAGCATGGGGATGAGCACGACCGCCAGCAGCAGCGAGAAGAGCAGGGCGTAGGTCACCGTCAGCGACTGGTCGCGGAACAGCTGCCCGGCAATGCCGGTGACGAACACCATGGGGAAGAACACGGCCACCGTCGTGAGGGTGGCGGCGGACACGGCGGTGGCGACCTCGCCGGCGCCGTCCCGGGCCGCCGCGAGCACGCCGAGGCCGCTCTCCCGCTTGCGCACGATGTTCTCGAGCACGACGATGGAGTTGTCCACGAGCAGGCCCACGGCGAGCGCGATGCCACCCAGGGACATGATGTTGAGACTGAGCCCCGAGAGATACATCAGCGCGAAGGTGCCGATGACGGAAACCGGTATGGCGAGGCCGATGATCACCGTGGCCCGGGCGTCGCGCAGGAAGCCGTAGAGCACCAGCACCGCGAGCAGGCCGCCGAGCAGCGCGGCGTTGACGACCTGGTCGATGGCGGCGCGGATGAACCCGGACTGGTCCTGGATGGTCACCACCTCCAGGCCGTCCGGCAGGTCCTCCGACAGCGCGTCCATGCGTTCCGCCGTGCGGCCGGCGATCTGCACCGTATTGCCGTCGCCTTCCTTGTAGACGGCCAGCTCCACCGCCTCGGCGCCGTCGACGCGGGTGATGGCCTCACGCTCCTTGAAGCCTCGCGTGACCTGCGCGATATCGCCCAGGTAGACGGGCCGGCGCTCGCGGCTGGCGATAACCGTGCCCGCGAACTCCGCCACCGACTGGTATTCGTTGATGGTGCGCACGAGGAAGCGCTGGTTGCCCTGTTCCAGGCTGCCGCCCGAGAGATTGGTGTTCTCGGCGCGGATGCGTTCGGCCACCTCGTCGATGGACAGGTCCAGCTGGGCCAGGCGTTCCTGGTCGACGAGAATCTCGATCTCCTCCTCCAGGCCGCCGCTCACCTTCACGGCGGCCACCCCCGCCACGTTCTCCAGGGCGGGTTTCAGCTCGTCTTCGGCCAGCCGACGCAGGCGTTTCAGTTCGTCGGCAGAGAGCACGGCGCTGGCCGCCTCCTCGCCGGCGCGGCGCAGGGCGAACCGCATGATCGGATCGCTGGACGGATCGAAGCGCAGCAGCAGCGGACGGTCGGCCTCCAGCGGCAGCTCCAGCACGTCCAGCTTCTCCCGCACGTCGACGCTGGCCAGGTTCATGTCCGTGCCCCAGATGAACTCGATGGTGACGTCGGACTGGCCCGAGCGGGACAATGAGCGTACCTTGCGCACGTTCTTCACGATGCCCACCGCTTCCTCGATGGGCTTGCTGAGCAGGTTCTCCACCTCCTGGGGCGCTGCGCCCTCGAGCTCCGTGCGCACGGTGAGGGTGGGGTAGGAGAGATCCGGCAGCAGGTTCACGTCCAGTCGGCTGAGAGACACCGTCCCGAACAGGGCGACGGCGACGAAGAACATCAGCACCGTCACCGGCCGTTCCGTGGCCCGGTTCACCAGCCACATGGCATGCTCTCCGCGGGCCGGCGCCGGCTCACAGGCGATTGCGGCTGGACGGGAGCTCCGCGTTCAGCTGCATCGCAGTCTCTTCGTCCGCCACCACCTTCACGCGCGCGCCGTCGCGCAGCCCGGACTGGCCGACCACCACCACCTGCTCGCGCTCCTCGACGCCGGAGACGATCTCCATGCGGTTCTGCCAGGCGATGCCGGTCTGCACCGGCCGACGCTCCACCATGCCGTCACGGACGACGTACACCGCCGGCCCCGATTCCGTCTCGACGACGGCCGGGCGAGGCACCAGCAGGCGGGCCGGCCGTGAGTCGTACACGATGTCGAGCCGGCCGAACATGCCCGGCTTGAGCGCCGTGCCTTCCTCGTCCACCTCCACCGTCACCTTGAACGTGCCGGTGCCGGCGTCCACCACCGGACTGATGCGCTCCACCACGCCGCGGAAACGCTCTCCGGGCAGCGCGTCGATGGTGATGAACACGGGCTGTCCCTGCTCGATCTTGCCGAATTCCTTCTCCGGCACGTGCAGGTACGAGACGATCGGCTCCAGGTCCGTTACGCGGAACATGGGCGTGTTGGCGGGGATCGTGTTGCCGACTTTCACGAGCCGTTCCGAGACGACGCCGTCGATGGGTGCGCGGATCTCGGTGTAGCTGTACTCGAGTTGCGCGAGCCGCCAGGCCGCGCGCAGGGCATCCAGCTCGAACTTCAGGTTCTCGAAGGCCCCCGCCGCGAGCAGACCTTTCTCGTGCAGCTCGGTGTTGCGCTGGTATTCCTGCTCTGCCTTGGCCAGATTGGCCCGGGCCTGCTCCAGCTCGAGGCGCAACCGGTCGCCGTCGAGGCGCGCGAGCACCTCGCCGCGCTGCACGGTCTCGCCCTCTTCGGCGACGACTTCGCGGATCTCGCCGCCTACCTTGGCAACCACTTCCGCCTCGGCGAAGGCCTCGAGGGCGGCGGTGCCCGAGTAGACTGCGTAGATATCGTCGCGGGCGACGGCGGCCACCTCAACGGGTATGGCGGCTTTCCCGGCTTCCTTCTCTTCTTCCCCGGCCGCGGCGGCGAGGCCGGCGTCCGAATCCCCGGGGCCGCCGCAACCGGCCAGGAGCAGGGCGCCGAGCAGGCCTGCGGGGAGCAGGTGCCGTGCTTTCACGTCCGGTGTGTTCATCGTTTCGATCGTCCTGGCAATGTCTCAGATGTCGCGCCGGTACATGAGGCCGGTCGGCAGTCGAACCGACGGGGAAGCCGCGCGTCGTCCCATCGCCTGCGCGGCCCCGTCGACGCGGTCGCCGAAAATCTCGGCCCAGCGCAACTCGATCAGGGGCCGGACCCGCAGCACCGGCGGGGTGACCGGAGCGGCCGCGTCAGCGGCGTTCGTCGGCGGTGCCGGGAAAAGGACGGCGGGAGCATCGCGTGTGGCCGGCGCCTGAGCGGCGGCGAAGGCCAGAGTCAGGCCGACGGCCAGCGCGAGCGGAGAGCGGAGCGGGCGTACGGGCATCCTGTGCTACTTCCATGGTCGACTAGTGTTGTAGTTAAGTATAACACCTTGTGACCGACTGACAAGAGGCATCCCCCGGTCAGGGCGCGCGAAGACGGCTCAGAGGTCGTTCCTGGCGGCGCGCTCCGCGGCGGGCGGGCGCGGCAATGCCAGGAACTGGGCCATGTCGGCGACGATGGAGGCGGCTTCCTTCAGGAGAATGTCCGGCTCTTCTTCCTCGTCCAGCGCTTCCACGGACTCGACCGGCTCCAGGCCCAGCGCCTCGCGGCGCTCGTTCTCCCGCGCCAGCCGTTCGGCCTGCAGACGCTCGCGCTCCTGCTTGCGCTCGTCGAGCGCCAGTGACACCGTCCTGCGCTCGCGCATGCTCTGCGCGGCCTCTATGTCCTTCAGCAGGTAGTCGTAGTCCGGGTCGCTCTTCAGCCGCTCGCGGAAGTTGGTCGACAGCAGATCGATGGTGGGGTCCAGCGGCTCGCGCGCCTCGTAACGGGTGGCCCGGATCCTGTCCCAGGGCAGCGCCGTGGGGCGTGTGCTCTCGCCGACCTCCTCCGAGTCGATCACGGAGGGCAGGGCGATGTCCGGGTCGACGCCCCGATGCTGGGTGCTGTCGCCGGTCACGCGATAGTACTTGCCGATCGTGAGGGTGAGCTGGCCGAGGCCGTCGCCGCTCCTGTCGCGCTGGAAGCGGTCCAGCGCGTAGAGGTTCTGCACCGAGCCCTTGCCGAAGGTGCGCTGGCCGATGACCACGCCGCGCTCGTAGTCCTGGATGGCGGCGGCGAAGATCTCGGACGCCGAGGCGCTGAAACGGTTGACCAGCACCGCCAGCGGGCCGTCGTAGGCGACGCCGTTCTTCCACTGGTCATCGATGACGCTGATGCGCCCGGTGGAATCGCGCAGCTGCACCACGGGGCCGCGGTCGATGAACAGGCCGGACAGTGCCGTCGCCTCGGTCAGGTGGCCGCCGCCGTTGTTGCGCAGATCGACGATCAGGCCGTCGACGCCTTCCTGTTCCAGTTCGCCGATGAGACGCTCGACGTCGCGAGTGGTACTCGTGAAGTCCTTCTCGCCCTCGCGCTGGGCCTCGTAGTCCCGGTAGAAACTGGGCACGGTGATGACGCCCACGCGCCAGTCGCGGCCGTCGCGGGGGATGGTGACGATGTCGCTCTTCGCCGCCTGCTCTTCCAGCTTCACCTGGTCGCGCACCAGTGAGAGCATTTCCTCCTCGGCGCCGGGCAGGGCGTTGCCCGGCAGTATCTGCAGACGCACGGTGGTGCCGGCCGGTCCGCGGATCAGCTGCACCACGTCGTCCAGACGCCAGCCGATGACGTCCACCAGCTCGCCTTCCTCGCCCTGGCCGACGGCCGTGATGCGGTCGGTCGGCTCGAGCTGCCCGTCGATGGCGGCGGGGCCGCCGGGGATGATATTCATCACCGTGACGTACTCGTCCTCCATCTGCAGCGAAGCTCCGATGCCGAAATAGGACAGGCTCATCTGGATCTGGTATTCCTCGGAGTTGCGCGGCGACAGGTAGCTCGAGTGCGGGTCCATGGTGCGGGCGTAGGAGTTCATGAAGGTTTCGAACACGTCGTCGCTGTTGATCTGCTCGAACCGCTTCTCGAACCGCTTGTAGCGCTTCTCGAGGATGTCGCGCACCTCTTCCCACGGCTTCTCGGTCAGCACGAGACTGAGGGCGTCGTTCTTGACGCGCTTGCGCCAGAGTTCGTCCAGCTCCGCCTGGCTAGCGGCCCACGGCGCGTCCTCCCGGTCGAAGCGGAAGTTCTCCTCCACGGAGAAATCCGGCTCCTCGTCCAGCAGCGCCAGCGCATGGCTGATCTGACGCTCGGCGCGCTCCCGATAGACCCGGAAGATCTCGAAGGCCGGGGCCAGGGACTCGTCCCGGGAGACGGCATCGTCGAGCTCGTCGCGGTACTGCTGGAACGCATCGATATCGGACTGGAGGAAATAGGAGCGGTTGCCGTCCAGGGCCTCGATGTAGGCGTCGAGGATGCGGCCGGACACCTCGTCGTCGACGGCGGTGCGACGGTAATGGGAGCGCTCGATGAAATCGGTGACCAGCGTCGCGATCTGCTCGTGCCGGTCCGTCGGGGCCAGCGTCGGGTTGCTCTCCGGCGGGACGGCATCGGCGGCGGCGGGCACCAGGCCGCCGGCCCAGGCACCGGCCAGCACGAATGCCGTCGCGAATAAACCAGTTCTGATTCTCTTCATCATTCCAGATCCGTCCTCGATTCCGACGCAGCGGCGGCACTTGCGCCCCGCCGAAGCAAGGCTAGAATGCCCCGACCCACCGATCAAGGGCAAACGACACACCTTCGCAACGCTCGACAAGCCCTATGCAGCCACTCACCATAATCACCGGCATCGTCCTCGGCTCGGCGGCCTCCATCAGCCTCGGTCTCGCCGTGGTCATGCTGATCTTTCTCATCCTCGGGGACGAGTATCCGCGGCTCGCGTCCGAATTTCGCCCGCTGGTGGGCAGCTTCGGGCTGTTCATGGCTATGACAGTCGTGGCGGGAGCAAGTTTCTATGCACAGCTGAAACGCCTGTGGTGGCGGTGGCCGGCGCAAGCGCTGATGTGGGCCGACGTGCTGTTCACCGGCTGGTTCTACTGGCCCTAGCCGTCCTGCGCGGTCTTCGCCAGCGCCCGCTCGTGGGCCCGGACCATCGCGGCGAGCACGGCCAGCCGCAGCTCCCGGCGCAGCCCGGGGGAGGGTTCGCCGCGGACCAGGCGACCAGCCACCTCGGCCACCCGATCCGGCACCTCGTCCATGCGGTGCCAGCTGCGGTAGTCGTCCCGGCGTCGTCGGAACTCTTCGGCGAGACGGCTCCGGCCGGCGCCGGCTGCCGCCAGTTCATCGCGCAGCTGGCCGGTGACGGTTCGCTGCAGCGCGGCGACGGCGTCCTGCAGTTCCGCCGGGAGGTCTTCCGCCTTCGCCCGGCACACGCTCAGAAGAGTGACAGCGGCGAGCGCCGGGATCCGCCGCGCTTTCGCTCGCTGCGCCGGCGCCGGCGCATGCGCGAGTGGAGCTCGCGGCGCCGGCTGCGCAGCCACTCCTCTCGCGTTACCGGGTCTTCGTTTTTGCGGCCCCGGCGCACTTCCTCGCGCACGCGGAACTCGCAGAAATCCTGATAGGCCTCGATCTCGTGGCGCAGCTCGCGCACGACCAGTTCCACCATGATGGCGTCGTCGAGGAAGCCCAGGCCCGGTATGTGATCGGGAATCAGGTCCTCCGGCTCGGCGAAGTAGGCCAGCGCGTTGATCACGCGTCCCTTCTCCTCCTCGGGCAGCTGCCACTCGGAGTCGTGGAGCATGTCGGTCAGCACCCGCAGCTTCTCGAGACGTTCCTGGATGTAAGTCGGCGCCTTGCCCTGGCGGACCTGGCCGAGGAGGCTCTCGGCGGAGGCGATGATGTCGTCTTCGGAGGCCCGGCCGGCGGCCTTGCTCGCCTCCTTCATGATCAGGCGGAAGTGGTCGAGATCCGAATCCTCGAGATCGATCGTGATGCGCAGCCCCATGGTTTTCCTCCTCGGCGGGAAGCAGCGAGCGTACGCGGGGGTCCTGATGCGGTCAATTCCGCCCGGCGTGTACCCGGGCGCCGTTTCTGGTATACCGGGCCGCTCTCATCGAGGGGCTGCCGGACGGGCGGCCGTAACGGAACAGGAGAAAGCATGGATATCGAAGTGCGTTTGGTGAGCCGCGCGTCGCGCTGGGCGGCCCTGGCCTCGGCCATCACTCTCACCGCGGCCTGTGGTGGCGGCGGCGAGGAAGAGCCCCGTCAGGCAGAGCAGCCGACCGCCGGCGCGGAGGCCGCCACGGCGGCCGGCGTGATCGACGCGGCCGATTTCGCCGAACACGTGAAGATACTCGCCTCGGACGAATTCCAGGGCCGGGCGCCGGGCGGCGAAGGCGAGCGCAACACGGTCGACTATCTCACGGCAGAGTTCCGCGCCGCCGGGCTGCAGCCGGCCAACGGCGACAGCTATCTGCAGGGCGTGCCGCTGGTCTCCATCAC
>DASRVH010000147.1:0-35205 GCA_035655155.1 Woeseiaceae bacterium
GTTCCGGCAGATCGTCGAGGCCGAACCAGCGGGCCTCCGTGGCATCGCTGGCCCCCTCCGCCGCCTCGTCCGCCGCGGGAGCGCCGGTCCAGGCCACGCTGATCACCCGTCCGCGGGGATCGCGGCCGGGCCGGCCGAAGGCCCCCACCTGCACCAGCGGGCCGGCTTCGAGACCGGTCTCCTCCGCCAGTTCCCGCCGCGCCGCGGGCTCCAGGTCCTCGTCCATCTCGACGAAGCCGCCGGGCAATGCCCAGCGCCCCTCAAAGGGCGGCTTGCCGCGCCGGATCAGCAGCACCGAGGGCCGCGGCCGAGCCGCGATCAGGACCACGTCCACCGTCAGCGCCGGGCGGGGATGTTCGTAGAACGGCATGGCGGCATTGTAGCCGGAGCGACGTCCGGCCACAGCCGCGTCGGCGCTACTTGCCGAGCGCCTTGCGCAGCGAGCTGATGTGCTCGTCGGACTCCCGCATGATGTCGAAGAAGTCGGTGGCCTCCACGGCCAGTTTGGCGCTGGCCGGCACCCGCTGCAGGTGCACCTCGGTGGTGTCCTCGACCTCGGCGCGGAAGAAGTCGGCCAGCAGGCTGGAGACGATGAGCACGTCCGTGAGATCGGCGTCTCCCTCGTGCTCGTATTCCGTCTCGCGGTGCCGGGAGACGGCGGCGGAGACTTCCTCGGAGAAGCTCCACGACTCGAGGATGGCGCTGCCGATGGCGCTGTGCCACTCCTCCAGGATCTCTTCCAGCTCGGCGGTATTGGCGAACAGGTCCGGGTGGTGCTCCGCCTGGGTGATGATGTAGAGCTTGCCGACCCCGTGCATGAGCCCGGCCAGCAGGGCCTCGTCCGCGTTCAGGCGCGTGAACTTGCGCGCCAGCACGTAGCACAGGGCCGCGACGTAGGTGGAGCGGTCCCAGGTGCGTTCCATGAACGGACGCGCCTCCTCCAGAGAGGCGGCATCGCTGATCTGCTGCAGGCCGAACGACATCACCGTGTTGCGCACCATGTTCTGGCCGAGGCGGGTCACGGCCATGTTCAGCTCGGTGACCGCATGGGTGCCGGGGCGCAGCGCCGCGGAATTGGCGATTTTCAGCAAGCGCGCCGCCAGCGCCGGTTCGGCGCCGAGCAGTTTCACCAGGTCGGCGGTGCTGCAGTCCTCGTCGGCGAGCGCCTGGCGAATGCGGACCACGACGTCCGGGAACGACGGAATCTCCAGATCTCCCCGGGACAGGTGCTCTGCCAGGGACTGGACGAAAGCGAACTTGGCATCCTGGACGGCGGGCTGAGGCTGCATCGACGGGCTTCCTTCCGTTTCTAAACAGGGTTCTACCCGTGCTATCGGCCGCCCCACCGGATACTTTAGCCCGCCGGCGCAGCGCCGGATTCCCTAGAGAACCTCGCAGGCCTCCTCGAACGCCAGCCGGGGGCTGCGCGGGAACAGCGCTTCCGGGTCGCCGTATCCGAGATTGCAGAGGAAATTGGACCTGACCCGCCCGTCCGGCCAGAACTCCCGGTCCACGCCCTCGTTGTCGAAGCCGGACATGGGCCCGCAGTCGAGACCGAGGGCCCGCGCCGCGATGATGAAATAGCCGCCCTGCAGGGTACCGTTGCGGAACGCAGTGACGTTGCCGGCCTTCTCCTCGCCGGCGAACCAGTCCCGGGCGCCCGGATTGTGGGGGAAGAGCTGGGGGATCTTCTCGTAGAACAACGTGTCGTAGCCGATGATCGCCGTGGCCGGGGCGGCCATGGTCTTGTCCATGTTGCCCTCGATCAGGTGCGGACGCAGCCGCTCCTTCGCCGCGGCGCTGGTGAGGAAGAGGATACGCGCCGGGCAGCAGTTCGCGCTGGTGGGGCCGAACTTCATGAGATCGTACAGGGCCCGCAGGTCGGCCTCGTCCACGGCCCGGTCCTGCCAGGCGTTGTGGGTCCGCGCCTCGCGAAAGATCCGGTCCAGCGCGGCATCGTTTATTGCTCCATCGCCCATCGCAGTCTTGCCTCTCTCCTGTGTCCTCGACAGCGAATCATCTAAACACAGATGACCGCGCCCTGCAGCGCGCCCGCACCGACGGCACCGGCTTGCCCCGGCCGGACCTCTTTGCCATAGTCCGGTGCGGTCGGCGCGCCGCGCCGCCCACCACGGGATTCCGGACCGGCCGAGTGAGCGATCAGGAAACGACACGACTGCGCCGCATCGCGCGCAACCTGGGCGTAGGCAACGTCCGCCGGCACATATTCCTGTGCTGCGACCAGACCGAGCCGAAGTGCTGCGACCGCAAGCAATCCCTCCAGTCATGGTCGTTCCTGAAATCCCGCCTGCAGGAGCTGGGGCTGGTCGGCCGCGGCGGCATCTATCGCACCAAGGCGAACTGCCTGCGCATCTGCCGCGACGGCCCTGTCGCCGTCGTCTACCCCGAGGGGGCCTGGTACCACGGCTGCACGCCTGCGGTCCTCGAGGAGATCATCCAGCGCCATCTCGTCGGCGGCGAGCTGGTCGAGGAGAACCTGATCACCGTCGCCCCGCTGGACGGCGACGAGGCAGACGACGAATAGGCTCGCGGCTCAGCCGGCGTGCTGCCAGCGGCCGTTCTCCTCCCGCACCCTGCCCTCTTCCTCCAGCTTGCCCAGGTGAGCGCGCAGGGAATACCTGGCCAGCGGCAGCAGCCGCGGATCCACCTCGTCGTACACCTCGGCCAGCAGCGCGTCGATCTCGCAGGGCTCGATGCGGGCCAGGCGCTCCAGCACCTTCGCCTCGCGTTCGTTGCGGTGGGCGATGATCCAGTCCACCACCGCATCCGGCGACTCCAGCATCTCGCCGTGGCCGGGCGCGATGCGCGCGAGGCCGTAGGTCTTCAGCAGCTCCAGGGAGCGCAGGTACTGCGCCATGTTGCCGTCCGGCGGCGCGATCACCACCGTCGAGCCGTTCATGATGTGGTCGCCGGTGAACACCAGGCTCTCGTCGGTAAGCAGGTAACAGGCATGATTGGAAGCGTGTCCCGGCGTGTGAATCACCTCCAGCGTGTACTCGCCGCAGGCGATCCGCTCGCCGTGGGAGACGACCCGGTCGGGACTGAAAGCGCGGTCGTTCTCCGGCGTCGGCGGCGGCGGCATGCCGAGCAGCTGGGCGCCCGTGCGCTCCGCCAGCAGCGTCGCGCCGGGCGAGTGATCCCGGTGGGTGTGGGTGGCCAGCACCCGGCGCAGCCTCTCGCCCGCCGCCTGCTTGATCAGCTCGATATGAGCCTCGTCCGCGGGGCCCGGATCGATCACCGAGACCTCTTCCGTGCCGATGAGATACGTATTGGTCCCCGGACCGGTCATCATCCCCGCGTTGGGCGCGATGAGGCGCCATACCAGCGCCGAGACCCGCTCCAGCCGGCCGGCGACGAGTCCGCTCATCCGGCCTCCGCGTAGCCGTCGTCCCAGGGCATGAGCACCCGGTGGCCGTCCTCGCCGCCGACCACCTTCGGCAGGATCTCCCGGATCGCGGACTTGTCCCGTGCGGCCATCGCGTCCAGCAGTTCTCCGGTCGTCCGGAAGTCCCGGATCAGCGAGAGGTTGGAGACCGTGGGCGGATGCAGCCGGAGTTGCTTGCGCCTGTCGGGCTGCAGCGCATCGCCGGGCCGGATCCACAGGCTCTCGACGGTCTCGCGGCCGTCGTGCACGCCATGCTGCCCCGGCGGCACGCCGGCCACGAAGAAGCGGGTGGCATAGCGCCGCGGCAACACCGCCGGCGTGGTCCAGAAGCTGACGTAGTGCATGCGGTCGCAGGCGAGCCGCAGGCCTTCCCGGTGGCAGAGTTCCAGGGCGCTCATGCGCCCGGCGTCCAGTTCCAGCCGATAGCGGGCGAAATCGGCCTCGCGCCCGGCGGCGCCCGGGTCGACGTAGCGGCCGGCCGCGTTGCAGGCGAGCAGATAGCCGCTCTCCTCGAAGGTCTCGCGGATGCCCGCCACCCAGAAGCGCAGCCCGCCGGCCTCCAGGCTCAGCTGCGCACTCGCGGACGCGTCGTCGAGGCCCGTGCAGACCGCCTCCAGGTCCCGCTCCTCGTCCGTGGCGGCGGCAATCCCGCCGGGGAACACCCAGGCGCCGCCGAAGTCGGCCTTGCCGTGGCGCTGCATCATGAAGACTTCCACGCCGTCGGCGCCGTCGCGCACCAGCATCACCGTCGCCGAGTCCACGGGCCGGGCGGGCGCTTCGGTTTTCCGCAAGTCTGTGTCTTCCGTCGGCATCGGTTGGTAGGATACCGCGAGCAGGCCACAGCGAGAAAAATCCGATGAAGCTGATCACCGCGATCATCAAGCCGTTCCGACTCGACGACGTCCGCAACGCCCTGGCCGAAGTCGGCATCCAGGGCATGACCGTCACGGAGGTCAAGGGCTTCGGCCGCCAGCGCGGCCACACCGAACTCTACCGGGGCGCGGAGTACGTGGTGGATTTTCTGCCGAAGGCGAAGATCGAGGTGGCCGTGGGCGACGACATGGCCGAGCGGGTGGTGGAGGCCATCTGCGACGCCGCCCGGACCGGCAAGGTGGGCGACGGCAAGATCTTCGTCGCGAATCTCGACCAGGTGGTCCGCATCCGCACCGGCGAGTCCGGCGAGCAGGCAATCTGACCTGCCGGCCGCCGCCTGGCGGTCCTTCCTGCCGCAGATTGTATGCAATCTGCAACGAACCGACGGGTATCTGACCGGCTTTAGCCCCTCCGCGCGCCGCCCTGCGCAAAACCGTTGTATGGGCTGTATACAATCGGCTATCCTCCATTCGACCCAATAGCAAAATAATCGGGTCACCGGCGGGGTGTTGCAGAAATGCCGCGCCGCGTCATCAACCGACGGAGGGGACACTCATGCGGATACTGTCATCGGCGGCACTGGGGGCCTGTGCCGTCTCACTGGCCGGTCTCGGCTATCCCGCCGGCAGCCTTGCCCAGGAGGGGGCGGGGCTCGCCATCGAGGAGATCGTGGTTACCGCCAGGAAGCGTGAGGAATCGCTGCAGGAGATCCCGATCGCGGTATCGGCGTTCGACGCGCAGACCATCGAGAACCGGGGATTGCAGTCCATCGACGACGTGTCCCGCTTCACCCCCGGCCTGAGCTTCTCGAAAGCCTTCGGCCGCGCCACCGAGCGGCCGGTCATCCGCGGCCTGAGTAACGTGCTCGCGGGCGTGCAGTTCGGCGTCGAGGCGGGCGCGGCCTACTTCGTCGACGGCGTCTACTACCCCGGCGACATCCAGAACCTGGATCTGGGGGATCTGGAGCGGGTGGAGGTCATCAAGGGGCCCCAGAGCGCGCTGTACGGCCGCAACACCTATTCCGGCGCCATCAACTTCGTCACCCGCAGCCCCGGAGACGAATTCCGCCTCGACGCCAAGGCGCTGACCGCCGGCGACGGCGAGACCGAGTTCCGGGCCACGGTGTCCGGACCGATTCTCCGCGACACGCTCGGCGGCAGCCTCACCGCCCGCGCCTACGACTACGACGGCGAATGGACCAACACCGTTACCGGCGGCACGGTAGGCGACGAGTCGTCGCGCTCGATCAGCGGCGTGCTCGACTGGACCCCCGCCGACACCTTCCGCCTGCGCACGCGGGTGCAGTTCAACGACGACGACGACGGGCCGCCGCCGATCTTCCTGCAGCCGGCCGAATCCAACAACTGCTTCCCGGGATTCCGCTCCATGGCGTCCTGGGCCTTCAGCGGCAGCACCAATAGGAATCAGTACTACTGCGGCCAGATCGACCCCGGCCAGGTGGCCCTGAACACGGATGCGATCTCCGGGCCCAGCCCGACGGTGCCGGGCATACCGCCGGGCTCCACGTTCTTCGGCGACATCTACTCAGCCAACGACGGCACCGCCTTCGACGGCCTCGAGCGCGAGCAGACGCTGGTGAGCCTGCTGGCCGACTGGACCATTGGCCCGGGCTACGAGCTGACGGCTTCCAGCGCCTTCCGCACGGACGAGGTGAAGACCGGCTACGACAGCGACCACACATCGGTGAACTTCTTCTTCGCACCGCTCCCCAGCGGGATTACCGAGGCGTTCTTCGCCAACACGAATCGCGACGATATCGACGACTACTCCGTGGAACTCCGGTTCGCCTCACCGACGGACCGCGCCTTCCGCTGGCTCGTAGGCGGGTTCTTCTACTCCCAGGAACTCGAGGGCAGCGACATCACCTTCGCCGACCCCGACGGCGGCCCGGTGATCGACATCGCCGACACCCGCAACGAGGCCTGGTTCGGCTACATCGAATACGACTTCTCGGACCGGCTCACCGCCACCCTGGAAGGCCGGTACGCCAGCGAGACGAAGCAGCTGTGGGAAGCCACCGGGTTCAGCGGCAGCGACGACTGGTCCAATTTCACACCCCGCGCGACGCTCGACTACCAGATGACCGAGAACACGCTCGTCTACGGCGTGGTGGCCAAGGGCGTCAAGCCCGGCGGTTTCAACGGCTCGGCCGGCGAGATCAACGGCAACCCCACTTACGAGCAGGAAGAGGCTTGGAACTACGAGCTCGGCCTGAAATCCAGCCTGAACGACGGGCGGGTGCAGTTCTCCGCGGCGGCCTTTTTCATCGACGCGAAGGACATCCAGCTGACGACGCCGGTACCGAACGAGAGTGGCTCCGCGCTCACCTCGATCGCCACCAACCAGGGCTCGGGCGAGGTCATCGGCCTCGAGCTGGACGTGCGCGCGAACGTCACGGATCGGCTCGACGTCGGCCTGACCTATGCGCTGGCCGACTCCGAGTTCACCGAGGGCTGCGACGACTTCCAGTGGACGCTCACCAGCGGCGGCGGCGAACTGCAGCCGGGCGGCGAGTCGGTCAGCGCGGACTTCACGGGCAACGGCGACTGCTCCATCGAGGGCAAACAGTTCCCGATCTCCTCGAAGCACCAGGCGAGCGCCTTCTTCAACTGGTATCGGCCGGCCGGCGGCGCGAACGAATGGTTCGTCACCGGGGACGTCACCTACGAGTCGAAGAAGTACGTGCAGGTGCATAACCTGGCCTACGCACCGGGCGCCACGCTCGCGGGCCTGCGGGTCGGCTACCAGACGCCGAACTGGCGGGTCTCGGGCTTCGTGCGCAATCTGTTCGACGAGGACTCGGTGATCATCGCCACACGCTGGCTGGCCATCCCGTACATTTCGCCGGGCTTCTCGCTGAACACGGCCTCGTTCGTGCCAGGTGCGGCCACGGGTTCGCCGCGCGCCTTCTTCACCACGCTCAGGCGCGGACGTCAGATCGGCCTGGAGGCCAGCTACTCCTTCGGCGGCAGCTGATCCGCCCGTCTCGTTCCGGCCCCCGCCGACCCGGCGGGGGCTTTTTTTGCGCCCGGCTGAAATATTCGGCCCGCACGGGCTGGTCTTCCTGAGCGGGAAACGTCAGTCTGGATACATCATGGCCATGGTCAGGGAACACGACGCCCTCGTGCTGTTCTGCAAGCCGCCAGAGCGCTCCAAGCAGCGGCTCGTGCCCGCGCTGGGCGAGCGGCGCACCGCGGAGCTGGCCGGCCGGCTGCTGGACTGCGCGCTGGAGGACCTGGCGGGATGGCCGGGCAGCGCCGTCCTTGCGCCCGCCGATGTCGGCGACGGCGTGTGGGCCGCCGGCCTCGGCCTGGAGAGCGCCGGCATACTGTGCCAACGGGGCGGCAATCTCGGCGAGCGGCTGAACGACATCGACCTGCGGCTCCGCGACGAAGGTTACAGAAAGCGTCTCTATATCGGCATCGACTGCCCGCTCCTCGGCGTCCCGTCACTGACGGCCGCGGCGAGCGCCCTGGACGAGGCGGACGTCGTGCTGGGCGCGGCGGAAGACGGCGGCGTGGTATTCATGGGCACCGGCCCGGGATGGCCGCCGCTGGCCGATCTGCCCTGGAGCACGGAGCGGCTCGCGGAGGCGCTGGCCGGGGCGTGCGAGGCCGCGGGCCTGCGGGTGCGCTGGCTGGGCCGGTGGCCGGACGTGGACCGGGCGGCAGACCTGGGCGCGCTGGCCGCCGCTCTCGGCGACGACGCCCGGCCGGCACGGCGGCGGCTGCGCGACTGGCTTGGCGATCGGCTGGACGATCGGGCGGACGATCGGGCGGACGACCGGCTGGAGGATGGGCTGGACGACCGATTGCAGCGGCAGGAATACGGACAACGACAGGACGGACAGTGAATTCACGCAAACGCATACTGATACTCGCGGCCGGTCTGCTGGCGCTCGCCGTGGCGGTCTATTTGCTGCCGGTCGGCCGCTGGCTGGAGGCGGTGATCGGCTGGATCGGGGCGCACCGCGAGACCGCGGGACTGGCATTCTTCGCCACCTACGTGGTGGCCACGGTCTTCCTGATCCCCGGTTCCATTCTCACCGTGGCTGCGGGTTTCCTGTTCGGCGTGGTGATCGGCACCATCGTGGTCAGCATCTCCAGCGTGGCCGGCGCGACCGCGGCGTTCCTGGTGGGCCGGTCGCTCGGCCGGGACTGGGTGCGGCGCAAGGTGGGCACCGACCGGCGCCTGGCCGCGGTGGACCGGGCCACGGAGGACCGCGGCTTCCTGATCGTCATGCTGCTCAGGCTCTCCCCCGTGTTCCCTTTCAACGCGCTGAACTATTTCCTCAGCCTGACCGGAGTGAAGACCGTGCACTACGTGCTGGCCTCCTGGATCGGCATGCTGCCGGCCACCATCCTGTACGTCTACATCGGTTCGGCGGCACAGGACCTGGCGGCGCTGCTGGCCGGAGACTTCGGCACGGGCACGGCCGGCGACATCCTGTTCTTCGCCGGGCTCGGCGCCACCGCTCTGGTGACGGTACTGGTGACCCGGTTCGCCACCCGCGCGCTGCGCACCGAACTCGCCCGGGCCGAGGCGGCCGGGCCATGAGCGGCTATCCGGGCGCAGCCGCGGACCGGGAGTGGAAGAGCCTGGTCTTCCCGGCGGACTACCGCAACCCCGCACCGGCTGACCGCTACCACCTGGTAGTGATCGGCGCGGGCCCCGGCGGGCTCGTCACCGCCATCGGCGCGGCAGGACTCGGCGCCAGGGTCGCGCTGGTCGAGCGCCACGCGATGGGCGGCGACTGTCTTAATGCCGGCTGCGTGCCTTCGAAGGCGCTGCTGGCCATGGCGAAGCGGCGCCGCGCGAGCGGCGGCGAGCAGCCGGACTTCGACCAGGCCTTCGCCTGGCTGCGCTCGGTGCGCGCCGGGATCGCGCATCACGATTCGGTGGAGCGTTATGGCGAGGCGGGAGTGGACGTATTCCTCGGCGAGGCCCGCCTGCTCGACGGCCGCACCGTGGCCGTGGGCGATGACCGCCTGCGCGCGCGCTCCGTGGTCATCGCCACGGGCAGCCGCGCCGCCATGCCGCCAATCGACGGCCTGGCCGAGGCCAGCCCGCTCACCAACGAGACGTTCTTCGACCTGCGCGAGCAGCCCCGCCGGCTGGCGATCCTCGGCGCAGGGGCCGTCGGCTCGGAACTGGCACAGGCGATGGCGCTGCTGGGCACCGAAGTGCACCTGTTCGAGATGGCCGACCGGCCGCTGGCGGCGGAGATTCCCGCTGCCGGCGAACTGGTCGCCGCCCGGCTCAGGGAAGACGGCGTCCACTGCCACTTCGGCGCCGCCGTCGAGTCGGTCCGGCGGCAGGACGGCGCGGTGACGGTCCGCGCGGGCGACGTCACCGCCGAGGCGGACACCGTGCTGGTCGCGCTCGGGCGCCGGCCCAACGTCGAGGGCCTGGACCTGGAGGCGGCCGGCGTGGACTACGATGCGCGGGACGGGATCCGTATCGACGAGCGGCTGCGCACGTCGAACCGCGCGGTTTATGCCATCGGCGACGTCGCCTCGCGGCAGCGCTACACCAGCAACGCGGACCGGCAGGCCCGCGTCGTCATCCGCAACGCGCTGTTCCCGGGCAGCGGCAAGATGGATTTCCGCCATGTGACCCGCTGCGTCTACACGCAGCCGGAGGTCGCCCACGTCGGCGCGGAGGAAACCGAACTCGCCGAGGACGGATTCGACGTCTACGAGGTCGAGTGGGGCGAGCTCGACCGGGGCCGCGCCACCGGCGATACAACGGGCTTCGCGCGGGTACTGACGGAGAAGGGCGGCGACCGGATACTCTCGGCGACGCTGGTGGGGAGCGACGCCGGCGAGCAGATCGCCCCGCTGTCCGTCCTGCTGGCCCGCGGCGAGGGATTGGGCGCGCTCGACCCGGCCGTGTTCGCCTACCCGACACGCGCGGAGTACCTGCGCCGCCTCGCCGACGCCTACAACCGCAGCCGGCTCACGCCGTTCGTCGCCAGGCTGTTCCGATTCTGGCTCCGGCTGCGCGGGTGAGCGGCGAGCGCGTCGCCGTGATCATTCCCGTGCGTGGAGACGCGGGACCGCTGGCGGAGTTGCTGCGCCGCCTGGGGGACGAGCCGGACGAGAAGATCGTGGTGAGCGCGGGCGACGACACGGCCGTCGAGCGCATCTGCGCGGAGGCGGCGGCCCGTTGCCTGACCGCCCGGACGGGGCGTGGGCCCCAGCAGCATGCAGGCGCGCTGGCGGCGGAGGCGGACTGGCTGTGGTTCCTGCATGCGGACGCGTTGCCCTGCCCCGGGTCGGTCGCCCGGATTCGCGAGGCCGGCGAGCGCGGCGCCGTGGGCGGCTATTTCCGCTTTCGCTTCCAGGGCCCGCAGACGGCCGGACGCCGGCTGCTGGCGGCGCTGATCAACGTCCGCGCCCGCTTCGGCATTCCCTACGGCGATCAGGGGCTGTTCTTCCGGCGCGACGTCTATCTGGGCTGCGGCGGCTTCCCCGACGAGCCGCTGTTCGAGGAGGTACGTCTGGTCCGCCGGGCGCGGCGCCGGGGCCTGTTCGTGGGCCTGCCCTCGCCGCTCGGTGTCTCGCCCCGGCGCTGGGAGCGCGATGGCTGGATACGCCGCACGCTGGGCAACCGCATGCTCGCTTTGGGCTATGCTATGGGGTTTTCCCCGCGCCGCCTGGCGCGCTTGTACGAGAACCGAAAGGAGAACCGGGTCAACCGGCAGACAGGATCATGACCATCTACGCTGGCAATTCCTGGGCACTGAGACTCGCTTCCGGCTGGACCGGCCGCAGCGAGGACGACGCCGAAGTGCTCTATCACCCCGAAGGCGCCGGCGCATTGCGCGTCAGCGCGGCGCGCAAAGACGACCCGGTCACGGACGAGGATCTGCAGGGCTTCGCGGTCCAGCACCCGCAGGAAGGCGCCGGTGTCGAGGCCGTGGAATGCGGCGAATTCCAAGGTTACCGGTACGAGATCGAGGGCGAGAGCGTTCTCGTGCGCCAGTGGTTCCTGCGGGCCGGCAACCTCGCGCTGTTCCTGACCTATAACTGCTCGCTGGAACACGCGGGCGAGGACGACGAAGCACTGGAAAACATGCTGGATACGCTGAGCCTCGTTGATGATTGAACGCCAGTCCCTGTACCGCACGCGCGGCGGCGAGCCGCGCGGCTATATCGACGCCCATGCGCTGGACGAGCTCTGGTTCCACACGGGCACGGCCTGCAATCTGGCCTGCCCGTTCTGCCTGGAGGGCTCGAAGCCGGGCGACACGAGGCTGGACCGGATCACGCTGGAGGACGTGCGGCCCCTGATGGCGGAGGCGTGCGACCGGGGCGTACGGCAGTTCTCGTTTACGGGCGGCGAGCCGTTCATCGTCAAGGACTTCGTGCGCATCCTGCGCCATGCCGCCGCGCTGCGCCCCTGCCTGGTGCTGACCAACGGCACGGAACCGGTGCTGAAGCGGTTGCGCCAGATCGAGAGCCTGCGGGAGTGCGAACATCCGATCTCTTTCCGCGTCAGCATCGACTGGCCGGAGCGGGATCGTCACGATGCCGGTCGCGGCGCTGGCACTTTCGATCAGGCGCTGGACGGCATACGGTCTCTCGCGGCGCTGGGTTTTGGCGTCTCGGTGGCCCGCCAGGCGGAGAAAGACGAAGACAGCGCCGCGGCGGACGAAGTCTTCCGGGAGCTGTTCGCCGCCAACGGCATCGACCGCGACACCCGCATCGTCTCATTCCCGGATTTCGGCACGCCGGGCAGCGCCTTCGACGTCCCGGAGATCACCGAGGACTGCATGACCCGCTACCACACGGAGGAGACCCGGCGCGGATTCATGTGCTCCTACTCGCGGATGGTGATCAAGAAGCGCGGGCGCATGCGGGTGTACGCCTGCACGCTGGTCGACGACGACGAGGACTACGATCTCGGCGGCACCTTGGCGGCGGCCGACCGCCGCGTGCACCTGCGCCACCATCGCTGCTACAGCTGCTTCGCCTACGGCGCCTCCTGCAGTTGAAGGTGCCGGACCGAACTTTTGCAACTTTCTGAACTTGTTGCCCAACGAATCGCGCGACCGCCCAACTCGCAAATACCGAAATGCAAGAAAGTTGCAAAAGTTCGGTCCGGCACCTTCTAGCCTTCTAGGGCACCTTCACACCTTCTAGGCGGGGAAGAAGTCGATGGGTTTGGTGGTCGTGACCGCTTCCACGTCTTTCGCGTCGAAGCGGAAGAGTTTGACGCGCTGGACGAGCTTGCGTTCGAGTTCATCGTCGCCGAGGTCGCTGGAGACGATGTCGCAGGCCGTGACCGCGCCCGACGGCGCGATGGTCAGCCTCAGCACCAGCTTGCCCTGCAGCGTGGGATCGCGGCGCAGCGCACGGTTGTACAGCGCATAGATCGCACCCTTGTTGCGGTCGAAGACCAGCTCGATCTCTTCCCGGCTGCGCGACGCCTTGCCGCTGTCGCCGGTCCGCCGTGCCTCGCCCCCACCGCCGCCGACGCCGGCCACCGGGCTCTCCACCCTGGTGGTGTCCCGCGCGGCGAGTCCGCTGCCGCCGGTATTGCGTGACAGCGAAGCCGTATTGATGCCGGCGCTGCCGCCGGCCACGTTGGAAGTGACCAGCGAACGCTCGTTGCTGGGCCCACTCCCCACCGACCCGGTCAGTTCCTTGTCTGCCTTGACGGCCGCCACCGCCTCGTTGTCGCGCAGATCCGCAAGCTCGTCCGCGAAGGGCAGCAGACCCGCCACCGAGGCTTTCTCCCGGGCCTGCTCCACCCGGTCGACCGGCTCCGGCTCCGGTTCGGGCTCCGGGACCACCTCCTCGGGGACCGTCTCCTCGGCCACCACGGGCTCCGGCTCCTCGGGCTTGTCCTCGACCTTTGGCGGCGGCGGAGGCGGCGGCGTGCGATCCTCCATCATCAGCTCGACGAAGCGCTCCGGAATCTCCTCCGCCTCGAAGGGATCGCGCTCCGGCACCGGCAGCCAGGGCCAGACGAGAGCCAGCAACAGCAGGGTGCCGCCCACGATCGACAGGATGCGCCGGAAGCGCCGCTCCTGCTCCGTCGAGACGGACCAGGGGAGTTCGTACTCTCTGTAGAACGGTATATCCAAGTCCGTCCCCTCAGGCGCCCTCGCCCACCATGGCGAGTTGTTCGGACGGCTTCTGCAGCACCGCCAGCGAGATGCGGCCGTAGTCCGCATCGCTGCACGTACGCATCACCCGCTTCAGCAGGCTGTAGGAAATATCCCGGTCGCCCATGATCGTGACCTGGCGCTGGGCGATATCCTCTTCAGCCGTCTTCCTGAGCACGCGGTCGTTCTGCGATTGGAGAGCCGCCTTCAACGGCGCGATCACGTGTGCCTTCTGTGCCATGGCCTCGTCGATGGTGATCACCGGCGTTCCCTGCACCAGGATCTGCGTCTCGGAGACCAGTATCACCACCGCCTCTTCCGCCTTCTGTTCGGCGATGGACTCGGGCAGCTGCACGTCCTTGGCGTTCGGCAGCACCTCCACCTCGCTGGAATTCACCAGCAGGAAGAACACGAGGATGGTGAAAATATCCATCAGCGAGACCAGGTTCAGGCCCTTGGAGTCCTTGTAGCGCTTGTGGCGCCGGTCCATGCGTTTTGCGCGATCGGAATGCATTGGTCAGGCTCCTTCCCGGCGTGCCACGGCATCGCCAATGGCGATCTCCGGGAACAGCTCGGCCTTGACGAGACTGCCGCCCCGCACCTGCTCGGCCACGCGCACCTTGTCGATCACCTGCACGATGACGTCATAGGAGATGTCCGGCTCCAGCAGCAGGGTCGCGTCCAGCTTTTCCGGGAAACGCGCCTTTATCTGCTGCAGCTTCTCAGCCATGGCCGGCAGGTCGTAGCCGCCTTCGGTGTTGGGGATACGCGATAGCAGGCCCTGGTTGCGGTCACCGATCTCGATCATGTCCGTTCGCACGGTGATCTCCAGTGTCAGCGTCTGCTGGGGTTCGGCGGCGACCTCGGAAGAGGAGCCCGGCAGGTTCAGTTCCAGAACCGCCAGTCGCGAGAACACCGCCGTAATCAGCAGAAACGGCACCAGGATCACCATCAGGTTCATGAACGCGGTGATGTTGAGCTCCGCCGTCTCGATGTGACGCCGGGGCCTGCGGTTGCGGATCATGCTGCCTCCGCGCCCTTGCCTTCACGCTCCGTGATGGCGTTCAGGAATTTCACCGAGGCCATCTCCAGGCTGTCGACGATCTTGTTCGTCTTGGTCTGCAGCACCGTGTGGATGAGCAGCAGCGGGATGGCCACCATCAGGCCGAACGCTGTGGTGTTCATCGCCACGGAGATGCTCGCCGACAGCATGTCCGCCTTCTCGGCCGGGTTGGCATTCGCCACCGCCGTGAAGGCGCGGATCAGGCCGATGATGGTGCCGAGCAGGCCGAGCAGCGTGGCGATGTTCGCCAGCGTCGCCAGATAATGGGTGCGCTGTTCGAGTCGCGGCAGCACCTCCATCATGCTCTCCTCCATGGCCTTCTCGATGTCGTCCCGGCGCCGCGCCGAGCGTATGCGATACAGACCGTAGGTGAGGATGGTGCCGATGGCGGCCTTGGATTTGCTGGTCAGCTCCACCGCCTTCTGGAAATTGCCGGCCTTGAGATAGGGCACGATCTTGTTCCAGAGCTGGCGGTTGGAAGCACCGGAATAGGTGAGATACAGGTACCGCTCGATGGCGATCGCCATACCGATCGCGAACACGATCAGGATGGGGTACATGAATTCGCCCCCGTCCTGGAAGAAACGCACTACGGCGCCGAACATATCCATTTGATTGCTCCTCTAATAATCAAACGTCATTGCGAACTGCCGGCATCGCTGCCGGACTCAGCGCCGGCTTCCGGGCCGGCATAAAGGTTCTGGTAATAGTCCACCTGGCGAACGAAGACCTCCCGGTCCACGGGCGCGAGCACCTCGTCCAGCAGGCTGTTCACCGGGCGGCCGACCAGGTCGCCGAGGTCGGATGCCTTCCAGGGCACGATGTAGAGCACCTTCGGCAGCTCCCGGTTGCCCGTGATCTCGGTGCGATCCAGGTCCAGCTCGTCCATCACGCGGGCCTCGCCGCGGACGGGCGGCGCCTGCGTCTCGGCCGACAGCGCCTCACCGGACACCGCCGGTTCCACCGCATCCCGCTGATCGCCCTCTTCGGCGCCGAGGGGAGCGAATACGGGAACGGCCAGCAGGAGCAGGACCGGCAGCAGGCGCATGGCGGGCGCGCAGCGCATCAGTCCGCCCTCGCCGACTGGGTCTCGATGCCGAGACGCCGTCTGATATCCACTATCCACATCGCCACCCTGTCGTCGCCTCCGCTGGTGAGCGCCTGGTAGCGCTCGTAGTGGGTCAGCGCCGTTTCCGGGCTGCCCAGATAGAGGTCGTTGAGCACGCCGAGGTTGAAGTGTGCCAACGGGTAGTCGGGATCCGCTGTGACGGCCTTCAAATAAGCGGCTTCCGCCTCATTGAAGCGCCCGGCCTCCCGATGCATGACGCCGAGCTGATTCAGGGCCGGTGCGTAGCCCTCGTCGAGGCCCAGCGCCCGGTCGAGAGCCGCCTCCGCCTCGTCGGGGCGGTCGTCCTGGCGGTAGACGATGGCAAGGTTCGTCCAGGCGCCCGGATAGGCCGGGTTTGCGTCGACGAAGCGGCGCAGCAGCGCCTCGGCGCCCTCCAGATCCCCGGCCTCCAGCAGCGCCACGGCCTTGCCGTAATCGGCCCGGATCCCCGGGGCGACCTCGGCCGCCGGGTCCGCCGACGCCGCCTCGACAGCGGTCTTCCCGCCGCCGGTGCCGGCGCAGCCGGCCGCCAGCGCGGCCATTGCCGCCATGCCGGCCAGCAGCGCCAGGCGCGGCCAGCGGCGGCGGACGGCGCCCGCCTCAGTAAAGGCCCGGTAACGCATCTTCCGTCTTCTCCGCTTTCGCATAACGCGCCGGCATGAGCGCCGCCAGCTCCTCGAAGCTGCGGCGCACCCATTCGTCGTAGACCCCGTCGTTGGCCCGGGCGGCGTTGACCTCGTGCAGCTCGATGGACTTCTCCTCGAACGGGAACGCCTGCTCTTCGAGCAGAATCTCGTATTGCTCCAGTTCCAGTTCGTCCAGTCCCGCCGGCCGCTCCGAGTCGATCAGGTCCTTGCTGAACCGGTGGTAAACCTCCGCGATGCGGAAGGTCGCCGCGGTCGTCACCTCGGCCACGCCGTAGTCGGCGGCCCTGCCGTAGGCGTCCAGCAGCTCTTCCATCATGGCCTTCTTGGCCGCCAGGCTCTCCTTCAGGGGATGGGTCAGCGGCACGGCGGCGAAGGAACGCCGCTTCGGCTCCGCGAGTTCCAGCGAAGCCTTCGCCGCCAGGAACTTCGTGCGCTCGGTACGCGCGTCGCCGGCGCCGGCATCCGCGGTGACAATGGCCTCCAGCCAGCGCTGGCGGGCGCCCGCATCGCCGGCTTCCCGGGCCAGGTCGGCGAGCCGCTGGCGCGCCTCCACCGCTTCGGCCACGGGCGCAGGGAAGCGCGCGACGATGTCCTGGAGCACGGCGCGCTCCTCGCCGACGCTGCCGGTCTCCCGGTAGAGGTCGGCGGCCTGCCACAGGGCCTCGCGCTGCAGCTGCGGCGTCGTCGAACCCGCCACTGCGATGCGGCGGAACTCGCTCGCCGCCCGGCCCTTGCGGCCCGACTCCATGTAGACGACGGCGAGCCGCCGGGTCACCTCGTCGGCGCGGTCGCTGTCGGGATAATCCAGGCGGAAGGTCTCCAGGACGGCGGCCGCCCGGTCCCAGGCCTGCATCGCGATCAGCACGGCGGCCGCATCGTACTCCGCCGTCTCCCGGATCGACGCCGCGGGCACCACGGTGCCGACGCGCAGGAAATGCCCGACGGCCGTCTCCTGCTCACCGGCTTCCCGGGCGATCTCGCCCTGCTTGTAGATGGACGAGGCGATGCGCTTGCGTATCTCCGCCACGGCCTCGGCATCCTGCGGGTCGGTGCGCGAGCGCAGCTCCAGGTAGGCGCTCTCCGCCTCCGCATAGCGGCCGAGGTCGAAGCGGGAGTGGGCCAGCACGCGCCAGGCCGTCTCCTCTAGCGCAGGCTCGACCGGCGGCATCTTCGTCACCACGTCGCCGGCCACGGCGATGGCCTCCTCGAAACGGCCCTGGCCGAACAGGTCTTCTGCCACGGTGGTCAGGACCGCGCCGGTCTCCGGATGGGCCGGGAAAGTCTCGGCGAAGCGCAGCGCGCTCTCGAGATAACGTTCGTGCCACACGAGGCGGGCGTCCGCCTCCAGAGCATCCTCGTGGCGGCGATAGGACAGCAGCGCGGCATAACCCGCCTCGGCGGCCCGGTCGTGGAAGGTATAGCCGTAGGCGGTTGCCTCGTAGGCGTCCGTGGCGGCCTGGTAATCGCCGCTCTCGTACAGAATTTCCGCCAGCAGGAAGTGGGTCTTCGCCGAGTCCTCCTCGCCGGGGAAGAAATCCAGATACTTGCGGTACCAGCGCGCCGCACGCTGATAGTCCGCGGTCTCGCCCTCTTCCTGGGCCCGGGCGTGGTAGTAGCGCGCCAGGTCGGTGAGGCTGGACTTCACGTAGCCCACCACTTCCCCGTGCTCGCCGCGCTGGCGCTCGGCCCACCACGGCGTGTCCATGCCGTAGCGCTCCACGAACTCTTCCTTGGCTTCCAGCACGAGGGTCGGGAAGCCGCCCTCCCGGTACGCGTCCACGACGCGCACCAGCAGGTGGGGCGCACGGTCATGCAGCGTATCGCGCTCGACGAAGGCCCGGTAGGTGGCCGCGGCATCGTCGTAGCGCTCCTTCTCCAGATAGAGGTCGCCCAGATTCTCGTAAATGGCGTAGGTGTAATGGGGCGCGTCGTGTTCGTTCAGGTAGGCATCGATGCTCTCGGCGCCTTCCATGTAGGAGAACGTGATGGAGAGAACGCGGAAGGTGTCGGCCACCAGTTCGCGCTCGGCGCGGCCCAGCCCGTCCAGCATGGCCTCCCGGTCCGCCGCGCCGGCGGCAACCTTCAGTTCCAGCAGGCCGAAGAACGGCTCCAGGCTCTCCTCGTGCAGCGCCAGCTTGAAACGGCTCCAGCCGAGCTTGTACAGCGCCTGCTGGTAGAACCCGGTGTCCGTGCCGGCGGCCGCCAGGATGCGATACGCCTCCTCGGCTTCCGCGTAGCGTTTCAGCGAGAACAGCATCTCGCCGCGGCGGAACTGGGCCTCGTGGAAATGCGCGGTGTCGGGCCACGCAGTCACGAGTTCGTCCAGTACCACCAGCGCCTCCTCCTGGCGGCCGGCGCTCTCGTAGGCCCGCGCGAGCTGATAGAGGACCAGGTCGTTGCGGGCGTAGTCGGGATAGGTCTCGAGCAACTTGCCGTAGAGCTGGATGGCATTGTCGTAGCCCAGCCGCTCTATGGCCTCCGCATTCGCGGCCAGCTCGGCGGCCTCGGTGGCCTCCAGCTCGAGATCGGCCAGCCGTCGCATGGCCTCCGCCTTCAGCGGGTCGTCGTCGGCGAGCTCGAGGAAGCGCCGGTAGTTCTCACGGGCCAGGCGGTTGCTGCCCGGGATGGGGCCGGCGGGCTCCACCTCGACCCGCTGTTCCTCGAGGCTGCCGATGGTCTCCTCGCCCGACGGTTCGTCGCCGCCGAAAGGCCAGAGCCAGCTCAGCGCAATCAGGCTGATGGCCGCGCCGTTCACGGCGCCTCCCTCAGCTGGGCGGCGCGATCGTAGATAGAGGCGAGCGCGAAGCGCGCCTGTACCGTGTAGGTGGCCATGCGGCCCTTCTGCGCCTCCAGTTCACGCACGGAGATGCGCCTGAGATACGCCTCCTGACGGTCGGCAAGATCGGCCAGGCGGGCCAGCAGGGCATCGATGCGGGGTGACAGGTTGTCGATGCGCGATCGGAAGCCGGCGAGGGTTTCGGGCCCGTCGACGCGGGCCTGCTCGACGTTCTGGCGCGAACGCCGGCCCTCCGCCAGCGCGCGCTCCAGGTCGCGCAGGTTCTTGCGCTGACGCCAGACCCGGGCCTTGAAGTGCTTGTCCAGGTCCCAGGCCAGCACCCCGCGCATCAGACGCAGCTTCGCGGCGGCGTCCTCTGCCTCCGGCAATGCCGCCTCCAGCGCCGGGTTGGCGGACAGGCTCCTCACCTCCTCCCAGAGGCTGTGTTCCCGGGGCGTCGCCAGGGCCAGCGCATCGCGCTCCTGCACGATGCGGTTCAGCCGGGACTCGAATTCCCGGCGGCGCTGGTCGATGGCCTCCAGGTCGGCGTCCGCAAGCGCCTGCTGCACCCTGGGCAGCCGGCTGGCATAGGCGAGCCGGCGGGTCTCCAGCATGTGGTCGAAAACGCCGACGCTGTCTTTCCAGTCCAGCAGGTTGCGCTGCAGGAAGCGAAGGTCGCGGTAGTTCTTCAGCGCCTCCTGGAACTCGTGGCTCGCGAGCAGATGCAGCAGATAGCGGTTCTCCGTGGTCGCCGGCAGTTCGTCGAGCTGCCAGTACCAGCCCATCTGGTCGCCGGGATCGGCGGCCAGCAGGGTGTCGATCATCTCGCCCCGGCGGATACGTTCGATGGCGCCGTCGATGCGGGAGGACTCGGCCTCGAAGGCGTCGATGGCGCTCAGGTAGTGTTCCGCGGCGCGGGCGTTGGCGCCCAGCATGCCGTAGGCGTAGGGCACGGCCAGCAGCGATTCCTGCACGGCGGGGTCCAGCAGGTTGCGGGAACGGAGTTCCAGCCACGGCACCAGCGCGCGTTCGAACTCAGCGTCCGCCGAATCGGCCCAGCCCGTGCCCAGAAGGGCCTTGTTGGAGAACGGGCCCTGCAGCCGCACCCGCTCCAGCACCGGCCGGGAAGCCTGCGGACGCTCGTCCTGCAGATAGCTATAGCCCAACGCGACGTTCGCCTTGTCCCGCAGGCTCCTCAGCTCCTCGCTGTCGGCGGGGATGCGCCCGACCTCGTCCAGCAGCGCAGCGCCCTCCGCCAGCTGACCGTTGCGTACCAGCGCCACCCCCAGGTTGTAGCGGGCGTAGGCGAGCCAGTCGCCGGGCCCGCGCCAGTCCGAGAGGTTGTCGATGGCTTCCTGGTAGCGCTCCTGGCCCATCAACACCTGAGCGGCCAGCATGCGGCGCTCGGCCTCGAGCTCCTCCGGCAACGCATCGCGGATCTCCGCCAGCGCCAGTTCGGCGTCCCGGTGATAGCCCCGCTGGAAGCGGATCTTGGCCAGGAAGAACCAGGTCCGGTCCCGGATCGACGGATCGGTGCTCTCGGCGAGCAATCGCTCGAAGATGAGCGACGCCTCTTCGTGCTGGCCGTAGGAAAGGTAGAGTCCGCCGCGCAGCAGCTCTGCCTCGGCGGCGTGATCCGCCACCAGCCCGCGCTCTTCGGCTGCGGTCAGATGCACCAGTGCGGTGAAGTAGTCCCGCTGATAGAAATGGAAAAGGACCTCGCCGTAATGCGGGTCCTCCACGGTGACCGGCCCCTGCTCTGCGCCGGCGGCCGCCGGCAGCAACAGGGCCGCCGCAGCGGCCAGGAATTTTCGCCCGGCCACCAAATCCCTACTCCCACTCGGTAACGACGAACTCGGGCTGTTGCTTGTGCTTGCGGTCCGAGATCTTGAGTTCCATGTACTTGGCGCCGATGCCTTTGTCGAACACCAGATCCGCGCCGCGTCGGTAGTCCCGGCCGTGGGGCCCCTTGCCGCTGAAGAAGGCAACCAGCTCGTGCTCGCCCACCTTCAGATTGCCGACGTGGATGCGGTGCACCCCGCCCCGACGCAATGCTTCGGCCTCGCGCTCGGTGTAGAGATAGTTGGCGACCTCCTTGCCGTTGACCTCGAGGCTCACCGACTCCACGTCGAAAAAGATGCCGACGTCGAGAGAGACGAACATCGCCACCTGGGAGTTGGCCGGGAACAGGAGATCCTCCTCCAGCAGGAAGAGCTCCCGGTTGAGGTCCAGCACCTCTTTCTTCAGCGACTGGACCTGCTGGTCGAGGCTGCGGAATTCCTGCTCGTCTTCAGCATTGCCAACATTGCCGCTATTGGCAGCATCGGCGGCATCGGCGGAAAGCACGTGGGCGTTGATGCCCGTGATCACCAGCAGCAGCAGGGGGAAAAGCAATCGTCTCACTGTCCTGACTCCGGGCGCCGTGGCGCCTGTTCGCGACCGGTTCCGTCCGCCATCATTCGCGCAGCAGCGTGCGAACCTGGTCCAGGTAGTACTCTTCGTAGCCGGGCTTGTAGCCGTAGTGCGTGTAGCGGACCACGCCCTCGCGATCGAGGATCACGGTGACCGGCATCGCCTCCACCCGATACAGCTCGCTCACTTCCTTGCGGTCGTCGAACAGCACGGGGAAGCTGATGCCGAGTTCCTCGGCCATCTCCATGGCACGACGCGGGTCGTCGTCGATGTTCACGCCGAGCAGCTGGAAGCCCACGCGCTCGTAGCGGTCGTAGAGCTCGTCGAGCAGCGGCATCTCCTGGCGGCACGGTCCGCACCAGGTGGCCCAGAAGTTGATCATGACGACCTCGCCCCGGTACTCGGAGAGCCGCAGGTTGTCGCCGTCCAGGCTCGTCAGGGCGAAGTCGGGCGCCTGCTGGCCGTCGAGTGCGCCCTTGCTGGCGAGTGCCGGCGTAACGGCGAACGCCACGAGCAGCAGGGCAGCGAATGATCTCCTTATCTCCATCACGGACTCCTCACTGGTTGCACGGGCGACGGGCCCGCACGGATTGCACGGACGGCGGGCCCGTGCGAATTAGGCCGGCGACAGCCCGTGCGGATGACACGGGCGGCAACCCGTCGGCGACCGGACATAATGGTCGCAGCGCTTGCACGTAAACGGCCGTGATGCCTGTCACAGTACCGTCAGGCCTGGCTCGGGCCAGTCGACGGGCACGCGTGTGACGGGCAGCGACGGCCGCCGCAGGGATCTCTAGCAAATGGCGTGCCAGCCGCGGCCGGGGCGCGGTTTATCAGGGACTTAGCAGCGGGGTGGCATCGAGCAGGCGGCGCCGGTGTCGGCAACAGCGGACAGGCCCGGGCGACCGCCCGGTAACGCACTGAAAGTTATCGTGTTTTGCTGTCGCCGAACGGCGACGCCCTTGTCACTCCGGCGGGGCCAGCCCCGCGGTGTAATGCATGCGCCCGCCGGCATCGATCACGATGGCCTCGTAGCCGGGCAGCTCCTCGATGAGAGCCAGCCCGCGCTCGACGCCGAGCACGAACACCGAGGTGGACAGGGCGTCCGTGAGCACGCCGTCCGGGCCCACGACGGTCGCGCTGTAAACGCCCCGGGCCGGCTCGCCGGTGGCGGGCGAGAGGATGTGGTGATAGCGGACGCCGTCCTCCTCGAAGTAGCGCTCGTAGTCGCCCGACGTGGAGATGGCCTCGTCCACCAGCGGCAGACGCACGGCAACGCCCTCCTCGGAGCGGGGATCGCGCACCCCCACCACCCAGGGCTCCCCGCCCCGGTCGCCGAGCAGGCGGGAGTCGCCGCCCGCCGTGACGATGGCATGGCGGTAACCGGCCCCGGCGAGCACGGCGACGGCGCGCTCCACGGCGTAGCCCTTGGCGATGCCGCCCAGGTTGATGCGCACGCCGTCGCGCCGGAAGCGGATGGCATGGCCCTCCGGCACCAGCGTGACCAGACGGTAATCCAGGCGCCCGATCTCCTCCTCGATGGTCCCGGCGTCCGGCCGCCTGCCCGCGCGATAGTCGTAGTGCTGGCCGACGCTGTCGTAGGTGATGTCGAAGGCCCCGTCGGTCAGCCGCGATACCCGCAAAGCCGTCTCGACCAGTCCGTAGAGTTCCTCGCCCGCCGGCACCGGCCGCTCGGCCGCATCGCGGTTGATCTCGGAGATGCGGCTCTCGTCGATATAGGTGCTCATGAGCTGCTCGATGCGGTCGATCTCGGCGATGGCCGCATCCACCGCCGCGGCGGCGGCCTGCCGGGACGCGTCACCCTCCTCGTGCCAGAGCCGGACGCTGACGAGCGTGCCCATCATCGTCTCGCTGCGGTCCAGCCAGGCCGCGGCGGCCGGCTGGGCGAACGCGAGGCAGGCGAGCAGGCACCAAAGCGCTGGTCCTGCCGTGCCGCGATGGGTATGCTCGGGCCCCGGGACTGTTGCGGAGAGCCCGTCCATGTCTGGATTTCTCATATTCCTCGGCCTGATCGTCGTTGTCGCCGTTTTCGGCATCGGCATCTACAACCGGCTCGTCAACTCGCGTAACCGGGTGAAGAATGCCTTTGCGCAGATCGACGTCCAGCTCACGCGCCGCTACGACCTGATACCGAACCTCGTCGAGTCGGTGAAAGGTTACATGAAACACGAACGTGAGACCCTCGAGGCCGTCATCAGTGCCCGTAACGCCGCCGCCTCCGGTCTGACCGCGGCGAAGGCCGACCCCGCCAACGCCGATGCCATCAAGCAACTGGCGGCCGCCGAGGCGACGCTGGGCGGCGCGCTCGGACGCCTGTTCGCCCTGGCCGAAGCCTACCCGGACCTGAAGGCCAACGAGAACATGCTGCGCTTTCAGGAAGAGCTCGCCAGTACCGAGAACAAGGTGGCCTTCGCGCGCCAGGCGTTCAACGACGCGGTGCTCACCTACAACAACACCCGCGAGAACTTCCCCAATAACATCGTCGCCGGCATGTTCCGTTTCGAGCCGGCATCCTTCCTGGACATCGAGTCCGAGGAGAAGCGTACGGTGCCGGAGGTCTCGTTCACCTGATGCGCAGGAGCGGCGCCGCCCGCTGAGTAGCCGCCGTGAACTTCTTCGAGGCCCAGGACCGGAGCCGGCGCACCAGCCGCTGGCTCGTGGCGGTCTTTCTGCTCGCCACCGCCGTCATCATCGCCGCGGTGACCCTGATCGTGGCGGCCGCTCTCGCCCTGATGCAGCCGGAGACTGCTGTCGGCCTGCTGAACGGCGGCCGCCTGTCCGCAAACGCCGGCCTGCTCGGCACCGTCGCGCTGGCCACGGGTTCCGTGATCGGCCTGGCGAGCCTGTACCGCACGGCACGCCTCTCCGATGGCGGCGGACAGGTGGCACGCGAACTCGGTGCGACCCCGGTGCCCACAGACGTGCAGGACCCGCTGCGGCTGCGCCTGCGAAACGTCGTCGAGGAGATGGCCATCGCCTCGGGCGTGCCGGTGCCCGAGATCTACGTGCTTGAGGAAGAGCCGGGCATCAATGCCTTCGCGGCCGGCTTCAACCCGGGCGATGCGGCGATCGCCGTCACCCGCGGCACGCTCGAGACGCTGGACCGGGACGAGCTGCAGGGCGTGGTCGCCCACGAGTTCAGCCATATCCTGAACGGCGACATGCGTCTGAATATCCGCCTCATGGGGCTGCTGTTCGGCATCCTCGCCATCGCGCTGGCCGGCCGCATGGTGCTGCGCGGCACGCGTCACGTGCGTCTCGGCAGCCGCTCCGGGCGGGGCGGCGCGCCGGTCGTGCTCGTCATCGGCGTGGGGCTGTTCCTCATTGGCTCCATCGGCGTTTTGTTCGCCCGCCTCATCAAAGCCGGCGTCTCCCGGCAGCGGGAGTACCTGGCGGATGCCTCGGCGGTGCAGTTCACCCGCCAGACACAGGGCATCGCCGGCGCGCTGAAGAAGATCGCGGCTGCGAGCGCGGGCTCGCGTTTCCGCGCCGCCGATCCCGAGGAGGTTAGCCACATGCTGTTCGCCTTCGGCGGCCGGTCGTTCACTCGCCTGATGGCCACCCATCCGCCGCTGGACAAGCGCATCCTCGCCCTCGATCCCTCCTTCGATCCGGACAGTCTCGCCGACATTGCGCCGGCCGCCGGGGCGGTCGCCGACGAAGAGGGCCGGACCGCCGGCCTCGCGGGGGCGGGCACGGCCGGCACGGGAGACGTCGCCCTCGACGCCGAGCGCATCACCGCGAGCATCGGCAATCCGGGTGACGAGCAGGTGGCATTCGCAGGCCGCCTGCGGCGCACGATCCCGGAAGAGGTGCAGCACGCGGCACACTCCCGCGACGGTGCCGTGTTCCTCGCGCTGGCGCTGGTCCTGCACGCGGAACCGGCGGCGAGGCAGCGCCAGCTGGCACTCCTGCAGAGCCGTATCGGCGAGGCGCGCACCCGGCGCGTGGAGAGGCTGCACGAAGACAGCGCCGCTCTCGGTCCTCTCTACCGCCTGCCGCTGCTCGAACTCGCCTTCCCCGCCCTGAAGGACCGACCGCAGGCCCAGCTCGCCTTCCTGGTCGATCTCGGCGAGGAACTCACCACCCTCGACGGCGGGCTCGATTTCTACGAATACTGTTTCACGCGGACGCTGCGAGGACACCTGTCCGAGGCGCTGGCACCCCGCGCCGAGGCCCGGCGCCAGGGCACGGACATCGGCCGCCGGAGCGCCCGCACCGCGGTGCAGCGGCTGCTCGCCACCCTCGCGGCACACGGTGCGCGCAGCGAGGAGGCGAGCCGGCGTGCCTACGAGGCCGGCGTCGCCACGCTGGACGGCGACTGGCCGCCGTATAGTCCGCCGCCCGACTGGCAGCGGCAGCTGGACGCCTCGCTGCAGGTGCTGCGCCAGCTCTCCGGCCGGGCCCGGCGCCGCGTGGTGGTGGCGCTGATCGCGGTGATCCGGCACGACCGGCGCACCACGCTCGCCGAGGCGGAACTCCTGCGCGCCGTCTGCGCCATGCTGGATTGCCCCGTGCCGCCGCTCGCCGCGGAGGTGGCGGAGCACTGACGGCCCCCGGATCGCCGCTCGGCGAAATCGCGTATCATTCGCAGCGTATTACCGCTTCGACAAACACTGCGAACCGGCGCCGCGGCCGCCTGCGGGCGGCCCGCCGCCGGACGACCCGAACAGCGAATCAGAGAGCGAGCCAATGAGAATCCTGATGACCGCCTGGGTGTGTGCGGCCGTCCTGCTGGCCGGCGCCGCCCGGGCCGAGACCCCGGAAGAACAGCGCCTCATCAACGCCACCGAAGTGCTGGAACAACTGGCGGCCATCCCGGAGGACGGCATCCCGCCGGCGCTGCTCGGCAGCGCCTACGGCGTGGCCGTCATTCCGGACGTGCTGAAGGTTGGCCTCGTGCTCGGCGCCCGGTGGGGCAAGGGCGTGCTGGTGGTGCGTCAGCCCGACGGCCAGTGGAGCCAGCCGAGCTTCATTACCGTCACCGGCGGCAGCGTCGGCTGGCAGGCGGGCGCACAGTCCTCGGACCTGATCCTGGTCTTCAAGAACCGGCGCGGCGTCGAGGGCATCACCGACGGCAAGCTGACGCTGGGCGCCGATGCGTCGGTGGCCGCCGGACCGGTGGGCCGCTACACCTCCGCCAGCACCGACATCCGTCTGCGCTCCGAGGTGTATTCCTACTCGCGCAGCCGGGGGCTGTTCCTGGGCGTGGCCGTCGACGGCGCCTCACTCGGCATCGACCAGGCCGCCAACGCCGCGTTCTACGCGACGCCGGGCGTGGAGGCGCAGGCGATCTTCTCGGCCGACGGCGTCACCGCTCCCGTGCAGGCGCGGCGCTTCGTCGCCACCCTCACACGTCTGACGCCCGAGGACGGCACGGCGCTGCCGCCGCCGGCGCAGGAGCCCGGCGGTGACACCGGGTCGGCACCGGTCCGCGACGGGCCGGAGCCCGAGGTGCGCACCTATGGCATCGGCGACGGTGCCGGCGAGCCGCCGCCTCCGGAGGGCGAGGAGGAGGCAGAGCCGGAGACCTTCGAGCCGGTCGACCCCGACGAATAAACCGGAGCGGCATTCGCCTCGGCGGCCATGGATTCCGCGCCCGAACGCGATGCCCGGGTGAAAGCATTTCCGGGCACGGGCCCGGCGGCCGCTCAGCTCTCTCCGGACTGAGCGATCCCGGCGCCCGGCTCGTCGCCGGGCGATTCCGTTGCCGGCATCTCGTCGTCGCGCTCCCCCGGTGTGGTTTCGCCGCCGGGTGCGGCGGCCCCGCCCTCGATCAGCTGCCGCATAAGCTCCGCCTCCTCGGCCCGGCGCTCCGCTTCCTCCGCGCGCTGGCGGGCCTCGTCGGCCGCTCGCTGCAGGGCCCGCAGCTCCTCCAGCTTGCGCTGGGACTGGGCCTCCAGCTTTCGCAGCCGCTCCTCCTCCTCTTCCACCGAGATGCGCTGCGCTGCCTCCCTGGCATTCTGGCACTCGGGGTCGCGCAACGTGCGAGTGCGGTCGGCGTTGCAGCGGGCGAGCGTCGCTTCGAGAGCGATCGGATCGTCCAGGAAGTCGGCCGTGGTCCGGGGCGGGGGCTCGGGCACACAGCCTGCCGCCGCCAGGGCGGCGACGGTCAGGAACACTCTGCAGATTCGCGGTTTCACTGGATTACGGATCTCTGCCCGGCGGCACGAAACGCGAAAAATACTACCACGCAGGGCGGGCCCGTCCCGTGACGCAGGTCCCGCCCCCGCCATGACCCATGTCGCCACACAATACCGCCACGAAATATCGTCGGTTACCATTCCCGGACGTCGCCACGAGGGCCGCCCCGGCACGGGGCCTTGCCGGGGAGCACCATGGCCGTGTCTGCTCGAAGCCAGTTCGATCTGCTGCGGGAACGCCGGTTCCTGCCGTTCTTCGTGACTCAGTTCCTCGGCGCGCTGAACGACAACGTACTGCGCAACGGGCTGATCTTCCTGCTCACCTTCCACGCCGTGAGCGTCGCGGGGCTGGCGCCCTCGCTGGCGGTCAACCTGAGCGCCGCGCTGTTCATCCTGCCGTTCTTCCTTTTCTCCGCCCTCGCCGGCCAGCTCGCCGACAAGTACGACAAGGCACTGCTCATACGCCGGGTGAAGCTCGCCGAGATCGCCCTGATGCTGCTCGCCGCCTTCGCCGTCACCGCCGCCCACGGCGGCGCCCTGCTGGCGCTCGTGTTCCTGATGGGCCTGCAGTCCACGATGTTCGGCCCGGTGAAGTATTCGATCCTGCCACAAACCCTGACGGGGAGAGAGATCGTCGGCGGCAACGCGCTGGTGGAAGGCGGCACCTACCTGGCCATCATCCTGGGACTCGCGATCGGCGGGCTCGCCGTGGCGGCCGGCGGCCCGGGATCGGTGCTGCTCGCATTGCTGCTGCTCGTCTTCGCGGTGGCCGGCTATGCCGCCTCGCGCTTCATCCCGGAGGCGCCGCCGCCGGAACCGGACCTGGTGCTGCGCTGGAATCCGTTCACCGAGACGCTGCGCATCATGCGCTTCGCCGGCGAGGAGCGCAGCGTGCTGCTCGCCATCCTCGGCATTTCCTGGTTCTGGAGTTTCGGTTTCGTCGTTCTGTCGGAGCTGCCGGTCTATGCCGCGGAGATCCTGCGCGGCGACCCCGGCGTCGCCACGGTGCTGCTGGTGGCCTTCGCCGTCGGCATCGCTCTCGGCGCCCTGCTCTGCGAGCGGCTCTCCGGGCGCCGCATCGAGCTGGGCCTGGTGCCGATCGGCGCGCTGGGCCTCACGGTGTTCGCGCTGGACGTGTACCTGGCGCACCCGACCGCGGCGGCGGGGGAGCAGGCCGGAATCGTCGCCACCTTCGCCCGGGAAGGCTCCCTGCGGGTGTTCGTCGATTTCCTTTTCCTGGGCGTTTTCGGCGGCCTGTTCAGCGTGCCTCTGTACGCGCTGATGCAGGAGCGCAGTGCCGAGCGACAGCGCTCGCGGATCATCGCCGCCAATAACATCATCAATGCCCTGTTCATGGTGCTCGCAGCCGCGCTGGCCCTGGCTGCGCTCGCCGCCGGCCTGACGCTGCCCGGGCTGTTCCTGGTGCTGGCAGCGGTGAATGCCCTGGTGGCCCTCTATCTGTGCGTGACGCTGCCGGAATTCGTGCTGCGGGTATCCGCCTGGTTGCTGGTGCACGTGATGTACCGGGTGCGCTTTCGGGGGCTCGAGCACATCCCCGAGACCGGACCGGCGGTGCTGGTCTGCAACCACGTCAGCTTCGTGGATGCGCTGATCATCGGCGGACTGGTGCGGCGCCCGGTCCGCTTCGTGATGCACCATCGCATCTTCGCGGTGCCCGTGCTTTCCTACCTGTTCCGCGCCGCCCGCGCCATCCCCATCGCCTCGCGCCGCGAGGACGCGGCCCTGCTGGAGGCCGCCTACCGGGCCATCGACGACGAGCTGGCGGCCGGCCACCTGATCTGCATCTTCCCGGAGGGCGCCCTGACGCCGGACGGGCGCATCGGCGAATTCCGCGCCGGTATCGAGCGCATCCTGGCACGGCGGCCGGTGCCGGTCGTGCCGACGGCGCTGCGGGGTCTGTGGGACAGCTGGTTCAGCCGCCGCGGCGGACGAGCGCTGCTGAAGAGACCGCGTCGTTTCCGCGCCCGGGTGGAACTTCAGGCGGCCGCGCCACTGCCCCCGCGGCGGGTCACGGCCCGGGGGCTGGAGATGGTCGTTCGGGCCCTGCGGGGACCGGCTCGCTGACCAGGGCCGTGCCCGCGCGCAGGCGGTCCCGCCACTGCTCCACCAGCACGGCGGACTCGCCCTGCAGCGGCGCCACCTCCGCCGCGCCGAAGTCCACGCCCACCGGCCGCGGCGCGCCGAAGCCGGCCAGCACCCGCACCTGCTCGCCGTCGTCGCCCGTCAGGCTCATGCCGCCGCGGATGACCGTGGCAGGCAGCAGCCGGGCGGACTCCGGAAGCAACTGGAATACCGAGAGGCGGTAGCGATGCAGCCAGTGGCCGCTGCGCGCGACCAGGTGATCGCCGCCGGCGCTGAACTCCAGCGAGGTCGCCGGCCCGGGCAACGGATCCGCCGCGCCTTTCAGCTGGCGATCGGCCATGTCGAGCAGCTGCAGCGCGCCCTCTGCGGTGGCGACGGCGAGGATGCCGCCGTCCCGGGTGGGAGCCAGCGCCGTGACCGGCCCGCCGACGCCGGCGAGACGCTCCAGCCGACCGTCCTCGTCCAGCCGCCATACGCTGCCCGATGCGTCGCCGAACAGGAATCCCTCACCCCCGGGAAGGCTCCGGACCGCCGTGATTCGGGCGCCCGGCTGGCGCTCCGACAACAGCGTGCCATCCCGGGCATCCCATATCCGCAGATGGGGCCCGGCGATCACCACCACGCGCCCGCCGTCGGCGGATACGGCCAGCTCGCTGACCGGATGGGCGCTGGGCTGCAGCGCGATGAACTCTCTCGGTTCTCCCGCCTCCGCGTCCCATACCCTCAGGCTGCCGTCCGCAGCGGCGCTGGCCAGTACGCGGCCATCCCGGCTGAAGGCCGCGCAGCAGACGGCCCGCGCATGGCCGAAGTAATCGACCTGCTCTGCAGCCCGTTCGCCGCCGCCAGTGCCATCGGCATTGCCCCTGCCATCGCCCCGGCCACTGCTCTGGCCACTGCTCCTGCCATCGGTGCGTTCATTGCCCCGACCATCGCCGACCGCCTGCAGGCGCAGGCTGCCGTCGCGGGTACCGATGGCCATCGTCCGGCCGTCCGGAGACAGCGCGACGACCGTCACGGCGCCCGTCCCGCCGGGACCGGCGGCCTCCGTGCGGGGCGGCAGGCGCCACAGACGCATCCAGCCTTCGCCCGGGCTGCCGGTCAGCGCGAGCCGATCCGCTTCCCGGTGGGCGGCCCAGATCGCCTGGCCTGTCGCAAAGCCGCCCCTCAGCAGAGGCCCGGCCAGGGTCTCCAGGTCTTCGTCGAGCAGCCGGAAGCCGGACGCGGCAGACCCCACCAGCAGGCGGTTGCCGGTCTCGTCGAAACTCACCCGCCAGGGGCCCGGCCCCCGGAAGCTGCGCACGCGTGCCTGCCCCTCGTCGCCGGCACGCCACAGCATCAGGCCGCCGTCGGCGAGTTGCACGGCCAGGCGATCGCCTCCGGGATCGAAGTCCAGCGCGGCGGGCTGGCCCGGCGGATCCAGCTCCGCGGCGGGCTGTTCGTCGCCGAAACGCCAGATGCGAACGGCGCGATCCGGATCGGCGACGGCCACCATGCGGCCGTCGGGCGCGATCGCGATCGCGCCGTGATCCACGCCGGCCGCGGTGGCCCCGAGCTGCCGGCCTTCGATGAGATCGAAGGCCTCCACGGCCCGCTCCGGCCCGGCGCCCACCAGGGCGAGCATCTCGCCGTCCGGCGACAGGGCGCTCAGCGTCGCTTCGCGCCCGACCCCCGGCAACTCGACAGGATCCCCGGTGGACAGGGTCCATGCCTCGATGCCGGCGGCGCCCTGCACCAGCACGACCCGCTGATCCAGCACGAAACCGATGATGCGCTCTTCCCGGGTGATCGGCAGCGTCGACACGGGACTGAGCGAGGCCAGGTCCCAGACCCTGGCGGCGGCATCGCCTGCCGGCGGCACGGCGATGGCGTAGCGTCCGGCCGGACCGAGGAACAGGGCCGACGCGGATTCCGGTGTCGGGTCCTCCAGCGGCAGCGCCGGTCCGGACGGCGCGCCGTCGGCCCGGACGTCGCCGAAATCGAGACTCCAGCCGGCCAGGGCGCCGGTGACGCCGGGCACCCGATCTGCGACGGAGAGCGTCCAGGTGCCGCCCCGCGGCTCGTCCGCCAGCGGCGCCAGCACGCCGTCCGCTTCGGCCGTGAAGCGATGGCGCAGCGCAGACGCGCCGGCGAGGCCCGGCTGGAAGGTCACGCTGCGGCCCGAGGGGGCGGTCAGCGTGATGCTGAGGTCGAAGGGACGATCGTGATCGAGCTGGGCCTCCAGAACCAGCCCCGCGCCGGCCCTGCCCTCGGCCTCCACCTGGCGTCGGCTGACCGCCGGCAGGAACGCGAGCGCCGTGGCGTCCCAGGCGGGTTCGGCCACCGGCGGCAGGCGGTCGATGCGCCAGGCATGCACGCTGTTGCCGCGCACGGCGATCAGCCGGCGGCCGTCCCGGTCCAGCACGGCCTGATCGAAGCCCCGCGGCACGCGCAGCGTCGCCGCCAGCAGATCGTAATCCGCGCCGATGAGCGCGGCCGCCCGGCGGCGGCGCTCGACGGTGGGCTCCACCAGCGAACGGAGCCTGGCCAGCAGGGCGGCGTCGCGCTCGTGGCGGAATTCGGAGGCCAGCGCCCTGCGGTCCCAGAATTCCGCCACCAGCTGATCGGCCAGCGGCTCCGCGCCCGGCAGCGTCCGCAGCAGCTCGTCGGCCGCCTCCACGGCCGCGACGTCCGTGGCGTCCCGACTCATGCGGGTGAGATAGTCGAGGAACATGCGGTCCGCGCTGGCGCCGTGGCCGGGCAGCCGGGAGAGCGTCTCCCAGGCTTGCCGTGCTTCCGGCAGGGTCGCGCTGGCCGAGGTCAGGACCGCCGTCCAGGGCCGCGGCAGGAACTGGGTGTACCAGATCGGGACCAGTATGGTGAGCAGTACCGCCGCCGCCACCGCGCTGATCCGCCGCCAGCGGAAGGGCAGTTGCTCGTTGGCCCAGCGTGCGGTGAATACCTGGTGGTAGAGGCGGCTGCGGACGGCCAGCGTGCCGCCCCTCGTCGGCACCAGCAGGCCCTGCGAGATCAGACGCCGCTGTGCCGGCGACTCGGGGTCCAGGATGACCTTGCCACCCTTGCGCACGCGGCCGTACACGGCGAGGATCTCGTCGTGCTCCTTGCGCGGCTCCGTCAGCGCATGATGCAGGTAGCTCAGGTGGGGCTCGTTGCGCAGCGCCGACGGGTTCAGGTACAGCCGGTAGACGAGCGCATCGACGACGAACGCCGGATCCTCCAGGTCGGCCTCCCGCATCTTCGCCCGCGCGACGGCACGGGCGAGTTTCTGGGTGAGATAGGGCTGGCCGTTGGTCCAGAAGTGGATCCGCTCCAGCGCCTCCTTCGCGCGCGGCGCCGGCAGCCCGAGCGCAGGGCCGAACACATCCAGCTGATGCAGTCGGAAGTCGCGCAGCACCACCGGCTGGGCGACGGCGAAGGGCGAGTATTCCGAATCGGCGTCGAAGCCTTCCGGCACGCTCATGCCCAGCATGACGAAGTTGAGCCGGGCCAGCGCCGGCTCCGCGGCGCGGGCGTTGTGGGCCGCCCGGATGCTCGCCAGCAGCTGCTCGACGCCCGGGAAGTTGTCCAGGCACTGCATCTCGTCGATGAAGATGGTCACCGGTCCGCTCGTGCTCTCCAGGATGAGATCCCAGTAGAGCTCCGTGAGCCGCTGCCGGTTGGTCAGCACCGCCTTGTCCTGCCACCACTCCTGCAGGTCCACCTTGAGACGGAGCTGGCGGATCAGGCGGAAGGCGAAGCTGTAGAACCAGCGCCCCAGGTCGTCCGGCCGCTCCCGGGCGCCCACCTGGGTGAGATCGACCACCGCGACGTGGCGGCCCTCGCCGCGCAGCTCCTCGGCGAGCCGGGCCATCAGGCTGGATTTGCCCATGTGGCGCGGAGCCATGACCTGAACGTATTCGCCGGCGCGCACCAGCCGTCCGAGTTCGCGGTCGGCGGCCCGGCGCACGTAACAGCCCCGGCCCGGCTGCACGGGCCCGCCGGCGACGAAGAAGCCGTCCGGATCCCGGCGGCCGACCTGTTTCTTCTTGCCCGGCTGGCTCATCGCACCCCGGCGGTTATCATGCGTCCACCGGCCCGTCCGGCGGACGGACTCGAGCGGGTCATTCTGGCCAAATCCGCTCCCGGGCGCTATCCCGGCGGAGGTTGACGGCGACCACGGAACCATGGAAAGCACGGAATTACTGAAAAGCGATACATTCGGCCGCATCCTGCGGGTGCGCGATGCGGCCGGCCGCAACTGGATCCGGCGCGACGTCGGCGCGGCGCCCGCCTGGTCGCGCTGGCTCGCGCGCCGGCTCGCGCGCCGCGAGGCACGGGCGCTGGCCGTGCTGGCGGCCGTGCCGGGCACGCCGGCCGTACTGCGCGCAGGCGCGTGGGGCCTGGACCGGGAATGGCTGGCCGGCCGCCCCATGCACGACGCCCGGCCGCGGGATGCGCGCTACTTCCGCGAGGCCTTCCGGCTGCTGCGTCGACTGCACCGTGCCGGTGTCGCACACAACGACCTGGCGAAGGAGCCGAACTGGCTGGTGGCCGACGACGGCATGCCGGCGCTGGTCGATTTTCAGCTGGCCTCCGTCAGCCGCCGCCGCGGCCCCCTGTTCCGGCTGCTGGCCCGGGAGGACCTGCGTCACTTCCTGAAGCACAAGCGCACCTACCGGCCCGAGGCCCTGACCGCGCGGGAGCTGCGCATCCTCGCCACGCCGGCCTGGACCTCGCGCATCTGGATGGCCTCCGGCAAGCGCCTCTACCTGCTGGTCACCCGCCGCTGGCTGGGCTGGGCCGACCGGGAGGGCGCCGGCGACCGCCCTCCCCGTCCGGACGGACGGCAGTGACGCGGCCCGGCTAACCGTTATAATCCCGCCTCCCCCTGGAACTGCGGGCCGAGCCGCGAGCCGTCATGGATTACGCCCACCGCCACAATCTCGTCGACAAGGACAGGGCCGGACGCGACCGCCCCTGGGGCATCCGCGTCACGCTGCCGCCCTCGGACCCGTTCAACAACCTGGTCGACGAGGACTGGGAGAAGGTCCACTGGTACGCCACGGAGCGCGAACGGGACGAGGCGCTCGAGCGCATGCGCGTCCGCCACGGCTACTATCGGATCGGCGACGAGGTGAGCCTCATCTTCGAGAAGGTCGGGAAGCGGACCTGATGCCGCTCCGCGCCGGACACGGAGCCCGCCTTGCGTCGGCGCTCCTGCCGGCCGCCGCGCTGTTGGCGGGTGCCGTGCCCGGCGCGGCGGAGGCGGTGGCGGAGGCGGCGGAGGAGCCGATCCAGGAGATCGTGGTCACCGCCACGCGTCGGGACCAGCCACTCATCACCGCGACCGGCAACGCCGCGCGGATCGAGGGCGAGGCGATCGACGCGCTCGGGCATCATCACGTGCACGAACTCATGCTGGAGATGCCGGGCACCTGGATCAGCCGGGGCAGCGGCCAGGAGCACCTGACGGCCATCCGCTCGCCCGTCCTGACCGGCGCCGGCTCCTGCGGCGCGTTCCTGTTCCTCGAGGACGGCCTG
>DASRVH010000148.1:0-36098 GCA_035655155.1 Woeseiaceae bacterium
GGGCAAGCACGGAGAGTTCGTGTTCAGTCTCCGCGGCAAGCGCCTCTGCAACATGCTCAACACCGCCTGGAGGCGGGCACGGGTGCGGGCCGGTTTACCGGGCGTTCGCGTGCACGACCTTCGCCACACCTTCGGTCATCGCCTGCGCGCAGCCGGCGTCAGTTTCGAGGATCGTCAGGATCTGCTCGGCCACAAGTCCGAGCGAATCACGACGCATTACTCGGCGCCGGACGTCGTGAGGCTGATCGAGGCGGCGGAGAAAGTGTGTGCGAGACGAGCGAATACTGTCCTTCGTGTGGCGGGTCACGCAAATCTCACACGATCGGGCACGCAAAAGGACAGTGGTCGCAGTCGCACGATGCAAGGAGTTGAAAAGTAAGGGAATCTTTGGTCGGGGTGAGAGGATTTGAACCTCCGGCCCCTGCCTCCCGAAGACAGTGCTCTACCAGGCTGAGCTACACCCCGATTCCGCTTGGATCGTCGGCCGCGGAAAGCCGACGGTGCCGTGCGGAGCGCCCGTAAATGCCGGTTCGGGAAGAGACTTTCCGGTCTCCATACCGGCGGACAGCTGCCGCAGAGGGCGGGTAGTGTACTTGAGCGGCCCCGCCGACTCAATCGGCGCGAGCGCCTTTCAATTCTGCTCCTGCAGATCGCGGATGGCGCCGCGAAGGCCGTCCAGGATGCGGTCGCGATCGGTCTCGCCGTCGCCGCGGTCGTGGAGGGCCTGCACGCTGATCCCCTCGCCGTAGCGGACGACGATGCGTGCCGGGCGCGGCAGACGCTGTCCCCTCGGCCAGGCGTCGAACGCACCCTCGATGGAGACGGGCAGCACCGTGACGTCCGGCGCGTGTTCCAGCAGCACGCCGATGCCGGGGCGCAGCGGCTGCAGCTCGCCGTCGCGGGAGCGCTCGCCCTCGGGGAACCAGACCAGCATGCGGTCCCGGTCCAGCGCCGCCTTGGCGAAGGCGAGGCTGGAGACCACCGTGCGGCGCGGGTCGATGGGGATGACGCGGCCCAGTCGGCTGAAGCCGCGGAAGACGGCATTGCGATACGCCCAGCCGGTCCAGCCGCCCCAGAATGTGTCCACCCGCAGGTCTGGCGGAAGGGTGGCCGCCAGCACGAAGGGATCGAGGAAGCTCGTGTGGTTGGGGGCGATCAGCAGCGGGCCGGACTCCGGCGGCTGCTTGCCGGTGGCGCGCACGCGGAACGCCGCTCGCATCAGGCCGGTGTTGACGGCGTAGGCGGCCCGCGCCGTGACGGCGCTGGCCCGGGAGCGTGGTTCGAGCCACTCTTTCTGCTCGTCGGTGAGTACGGAGTCCGGCTGCTCGAGCGGCGTGTGCAGTTCCTCGGCGGATTCCTCCTTCTCCGCGACGGCGGCGAGCATGTCCCGCACGGTCTCGATGTCGGCGATGTCGTCCTCGCGCAGCTCGGCGCCGGTGCGCCGGGCGATGTCCATGCTGAGGTCGAGCCAGCCGAGGGAGTCGACGCCGAGTTCGAGCTGGAAGCTTGTGTCGGGTGTCAGGCGCGTCTGCCGGTAGCGCTCCGCCAGCAGTTGCCAGGCCTTGCGGGCGCGCTCGTTGCGCAGCAGCTCCCGGTCTTCGGCAGACATGTCGTCGACGGCCATGGGCTCGCCGCCGTCCGGGTCCTCGCCGTCGGCGAGCGACTCGTAGCGCTCCTCCAGCTTGTTGCGCCGGATCTTGTCCAGCCGCGTGCGATCGAGCGGCTCGTGGGTGACGCGGTAGCGGTCGAGGCGCTGGTAGGAGGGGAGGGAACGCGAGCGCTCGCGTACGGCCGCGGCGATGGCGTCTTCGGCGGAGCGGGATTCCCGGCGCAGCGCCTCGAGGTCCGGGAAGATGACGGCGGCCAGCTGCTCGCCGTCCTTCAGTATGCCGATCTCGGCGATCAGCGGGTGTTCCGCGTACGCCTCCTCCAGGGCCTCGGTGCGTATGTTCTCGCCGGAAGCGGTGACGAGCATGGTGCTCTTGCGGCCGAGCACGTGCAGGAAGCCGTCGTCGTCGATGCGGCCGAGGTCGCCGGTGCGGAACCAGCCGTCCGTGAAGGACTCCCGGGTCTCTTCCTCCCGGTCCAGGTAGCCCTCGAAGACGCCGGGGCCGCGGGCGAGGATCTCGCCCGCGTCGGCGTCGCTGGCGGTCTGCACCGACTCGTCGATGGAGAGCTCGATACCGTCGACGACCCGGCCCACCGTATCGAGATGGCCACGGCCGGGCATCTTGATGGTGAGCAGTGGCGCCGTCTCCGTGAGGCCGTAGCCGATCGCCACGTCCCAGCCGATGCCTTCCAGCCGGTGGGCGGTGGCGGCGTCCAGCGGCGAGCCCCCCGAGGCGAGCATGCGCAGCGTCGGGCCGAGCTGACGATGCAGGGGTCGCAGCAGGAAGTGGCCCGCATTCAGGCCCGTGGATCGGCGCAGCGCGGTGCAGCCGCGTATGAGCCCGCGCATCAACACCCCCACCGGCGCCGGCAACCCGTCGATGCGGGCATCCACGCCGGCGAGCAGGGCGGCATAGAGACGGGGCACGCCCAGGATGATGGTGACGTCGTGGCCGCGAATGGCGCGGATGATGTCCGGGCCGGTCAGGCTCGCCGGGATGACGATGGGAATGCCGAGGGACAGCGGCGCCAGCGTGCCGATGACCAGGGGATAGACGTGGTGCAGCGGGAGCGGCTGGAGCATGCAGTCGTCGGCGGCAACGAGGCCCGTCTCCTCCACCGTGCGCACCTGGAACGCCAGGTTGCGGTGCTTCAGCGGCACGCCTTTCGGCGGGCCGGTGGTCCCGCTAGTGAACAGCAGCAGGGCGGTGTCGTCCGCGGCGGGCAGATCCGGCGCTTCGCCGTCGATGTCCAGCCAGCGCTGCCAGCTGCGGGCGCCGCCGTCGCGGTCGAGCCGGAGCACGGTGCCGTCGTAGTCCACCTCCTCCAGTATCTCGGCGCGCGTCTCGTCCGCGACCACGCAGGGGATGTCGGTGTCGGCGAAGATGCCACGGAGTTGTTCTCGCTCCATCTGGGTGTCGATCGGCACCGCCGTGATCCCCGCCCGGAGCAGCCCGAGGAAGACGCTGATCCAGTCGGCATCCGGGGGGGCGAACAGCGCGACGCGATCGTACCCGTCCGCATCCGCGCCGACGGCTATGGCATCGACCCGGTCCGCGAGTTGCCGGTAGGTGAGGACGGGGTTGTCGCCGCCGTCCGCCTCGACCACGGCCGGCTGCCGGCCATGGCCGCCCAGGCCCTCGAACAGCGATGACAGTGTCAGCGACTCGTTCATCCGGTCTCCTTGCCGGTCTCCGTCCGGCGATGAATGAGCTTGGCGATCTCGTCGACGAACAGCAGTGAGACGGCGATCGGCAGCAGCGTCAGCCACACACCGGCGGAGACGGGCCCGATGCCGAGGACGTCGCTCAGACCGGGCACGAACATGGCGCCGATGTGGACGCCGTGCGCCGCGACCACCGCCGCCACCAGCAGCAGGTTCGCCGTGAGCGGCACCCGGAACGCCGAGCGCCGCTCCGAGCGGCAGCTGAACGCATGCACGTTCTCGAAGAGTACCATCAGGAGCAGCAGGAGGTTGCGGGCCTCGTGCTCGCCGTAACCGGCCTGGAGCAGATAGTAGTACACGGCGAAGGCGACGCCGCCGATGTAGAGGCCGGAAGTCAGGGTATGGCGGATCATCAGCCGATCGAAGATGGGCTGATCCGGAGACCGCGGTTTGCGCTTGAGGACGCCGGGTTCGGTCTTCTCGAACGCGAGCGCCACGTCCTGGATGCCGTTCGTGACCAGATTCAGCCACAGCAGCTGGATGGGATTCAGCGGCAGGGGCAGGCCCGCGAAGATAGAGAGGAAGAACAGCAGCACCTCGCCGGCACCGGTGGCCAGCAGCAGCCAGGTGACCTTGCGCACGTTGTCGTAGGCGCCGCGGCCTTCCTCGATGCCATGCACGATGGAGGCGAAGTTGTCGTCGGTGAGGATCAGCGCGGCCGCGCCCCGCGCCACGTCGGTACCGCCTTCGCCCATGGCCACGCCGATGTGCGCACCCTTGAGCGCCGGCGCGTCGTTGACGCCGTCGCCGGTGACCGCGACGAAGTGGCCGGATTCCTGCAGCCGCGCGACGATATCCGTCTTCTGGGTGGGCTCGACCCGGGCGAAGACCTTGGCACGGCCGATCCGCCGGCCGTATTCCTCCGGGTCGTCCTCGAGATCCTTCAGCTCCCGGCCGGTCACCGCCTCGTCGTCCTCGCCGGCGATGCCCAGCTCCCGCGCGATGGCGAGACCGGTGCGGGGATGGTCGCCGGTGATCATGCGCACCTCGACGCCGGCCGAGTGACATTGCTCGATCGCCTCCGGCACCTCCGGGCGCACCGGGTCGATGAGGGCGACGAGGCCGAGGAAGTCGAGTTCTGCGAGATCGTCCTCGCCGGGGTCGTTGCTGTCGCTACGCCCGGCGGCCACGGCCAGCACCCGGTAACCCCGCTCGGCGAGGTCGGCCTCCCGTTCGGCGACATCCTCCGCGTCGATGCCGCTGCACATCTTCGTGACCACCTCGGCGGCCCCTTTCACGTACACGCGTGTGCCGTCTTCATCCTCGTGGAAGCTGGCGGCGTAGCGGCGGCTGGACTCGAACGGGATATCGCCGGTCTGCCGTCGGTCTTCGAGCAACTCCTCGCGATCGAGATTCAGTTTCGCGCCGAGCACCAGGAAGGCGATGTCGACGCTGTCGCCTTCCACCTCCGGCTCGCCGTCCCCGTCCTCGCCGGAGCGCAGCTCGCCCTCGTTGCACAGGACGCCGGCCGTGGCGAGCCCGAGCAGCGCCTCCCGGTCGTCGCCGTCCGGCTCGTTGCCGTCGCTGTCCGTGATGGTGCCCTGCGGTCGGTAACCTTCTCCCTCGACCTCGAACTCCGCGCCCCCCGGCAGCGCGATGCGCTTGGCCGTGAGCACGTTGGCGGTGAGCGTGCCGGTCTTGTCGCTCGCCACCAGCGTGCAGGCGCCCAGGCCCTCGACCGCCTGCAGCTGGCGGACGATGACGTGGCGCCGTGCCATGCGGCTGGAGGCGATGGAGAGAGCGACGGTGATGGCCACCGGCAGCCCGGCCGGGATGGCGGAGACGGCCAGCGCCACGCCCAGATAGAAGATCTGCAGGAATTCGGTGCCGCGCCAGAACTGGACCACCGAGAGTATTGCCACCGCGGCGAGGACCAGGATGGCGATGCGACGCGTGAAGCGGCGCAGTCGCAGCACCAGTGGCGGCGCCTGGTCTTCCTCGCTGAGCGACTCGGCGATGCGGCCCACCTCGCTCGCGGCACCGGTGCGGCAGACCACGCCCTCGCCCTTGCCGTCGACAATGGCACTGCCCGCGTGGACGAGGGTCTCGCGTTCGCCCAGCGGCGTGTCCTCGTCCAGCGAGGCGTCCGCATTCTTCGGCACGGCCAGCGACTCGCCGGTGAGCATGGATTCGTCCGCGTGCACGTTGTTGCCGTGCAGCAGGCGGATGTCGGCAGGCACGGAATCGCCGGCCTCCAGCAGCACCACGTCGCCGGGTACCAGCTCGCCGCTGGGCACTTCCTGCTCCCGGCCGGCCCGTCGCACCCGCACGCGGATGGCGAGGGCCTCGCGCAGTGCCGCGGCGCTGGTCTCCGCCCGGAACTCCTGCCAGGCGCCGATGCCGGCGTTCAGCGCCAGCACGGCGAAGATGAAGAGAGCGTTGTTGACGCTGCCGATGGCCAGCGAGACGCTGCCGGCGATCAGCAGGATGTAGATCAGGGGGTCGCGGAACTGGCGCAGGATGACCAGCGCGAGCCCCGCGCGACCCTCCCGGGGCAGCTCGTTGGGGCCGAACTCTTCCTGCCGTTTCCCGGCTTCGTCTTCGCCCAGACCCTCCCTGTCGCTCGCCAGCCGGTCGAGCGCCTCGTCCGCCGGCAGCGAATGCCAGGGTGTCCCGGTTATGGTGTCGGCATCGATCACCGGCTCGGTCGTTCTACTCCTTTTCGGGACGGCGCCATTCCAGCGCCGTTACCGTCAGCGCGGGCAGCATGGTCAGTGATACCACGGCGGCGCCGAGGATGCCGAACAAAACGATGGCGCCGACGCCGCGGTAGAGCTCCGTGCCCTCGCCGGGCATGAATACGAGCGGCGACAGACCGCAGATGGTGGTCAGCGTGGACATCGCGATGGGCCGCAACCGCGCCCGCACCGCCTCGCGCACGGCCTCCAGCGCCGAGGCGGAGGTTTCCCGGATCTGCCGCATGGCCCGGTCGACGATCAGGATGGGGTTGTTGACGACGGTGCCCATGAGGATCAGGAAGCCCAGCATGGAGATCATGTCGAAGGGCTGGCGGATGGGGTTCAGGCCGACGAGCGGCAGGGCGGCGCCCACCAGGTTCAGCAGCACCAGGCCGACGATGCCGCCCGCGATGCCGAGCGGGATGGTGGTCATGATGAGCAGCGGGTAACCCCAGTGGCGGAAGATCGCCACCAGCAGCAGGAAGACGATGACCAGGGCGACGGGGTAGTTGTCCGCCAGGGCGGCCTGGGTGGCGGCAAGCTGGTCGCTGGCGCCGGAAATGTCCACGTTCACGCCGGCGGGCAGCGCGCCGGTCTCGCGCAGCTGACCGATGACCTGCGTTCGCATCATCTCTACGCCGGTCTCGAGCGCGATGCTCTCCGGCGGGATGACGTTCAGCGTCACCGTCCTCTGGCCGTTCACGCGCCTGACGGTGCTGGTATCCACCGTCTCCTCGATGCGGACCAGCGACGAGAGCGGCAGCACCGTGCCGCGGGGCGTCCATACCGGCAGATCGCCGATGTCGTCCAGCCGGGACTCGGTGCCGCGTCGTCCGAACAGGTAGATGTCGATCTTGTCGTCGTTCTGGAAGAACTCGTCCACGAAGGCGCCGTCGGTGAGAGCCGCTACCGTCAGGCCCACGTCCGCGGCGCTCATGCCCAGTTCCGAGGCACGGTCCCAGTCGGGCCGCACTTCCACCAGCGGCTGCGACAGCGCGAGCGAGGAGGGATTCGACTGGATGCGGGGGTTGCCGAACACTTCCTCGGAGCGCCGGTACGCCGCCAGCGCCGCCTCGTAGATCACCGTCAGGTTCGGCCCCGAAATATCCAGGTTGATGGAGCGGGTGCCGCCGTCGTTGCTGGTGATGATGGAGCCCCGGGAGGCGAACGCCCGCATGCCCGGGTAGCTCTCGTACCTGTCGGTGAGCACCTCCATCAACGCGTCGACGTGGTCCGGGTCCACGGGCTCGGTGATGATGCGCATGCCGTTCGCCTCGATGCCGAGGTTGAGATAACGAAGCGCGGGCACGGGCGCCTCGCCGGCGTCGAAACGGCCGGGGTCGTCGCCGACGAAGTCGAGGAAGTAATCCTGTATCTCCAGGCCGATCTCGGCCATGGTTTCCAGGTTGTAGCCCGGCGGCGCGCTCATGCGCGCGAATATCTTGGGCTCCTCGCCCTCCGGCAGGTATTCCGCCGGCGGGGTGAGGATGAAGATCACGGCCAGACTGGCGGCGACCGTGGCGCCAATGGTGCCCAGCCTTCGCCCGCGGGTTGCGATCAGAGCCTCGACGCCGGCGAGCAGGCGGTCACGCAGGTGTTGTCCCCCCGGCTGTCGCTCGCTGGTGCCGAACTCCAGCCGCGCGCTGGCCGTGGGGATGAGGGTGACGGCCACCAGCATGGAGGCGAGGATGGAGGCCGAGATGGCGATGGCGATATCGGAGTAGAGCTGGCCCGCCTCCTCCTCGATGAACACGATTGGCGTGAACACCAGGATCGTGGTCAGCGTGGAGGCGAGCACGGCGGGCCAGACGTTACGCACGCCGGCGACAGCCGCCTTGAAGCGGTCGAGGCCCCGGCGGCGCTCGAGTTCGATGCTCTCGATCACGACGATGCTGTTGTCCAGCGTCATGCCGATGGCGAAGGCGACGCCGGCCAGCGAGATCACGTTGATGGTGCGCCCGGTCACGAGCAGGCCGATGAACGCGGCGATGGTACAGATGGGGATGCCGATGACGCCGACCAGGGTGGCGCGGCCGGAGCGGAGAAAGAGGTACATCACCAGCGTGGCGAACAGGGCGCCGAGGCCCAGGTTGACCCAGACGTTGGCCACGGAGGCCTCCACGTAGCCGGCGTCCTCCGCAGTGAGTTCGAGTTCCATGCCGGCCGGATTCAGGAGGTCGGCGTTGATGTCCTCCGCCGCATCCAGCATGGCGTACTTGATGTCGATGACGTTGGAGCCGGTCTCCCGGCGCACGTACAGGCTGATCACCGGATCGCCGTCCACGAACGAGAGGTCGCGGATCTCGAAATGGTCCAGCTCCACTCGGGCCACGTCTTCCAGCCGGATGATCGTGTCGCCGCGCCGCTCGATGATCAGCGCCTCGAGGTCGGATACGTCGCCGAAGCGCCCGACGGTGCGCAGCAGGTAGCGGCGCTTGCCGCTCTCCACTTCGCCGGCGGAGATGTCCTGGTTGCGGGCGCGAACGGCTTCGCGGACGTCGCTGATGCTGAGTCCCCGATCCGCGAGCCGGGAAGGGTCCAGCAGGATGCGCACCTGGCGCTCGGCGCCGCCACCGACGCCCACCTGGGCCACGCCCGGCACGCTGGACATGCGCGGACGCACGTTGTCCTCGATGAAGTCCCGCATCATGTCCATGTCGAGCGAGCGGGGATTGCCCGGCAGCGGCGAGACGCGGAAGAACATGAAGGCGTTGGAGGAGAAAGAGGTGGCGTCCACCCGCGGCTCGTCCACGTTCAGGGGGTAGGAGGGCACCTGGTTCAGGGCGTTGTTGACCCGGATCAGCGTCTGGGTGATGTCCACGCCGAACGGGAAGTCCAGCTCGATGCGGGCCTGGCCGCTGGAGGCCGTGGCCTCTAGCCGCTGCAGGTTCGGGATGTTGCGGAGATACTCCTCCTGCTCTATCAGGATTTCCTTCTCGATGTCCTGCGGCGTTGCGCCCGGCCAGGAGGTGCGCACCGAGATGGTCCGCACCTCCAGGTCGGGGATCATCTGCACCGGGATGCGCAACGCGGCCACGAGTCCGATGACCGCGATGATGAGTGCGGCGACGGTGGTCAGTATGCCGTTGCGGACGATGGCCTCGAACACGGCCCTAGTCCCGGGTCACGGTGACGGCCTGTCCGTTCTGCAGCGCCTCGTTGCCCCGGGTGACCACACGCTCGCCCGCCTCGACGCCGCTAACGATCTCCACCAGGCCGTCGAATTCCAGGCCGGTTTCCACACGCTGCTCCGCCACCGTTGTTTCCTCGCCCGGGTCCTGCAGTACCCAGACGGTGATGCGGCCGTCGGGATAGCGGATGAGCGCGTCGCGCGGCACCACCACGGCTTCGCGGCCGGTGTCCAGATGCAGCGCGCCGCGGGCGGACATGCCCGGCGTCACCGCCAGGCCGTGTCCCTCGGCGGCCACGGCGCGCAGCAGGAAGGTGCGCGCGGCGGGGTCGTTCACCGGCACGATGGCGATGATGTCGCCCGGGATGGACTCTTCCGGCGCGGCATCGGGGCTGATGTCGATGAGAGTGTCGGCGGAGATGTGGGGGTAGTAGTTCTGCGGCACGCGGAAGTCGTAGCGCAGCCCGTCGATGGCCACCAGCTCCAGCAGCCCGTCGCCCGGGTTCACCCACTCGCCCATCTCGGCCAGCCGGCGGGCGACGGCGCCCGCGAACGGCGCACGGATCTCGTGGCGCCGCAGCACCGCCTGCTGCTGACGGAACGCCGCGCTCGCCGCCTGCAGTGCTGCCTCGTCGGTGGCCACTTCCGACCGGCGGGACTCGATTTCGCTCTCCGGGATGCCTCGCTCGCTGCCGAGCCGCTCCGCCTCGGCCAGCCGCCGCCGGGCATCGGCCAGCCCGGCGTCTGCCTCCGCAAGGGCGGCCCGGGCGCGCTCCAGAGCGAGTTCCTCGAGTTCGGCATCCAGACTGACCAGGATGTCCCCCGCCGCGACGGTATCGCCGGCGTCGACGGCGAAGTCGTCGATCAGGCCGCCGACGGAGGGAGAGAGCAGCGCGGAGCGGGGAGACGTCACCGTGCCGCTCACCGGGAGGATTCGCACCACCGGCTGCATGCGGGCTTCGCTCGCGGTGACCGGCGGCCCTTCTGCGGCTGCCGCCGGCGGGCAGCAAGTGAGAGCGCCACCCATGAAGAGTGCCGTACTCGCAATCGTGGCCCTGATCGTGGCGCGCTTTGCCCCGCGGGACTCGGAGGTGTGGGTCATCACCGCCTCGCGACGTCAGGAACGACGGTTGACGGCGAATTCGGCGACGGCGATCAGCGAGTCCTTGTAATCCGACGGCGGCAGGTCGGCCAGCGCTGCGATGGCGTCGTCGGCGGCACGCTTGGCCCGCTCGGTGGTGTATTCCAGGGCGCCGGTCGACTCGATGGCGGCCTGCACCGGCGCCAGATTGTCCAGTCCGCCGTTCTCGATGGCCGCGCGGATCAGCCGGCGCTGCTCCGGCGTGCCCTTGCTCATGGCGTGGATGAGAGGCAGGGTCGGCTTGCCCTCGGCGAGGTCGTCGCCGAGATCCTTGCCCAGCTCGTCGGGCGACGCCTTGTAGTCCAGCGCGTCGTCCACCAGCTGGAAGGCGGCACCGAGGCAGCGCCCGTACTCCGCCATGCGTTCGCGGACCTCTGCCGGCCGGCCTGCCAGTACGGCGGCGATGGCCGCGCCGGCCTCGAACAGTTTGGCGGTCTTGCGGTAGATGACTTCGAGATAGCGCTCTTCCGTGGTGTCCGGGTCGTGCACGTTCATCAGCTGCATGACCTCGCCGGCGGCGATGGTGTTGGTGGCGTCGGCGAGGATATCCATGACCTGCATGTCGCCGATGCGCACCATCATCTGGAAGGAGCGGGAGTAGAGGAAGTCGCCCACCAGCACGCTGGCCTGGTTGCCGAAGACGTGGTTGGCCGTGTGCCGGCCGCGCCGGCGGTCCGAAGCGTCGACCACGTCGTCATGCAGCAGCGTGGCCGTGTGGATGAATTCGATGATGGCGGCGGCCCGGATGTGCTCGTCGCCGTCGTAGGCGAGCGCCCGGGCGCCCAGCAGGACCAGCAGGGGACGCAGGCGCTTGCCGCCGCTGCCGATGATGTATTCCGCCACCTGGGAGACGAGCAGCACGTCGCTCTGCAGCGACTCGCGGATGAGCGCATCCACGCGGTCCATGTCGGAACGCGTCAGGCGTCGCAGCGCATCCAGCGTCGCGACACGGCGGGTGTCTTCTGCAGCGTACATATCGGCGAAAGATAATGCCTGAAACGGCGCCGCTTGGCGAGCCGGGGACTTTTGTCAGAGGCTGTCCAAGCCCCTGAATCCGGGGGTTATTCGCGGGTCGGCCCCGTTGACCGCCCGGGACGCAGGCCGTACAATGCCCGGTCTTTTGGGGACCCGCCGGCCGCACCGGCCTGTGTCGGGTCCGTTCTCTCCGTTCTCAACGGGTAATGACAGACAGGCGAAGGGGCGGCCGGGTTGGCCGGAGCCCGCTTCCGGAGTTCGAGATGTACGCGGTTTTTCGTAGTGGCGGCAAGCAGTATCGGGCCAGCACGGGCGACAAGCTCCGGCTGGAGCGTCTCCCTGCCGAGGAAGGGGCTTCCATCGAGTTCGACGAGGTATTGCTGATAGGCGCCGGCGGCGAGCTCAGTGTCGGCAAGCCTCTTATCGATGGCGGTAAGGTCGAGGCGAAGGTGCTGGCGCAGGGCAAGGGCCGCAAGATCGACGTGGTGAAGTTCAAGCGGCGCCAGAACTACAAGCGCCTGGGCGGCCATCGCCAGGCCTTTACCGAGGTGGAGATCACCGGCATCAGCGGTGCCGGCATGACGGCGGGGCCGGCGGAGAAGGCCGAGGCCGCGCCGCAGAACAAAGCCACCAGGAAGAAGGCGGCCAAGAAGACCGCGACCGGGAAAACGGCTGCGAAGAAGAAGACCGCCAAGAAGACGGCGGCGAAGAAGGCGACCGCCGGCAAGGAAGCGGCCGGCAGCGACGAGTAGAGTAATACGGGTAATGACGTGCGCCGCCGCGCGGCGCCAGCGGACCAGCAGGTAGAAGACAATGGCACACAAGAAAGCAGGCGGCAGCAGTAAGAACGGCCGCGATTCAGAATCCAAACGACTGGGCGTGAAGCTCTTCGGCGGCCAGTCCGTGGTGGCAGGCAACATCCTCGTGCGCCAGCGGGGCACCCGCTTCCATGCCGGCACCAACGTGGGCCTCGGCCGGGACCACACGCTGTTCGCCAAGGCCGACGGCAAGGTCCTGTTCGAGAAGAAGGGACCGCAGGGCCGCAAGTACGTGAGCGTCGTCGACGCCTGATCGACGGAGCCGGAGCCGTGCCCTCGTGCCAGATCGCGGCACTCCGGTCTCCTGAGAAAACCCCGCTGCGGCGGGGTTTTTTTGTCTCTTCGCTGAAATTCCGATGAAATTTGTCGACGAAGCGACCATCCGAGTGCAGGCCGGCAACGGCGGCCACGGCTGCCTGAGTTTCCGCCGCGAAAAATACATCCCGCGGGGCGGGCCGGACGGCGGCGACGGCGGTCACGGCGGCACCGTCTGGCTGCTGGCCGACCAGGGCATCAACACGCTGGCCGACTTCCGCGTGCAGCGCAAGTTCCGCGCCGAAAGCGGCGAGGCCGGCGCCGGCCGGAACAAAACCGGCCGCTCGGGCGACGACCTGACCGTGCGGGTGCCGGTGGGCACCATCGTCGCCGACGTGGACACCGGCGAGGTGCTGGGCGATCTCGCCGACGACGGGTCGCGGCTGAAGGTGGCCGAAGGCGGCCGCGGCGGCCTCGGCAACACGCGCTTCAAGAGTTCCACCAACCGGGCGCCGCGCAGGACCACCAACGGGACGCCGGGCGAGGCGCGGCATCTGAAGCTGGAGCTGAAGCTGTTGGCCGACGTCGGGCTGCTTGGCCTGCCGAATGCCGGCAAATCCACACTGATCCGGGCCATGAGCGCGGCCCGGCCGAAGGTGGCGGACTACCCGTTCACGACGCTGCATCCGAACCTCGGCGTCGTGCGGGTGGGCCCGGAGCAGAGTTTCGTGATGGCGGATATCCCGGGACTGATCGAGGGCGCGGCCGAAGGCGCCGGCCTGGGCATCCGCTTCCTGAAGCACCTGGAGCGGACCCGGCTGCTGCTGCACGTCGTCGACGTCGCGCCCGTCGACGGTCACGACGTGGCGGCGGCGTTCGCCGCCATCGAGGGCGAGGTGCAGAAATTCGGTGCCGGGCTTGCGGAGCGTCCCCGCTGGCTGGTGCTGAACAAGATCGATCTGCTCGAGGACGCGGCGCTGGATGATCTGCGTGCGGATCTGCTCGCGGAGATCGGCTGGAACGGGCCCGTGTTCGCGGTCAGTGCCGTGACGGGGGCCGGTACCGAGGCGCTCGCCCGTGCCGTGATGGCGCATCTGGAACGCGAGCGCCAGGCATAGAAGAGGCACAAAAAAACCGGCCGACGGCCGGTTTTTTCTGCGGCTGCGGTCCTGAGTCAGCCGAGGGCGTTGATCCGCTTGTTCAGACGGCTCTTGTGGCGCGCCGCCTTGTTGCGATGGATGATGCCCTTGTTGGTCATCGAGTCGATCACCGGGACTGCCTCCTGATAGCTGGCCTGGGCCGCTTCCTTGTCGCCGGACTCGATCGCCTTGATCACATTCTTGATGCGCGTGCGCAGGCGGGAGCGCAGCGCCATGTTGTGCTTGCGGCGCTCTTCGCCCTGCCGGGCCCGTTTCTCTGCTGATTTGATGTTAGCCACTCGAATTCTCTCTGCGGAGTGTGCGGGAAAGCCGGGTATTCTGGCACGCGTGCCGCTATTGTCAAGCCTGACAGCGGCTTAGGGCGCCGGAGCCGGCGGCCGCGGAAACCGGCGTGGCTTCGGGCTACACTTCGCCATTGTCCGCTATTGTCCGCCACGGGCGGCCATTGCCCGGCAGACGGAGGAATCTTGGGCCAGCAGCGTAATTCGGAGTCAGCCGGGGACGGCGGAGCCGGGCAGGGCGGCGCGGGGAAGCTGCTCCGCTCCACGTCAACCGTCAGCGGGATGACCCTGCTCTCGCGCATCCTCGGACTGGTGCGCGACATCGTCTTCGCCCGCTTCTTCGGCGCCGGGGTGACGATGGACGCCTTCTTCGTCGCCAACAAGATCCCGAACATGCTCCGCCGCTTCTTCGCCGAGGGCGCCTTCTCGCAGGCGTTCGTGCCGGTGATCTCGGAGTACCGCTCCACCCGCAGCCACGAGGAGGTGCAGGCGCTGGTGGACCGGGTCGCGGGCACGCTGGGAGCCCTGCTGTTCGCCATTACGGCCATTGGCGTCGTGGCATCGCCCGTGCTGGTGCTGATATTCGCGCCCGGCTTCATCGGCGACGACGGGCGTTTCGACCTCACAGCGGCCATGCTGCGGCTGACTTTCCCCTACCTCCTGTTTATCTCCCTCACGGCGCTGGCCGGCGGCATCCTCAATACCTTCGGGCGTTTCGGCGTGCCCGCCTTCACGCCGGTGCTGCTGAACGTGGTGCTGATCGGTTTCGCGGTATTCGTCGCGCCCCGGGTGGCGGAGCCGGGCATGGCGCTCGCCGCCGGCGTCTTCGTGGCCGGGCTGGTGCAGCTCGTCTTCCAGCTGCCCTTCCTCGCCCGCATCCGCGCGCTGCCGCGGCCCCGCTGGGGCAGGCACGACGAGGGGGTGCTCCGGGTCGGTCGCCTCATGCTGCCGGCGCTGTTCGGCTCGTCGGTAGCCCAGATCAACATCCTCATCGACAACCAGATCGCCTCGTTCCTGGGCGCGGGCAGGATCAGCTGGCTGTACTACTCGGACCGGCTGATGGAATTCCCCCTGGGCGTGTTCGGCATCGCGCTGGCGACGGTGATCCTGCCCGGTCTGTCGGCCCACCATGCGCGCAGCGAGACCGGCGCCTTCTCCGCGACGGTGGACTGGGCGCTCAGGCTGGTGCTGCTCATCGGATTGCCCGCCGCACTGGCACTGGCCGTGCTGGCAGGGCCGCTGATCGTCACCATCTTCTACGGCGGCGAATTCACCGAATTCGACGTGCGCATGGCTCGGCTGAGCCTGATTGCCTTCTCGTTCGGACTGCTGGGATTCATCCTCGTGAAGGTGCTGGCGCCGGCCTACTTCTCCCGCCAGGACACCAAGACCCCGGTGCGCATCGCGGTGGTGGCGTTGCTGTGCAACCTGGTGCTGAACCTGATCTTCGTGGTCACTCTCGTGCGGCTCGGCGCGGAGGGCACCCACGCGGGTCTGGCGCTGGCCACCTCGATCGCCGCCTTCGTGAATGCGGGCTTGCTCTACCGCGGCCTCCGGACACGGGGCATCGTGACCCATGGCCCCGGCTGGCCGCTGCTGCTGGCTCGTATCGCGGCCGCCTGTGCCGTGATGACGGTGGTGCTCGTCTGGCTGGACCGGCCCGCGGACTGGTGGCTGGCGGCCGGCATCGGTGCCCGAGTCGGCTGGCTGTCGCTGCTGGTCGGAGGCGGCCTCGGTGCCTATGGGCTCGCGCTGGCGGCGACCGGGCTGCGGCCGCGCCACCTGCGCCTCGGCGAGGCCCGCTAGGGGCGCCTCCGAGCGGCGCCCGCCGCCACGATCCGCGCGCCATCGTGCTACCCTTTCGCCTGCACCGGCGCGGTGACGGCCGCGGTGCCCGGACCAGAGGTTTCCATGAAGCTCAGCAGGACGAGAGATTCTTTGCCGCGTCTCGCGGGCCCCGCCGGCAGCGTGCTGACGATCGGCGCCTACGACGGTCTGCACCTCGGCCACCGGCGCATACTCGACCGCGTCCTGGCGGAGGCACGCGCCCTGGGCGCCGACCCGGTCGTCATGAGCTTCGAGCCCACGCCCAAGGAGTTCTTCTCCGGGGAGCGGCCGCCGGCCCGTCTCATGCGCTTCCGGGAGAAGTTCCAGGCATTGCGTGACTACGGCATCCGGGCTTTCTTCTGTCCCCGCTTCGATCGTCGCATGGCCGACATCGGTGTCAAGGAATTCGTGGACACGCTGCTCGTCGACGGCCTGCGCGTCCGCCATTTGGTGGTCGGCGACGACTTCCGCTTCGCCAGGCGCCGCAGCGGCGGCGTCGAGGATCTGGTCCGGGCCGGAGAGCGCGCCGGCTTCAACGTGGAGCAGGTACCGAGCGTGGTGGTGGACGGCGTCCGCGTTAGCAGCAGCGCGGTGCGCGAGGCGCTGGCTGCGGGCGATATGGAACAGGCGAGGCGTTTCCTCGGCCGCTACTATCGGATGTGCGGCCGGGTCATCCGCGGCCAGCGGCTGGGCCGCTCGCTCGGGTATCCCACCGCCAACGTGAATCTCTGCCGGCGCCAGAGCCCGGTGATGGGTATCTTCGCCGTGCGCGTGGACGGTCTGGGCGACACCTTGCTGGACGGCGTCGCCAGCGTGGGGACGCGGCCGACGGTGGACGGGACGAAGCCGTTGCTCGAGGTCCATCTTTTCGATTTCGACGACGAAATCTACGGCCGCTACATCGGCGTCGAGTTCATCGCCAAGCTGCGCGACGAGGCCCGCTTCCCGGACCTCGGAGCACTGACCGAGCAGATGCACGTGGACGCGGCCCAGGCACGGGAGATACTGGCAGCATGACGGAGGAAGCCGGAGTGAGCGAATCCCCCAGCGAAGGGCCGAAGGAGAGTGCCGCCAGGTCCGATGTCGGCACGGCAGACGGCGGTACGGCAGATGGCGGCACTGCAGTTTACTGGCTGTGGTTGTCGCTCGGCGTCCTGGCGGCCGATCAGGCGAGCAAGTGGGTGGTCACCCGGCAGTTCGAACTCTTCGAATCGGTGGCGGTGAATCCGTATCTGGACCTGACGCTGCTGCACAACAGGGGCGCCGCGTTCAGCTTCCTGGCCGATGCCGGCGGCTGGCAGCGCTGGCTGTTCATCGGCTTGGCCATCGTCGTCAGCGTCGTGATCCTGTTCTGGCTGCGGCGTCTGCCGGCGCGGGGCCAGTCGTGGCTGGCCATCGGCCTGTCACTGGTCATGGGCGGCGCGCTCGGCAACGTCATCGACCGCGTGCACTACGGCTACGTGATCGACTTCATCCACGTCCACTACCAGGACGCCTACTTCCCGGCCTTCAACGTTGCCGATTCGGCCATCACGGTGGGTGCGGCCTGCCTCATCATCGACGCGCTGTTCTTTTCGGGTCGTGAGGACGCCGGAGAGGAGGGGGGCGGGAAAGAAGCCTGACGGGCTGCCCGGCACGGAACCGGGCGGCCCGTCAGGTGTCGATCATCGCGGTGGTTACCGGGCCCAGCACTCGTCGGGGCCCATCGGGCCCGAGGTGCGGGTGCCGCGGGCGTCCAGCTCGAACCAGCTGCATTTGCCGGCCTCGGCATCGGCGTTCTGATAATCCGCACGGACCGTGAAGTCTGCTGCGTCCCCGGCAGTGATGGAGATCTCGTACTTGCCCGTATCGGTTGGCACGGCGTTGCTGGCGTAGCCGAACTCGGTAAGCGTGCTGGCGTACTCGGATCTCTGCAGGTAGAACTTCTCCTGGTCCGCGGCGATGCGCAGCAGCATGGAACGCGCTTCGGTCCTTTGCGCCCGTGAGGAGTACTCCCGGTAGTTGGGGTAGGCCAGTACCGCCAGTGTGCCGATGATGACGACGACGATCATCAGTTCCAGCAGCGTGATGCCTTGCATGGTCTTACGCATGATTCCTCTCTCGTGCGGGACGGGCAGGACAGGCGCCGATTACTCGACGCCGTCCTCCGTCCAGAAGGTCCTCACGGGCACGTTTTCGAAGCCCGGGTCGAAGCACTCGACGCCCACACAGCCTACCGGATCCGGCGAGCATTCCTTGCCCACGCAGTTCTGCGGATCGTCGGGGCTCGGGAACAGGAATACCGTCTCCGGCGCGATGCCTTCCTGCTTGAGCTCCTCCGAGCGCGGGTCGGGATCCGATATCTCACCGTCTTCCGGCGGCGGCGGATCGCCGTTGACCACGCTGATCTCGTAGAGACGGTTGGTGCCGCCGCCCGGATTACAGGCGGCCAGGTCGGCGATCTTGGGCTGGAAGCTCACAACGAAAACCGTGTCGTTGAACGTACGCGATTCGGAGAGGATCTTCTCGCCGTCGCGCAGCGTCAGCATCCAGCCGTCGTCGCTCGGTCCGATGACGGTCCCCGTCGGTTCGTTGGTCACGTCCACCAGCGTGGCCTCGGTGACGATCTGCCCGGCGCCCAGGCCGTCGTACCAGGCCTGGGGCTGCTGCTGGAAGATGTACGGGTCGCGGATCGAGTAGAAACGCTCGTCCGTATCGGTATCCAGCGGGTGCGAGCGATAACCGGTGCCGATGCTGATGGACAGGTAGCGCTTGTCCTGGACCGGGTCGCGGAAGATCGCGATGTCCGGCGCCACGAAGAAGCGGCGCTCGTTGGCCGCGCCCGTCAGGCCGCTCTCGATGCCGAAGGTGCCGATGACGCCGCCGGCCACGAGATCCGAGGGCGGCTGGCCGTCAAAGATGTCGAAGCGCCAGAGCTGGCCGCCCATATCGCCAACGTACATGCGGTCGGCGCGGCCGTTGCCGTTCATGTCGGCCACCGTCACGTCAGATGGGATGGCGCGTTTCATCTTCGGCAGTATCAGATCATGGGACGCGTCGTTGCCGGCGGACCAGAGCAGTTCGCCGTCGTCGACGTCCACCATGAAGATGGCGTTGCCGAAGGAGTCCTCCGCGCTCGAGAACGCGCCGGGCTCGTCGTGGGCGACGTCATAGCCGCCGGCGAAGATCAGCACGGTCTTGTGGTCCGCCTGGCTGGCGCCGTCCACTGCGACTCTCGCCGGGACGGGCGTCGACCAACTCTGCCCGACGGCCGGGTTGGAGAACTTCCACGCCAGCTCCGGCGACTCGGGATCGGTGATGTCGACGGCGTAATAGCTGCCGCCGCCCCGGCGCATGCCGAACACGAGGTAGACGTTATCGATACCTGTGTCGATGAGGCCGTTGTTGTTCTTGTCGATGATGACGGCCTGCATGTTGCCATCGACGCCGTAGTGCTTGTTCGCGGACTTCGGGTTCTCGAACAGGCGGGCCAGATCGGAGAGCTTCTCCCGCGGGACGAAAGCCCACAGTTCTCTGCCGTCCTCGGCGTCGATGGCGTGAACGTAGCCCTCGTTGGTGCCCACGAAGACGACGCTGCGGACGTTGGCCTCGGTGGTGCCGTAGACCACCACCGCGGGGCGCGAATGCAGAGGGTCGCCCATCTGGTCGCGCTGGGTGGTCAGCGGATCGCCGTCCTCGTCCTGGATGTCTTCGCCCAGCGCCCACGCGATGAGGTCGGACTTCGACGGCTCGGTGGAGGCGCCGGTCAGGCCCAGGTCGGCCAGCGAGAAGTTGCCGGCGTTGGCCAGCGAGACCGCGTTGGCCGGAGCCTTGAGGTCCACGCCACTGTTGCCGGTCAGGTTGGTGTACAGATTGCGCGAACCGGGAGCCGGCAGCTCGTTGGCGGCGCCGCCCAGTTCGACTACCCGACCGTCGTCGACGTCGGACCAGAAGCTGCGGGCCGTCTCGGTCTGGCCCGAGTTCGGGTCGGCCTGCTTGAAGAAGCCCGTGGCCGGGTCCACGGCCTCGATGCCGTTCGCGTCCACGATCTTGCCGCCGACCAGTTTGTATTTCTTCAGATTGCCCGGCCAGCGCAGCTTGCGGTCAGCACGGAACACCGTCACGTACAGCTCGTTCAGGTTCTGGGCCCGGTTGAAAGCGTTCACCGGCACCGCCGGCGCCGTGAAGGTCACTTCCTGCTGGCTGATCGTATTGAGGATCTGTGTCAGCGCGTCGGTCAGGCCCTGGGTGTTGTCGGCCGTGAAGTACTGGCCGCCGCCGGCCTCGGCCGTCTCCTTCAGGAGCGGGAAGTCGGTACGGAAACCGATGGTGTAGGTATTCACGTGAGGGGTGCCGAGCTCATCCCCGTTGATGTCGCCCTTGAAGAGGTATTCCGCGATGTCGTCCAGGCAGGCGCCATCTCCGGACCCGGTGCAGCCGTTGCGGCCGGTCACCACGGAATAGTCCGGCAGCCAGCTGGTCAGGTTGTAATACTGGACATCCCGATCGCTGACCGGCAGACCGTCGGTGAGCAGGACGATGAAGTTACGCGAGCAGGAGAAGTTGACCGGGTTCACGTAGGTGTCGGGACTCGTCGAGGTGTCCACTGCGGCCAGGTCCTGGTCGGTCCGCCAGTGCCAGTAGTGGTACTCCGGGCTCATGCCGCGGTAGTAGCGGGCCGCCTCCCAGAGGGTCTCGGCCAGCGGCGTCACACCGCTGGCAGGAAGGGCGTCGATCACGTCAAACAGTTCCGCCCGACTGTCCTCGATGCGCTCCATGGCCTTGATCACCTGACCGCCGTCGTCGAAGTTGAAGCGCATCATGCCGACGTTCACGTCGTTGACCGTGCCGAGCACGTTCTTGGCCACCTCCTTCAGGATGTCGGTGCGGCGCTTGTAGACGGTGGGCGGGTTGGCGGCCCAGTTCATATAGTTGCCGTCGACGACCTTGTAAGTCGTATCGGCGAGACCCGCGCCCCAGACCAGAGCCTGGTCGGGATCCGACGTCCAGGGCAGGTTGTCGAGGCCCCGCTGGGCGAACACGGCAGTGCTGGTTGCCGTCTCGCCGTGCAGGCCGGAGTCACGCGCACACTCGACGGGACTCGAGTTGTCACTCGGGTCCAGCCGTGCCCACTGGTTGGTGTCGTCCTCGTCCGGGTACTCCCGGTACTGGGCGAACTTGTCGGTATAGGCGCCGGTAGTCCGCAACTCGGCCGTGGCGCGGTCGCAGAAAAACGAGGCCTTGTCGATCTGGGCGAGAGAGACGGAGCAGTCCGGAGTGGCGGACGTATTCGTGGTCCAGTACAGCTTGGAGCTGTCACAGGAGCCGCTGTAGTCCCGGTCCGGATCGTAGTCTTCCTGCACCAGTTCCTGGGTCTGCATACTGCCGGAGGAATCCATGATGAACAGAATGTTCGGCCGGTCCTCGGGCAGTGTCGTCGGGTTCAGCACCAGCAGTTCGGTATCGTCGGCGAAGGCGCCGCCGCCTGCCGCCAGCGCGAGCAGCGCGCCTGCCGCCAGCACTCGAATGTTCTGCGTGTTCCGAGTCATATCCCTATCCTCGTGTCTCGAACGACCGCTTGCCGGAGGTCTCCGGCGGCGTGCTCACGTTGATCTGCCGTACACGGTTGTCTTCGAGCCGGTAGACGACCGTGCCCACTGCCTCGTCGCGTCCGTTCATATTCAGGACCGCCTCGCGGAATGCCCGCAGCGTCATGGCGCGGCCGTCGAAGACATAGCGGGTCTCGCCCTCGACCCGCAGCGTCACCCGGTCGCAGTCGTTGCATTCCTGCAGGATCACGCTGCCGAACTCGTTGGCAGGGAGCGTCAGATGCTTGACCCACACCTCGTAGGCCTCCTGGACGGCCGGCGGCGCTGCCGCCGCCATCTGGGCGAGACCGGCGAGCGCCAGCAATGTCAGTGTCATCCGTAATCTCATGTCGCTGTCTCCCTCGGTGATCCTTCCGCCTCAGGGGCAGACGTCGGTAATGCCCTTCGGCCCGACAATGTAGAAGTTCTGGGTATGCTCGGCGGTCGCGCCCCGGGTCGATTCCGCGGTCGCGATCGTCTGGAAATGGAATGCCGCGATCCCCTTGCCCGCGCCGATGCTGAAGGCGGCGTCCGGCACCAGCGTGTTGCATTGGTAGGTGGTGGTCGACTCGACCGTGTCCGCACCGTTGATCGCGTGCGGCGCGATGATGTTCGGCGCCGCCGTCTGGAAGGTGCCCTGGGCCAGCGCCTCGTCCACGCCGGATTCGGCGGCCTGGAAGGCGCTCTCCAGGAACTGATTGTTACCGGCCATGGTGAGTCCGGTCGTCGCCGTATTCATACCGGAGATGGCCAGCAGGGTCAGGACCATCAGCAGGACCAGACCCACCACCAGCGCAGCACCGCGCTGGCGCTGCCGCATTGCATTGAATTTTTCGCTCGTCTGCCTCATGTGCGCACGTTCCTCAGCAGTATTGTCTTGGTCTTCACCATGCGGCGGAAATCGTCGTTGAAAGCGCCCAGGTCGACGTCGGCAAGCCGGTAGTTCGTGTTGTCGGCGATGCCCGGCTCGCGCTCCACCGAACGGACCAGGAGCCAGAGCCGGACGGCCATGACCTGGACTTCAGGGTCGAATGCTCCGGACGCCGGGTCGATGATCGGGCTGTCCGGATTGACGTAACGATCCACCGTGGCGTTCCCGTCCATGTCGAGGCCGAACTGCACCTGCATGTTCTCGACGCCGGGCACCACTTCCTCGTCGCGGATCACTGGTGCGCCGCCCACCGTTGCGAGTGACCGCCGTCGCAGGGAAGGCACATTCGGGAATATGTCCGAGCTCGGCGAGACGTAGTAACCGTTGACCACCAGGTTGTTGGTCTGGGTGCCGCCGCCCACGAAGCCGCCGGGAGCCGCACCGTCCGAATAGAGCTGGCCCTGCAGGCGCGTCGTCTCCAGCTGTATGACGCCCGCGGTGGGCGCGCTCGGCGTGATGCGTGCATGGCGGACCACGAAACTGTCGGAGTTCGGCATGAAGTTGCCGGCGCCCACGCAGGGCCAGTCGGTCGTGTTGTTCGCGCCCTCGATCGGCCGCAGCAGATCCGTCACGAAGTCCGCGCCGCAGCCGACCGGGGGATTGATGTTCAGCGGATCGGGGTCCGCCGTGGTGGCGCGGCCCTCGACGAGGTCCGGCCGGCTCAGCAGGCCCCAGTAGCTCGCCATGCGCAGATCGGGCTCGATGACGTCGAAGGCGAACTCTCCGTTCTCCTGCACTCGCGCGATATTCTCGTTGACGATATAGGCGCTGCGGCTCTGCATATAGACCTGCACCGCGCCGATGATCAGGAAAGAGCCGATCACCAGGGCGACCATCAGCTCGATCAGGGTGACGCCCTGCTGGCGCTCGGCCGGATTCGGCGAACCGCTACGATTATGCTTTGTGTTCATCGCATCCATCAGTTCATCGCCTGTACCTGGATGGTGTACGAGGGCTGCTCAGGCAGGCCCGCCTCGTCCCACTGGACCCTGACCGTGTACGTCCACGGCACCGTCGCCTGATCCAGCAACACCTCGACGTCGCCGTCCGGCAGCGTCTGCTGGGCCTGCTGACTCCACAGCAAAATGTCGTGCTGTGCCATCTGGTCGGCGTCGCAGTCGATCAGGCCGGTATCGCAGTCGTTGTCCGCGCCGGCGCCCGTGTATGCGATGCCGGCGGTGCGATTGGCGCGGATCCGGTCGGCGACGTCGCCCGCCAGCGTCACCGCCTGGGTGCGGAACTGGGAGGTACGGCCGGCCTGCAGCGTCTGCAGGTACAGCCCGGCGATGCCGAGCATGCCCACCGACATCACGACCATGGCAATCAGCGCCTCGATCAGGGTGAAGCCCCGTATTCTCTCCATCAGGTTCGCGTTCATGCTCTCGCTCATTCGTTCTTTCCGCGCTTTCCGGTCCGGCTTCAGGGACAGCCCGCGCCGACCAGTAAGTCGGCGACGTTCTGCACGAGGGCCACTTCCCGCACGACCTGGGGCCGGCCGGGGCCGTCCATGCGCAGGGCGCGAGCCGCGGACAGTCCGCCGGCGGCGGCCACGTTGCCCCTGCTGTCGCACATGAGGGCGCCTCGCAGGGCGGGCCCGGCGCCGCCGACGTTGCCGAACCCGAAGCCGGTGGCGGCATAGGAGAAGTAGTTGGAGCCGCCGTTGGTCTGCAGCGTAATGCCGTCCGGGACTGGCCCCATGCTGCGGATGATCTCTTCGCCGGCGTCTATCTGCACGTTCGGGGTCGGGCCCGAGTCGTCCGCGAATACCACCCAGCCATCGGCGAAGGTGCCGCCGCAGGCCGGGTTGGCTGCCTCGGCGTTCAGGCTGGAGCAGACCGTGACCGGTGCCTTGCGCTTGACCGCCTCGCTGCGGGCCAGCGTGAAGGCCGAAAGCAGGTCGTTAGAGGTGGCGGCCATGCGATTGTTGCGCGTGAACTCGAGGAAGTTGGGCACGCCCAGGGACAGGATGATCCCCATGATCACGACCGTGACCAGCAGCTCGTACAGCGTAAAGCCGTGTTGTGCGGTTCTTTCCATGGGGCGGACACTATCCCGCGTGATCCTGCAGGGGAAATATTCCCGACGAGCGGTCGCTCACGCCGGACGAGCGGTAGGTTCCGGCCGGGTGTTCACGCGCCAGGACAGGTCAGGCTTGCCGGGGCGTCGTCCCCCGGCGCACTCCGCGGGCGGCCGGTGTAGCTTACGATCAGCGCGCGGGCAGGGACGCGGCCGGCACCGTCGCAGACCAGGAAGGTGCCATTCGTGTTGCGCCTGCGAACGCCGCGCAGGGTATAGCGGTGCCGGTTCGTGATTATGTTCACTTTGGCGGCGGCCCGGTGGCGGCGCAGCACGGCCTCGCCGGGATCCGTCCGGCCGTCGTCGTCGTCGTCCACGAACAGCATCCAGCCGCCGCCCCAGTCGGCAGCGCCGGTGCAGCGGCTGCCGTCGCCAGACTGGCACAGGACCAGGTTGAGCCGTCGCTTGATGGCCTCCTGACGACCGAGGTGCAGCGCGTGGTGCAGGGCGTTGACCTCGGTCGTCAGGCGATTGCGCGCGATCAGGCTGCCGAGCGGCGGCGCGCCGATCACGATCAGGATGGTTGCCACGCTCAGCGTGACCAGCAACTCGTACAGCGAATAGCCGCGGTGTCGGGACATGGCCCAGTTCCCTCCGGTGCCGTTGACCGCAGGGGGTATTGTCGGCGGCGGGCATCCGCCGAGCGAGCCCGATTCCCGCGCGAACCGCCCTGAAATCAGGCTTGTGCGCCATTTTGAGAATCACTATCATCTTTTCAGGAACATTGGACTCGGACCAAGCCTATACTTGGTCTAAACCTGAAGCGGTCGGTATCCCTTGAACAGACAGGAAGTCGAAAAGCGCCTCGAATCCCACGGCGTCATGCCCACGCCCCAGCGCGTCGACGTGGCCAGCATCCTGCTGGAGCGTCCTCAGCATCTGTCCGCCGAACAGATACTGGAGCGTCTGCGCGAGCGCGGCAGCCGGGTGTCGAAGGCCACCATCTACAACACGCTGAAGCTGTTCAGCGACAAGGGCCTGGCCAGGGAAGTCAACGTGGATCCCAGCCGGCTGTTCTACGATTCGACCACGCATCCGCACCACCACTTCTACAATGTGGACACGGGAGAGTTGTCGGACATCCCGTCCGGACAGGTGGCCATCATGGACGTGCCCGATCTGCCGGCCGGCACCGAGCAGGAGAGCGTCGAGCTCATCATACGGGTGCGGGACAAGCGCTGAGGCACCACGGCGGGCGGTGGATTGCCTGCCTATCCCGCATTATCTATACTCGCCGCCCACCCGGGGCCGAAGTAGCTCAGTCGGTAGAGCAACGCATTCGTAATGCGTAGGTCGTCAGTTCGAGTCTGACCTTCGGCACCAGCCCACCACGGGTTTCCCCACCGTTTCCCCGATCTCCGGTCGCCCGGGCAAGTGGCGCCCTGTCGCCGCCGTGAAGCCGCGCAGGCGATCCCTCATCGCGCTCGACCGACCTTCGGTCTATAACCCAAGTCATTCCGGTTACTTAGCTTGTATTCTTAGAATATCGTGTCAGAATGCGTCCCTAACACGGCGTGCGCGGGGGATACCGGAAGTGAGAACGCTGTCAATCCAACGGTCCGCCCGGGCTTCCTAGAATGTCCCGACTGACTGCCGACGGGTGCAAAGCCTCGAGATGATCAGCGAGAAGGATCTGCGGGCCGGCATCGCCGGCGACACACTCGCCTTGCGGCGCGGTTCCGGGCAATACCCCGCCATCGCGGTGGATGCCGTCTATACCAAGCTCGCGATCAATCTCCTCACCCTCGAGAAGGGTACGGCAGGCGCGGTCATCGAGTCCGTGGTGGAGGATCTCCGTGACGCGGCGGGGGTCGACGTGGCCTTCGTCTGCCTGGCCGACGAACGCGCCGCCAGCATCGAGACGGTGATCGCGGCGACGTCCCCCTACAGTATCTGCCGGCCCCAGGTGCTACAGCACCAGGACCTGGCCGACTGGCGCTGGCTGGCCCGGGGCATGAGCGGCCAGCGTCTGCTGGAGATCGGCGACTGCGGCCAGCCGCCGGCGGGTGCGGAGGCGGAGGCGGCGCGCCTCTCGGAGATCGGTCTGGGCGCCTGCCTGCTGATCGGCGTCGGCACCGCCGAGGGCCCGGCCGGCTTCATCGCGCTGGCCAACGAGGCGCCGGTGGACGGCTGGGACGCCAACCTCAAACTGCTGCTGAAGCTGCTCGGTTCCAGCTTCGGCGCCGGCGTAGAGCGCGTACGCACCCGCGCCGAGCTGGCACACATCCGCGAGCGCGACGAACTGCTGTCCGAGACCGCAAACGACGGCATCTGGGATTTCGACGGCCGTGCCAAGGCCGTCTGGTTCTCCCGCCGCTGGAAGACCATGCTCGGTTACGACGAGGACGAGGAGGACATCTCCCCGGACTGGTACCGCCTGGTGCACCCCGACGACATGACCCGGGTGCAGTCCAAGATGCGCGAGCACCTGGAAGGTCGGGCGGACTACTTCGAGAGCGTCCACCGCATGCGCCACTCCAGCGGCGACTGGCGCTGGATGATCAGCCGGGCGAAGGCGCTGCAGGACGACAACGGACGGCTGCGGCGGCTGGTTGGCGTCGAAGTGGATATCACGGAGCGCAAGCTTTACGAGGAGGCGCTGTTCCGCGAGAAGGAGAGTGCCCAGATCACCCTGCAGTCCATCGGTGACGGCGTGGTCACGACGGACGCCGACTGCAACGTGGAATACGTCAACCCGGTAGCCGAGGAGCTCACCGGCTGGAAGGTGGACAGCGCCACGGGGCGCGCGGTGGACGAGATTTTTCGCGCCTACCACGAGGAGACCTGCGAGCCGCTCGAAAATCCGGTGGCCGTGGCCATCCGCCGCAACCGCTCGATCAAGTCGGTGCGCCCGACGCTGCTGATCACGCGGGACGGCAACGAGCTGTACGTGGAATCGACGGCCTCGCCGATCCGCGACGGTTCGGGCAACGTAACGGGCGGCGTGCTGATCTTCCACGACGTGAGCGAGGCCAGGGAGTTGAACCGCAAGCTCGCCTACCACGCCAGCCACGACATGCTCACCCAGCTGGTGAACCGGCGCGAGTTCGAGAGCCGGCTGGAGCGTGCACTGAAGAGCGCGAGAGCGAGAGAGACCTCCTACGCGCTCTGCTACATGGACTTGGACCAGTTCAAGATCGTCAACGACAGCTGCGGCCACAGCGCCGGCGACGCGTTGCTGGCCCAGCTCGGCGCGCTGCTGAAGTCGAAGATCCGCTGGCGGGACACGCTGGCCCGCCTCGGCGGCGACGAATTCGGCGTGCTGCTGGAGAGCTGCAACCTCGACGAGGCCATGCGCACGGCCGAGGAGCTGCGCGAGACGGTGGCGGATTACAAGTTCGTCTGGGACGAACGCAGTTTCCGGCTGGGCGCGAGCATCGGCGTCGTGCCCATCACCGCGGACAACGACGACGTGGCGGCGCTGCTGTCGGCCGCCGACAGCGCCTGCGCGGCGGCGAAGGAGGCGGGCCGCAACCGCATCCACAGCTATCACGAGAACGACATCGATCTCATGCGCCGGCGCCGGGAGATGCAGTGGGCGGCGCGCATCAACAACGCGCTGGAGGAGTCGCGCTTCGAACTCTTCCGCCAGACCATCCTGCCGCTGCAGGGCGAGGACCGGGGCGCCCATTACGAGCTGCTGCTGCGCATGCGCGACGAGGCCGGCGCCATGGTCTCGCCGGAGCTGTTCATCAACGCGGCCGAGCGCTACGGCATCACGCCGAACATCGATCGCTGGGTGATCTCCAACGCCTTCCGCTGGCTGGTCTCCGAGGCCGACGAGCGCGAGCGGCTGGATCTCTGCTCCATCAACCTGTCGGGTCAGAGCCTCGGCGACGAGAAGTTCCTGCCTTTCGTCATCGAGCAGTTCCAGGTGAGCGGTCTCGATGCCACCAAGATCTGTTTCGAGATCACCGAGACGGCCGCCATCGCCAGCTACTCACAGGCGAACCGGTTCATCAACGCGCTGAAGGAGCTCGGTTGCAAGTTCGCCCTGGACGACTTCGGCACGGGCCTGTCGTCTTTCGGCTATCTGAAGCACTTCCCGGTGGATTTCCTGAAGATCGACGGCAGTTTCGTGAAGGAGATCCTGCACGACCCCATCGACCGGGAGATGGTGCGCTCGATCAACGAGATCGGCCATCTCACCGGCAAGCAGACCATCGCCGAGTTCGCCGAGAACGAGGAGATCATCACCATGCTGCGCGGCATGGGCATCGACTATGCCCAGGGCTACGGCGTCTCCGAGCCGAAGCGCGTGCAGCAGAACTTCGCCGCCGAGTCGCTGGAGCCCCTCTAGCGCCCGCCGGTGCGCCCCTGGCCGCCGGTCGCCGCGTCGAACCGCATGGAGTAATCCACGGCCCGCAGGTGCTTGGTGAGCGCGCCCACCGAGATGAAGTCCACGCCGGTCTCCGCGACGGCCGCCATATCGTCCATCTCGAGCCCGCCGGATGCCTCCAGCGTGGCGCCCGTGCCGGCATCCCGGGTGACGCGCACGGCTTCGCGCAGCGCACCGAGCGGGAAGTTGTCCAGCAGCAGGCGGTCGGCCCCGGCGGCCAGTGCCTCGCGCAGCTCGTCGATGTTCTCCACTTCCACCTCGACCGGCAGCACCGGGTTCTCGGCTCGCGCGCGGGCCACGGCTGCCCGGATACCGCCGCAGGCGAAGATGTGGTTCTCCTTGACGAGCACGGCGTCGAACAGGCCAAGGCGGTGGTTGACCGCGCCGCCGCAGCGCACGGCGTATTTCTGGGCGAGCCGCAAGCCCGGTATCGTCTTGCGGGTATCGAGTATGCGGCAGCCGGTGTGGGCGACGGCGGCCGCGTAGCGGGCGGCGGCCGTGGCGGTCCCGGACAGCGTCTGCAGGAAATTCAGCGCAGTGCGCTCGCCGGTCAGGATCGGCCGGGCCGGGCCATCCAGGGAGCAGACCGTCTCGCCCGGCGCCAGCCGCTCGCCGTCGTCGGCCCGCCACTCGATGCGGACAGTCCCGTCCAGTACGGCGAAGACCCGGTCGAACCAGGCGCGGCCGCACAGTATCGCGTCCTCGCGGCAGACCACCGTGGCGCGGGAGCGGGCCCCGGCGTCGATCAGCGCCGCCGTCACGTCGCCGGCGCCGACGTCCTCCGCCAGGGCGGCGTCCACGCTCGCCCGGATGTGTGCCGAGAGCCTCTCTTCCTGCATTTCCGCTACCTCCGCGCCGCGCCGGGACGATACGCCAGAGCGTCTCTGGTCACAAGCGCCAACATACGTATAATCCACTATAAATGCATAGCGACCGGCAGCCGCCAGGATTGGACCAGACAGTGATGAAGAAGCCGCCGCTGAGACGCCCGGCCTCGCCCTGCGTGAATATCTGCACGCTGGACGAACGCGACGTCTGCACGGGCTGTCTGCGCACCCTCGACGAGATCGGCGCGTGGTCCACGCTCAGCCCGGAAGAGCAATGGCGCGTGGTGGATGCGCTCGCCGGTCGCGCCGCAATGCGGAGGGCCGGCCCCTGAGGTCTCATGAACGCCGCACGCTCCGCCACCCTATTGTTCCCGCTCCTGCTGGCCGGCTTCGGCCTGGCCGGCTGCACCGCCATGCTGATCGGCGACGGCCAGGGGAGTGGCCGGGTGAACGGCAATGGCGACATCGCGGGCGACATGGCGGGCGAGTCTGCAGCGGGGACCGGCACCGCGCGATCGGGCAGCGATGCCGAGCTCACCGCCGCCGTGCGTTCGAGGCTGGTGGCGGATACGTCGGTGGAGGCGACGGGCATCGACGTGACGACGGCCGGCGGGCGAGTGACGCTGAGCGGTTTCGTGGCGAGTTTCGCCGAGCGGGACAGGGCCGGCCGGCTGGCCGCCGCCGTCCCGGGAGTCATGGCGGTGGACAACCGCCTCGCCGTCAAGGCGCGCCCTCGGTAAATCGATAAGGGCAAGTCAATAAGGGCAACTGAACCAGAGCAAAGGAGGTAGACGGGCAATGGACGTAATCGAAAGGATCAAGCAGCAGATTGGCGAGAATCCGATCCTGCTGTACATGAAAGGAACGCCGGATTTCCCGCAGTGCGGTTTCTCCGCCCAGTCGGTGGCGGCGCTGAAGGCCTGCGGCAAGGAATTCGCCTACGTGAATATCCTGGAGGACCCGGAGCTGCGCGAGGCGCTGAAGAGTTACTCGAACTGGCCGACCTACCCTCAGCTCTACATCCGCGGTGAGCTCATCGGCGGCTCGGATATCGCCGTGGAGATGTATCACTCCGGCGAGCTGAAGCAGATGCTCGACGACGTCGCCGCCTGAGGGCGGCGGCGCTCAGCCGCCGGCCAGCGCCTCCCGGTATACGCCCTGCACCCGGTTGACGATCTCGCAGAAGAGATCGGCTGTCCGTTCCGCGTCGTAGGCCGCGGAATGGGCCCGGGATTCGTCCCAGTCCAGCCCCGCCGCAGTGACCGCGCGCGCCAGCACCGTCTGTCCGAAGACCACGCCGCCCAGCGTCGCCGTATCGAAGCTGGAGAAGGGGTGGAACGGGTTGCGCTTCAGCCCGGTCCGCCGGACGGCGGCATTCAGGAAACTCAGGTCGAAGAAGGCGTTGTGGCCCACCAGCACGGCCCGGGTGCAGCCGGTCTCGCGAATGGCCCGCCGCACTTCCCGGAACACCCGCTGCAGGGCGTCCCGCTCGTCGATGGCCGGGCGCAGCGGATGCCAGGGGTCGATGCCGTTGACGGCCAGCGACGCCGCTTCCAGGTTGGCGCCGTCGAAGGGCTTCACGTGATAACGGTGAGTCTCGCTGCGCCCCAGGCGGCCGCCGTCGTCCATCTCCAGCAGCACGGCAGCGATCTCGAGCAGCGCGTCGGTGTCCGCGTTGAAACCGCCCGTCTCGACGTCGACCACGACGGGCAGGAAGCCGCGGAAGCGGTTTGCCACCGGTGCCGGTTCGATCTGTTCGTTCGTTTTCCCCATGCGGTTCAGGCGGCGGGGCGGCCGGGCGTCTCGGCGAGATCCAGCAGCAGCCCGAGGGTGTAGCGGACGCCGAATCCGGTGACTTTCGTGGGCGCGTGGGCGAGCCCGCCCTCGTGGCTGGAGGCGCTGAGGTCGATGTGGATCCAGGTGCTCTGCCGGGGCACGAACTCGCGCAGCAGCGCCGCGGCCATGATGTGGTCGCCGGCGCCGGCGGGCAGGCATTGCTTCAGGTCCGCCACGTCGCTCTTCAGCTCGTCGCGGAACTCGTCGGTGACCGGGAACGGCCAGACCCGCTCGCCGCTCGCCTCGCCGGCGCGTTTCAGCAGCGGATGCAGGGACGGGCGATTCGTGAATACGCCGCTATAGCGGGTGGTGAGGGCGCTGATGCAGGTTCCGGTGAGCGTCGCATAATCGATGATCGTGGCCGGTCCCGCTTCGCCGGCCAGCGCCAGGGTGTCGGCGAGCACCATCCTGCCCTCGGCGTCGGTGTGGATCACCTGTATCGTCTTGCCGTTGACGGCCGTGACCACATCCTGCTGTTTGTAGGCCCGGGGGCCCGTCCGGTTCTCGGTGAGTGCCAGCCAGCAGTCGACGGCGAACGGCGCCTCCAGCAGCGTCAGGGCGAGCAGGCTGCCGAGGGCGACGGCGGCGCCCTGCATGTCTCCGTGCATGTCCAGCATGCCGCCGGCGGGTTTCAGGTTGGTGCCGCCGGTATCGAAGACGATGCCCTTGCCGACCAGGGCGACGGCGGGCGAGTCGCCGGCCCCCTCCGGACGCCAGGACAGGCGGACGATGCCCGCGTCGTCGTTGTCGTTGCCGCGGGCCACGGCAAGGAACGCGCCGGCTCCCCGATCCTCGAGTTGAGTCGTGTCGAGGAACTCGTAGTGCCAGCCGTGGCGTTCGGCGAGTTCCGCGGCGGCGACCCGAAGGGCCCGGGCGTCACCCACGTTCGGCGGTAGCGCAGTCAGCCAGCGGGCTAGGTTGTTGCCCGCGGCTTCGGCCCGAACCCGGTCGGCGTCGATGCGCTCGGGCAGGCCCGCCAGTCTGATGGTGGAGAGCCGCCGCGGCTTCGGGTTCTTCTGCCGGAATACCGGCAGCCGGAACGCCGCGAGCAGCAGGGCCAGCAGCTGGTCGCGCACTATTGCGGCCGTGGATTCTTCGGGGAAGCCGGTTGCGAGCACCGCGAGCCGGGAGGGGTCCTCTGCCAGCGCAGCTTCCGCGAGTCGGCGGGCGGCGGTGCCGCGCTCGAAAGCGCTGGCGTCGGACGGCACCATGGCCACCAGCACGGCGGTCTGCGCCTTGTTGTCCAGACGGCTCGTGACCAGCGGCACGTCCGAGGCATCGCGACGGCGGGCGATCCTGCTCAGCCGGGTGCCCCTCGGCACGGCGGACCAGGCGCTCTCGTCCGCACCGCTCGGCAGCAGCACGAGCAGCTGGTCGAGATTTTCGTAGTCCTTCAGCAGCGGCTTCTTCGTCGACTGGATGACGCGTATCGAAGAGTCCGGCGGCAGCACTGTGGCCATTCGAGGTTCCTCCGGGGCGCCTTGACCTGTCTCCGGCAAAGGTCGAACATACCCCCCAACCTCTGGCGGGCGGAGCGGGTGACGAAGAAGCGCCATCCTAGCAGGTGACCTCCGCTAATTCATCACGGCCGCGGCGGCGGCGGATAAACGGCATCAGGCAAGGAACGGCATCAGGCATGAGTGCAAACAGTCCTTTCGACGATACCGACCCGACAGAGACCCGGGAGTGGCTCGAGTCCATCGACTCGGTGCTGAATGTTCACGGTCCCGAGCGAGCCCATTTCCTGCTGAACCGGATGATCGACTTCGCACGCCGCTCCGGTGCCTATCTCCCCTACAGCCCTAACACCGCCTACCTGAACACCATCGCGCCGGGCCAGCAGCCGGAGTACCCCGGCGACCGTTCGATCGAACGGCGCATCGAGGCTTACATCCGCTGGAACGCAATGGCCATGGTCGTGCTGGCGAACCGGGCCAGCAGCGAATACGGCGGCCATATCGCCTCCTACGCGTCCTCGGCCACCCTCTACGAGGTGGGCTTCAATCATTTCTGGCGCGCGCCCTCGGAGCACAACGGCGGCGACCTGGTCTTCATCCAGGGCCATTCCGCGCCGGGCATCTACTCGCGGGCCTATCTCGAGGGGCGTCTCACCGGCGCGCAGCTGCAGCGCTTCCGCATGGAGGTGGGCGGCGGCGGCCTGTCGTCATATCCGCACCCCTGGCTCATGCCGGAGTTCTGGCAGTTCCCGACGGTGTCCATGGGCCTCGGCCCGATGCTGGCGCTGTACCAGGCCCGCTTCATGCGCTACCTCGAGCACCGCGGCCTGATCCCGGAAAGCGACCGCAAGGTGTGGTGCTTCCTCGGCGACGGCGAGATGGACGAGCCGGAGGCCATGGGCGCCATCACGATGGCCGTGCGCGAGGGGCTGGACAACCTCATATTCGTCATCAACTGCAACCTGCAGCGCCTCGACGGGCCAGTGCGCGGCAACGGCAAGATCATCCAGGAGCTGGAGGCGGCGTTCGGCGGCGCCGGCTGGGACGTGATCAAGGTGATCTGGGGTTCGCGCTGGGACCCGCTGCTGGCCAAGGACACCGACGGACTGCTTCGCCGCGTCATGGACGAGACGGTGGACGGCGAATATCAGGCCTACAAGAACAAGGGCGGCGCCTACACGCGCGAACACTTCTTCGGCAAGTATCCCGAGCTGAAGGAGATGGTGGCCAATATGTCCGACGAGGAAGTCTGGCGCCTGAACCGTGGCGGCCACGACTCCATCAAGGTCTACTCGGCCTACGAGAAGGCCGTGCGCAGCAAGGGCCGTCCGACCGTCATCCTGGCCAAGACCGTGAAGGGCTATGGCATGGGCGAGTCCGGCGGCGAGAGCGCGAACCCGGCGCATCAGCAGAAGAAGCTGGACGACGACGCGCTGAAGGAGTTCCGCGACCGCTTCAACATCCCGGTTTCCGACGAAGACATCCCGAAGGTGCCGTTCTGCCGGCCGCCGGAGGACAGCGACGAGATCGAGTACCTGCACGAGCGGCGGCGCAAGCTGGGCGGCTACCTGCCGCAGCGGCGCACCCGTTCCGAGTCGTTGCAGGTGCCTCAGCTGGAGGCCTTCTCGAGTCAGCTGGAGGGCACCGGCGAGCGCGAGGCGTCCACCACCATGGCGTTCATCCGCCTGCTGACGGCGCTCACCCGGGACAAGAATATCGGCAAGTACGTCGTGCCCATCGTGCCCGACGAGGCGCGCACCTTCGGCATGGAAGGCATGTTCCGGCAGGTGGGCATCTATTCCTCCAAGGGCCAGCTGTACACGCCCCAGGACGCCGATCAGCTCATGTACTACAAGGAAGACAAGAAGGGGCAGATCCTGGAGGAGGGCATCAACGAGGCGGGCTCGTTCTGCTCCTGGGCGGCCGCGGGCACGGCCTACAGCAATCACGACCGGCCGATGATCCCCTTCTACATCTTCTATTCGATGTTCGGCTTCCAGCGTATCGGCGACTTCATCTGGGCCGGCGGCGACATGCAGTCGCGGGGCTTCCTGATGGGCGGCACGGCCGGGCGCACGACGCTGGCCGGCGAGGGCCTGCAGCACCAGGACGGCCACAGCCTGGTGCTGTCCTCCACCGTGCCGAACTGCCTGTCGTATGATCCCACCTATGCCTACGAGCTGGCGGTGATCATCCAGGACGGTATGCGGCGCATGCTGCACGAGCAGGAGAATATCTTCTACTACATCACCTGCATGAACGAGAACTACGTCCATCCGCCCATGCCGAAGGGCGTGGAGGACGGCATCCTGAAGGGGTTGTACCTGCTGAAGATCGGCGGACGGGGCAAGGTGCGCGTGCAGCTGATGGGCGCGGGCACGATCCTGCGCGAGGTCATCGCCGCCGCCGAACTGCTGGAGGAGGACTATTCCATCCCGGCGGACATCTGGAGCGCCACCAGCTTCAACCAGCTGCGCCGCGACTGCCTGGAGGTGGAGCGCTGGAATCAGCTCCACCCGGCCGAGGAGCCGCGGCGGAGTTATCTCGACCAGTGTCTGGCCGACAAGGACGGCCCCTTCATCGCGGCCACGGACTACATGAAGATCGTGCCGGACCAGATCCAGCGCTGGATGCCGGGCCAGTACGTGACGCTCGGCACCGACGGCTACGGCCGCAGCGACCGCCGCTCCGCGCTGCGCCAGCACTTCGAGGTGGACCGGCGCTACATCGCGGTGACGGCGCTGAAGGCGCTGGCCGACGAGGGCGCGCTGGACATGGAGACCGTCTCCGACGCCATCCGGCGCTACGACATCGATCCGGACAAACCGGATCCTGTGACCCTCTGAGGGCGTCGCGATGGCTGAACGCAAGGAAATACGCGTCCCCGATCTCGGCGACTTCTCCGACGTCGACGTCATCGAGGTGCTGGTCTCCGTCGGCGACACCGTGGAAGTGGAAGACGGCCTGATCGCGCTCGAGACCGACAAGGCGTCCATGGACGTGCCGAGCACCGCTGCCGGCAAAGTGGTCGAGATCGGCGTCTCCGCGGGCGATACCGTGAACGAGGGCGACCTCATCGCCGTGGTCGAGACGAGCGGCAGCGGGGAGGAGGACTCCGCCGGCGACGGGGAAACGCGTGCCGAGGATGACGAGGCCGGCGGCGGCGATGACGGAGCCGATGAGGAAACCGGTGCCGGAGAAGACGAGGCCGATGCCGACGAAGATCGGTCCGGTGGCGGCGAGTCGGACGAGAAGACGGACGAAGGATCGGACGAAAAGCGGGACGAGAAACCGGACGAGAAACCGGACGAGAAATCGGGCGGCGAATCGGCTGGCGATACGGTGGCCGAGCCGGGTCGGCGCAAGGTCGAGGTGCCGGACCTCGGCGACTTCGAGGAGGTGGACGTGATCGAGGTCCACGTCGCCGAGGGCGACGAGGTGGCCGAAGAAGATCCGCTGCTGACCC
>DASRVH010000149.1:0-3703 GCA_035655155.1 Woeseiaceae bacterium
GAGCGGCCCATCCGCGCCATCATCTTCACCCACAGCCATGCGGATCACTTCGGCGGCGTGCTCGGCATCACCAGCGCGGAGGAAGTCAGGGATCAGGGCATCCGTGTCATAGCGCCGGAGGGCTTCCTGGAGGAGGCTACCAGCGAGAACGTGATCGCGGGCGTCGCCATGGGCCGGCGTGCCGGCTACATGTACGGCCGGCGCCTACCCCGCAGCCCGCGGGGTCACGTTGGCTCGGGGCTCGGCAAGAGCCCGGCCTTCGGCACGATTGCCATCCTGGAGCCCACGGAGATCGTCGACAGGACCCCGCAGGAGATGACCATCGACGGCGTGCCGTTCGTGTTCCAGAACGCGCCCCACTCCGAGGCGCCGGCGGAGCTGACTTTCTATCTGCCGGAGCAGAAGGCCTGGTGCGGGGCGGAGATCGTCTCGCGCAACATGCACAACATCTACACGCTGCGCGGCGCGAAGGTGCGCGACGCGCTGCTGTGGAGCGGCTACATCGACGAGGCCCTCGAGCTGTTCGGCGATGCCGAGGTGTACTTCGGCAGCCATCACTGGCCGGTTTGGGGCAACGGCGAGGTGGTGGAATTCCTGAAACAGCAGCGCGACCTGTACAAGTACATCCACGACCAGACCCTGCGCATGGCCAACGAAGGCATGACGCCGAAGGAGATCGCCGAGGAGATCGCGCTGCCCGACTCGCTGCAGCAGTCGTTCGCGAACATGGGCTACTACGGCACGCTGAAGCACAATGCGAAGGCGGTCTACCAGGCCTACTTCGGCTGGTACGACGGCAATCCGGCCAACCTGGACCCGCTGCCGCCCGTAGCCGCCGGGGAGCGCTACGTGGACTACATGGGCGGCGCCGACGAAGTGCTGCGCAAGGCGAGCGCCTCTTTCGACGACGGCGACTACCGCTGGGTGGCGGAGGTGCTGAACCATCTCGTGATGGCGCAACCCGGGAACGCCGACGCCCGCGCCCTGCTCGCCCGCACCTACGACCAGCTCGGCTATCAGGCGGAGTCCGGCCCCTGGCGTGACGTGTACCTCTCCGCCGCCTACGAACTCCGGCACGGGCCGCCCGAGCAGGGCATCTCGCTCGCCAACGCCATCGACCTGCTGCGCCACACGCCCACGCAGCGTTTCCTGGACGCCATGGCGGTGCGCCTGAACGGACCGAAGGCGGCGGACGAGGAGCTCACTGTCAACCTGGTGTTCACGGACCTCGGCGAGACCTACGTGCTGGTGGTCGAGAACGGCGTGCTGCACCACTACCGCCGGGACGCGGACCCGGAGGCGAATGCCACCCTGAGCCTGACCCGGGACGCCTACCTCGGACTCGCCGCAGGTGCCATCGGCCTGACCGACCTGCTGACCTCCGACGACATCACGCTGGAGGGCAGCAAGCTCGACCTGGTGCGCTTCTTCAGCCTGCTGGAGCGGCCCGAGGGGACGTTCGACATCGTGACGCCGTAGTCCATGTAACTGGTCCGGGTAGCTAGTCCGGGTACCAGCTGCCGTCGGGCCGCGGCTTGATCCAGAGGTAGCTGTACCAGTAGTACACGCCGGCCTCGTCCCGGGCCGGCACCGTGCAGTTGAACTTGCTGCGCCCGGGTGAGAGCGGCGCGCGGGCGCGGATCGTCGCCTCGTCGTCCTGCCAGCTGATGCGCGCAGGCTCCTGCCCGGTGACGAAACAGCGCAGGCGTTCGCGGTCATAGGAGCCCTCGGGGATCCGAACCCGCAGCTCGGGAGAACCGGCATCTGCCGCCAGCACGCGGCTGTCCGGCGCCAGCACCGTCACGGGCAGCGGCCGGCTGTCGAGCTTGTCCCCCAGCGAGTCCAGGCCCGCATAGGCGGTGGCCACCGGAAAGCGGGGCAGGTGGCGCAGATCCGACGCCGGGCCGACGGGTCCGGAGTGCTGGCCGAAGGCGACGAGACCCAGATCGGCCACCACGGCTTCCAGCTGCCGGTCGAATTCCCCGTACGGATAGGCGAAATAGGTGAGCGGCGCCTCCAGTTCGTCGGCGAGCCGCGACCCGGCGTGGCGGATGTCGGCGGCCACGCGCTCGCGCCACTCGCCTGCGGACTCGCCCGGCTGGCGGCGGATCATGTGCCGGTGTGCACGGCTGTGGTTGCCCACCGTGCCGCCGCGCCGCTCGATCTCGCGCAGCTGATCCCAGCTCAGATAGCCGCCGTAATCGTCGTCGATGTAGTCCGTGCTGGCGAACACCGTGAAGGGCCAGCCCCGCCGCTCCAGCCGCGGCAGCGCCTCCGTGTAGACCGACTCGTACGCATCGTCGAAGGTGATGGCCACGGCATTCGGCGGCAGCGGATCGCCGTCCTGGATCGCGCTGACGATCGCCTCCAGCGGGACCACGTTGTAGTCGGCCAGATAATCCAGATGGTCCTCGAAGGTGGCGGGCGTCACGCTGGTGGACGGTGGCGTGTCTTCGCTCACGTGGTGGTAGAGCAGTATCACCGCGTGTTCCTGTGGCCCGGCGGCCGGCGACGATCGCGGCGGCTCCTCCGCCCGGCAGGCGACCGCCGTGAGTGCCAGCGCTAGCACTGCGACGAATCGCAGCGAACGAGGCTCCGTCTCACGCACCGGATTGCTCCAGCTTGTTATAGCGAATGAGCCCCTTTATCTCCTCCACGTAGGCCTGTCCGCGCTCGGAGTAGCGCTGCAGTTGCTCTGCCAGCACCAGGCCGGACAGCGGCCGGTGCTGGGCGCGCAACCGGGCGCGCGCCTCGCGCAATTCGCGGTAGCTTCGGTTCGTGTTGATGTTGCGGATGTAATTGGCGACGGACTCGCGCGGGCTGTCGAAGGCCCGCACCTCGTGGCTGCGGCCTGGCGCCCGCGACTGCGGCACCAGCCCGCAGCCCGCCTCGTAGCACCATTCGCCGAAGAAGTTGTAGCCCTTGCGGGCGAAGCGCGAGGTGCCCCAACCGGACTCTTTCGCCGCCTGGGCGAGCGCCAGAGACATCGGCACCGCGTCCACCCTGCGCAACAGGGCATCGATCAGCGACTCCTCGTCGAACTCTTCCGGATCCAGCCGGTACTCCTCGGCCAGGCCGTGCAGCCATCGGCGATCCAGCCAGCCCGGCTCCTCTTCGGCGGCCAGCTCCCGCAGGCGGCGACGGTCCTCGAGCACCCGGGCGTTCTCCTCACGGATGAGCGGGCGCATGAACTCGAAGAACTGCGTCTTGCGCTCGGCCCCGGCCTCGTATTCCCGGAAGTCCGGGACGCGATCTGCAGTCAGCCACAGTATCAGGGCCCCGATCAGGAGCAGTGCCACGACTGCCACGCCGGCCGTAACGGTAGTCTCGTGCCCCTGCAGAGCAGTACGCAGATTCTTCAGGCGATCCGTTTTTGGCATGGCCCGCATACTAACATCCGGGTTTCCGGCCCTCTGCAAGGCCGCCTGCGAACGTTTAAGGTATGTCCGGAAACCGGAACAGGAGCGACCGATGGAACAACAGGGCAGACCGCCGGCGCGCTACGACGACCTGCGCGCGCTCTTCGTCAACTGCACGCTGAAGTGCTCGCCGGAACCTTCGCACACGGACCGGCTCATGGAAGCGTCGCGCCACATCCTGCGCGAGCAGGGCGTGACCGTGGAGACCGTGCGGGCCGTGGACCACCACATCGCGCCCGGCGTGCAGCCGGACATGACCGAACACGGCCACGAGCGCGACGACT
>DASRVH010000150.1:0-7150 GCA_035655155.1 Woeseiaceae bacterium
ACGGCGAGCCCGGCGTGCCGCCGCTGGCGCCGGCGGTGGCGAATGCGCTCGCTGCCGCCACCGGCAAGCGCACCTATAGCCTGCCGTTCGTGACCGGCTAAGCCGCAGCTTCCGGAATACCCCCCGAGCACCTCCGGCAAACGTCGCTGGACATTCCGGCCGCCCCGTATTTATAATTGAATTCAATTCAACTTCATGCCGAGGGGGAGCATGGGGGCAAGAACGCAACGCTCCGAGCGCAGCCGCGAGATCATCATCGCCGCGGCGTCCGATGCGCTCGTGGACGGCAACGGCGACTTCGAGTTGCAGGACGTCGCCCGCCGCGCGGGCGTCTCCATAGGCCTCCCCTACCACCGTTTCGGCTCCAAATCGCAGCTTATCGCTGCAGTTGTCGACAACTTCTACGACGAACTGGACCGCAGCATCGACCTCTCCGACCTGCCGCCGGGCGACTGGACCGAGCGCGAGCGCGAGCGCGTCTCGCGCCTGATCGACTTCCTCTACGACCATCCGCTCGCCGCCATCATCATCTCGCGGCTGGCCCGCGACCCCGGCGTGGCCGCGGTCGAGGCCGAGCGCTGGCAGCGGGTGATCGCGCTGGCGGCCCGCAACATCGCCAAGGGCCAGCAGCGCGGGCAGGTCCCGGCCCGCTACGACCCCGACATCCTCGCCGCGATGATCTGCGGCGGCGTCCGCCATGCCGTCGGCCAGGCCCTGGCGGCGGAACGACGACCCGATCGCGCGGCGCTCGCCGACGAGATCTGGGATTTCATCCTCGGCGGCCTGCGGCTGACCGCCCCCTGACAGGCCTTGGGACGATCCTTGGCCATCCGCCGCCATCCTATGGGAGCTGACATGGACAACAGAGAACACGTGGTGATTATCGGTGCCGGCGTCGGCGGCATGTGCGCCGGCGCACTGCTGGCGAAGAACGGCTACCGGGTCACCGTCTGCGAGAAACTGAACACCGTCGGCGGGCGCACGCGCACCCAGGAGATCGAGGGCTACCGGCTGCCCCGCGGCGCGGTGTCGTTCCAGCTCCGCGGCGTCCTGCCCGACATCTGCGAGGAGGTCGGCGCCGAGTTCGAGAAGCGCCCGGTCAGCGAGATGTGGTTCTGGATCAAGGGCGGCGGCGAGTTCGTGCCGCTGCCGGCGAAGAGCGGCACCGGCAAGATGCTCGAGATGTTCATGAAGGTGCACGGCGGCGGCTCGAAGAAGGCGATGGCACGGGTGGGCCTGGAGCTCTCGATGAAGAAGATCGGCAAGGCCTTCCGCGACCCCGAGGCCACCGCCGTCGGCGACGACGGCCCCACCTTCCGCGAATGGCTCGAGCGCTACACCGACAACGAGGATCTGCTCGCCCTGTTCCACGCCATCACCTCGGCCGTCTCCGCGGTGAACGACTTCGAGTACCCGGCGCGGCACTGGTTCGCCCACTTCGCCGCCACCGAGGCGCGCATGGACAAATATGCAATGCTGCCCGGCGGCTTCGTCTCGGTCAGCGAGGCGCTGGCCCGCGTCATCGAGGCCAACGGCGGCCGTGTGCTGCTGGAGGCACCCACCCTCGCCATCGAGACGACGGACGGCCGGGCTACCGGCGTGCGCATCGAAAGCGACGGCCGGGAAGAGACCCTGCCCGCCGACATTGTCATCAGCAACACCGGCCCGTCGGTCACCGTCCAGCTCGCCGGCGAGCAGGCGCTCGGCAGCGACTACACGGATAACCTGCAGAAACGCATCCGGCCCACGCCCATCGTCGCCACCTACGTGGTCTCCGACGAGCCCCTGTTCGAGCCGCGCTCCGCCTTCCTCGCCGCGGGCCTGGAGCGCATCGTCACCGGCGTGCCGCTCACGAATATCTGTCCGGAGTGGTCGCCGGACGGCCGCCACCTCACCGCTTTCTACGGCACGCCGAAGAGCTGCCTGCAGCCCATGGACCGGGAGGACGAGCGGCGCGCCAACATGGCCGACGTGCGCACCCTGTTCCCGGACTTCGACGCGAAGGGCGGGCGCTTCCTCGACGTGCAGCTCCGCGACATCGACGACCCGGACGTGGTGGCCCGCTCGTGGCCGGGCTACAACCTCCCGGTGGAGACACCGCTACCGAATCTCTACAACGTCGGCGACGGCTGCGGCCCCCAAGGCTACGTCGCCACACCGGCGGCGGCCAAGAGCGCGCGCATGGCCGTCGACCGCATACTCGAACGAAGCGCGCAGCAACCAGCGGGGAGAGCACAACATGGGTAAGGCCTACGACGCAGTACAGCGCTACATCGATTCCATGATGGCGAAAGACCTGGACGCGGTCCTAGACTGCTTCCACGACGACGTCATCTATCACTACCACGTCGGCACCCGGCCGTTCGAGGGCAAGGACTTCCTGAAGAAGGGCATCACCATGCTCTGGCCGCACCAGGAAACGAGCCGCTGGCGCATCGTCAACTACCTCGAGGACGACGACAAGATCATCTTCGAGGGCATCGACGAATACGACCAGCCGGACGGCGTCACCGTGCGCATGCCCTACATGGGCATCTACCAGATAAAGGACGGCCGCATCTGGCGGGCGCGCGACTACTTCGACATGCCCGGCTACATGAACATGACCAAGGGCGACGCGAACCCCTGGCTGCTGAAAGTGGCCGACAGCATGGCGGCCTGACGCCGCCGGCGCCGAAGACACGACGAGGGCACGACCTTGATCCTGGACGACGAAGCCACCCTGGCGCGCTACCGCGCCAGCGGGTGGTGGGGAGACGTCACCGTCGACGATCTCTTCCGCGGCTGCGTCGACGCGGCGCCGGAACAGCTCGCGCTCGCCGACGCACCGGACCGCCCGGTCTTCTGCTACGGCGAGCCGCGACGGCTGAGCTTCGCGGAGACCGATGCCTGCGTGGATGCTTTGGCCGCGGCTCTGCTCGCCGCCGGCGTGCGCAGGGATTCGGTGGTGGTCGTGCAGCTGCCGAACATCACCGAGATCGTCATCGCCTTCCTCGCCTGCGCGCGCCTCGGCGCCATCGCCTCGCCGGTCATGCTGGCCTACGGCGAACGCGACATGCGGCGCATCCTCGCCCACCTGCGCCCGGCCTGCGTGCTGACGCTTGCAAGCTACAAGGACCAGAAGCCGGCGGACAGCGTGCGGCGCATACTGGTCGAGGCGGGCGCGTCGGATACCGGCGTGATTGCTTTCGGCGAGGGCGAGGGAGACGTCGCCGACGTGCGCGAGCTCGAAGGCGACGCCGGCGCGCTGCGGGATTACCTCGGACAGCTCGAAGTCGACGCCAACGACATCGTCACCATGCACTGGACCTCCGGCACCACCGGCAACCCGAAGTGCGTGCCGCGCAGCCACAACCAGTGGCACGCCACCGGGGGCTGCTGCCGCGACGCCGGCGGCCTGCAGCACGGCGACCGCCTGCTCGCGCCCATGCAGATGGTGCACACCGCCGGCTACAACGGCCTGTTCATGCCCTGGCTGGAAGTCCAGGGCACCCTCGCCCTGCACAACCCCTTCGACATGGGCATATTCCTCGACCAGCTGGAGGAAATGGGCATCCACCACACCGTTGCCGCGCCGGCGATGCTGAACGCACTCCTGCGCGAGAACATCCTCGACCACCGGGACGTCTCCTCCATCCGCAGCATCCTCTGCGGCTCCGCACCGCTGGACGCCTGGATGATCGAAGGCTTCCGCGAGCGCTACGGCATCGAAGTGGTCAACGCCTTCGGCTCCACCGAGGGCATCACCCTGCTCTCCGGCCCCACCATGACCGGCGACCCCCACCGGCGCGCCCGCTACTTCCCCCGCTTCCGCGGCTCCGCCCGCAAGCAGAGCGACGGCAGCGACTGGGGCATACGCATCGCGCGCGGCGTCGAATCCAAACTCGTGGACGTCGAGACCGGCCGGGAAGTCACCGAACCGGGACAGCCGGGCGAGTTCCTCTTCCGCAGCCCGGCCCTGTTCCCCGGCTACTGGACCGCCGAGGGCACCGTCGACCGGGGCGACTTCGACACCGAGGGTTACTTCCGCACGGGCGAGCTCTTCGAGATCGCCGGCGACGGCGAGGATGCCGACTACTTCCACTACATCGACCGTCTCAAGGACGTCATCAACCGCGGCGGGCTCAAGATACCGGCCGGCGAACTCGAATCGGCCATCCAGGCCCTGCCGGAGGTGCAGGAAGCCGCCGCCGTCGGCTATCCGGACGAGCGGCTCGGCGAGCGCATCTGCGCCGCGGTGGTCACCGTGCCCGGCGCGAGCCTTTCGCTGGAGTCGCTCATCGAGCAGCTATCCGCCGCCGGCGTTGCCAGGTTCATGTGGCCGGAGCGGCTCGAACTCGTAGAGGCGCTGCCGCGGAATCCGACGGGGAAGGTGCTGAAGGGTGACCTGGTTCGGTCGTTGCTGGCGGGGAACGGCGGGGCGAGCCGGACCGGGGTCGGTTAGCGCCAGTCCATTTCGAGCTTTCGGCCCTGCTCCATGCAGTCGCGGAGGTAGAGATTAATGAGGCTCTGGTAGGGGATACCGGTTTCCTCGGACATCCCTTTGAAATAGTCGATGACATCTTCGCCGAGGCGGATCGTCACCTGGCGTTTCAACTTCGCCGCGTAAGGATTCTTGCGCGACTTCATCTTTGAAAAGTCGTATTCCGATTTCATCGCATGTAACTCAGGTAAGAAGTCCTCTCCCTTCTCGTCGCTTTTCGGGCGGAGATGATCCGGATCGCCTCATCCTTGGGGCTGGCTGCGTGGCAGACGACAAGAATGCGAAATCGGTCGCTCAAGCCCAGCATGACGAAGCGATCTTCGCTCTCCGAGTGCTCCTCATCGAAGAACTGCCGCGCCTGTTCATCGTAGAAGACGCTGCGAGCTTCATCGAACGTAACCCCGTGCCTGAGCGCGTTCGCCCTCGCTTTTGTTCGATTCCATTCGAACGTTAGCATATTGCTTTTGTAATTACGATATATTTACGTTGAGCGGACAAGCCGGCGACCAGATCAGGGCGCGGCCAATTCCCTGGGAAACAAATGCGCCACCCCCAGATCCCAATCCATGCGCTCTCCTTCCCAGCGGGTGACGCAGGTCTGTGAGGTGATGCCGAGGTCTCGCAGCTCGCGCTCGAGCCAGAGATCGAAGGCGCGGCGTTCGTCCTCCGGCGTGAGTCGGGCGTAGCGGTCGATGCGTTGGCGGCGGGCGTCGCGGAACACGACTTCGCCGTCGTCGGTCTTCTCACAGGCGAATCCGCCTTCGTGCACCAGGCGGTGATGGTGACGGCATAGCAATACCAGGTTGTCGAGGCTGGTTTCGCCGCCGTCGGACCAGTGCTCTATATGGTGGCCGTCGAGATACGCCTTGCGGGTACAGCCGGGGAAGCGGCAGCCCTTGTCGCGGATGCGCAGCGCGCGGCGGATGGCCGACGGGATGGAGCGGGATTTTCGGCCGATGGAGAGCGGTTCGCCGTCGGTGTCTTCGACCAGCCCGAGGACGGAGCAGTCGCAGGCGAGGCGGCGGGATGTTTCCGCGGAAACGTGGTGGGCGTCTTCTATGTGGGAGGTGGTTGGGGTTTTTGTCGGGCCTGAAGGCCCTCCTACAAAGGATTCCGACACATGCACCACCACCTGGTAGCGGTCTGCCGCAGAGGAGTCGGTGGCGCCGTGGGCGAGGTAGGTTTCGGCGAGTTCGGCCAGGGCGTCGGCTCGGCGTTGGGGGAAGGTGTGGCGGGTTGGTTCAGAGTCAGGGTCCGGGTCAGGTGTTTCTGCGGAAACATCCGTCGCGGCTGAAGCCGCTCCCACATCCATCGCCTTGTCGAGCGCTTTCAGGACCAGCGCGCCTGTCTCTGCCGGGAGTCTCGCCTTCAGGATCAGGGCGCCGTCGTCATCGTAATAGTGGGTGACGGTGCGCATCTCGTACTGGAAGTTGGCGTTCTCTGCGTCCTGGAGGCGTTTGGCGCGGCGGTATTTTGCGACGATGCCTTCCACGTGGTAGGCCGTGCCGTGGTTGGCTATGTCGAGGAGGTAGTCCTCATTGTCCGCGTCCGCCACTCGGGTCATGGCGCGGACCTTGGAATAGGACACCTCGCCCTTGCGGAAGGCCTCGGAGATCTTCGGCAGGTCCGGCAGGGCGCGGGCCACGCGCACCTTCTCGCGAGCGGCGTTCATGCCGATGCCGCATTGCCAGTTCAGCCAGTGGGCGGTGGAGCACAGGCCCGGCAGCTCCCAGTAGCCCTTCTCGTCGAACTCCCGGATCAGCTCCAGCAATCGGTAAGTTTTCGCGTAGATGTGGCCGCACAGCGCGGTGATCTCCGCGCCGAGCTTCTCGCCGGCGGCGTAGCGTGGGTGGGCGGCCGCATCGGCCGCGCCCGCAGCATCGAGCGTATCGACCCTATCGGCAACATCCGCCGCGGCATCCCAATTGGCATCCCAACCGGCATCGAATCGGGCCTCGGGCCCTGCCCTGTCGCTCATCACGGCTCCCTCCGCGCGCACCTCACTGATACTGTAATTCTATACAGTCCCATCCACCCAGCCCTTCCGTTTTCTGACTGAATCAGGCAGAAATGCCTCTTGCTGCGGCAGCCGAAGTCACGGAATCTCGTCATGCACCTCCAGCCCTACCTCGACCGCATCGGCTACAGCGGCGACCCGGTCCCCACGCTGGCGACCCTCTCCGCCCTCGTCCGCCGCCACGCCCTCGCCATCCCCTTCGAGAACCTCGACGTGCAGCTCGGCCGCCACCTCACCCTCGACCCCGATGCCGCCTTCGACAAGATCGTCCGCCGCCGCCGCGGCGGCTGGTGCTACGAGCAGAACGGCCTGTTCGGCGCGGTGCTCGCGGAGATCGGCTTCGGCGTCACCCGCGTCGCCGGCGCCGTCATGCGCGCGGGCCGCGAAGACATCTCCAACGCCAACCACCTCGCGCTGCTGGTCGAGACGGAAGACGCGCCCGGCCGCCGCTTCCTCGCCGACGTGGGATTCGGCGGCAGCCTCGTGGACCCCATCGAGCTCGCCGAGGTCAACCACCGCCAGCCGCCCTTCCACCTCGGCCTCCGCCGCCTCGACGACGGCTACTGGCAATTCCACGAAGACGCCGGCGACGGCGAGTTCAGCTTCGACTTCGAGCCGGTGCCCGGCGACGAAGATGCCCTTGCCCGCCG
>DASRVH010000151.1:0-4555 GCA_035655155.1 Woeseiaceae bacterium
GGCGGGCAGGGCGACGTGTCCATCGTCGGCGATCTGCTGATCATGTCGGTGGAGGAGACCCGCGGGCGGCTGGACTGCGGCCTGGGCGGCGTGGCCGAGGACGCGAGCCCGGAACGCTTCCGCGGCATCCGCATCTTCGACATCTCCGACCTCGAGCGGCCGATGCAGGTGGGCGCCGTGCAGACCTGCCGCGGCTCGCACACGCACTCGGTGGTGAGCGGGCCTGGTGAGGGTGGGAAGATCGTCGTCTACAACTCGGGCACCTCCACGGTGCGGGAGGAAGAGGAATTGCCGGGCTGCATCGACGAGACTCCCGGCGACCAGCGCACGGCGCTGTTCCGCATCGACGTGATCGAGATCCCGGTGGACAACCCCTCGCAGGCGCGCATCGTCGACAGCCCGGCAGTGTTCGCTGACCCGGAGTCCGGCGCGGTGGCCGGGCTGTGGCGCGGCGGCCGCCACGACGACGAGGACTACGCGGAGGAGGGCGAGCGCACCCAGGAGACGAAACCCACCGACGAGTGCCACGACATCACCGTGTTCCCGGCGAAGAACCTCGCCGCGGGCGCCTGCTCCGGCAACGGCATCCTGTTCGACATCACGGACCCGCGCGACCCGCAGCGCATCGACGCGGTGGCGGACAAGGGGTTCGCCTACTGGCATTCGGCCACGTTCAACAACGACGGCACCAAGGTGATCTTCACCGACGAGTGGGGCGGCGGCGTGCGCGCCCGCTGCCGGGCCCACGACCCGCTGACCTGGGGCGCGGACGCGCTGTACGACATCGTGGACGGCGAGCTCGAGTTCCGCGGCTATTTCAAGATGCCGGCGCCCCAGGACGAGATGGAGAACTGCGTGGCCCATAACGGCTCCATCGTCCCGGTGCCGGGCCGCGACCTCTTCGTGCAGGCCTGGTACCAGGGCGGCATCTCGGTGATCGACTTCACGGATACCGCCAACCCGGTGGAGATCGCGTACTTCGACCGCGGGCCCATCGACGCGGAAGAACTCATCGTGGGCGGCTACTGGTCCGCCTACTGGTATCGGGGCCGCATCTACGGCACGGAGATCGTGCGCGGCCTGGACGTGTTCGCGCTGACGCCGAGCGAGCACCTGAGCGAGGCGGAGATCGCAGCCGCCGCGCTGGCCGACCAGGGCGAGGTCTTCAACCCCCAGCAGCAGTTCCGCGTGACCTGGCCGGACCACCCGGTGGTGGCGCAGGCGTACCTGGATCAGCTGGTTCGGGAAGAGGCCGTGTCGGCGGAGATCGCCGACGAGCTGAGCGAGCTGCTGGACGCCGCGGCGGCGCGGTTGGAGGCCGACGAGCGCGACGCGCCCCTGGCACGCCGCCTGACCGGCCCCGGCCGTGCCCTGGGCGATAGCCCGCGCGAGACGGCACTGAAGGAAACGCTCCAGGGCATCGTAAACCGCCTGACGACAACGTAGGAGGGCCTTCAGGCCCGACCCCGGCCGCAATCCCGCCCCCGATGTAACCATCCGCACACCCGCCACGTAGCAGGAGGTGAATCCACAAGGAAAAGGAGACCGACATGCGATTCTCCCTGCGACCCTCCCGCCTCCTCTTTGCCATCGCCGCCCTGTGCGGCCTGTCCGCGACCGCCATGGCGGCCGAACACCGCGGCATCACTTACGAGGTGACCATCACCAACGTCACGCAGGCGCAGACGTTTACGCCCCAGCTGGTGGCGGTGCACACGGACGAGGTGCGGCTGTTCTCGGTGGGTGCGCCGGCGAGCGAGGCCGTCGAGATACTCGCCGAGGCCGGCAATACCGCACCGGCCATGGAGCTTCTGGCCGCGGCCGGGCGGGAAGTGGCATCGGTGGATACGATCCCCGGCCTGCTCGGACCGGGCGAGAGCGTCACCATGGCCGTGAAGGGCTCCGGACGGGCCCGCTATCTCACCATCGCCGCGATGCTGATTCCGACCAACGATACTTTCTTCTCCGTGAATTCGGTGCGACTGCCCTGGCACGGCGAGGTCACCTATCGTGCGCTGGCCTACGATGCGGGGACCGAGGCGAATGATCAGGACTGCGCCAACATCCCCGGTCCCACCTGCGGCGGAGACGGCCACTCGCCCGAACCCGCCGCGGACGACGAGGGCCACATCCACGTCTCCAACGGGTTCCACGACCTGGGCGCGGGGACGCTGAGCCCTGCGATCTACGATTGGCGCAATCCGGTGGCCGTTGTTACAGTGAAGCGGAAGCGTTAGCCGGCGCGACACCGCGGCATCGAGTCATTCGGGCCGGAGGGACGTTCGCGTTTCTCCGGCTTTTTACAATGGACCCGGGCACCGACGAGAAACGCTGGTCGGAGATGATGTTGTCGGCCCAGCGGGGCGACGCGGATGCCTATGCCCGGCTCCTGAAGGAACTCGGCGTCGTGCTCGAGCGTTACCTGCTGGCGCAATTCGGTCATCTGGAATGCCTGGAGGACTGCGTCCAGGAGGCTCTGCTCGGCATCCACCGCGCCCGGCATACGTGGCAGCCCGGCAGGCCGTTCCGGCCCTGGTTCTTTACGATCGCGAGGCACAAGGCGATCGACGAGCTACGCAGGGAGCGCAGCCGCCGCCAGGCGATGGAGCGGTTCGCGAACGAGCCCGTCGTCGGCCGGACGGAGGATAGCGGTGCCGGCGGCCGGCTGCTGCGCCGACTCGATAGCGACAAGTCCGAGGCGCTCTTTCTCACCAAGGTGCTGGGACTGACGAATGCGGAGGCTGCCGAACGCTGCGGCGTCAGCGAATCTGCCATGAAAGTGCGCGTATTCCGTGCCATCCGCGAGGCGCGGCGTCTGCTCCGGGAGGACCCTCTCGATGACTGAGCGGCGGGAACTGATCTCGGGACTGGCCCGGGAGCTGTCGCCCGTGCCGTGGTGGCGCCGGCCTGCCGCGGTCGCCTGGCTCTGGGCGGCGACCTCGGTGCTCTTCGTCGTCGCCGCCAGTACGCTGATCCAGCCCTGGCGGCCGGTGTTCGCCCGCCAGCTCCTGAGCGCCCCGGCGTTCGCCCTCGAGGTCGTGCTCGCGCTCGCCGGATTCGGCGTGATCCTGTGGCTCGGTTTCCGCTCCGCCGTGCCCGCTGCGGTGCGCAGCCGGCATGCGCTTGCCCTCGGCGTACTCGCTTTCCTGCCCTGGCTCGCGTTGCTGCTCTACGGCCTGTGGCAGCCCGCGCTGGAACCGTCGATGCTCGGCAAGCGGGCGGCCTGCTACCTGGAGGTGCTGCTGCTCGGCACGCCGCCGCTGCTGCTCGGCCTCGGACTCTGCCGCGGCCTCTATCCCCTGCAGCGCTGGACGACCGGTGCGCTGCTCGGTGCGGCAGCCGGCATGATCCCGGGTGTCGCCATGCAGATGGCGTGTATGTACATCGTCCCTCACGGGCTCACCCATCATGTGTTGCCCATCGCCGGAACCACCATGGCGGGCGCCGTGCTCGGCGTACTGGTGCTTTGCCCGCCGCGCTGAAGAGGCTCCCGGTATCGCCGCTGAGCCGCTGGTCCGCCATGGCGGCTTTCCTTGCTCGGCGGTTTGCGCGACAGTTGCCCTTATCGGGGACCCGGTCAAGCGTCCCGTCTGCGGAGTGGGAAGCGATGAACGAGGAGAATGATCCGGTGACGTTCCTGCTGGGACTGGCCGAGGGCCGCTGGCAGGGGGAGGAGGAGGTTCTCGCGGACCCCGCCGGCGCGCAGTTCATCGCCTGCGAACAACACGTCTGATTCCGGGTAGGAGGGCCTTCAGGGCCGACCCTTCGTGCCAATGCTGAAACTCCTCTCTATCCTCCTCGGCTTCTACCTCCTCTTCGTTGGCCTCGTCTACGCGATGCAGGGCCGTCTGCTCTACCTGCCCAACCTGCCGGGACGCGAACTCGATGCCACGCCGGCGGATATCGGGCTCGCGTACGAGGACGTGCAACTCACCGCTGACGACGGCGTGAAGCTGCACGGCTGGTTCGTCCCGGCGGCCGAGACCGCCCGCGGCACGCTCCTGTTCTTCCACGGCAACGCCGGCAATATCTCGCACCGGCTGGAGTCCGTCAGCCAGTTCCACGGGCTCGGGCTGGACGTGCTGATCATCGACTACCGGGGTTACGGGCAGAGCGAGGGCAGTCCGTCGGAGCGGGGCACGTACCGGGACGCGGTGGCGGCCTGGCAGTACCTCACGGAGGAGCGCGGTGTTGCGCCGTCGCGCATCGTGGTATTCGGGCGTTCGGTAGGCGGCGCGGTGGGTGCCTGGCTCGCGGCGAACCGGGAGGCAGGCGCGCTCATCGTGGAGTCGAGCTTCTCGTCGCTGCCCGCGCTGGCCGCAGAACTCTACTGGTTCCTGCCGGTGCGCTGGCTGAGCCGCTTCCGCTATCCCACGGCCGAGTACGTGGCCGCGGCGGACTGCCCGGTGCTGGTCATCCACAGCCGCGACGACGACATCGTGCCCTTCCACCACGGCCGCGAGATCTACGAGTCCGCCGGCGAGCCACGCCAGTTCCTGGAACTGTCCGGCCCCCACAACGGCGCCCACGTGCTGAGCGAGGAGCGCTACCTGGA
>DASRVH010000152.1:0-7357 GCA_035655155.1 Woeseiaceae bacterium
CACATCTCGCTGACCGGGCGCCTCTCGAACTCGGCGCCGACCTCCTCGCAGATGTCGGGCAGTACGCCACGAAGTTGGAACGACACGGCGCCGCGGGGCAGGCGGTAGCCCTCGATCTCCTGGGTGCGCGTGCGCCCGCCGACGGTGTTCAGCTTCTCGCAGACGGTGACCTGGTAGCCGTTCTTCGCGAGCAGTGCGCCGGCGCACATGCCGCCGACGCCGGCACCGATGATCACCACGTGTTCTCTGTTGTTCATGTCGACTCCCGTGCAGTGGCCGTGGTTCTCAGGCCGTTGTTCTCAAGGGGGGGTCAGCCGCAGGCCGCCCAGGATGAAGTCCCAGATCTCGTCGGCGAGAGCCGCGCGATCGGGGCGTTGTTCCGCCGCCAGGGCCTGGCCTGCGGCATGGCGGACGCCGCCGCAGATCATCGCGGCCAGGATGTCGGGGTCGTAGCGGGCGGGCACCTGCCCGCGCTGCTGGCCCTTGGCGATGTTGCGGGCGGCGAGCGCGATCACCCGCTGCCAGCGCTCGGCCTCGACCGCGGCCACGCCGGGGTCGCGGGCCAGGCGCGAGATGATGATGGCGGCGAGGGGGTGGTCGTAGAGGAAGTCGATCAGGCGGGAGACGCGTTCGCGCTCGCGCTCGGTCCAGTCGCCCGGCGGCAGGTCGGAGAGGTCGATGCTGCGGTCCAGTTCGTCGTAGAAAGTGTCGACAACTGCGGCGATCAGCTGCGATTTGGAGCCGAAACGGTGGTAGGGAAGGCCTATGGAGACGCCCGCGCGACGGGCGACGTTCTGCAACTCGAAATCGCCGTTGCCGTCGACGAGCGCGTCGGCTGCCGCAGCGATGATTGTCTCGCGGCTGCGCTCCGAGCGTAGCGTTCTTGCCCCCATGCGCTCCCCTGACATCAAGTTGAATTGAATTCAATTCTAAATATAGGGTGTCCTGATGTCGAGGAGTATTTCCCGCTGGGGACGAGACGCTGGTGTCGGGTGATTGGTAGAGAGATCAGCTCATCGAGGAGCTACCGGCCGCCAAAAAAAACGGCCCCGTTTCCGGGGCCGCTACAGGTAGAACGATGTCTCGCGTTTAGCGCCGATAGACCGCCTTCAGGTAGAAGAAGCGTCCCGGCATGTCGTAGATGGCCGCGTCGAAGCCGTTCAACGCGCAGCTGAAACACGCCGGCGGTTCCTCGTCGAAGGCATTATTGATGCCGGCCGAGATCTCGAGGTTGTCTTCGAAGAAGCCCGGACGATAAGTCGCCTGGATGTCATGGTACATCGTCGATTCGAGTTCGTTCTGCGCGTTGGCTTCGTCGGAGCAGAAGCCCAGACCGATCACGCTGTCCGGACATGTCTCGGTGAGCTCGTCGATGAAGCGGGCCGTCCACGACACGCCCCAGTCGCCGTAGGTCCAGTCGACGATCAGGTTGTAGCGCCATTCCGGCCAGCCTCGTTCGGGGTCGCCGTCCTCGGTGCCCTCCCGGCTGACCTCGGCGAAGCCGGTGGCCGTGGGGATGATCTCGGTGAACTCGCTGACGAATGTATTCGCCCACGTCACGCCGAACTGACCGAGATCGGTGTCGCGGCTCCGCCAGTTGACCGTGAAGTCCCAGCCATCGGTGTCGATGCCGCCGATGTTGGTCAGCTGGTTGGAGAAGTCATTAATGACGCCACTCGGCGTACGCTGGATGCCGCTGCAGAGTGTCGGATCCAGCGTGGTGACGCAGGAGTCGATCTGCACCTGTGCGTCGATCGCCTGGATGGCCTGCTCGAGTTCGTACTTCCAGTAAGTCAGCTCGAAGGAGAGGTTGTCCATCCAGTCGACGTCGTCCACCCACATCGGCGCATAGACCAGACCGTAGGTGTAGCTGTCGGAGGTCTCGGGTTCGAGGTTCCGGTTGCCGCCCGTCGTGACCGAGATCTGGGGGTTGAACTGCGCATAGCTGCCGTCGCCGGGGACGCCGAGGGCTACGCAGTTATCCACCACCTGCTGGCTCGCCGGCGTTCCGCCCTGGAGTCCCAGCAGATCGGAGCACGGATCCTCGAGCGTCTGGTCAAACCGGCTCTCCGAGCCGAACAGCTCGCCGATGCTGGGCGCCCGGAAGCCCTCACCGAAGGTGGCGCGGAACAGCAGGTCGTCCAGCGGTCGCCAGTTGACGCTGAATTTCGTCGTGGTGTCGCTGCCGAAGGTGGAGTAATCGGAACTCCGGGCGGCCGCGGAGAAGTCGAGCATGCGTGCACCCGGCACATCCGCCAGGATGGGCACCCGGACCTCTGCGTAGAATTCGTCCACGGTGAAACTGCCCGAGGTCGGGCTCGAGGGCACGCCGGCGCTGTTGCCCGCGACGACCACCGCGTCCGGCTGGAAGAATCCGTCCTTCTTGCGGTGTTCGAAGCCGGCGGCGAAGCCCAGCTCACCGGCGGGCAGATCGAGGATGCTGCCGGCCAGGTTGGCGGAGTAGTCGATCAGCTCCTGCTCGCTCACGTCCTTCTGGGTGAAGCCGATGAAGTCGATCATCTCCTGCGTGATCGTGCCGCTGCCGTCGGCGCCCTGGCCGCCGAAGAAGTTCAGTGGCACGCAGTCTCCCGTGCACTCGTCCACCGGACCCAGCGCCTGCTGGATGTTGCGGGAGTTGTAGCCACCGTTTTTGATCTGATCGGCCCGGTTCTTGGAGTAGATGCCGTTCACGTCCCAGTAGAACTCGCGGCCGCCAAAGGTGAATTCACCGACAAGGCCGCTGGCCAGGTACATGGTATTCACGTCCTGGCGGAAGACCCGCGCTCCGCCCTCGATCGGGCGGCGGCCTGCGAAGATGAAATTCACCGGTCCGGCGTCAGGGTCGGAGTTCAGCGTGAAGCCGAATGGGTTGAACGGGTTGGTCACGTCCACGCTGATTGTGTCCAGGCGGTTGCCGTTACCCGCGTCCGGACCAATGAACAGCGGCTCCGGTGCCGCCTGGTTCACCGACTGGCGGTTGACGAAAGAGCCCTTGACGAATGCGCGCACATTCGGCGTGAACTCGTACTCGGCCATACCGAAGATGTTGATGCGCTCGGACGGCGTCAGCGCCAGGTTGTACTGGGCGAAGTTGAAGCGGTCGCCGGTGTCGAACGGGTTGAAGTCGTCGCCGGCGCACGGGCTTGCGGGATCGTAGTCGGGGATGCCGCCGACGCCGTCGTTGACGGTGCAGTCGATGACGGTGCCCGTATTCGGATCGCTGAAGACGAAGCGGCCCTGCGGTGTGCCGGAGCTGCCGCCGGCGCCTGTCGTGACGAACGGTATCGGCGTCGCCGAGATCTCGAAGCGGTCGGCGGCGATCTCGTTCTGGCGGGTATAGCCGACGCTCAGGATGGAGTGCGAGCGGTCACCGCTGGCCCCGATTGTAAGCGTGTGCTCCTGTGTGGCCCCGCTCTCGTCGTAGGAGCCCACGTAGGTGGAGACCTCCAGGCCCTCGAAGTCGCGCTTCGTGATCACGTTGACGACACCGGCGATGGCATCCGAGCCGTAGATGGCCGATGCGCCGTCTTCCAGGACCTCGATGCGGTCGATGATGCTCAAGGGTATGCTGTTGAGATCCACCGCGGTGCCGACGCCGCTGGCCGACGACTCGCTGACCCAGCGGAGGCCGTCCACCAGCACGAGCACGCGCTTCGCGCCGAGGTTTCTGAGATCGACGGTAGCCGCGCCTGCGCCTATGCCGCCGCCGTCGGGCGGGAAGCCGAAGTTGCCGCTGCTGTTGAACTTGGTCGTGAGTGGTGAGCCGGACGAGGTCAGTCGGCCGAGCAGGTCGCCGAGCGAGGTCAGTCCCGAGCGCTCGATGTCCTCGGCGTTGAGTGTCTGGATCGGGACGCGCTCCTCCAGCGGGTTCTGCCGGATACGCGAGCCGGTGACCACGATCTCTTCCAGTGCATCGGAGTCCTGTGGAAAGGCCGCCTGCGGAGCCAGACCGATGGAAACCGCAAGGGCTGCCAGTGCAAGCCAGGTGTGTTGCTGTCGCATGATTGTGTCCCCCTGTTGTTATCGGGCGCGTGTAGTGCGCACCCAACATTCGACATAATCTCCACAACAGGGGTGCAATAGCAAGTATTTCAGGAATTTAATTCAGCGATAGCCGTTGCTTGTTGCGAATCCGCAACATCGTCTCGGAGCATGTAGGGGGAGCGATTCGGTCAGCTGCTGACGAACGGCAACCGATAAGTCCGCTCACCCATCGCCGCGAACACCGCATTCGCCACCGCCGGCGCCAGCGGCGGCACGCCGGGCTCGCCGACGCCGGTCGGCGCCTCCCCGGACTGGACGATGTGCACCTCGACCTTCGGCATCTCGTCGATGCGCAGCGGGCGGTAGTTGTCGAAGTTGTCCTGCTGCACCTTGCCGTCCTCGAGAGTGATCTGCTCGCGCAGCGCGGCCGACAGTGCATACGCAATGCCGCCCTCCATCTGCGCCCGGATGACGTCCGGGTTGATGGCGATGCCGCAGTCGACGGCGCAGACGACGCGGTCGACGGTGAAGCTGCCGTCGTCCTTCACGGTGACGTCGGCGACCTCGGCGACGTAGGTGCCGAAGGATTTGTGCACGGCGACGCCGCGGCCGCGGTTCGGGCCCAGGTCCTCGCCCCAGCCGGCTTTTTCGGCGGCGAGTTCGAGGACGCCAAGGTGGCGCGGATGCTCGGCCAGCAGTTCGCGGCGGAGTTCGAACGGGTCGCGTCCCGCGGCTTCGGCGAGTTCGTCGATGAAGACCTCGGTGACGAAGCCGTTCTGGGTGTGGCCGACGGAGCGCCACCACAGGGTGGGCACGCCGTTCTCGATCTCGTGCCAGTCCACGCGCAGGTTGGGAATGGTGTAGGGGAGCTCCCGGGAGCCCTCCACGGCGGAGGGGTCGAGGCCGTCCTGGATCATGCCCTCGAAGGCGCTGCCCTTCATGAAGGACTGGATCACCGCCTGGTGCCGCCAGGCGGCCGGTTTGCCGTCGGCGTCCAGCGCGCCTTCCAGCACGTGGTAGCTCATCGGCCGGTAGCGGCCGGCGCGCATGTCGTCTTCGCGGGTCCAGATGAGCTTGACCGGGGCGCGGCCGTCTATGGCCTTGGCCACGGAAACGGCGTCGGCCACGTAGTCGGAGTCCGGCACGGCTCGGCGGCCGAAGCTGCCGCCGGCGAAGATGGTGTTGACCTCCACCTGTTCCGGCTGCAGGCCGAGGATGCCGGCCGCGATGTTCTGGTCGAGGGTCTGGATCTGCGAGCCGGTCCAGATGCGGCAGCCGCCGTCGGCGAGTTCGACGACGCAGTCCATGGGCTCCATGGTGGCATGCGCCAGGAACGGCAGGCGGTATTCGCGGCGGATGGTCGTCTCGGCCGAGCCCAGCGCGGCCGGCGCGTCGCCGTCGTTGCGGGCGACCAGGCCTTCCTCTCCGGTCTTCGCCTCGTATTCGGCGAAGAGCTCCTCCGTGCCGCGCTTCTCGGCAGCCGACTCGTCCCATTCGACGGTAAGCGCCTCGCGGCCTTTCTGTGCCGACCAGTAGCTGTCCGCCACCACGGCGACGCCGCGCGGGATCTGGACCACGTCGGTGACGCCGGCAACCGCTTTGGCCTCCGTGGCGTCGAAGGACTTCACCTTCGCACCGAACCGGGGCGGATGGGCGACCAGCGCGACGACCATGCCCGGTCGCGTGAGGTCCATCGTGAACTCGAGGCTCCCGTCGGTCTTGGCGGCCGAATCGAGCCGCGGGACCTTCGTGCCGATGAGGGTGAAGTCGGCCGGATCCTTCAGCGCCGGGTCTTCCGGCGGCGTGATGTCGGCGGCGGCGACGGCGAGCTCGCCGAAGGTGGCGCTGCGGCCGGAGGGCTCGTGGGCGAGCACGCCTTCCTGCACCGTGATCTCGCCCGCCGGCACATCCCACCGCGCCGCGGCCGCGCCCGTCAGCATGGCTTTCGCGCCCGCGGCCGCCTTGCGCAGCTGCATCCACGAGTTGGCCACCGAGGTGGATCCGCCCGTGCCCTGCATGGGCCCGAAGGCGAGGTTGTTGTACAGCTCCACGTTCGCCGGCGCGAACTCGGCCTGCATCTGCGACCAGGCGGCGTCGAGTTCCTCGGCCACGATGGTGGGCAGGCCGGTGGTGACGCCCTGGCCCTTGTCGAGGTGTTTGACGATCACCGTCACCGTGTTGTCCGTGCCGATGCGGATAAACGGCCCGGTTTTAATCTCTTCGGCGCCGGCGGCGGTGCCCGCAGCAGAACCGGCGGTGCCCGCACCGGAGCCGGTGGCGCTGCCCGGTGCCGCCTCCTCGCTGCGGCCACAGCCGATCATGAAACCCGCGCCCGAGAGGCCGACCACCTTGAGGAAGGTGCGGCGGTCGAGGGCGGGACGGGGGAGTCTGTCGAAGCGTCCGAACATGATCAGCCCTTCATTTCGTCGGCGGCCTGGTGGATGGCCGCCCGGATGCGCTGGTAAGTGCCGCAGCGGCAGAGGTTGCCGCGCATCGCGCGGTCGATGTCCCGGTCGTCGGGGTCCGGGTTCTCGCTCAGTAGCGCGGTGGCCGACATGATCTGGCCGGACTGGCAGTAGCCGCACTGCACCACATCCAGCTGGCGCCAGGCGCTGCGCACGGCGAGCCCCGCCGGCGAGTCGAGGCCCTCCAGGCCCTCGATGGTGACGACGGGGCGCTCGCCCACGCTGGAGACCGGCAGCCGGCAGGAGCGCGTGGCCTCGCCGTCCACGCTCACGGTGCAGGCGCCGCAGCGCGCGATGCCGCAGCCGTATTTGGTGCCGGTGAGTCCGAGGTCTTCCCGCAGTACCCACAGCAGGGGCTTGTCTTCGGGGACGTCGACGGTGCGGGACTCACCGTTCACGGTCAGGGTGAATGGCATGGGGGGCTCCGGTGGTGTGGCCGTTCAGATCGCCGGAGTATAGCCCACGTAACTGGCCGTTCGGTCAGCGTCGAACGATTGACCACGCGGCGGGGGATTGGGTTTACTGGGCCGGAGCTCGAGAGGAGAGAAGTCTTGCCCCTTACTATTGCATTGCTGCACCGGGTCGCACTCGGTGCGGTCGCGACCGTCATGTTCCTGTCCGCGGCAGCCGCCGCCCCCATCGTCCAGCCCGGCGCCCCCGGCGAGCCCGCGCGCGAGCTGACTGCCGAAGAGGCCGTCGAGATCGCGGACACGAGCTATTCCCCCGCGGATGTGCGCTTCATGCAGGACATGATCCCGCATCACCACCAGGCGCTGGAGATGGCCGCGCTGGTGGAGGGCCGCACGAACAACCGGGAGCTGATCGACGTGGCCGCCCGCATAGACGCCACCCAGCGCGACGAGATCGCCTTCATGCAGGAGTGGCTCGCCGAGCGCGGCGAGCGGGTG
>DASRVH010000153.1:0-2539 GCA_035655155.1 Woeseiaceae bacterium
CGGGCGGAATCGCCAGGCTGACGTCCCGATAGCCGCCCGCGTATTCTTCCGCGGTGAACATTCCCGGCGCCGCGACATCATTCCAGACCGGCTCCGCCATCCTCGTGGCTGCATCGTCGATCCTGAAGCCCTTCGGCGGAATGCGATTATCCTTGTGGCGGCCATCGGCCAGTGCGAAATGGAAGGTTGTCTCCTCCCCGGTGAGGGTGCTGGCCATCTTGACCTCGTAGACGAGCGCGTCTTCATGCCGCTCGGTAGCGCCAAGCGCCGCCGGTTCCGGGAGCGCCGCGCCGTCCGCGTAGGGGTCAGCATAGGTGTAGCCGAGACCCTTCAGCGTCGAAGCACCGGTATCCCACGGGTTCACTTCCTCCAGCAGTTGGCCACCGCTGTCGTAGCTGCGGATATTGATCCAGATGCGCCGGCCCTCCGGGTAGCCGGAGATCAGCTTGTGACCGGTCTGGTTCTGGATCCGGAAACTCAAGTCGCCGGTCGAGGCATCGTATTCCAGGTTCTGCAGTGCCGCGGCCAACTCCAGCTGCTGCTGCGCGCGATCGGCGCCCGCGAGCAGCGCCTCCGGGTTCAGGCCGAGGCCGGCGCCGAGATCCATGGTCAGCTCCGCGGTCCGGTTCAGCAGCCCGGCGTTGACCGCGTCGTAGTTGGGCGAGCCGGACACCGTACTGGCGAGGATTCTCGGCACGAGGGTGTTGCCGCCGGTGAGATCATGCAGCGGCTGGCCGCTATTCGGGTGCTCGATGCTGTCGTCGGGACGAAGCACCGCGTCTCGCTTGTTTGCTGCGCGGCCCGTCACGTCGCGCATGTGGCAGTCCTGGCAGGCGACGATCTTGTTGCCGGGCCTGGAGGTAGTGAATACATCGGGCGCGAAGGGGCCGATGCCTTCCGCGCCGTCGCCCGTGCCGTAGGCCGAGAGCATGAATTCCGAGAAGGTCCGCTCCACGTGGTAGTAGGCATAGGCCGGCATATGTTCCGTCGGCAGTGAGCCTTCGGCATTCGGCTGCAGCACCAAGTTAGCCAGCACCGGGTTGGATACGTCGTGGCAACTGGCGCAGAAATAGCGGCTCTTGTGGAAGCGGCTGTATAACTGCTGGTGGCGGCCCGTGGCGTCGGCGAACGAGGCCCGCTTCTCGCTGCCGCCGGCAACGAAGTACTGGCCGCCGCCGCTCTCGACGTACTGGCCCTCGATCGGGCGGCCGTCCGCGCCGTACATCCGTCGCCCGTCGAACAGCTGCAGATTTGCGGCCTCGTTCTGGTCGGCGGTGAGCGTTTCAGCGGCGCCCGCGGAAGACGTCGTGCCACTGGCGTTGCTTTCGTCCCAGTAACCGGCCCAGTCACTACCCTCGCGGGTGCCGGCAGCCGTGTCTGCATGGTGCGCGTCGTAATTGCGGTGGCAGAAATCGCATTGCACGCCGTCAAAATCGTCGCCCTGCATGGCCGTCGCATTCGTCGGATCGGAACGGCCTTCCAGCCAGCCTTTGGGCAAATGACAGCGCAGGCACATATCGGTCGCGTTGGGCGTCCCGATCGCCGCGACCGAGTCCTGGGCTGCGACGGCCACCGCGGCCCAGAAGAACGGGTCGCGGGCGGACTGGGCCATCATCGAGCCCTGCCAGTTGAAGCCCGGCTCCACCTGGGAGTTGTAACCCGAATGGCAGTTCATGCAGCGGCCCGGTCCCTCCAGGGTCACGCCCTGTTCGGGCTGCGTGCCAGGCATGCGCAACAGCGGGTCATCTGAGACCGGGACAGGGGTCCAGGCATAGGCGGCAAATGAAAAAAGCAGCGCGCACAAGCTCGCGGCTTGCGAAAACCTTCTGATCGACATGACGTGGCTCCCCCGAATGTCCCGCGTGCGACTCCTTGCCGCGGGATCGTAGAACGAATCTAAAGCGGGGAGCGGCGGCCATAATTGATCTAGATCATGTTTGCGGGATGTCCTTATAGACCGTCAGCGCCACGTTCAGTAGCGATTTGGCTGCTGGTAGAATCTCTTGCATTCAAACTCCATCGGGACGCCGCCATGCACGCTTATCTCATCGACGCCTTCAAGCAGACTATCGAGCAGGTCGACATCGAGCCGTCGCTGGACGCGATCCGCGGCCTGGTCGGCCACGACAGCCTCGACTCCGACGAGCTTGCCCGCGGCAACGACCGGCTGTTCTTCGACGAGGAATGCTTCATCCGCCAGCAGCCCCAGCCGGGACGCTTCAAGCTCGACACCCTGCCGCCGGTGGCCGGGCGCGGCGTGGTGGTGGGCGGCGGGCCCGATGAAGGCGCGCTGGCATCACCCGGGCTGTCGCTGGAAGACCTCCGGGGGCGCGTCGAGTTCAGCTGAGCGGTCGGGACCCGACGCACGGGCGCCATGATCCTCGTCGACGGCCACAACCTGCTCTACGCGTCGCGCACCCGTTTCGCGGCGCAGCTGCTCGACGGCCACCCCGGCGCGGCCGCCCGCGAGGCGCTGGTGCAACAACTGGTCGCGGTGTTCGATCAGCCGGGCCAGCTCGTGCGGGTGTACTTCGACGGC
>DASRVH010000154.1:0-3952 GCA_035655155.1 Woeseiaceae bacterium
ACAGCGCGAGGTCCTCCTCGTCGAGCTCCAGCGCGCCCAGGCGCTGCGCCTCGTCCGTGTCGCCCACCACCAGGGCGCGCAGCAGCTGGGTGGGCAGGATGTCCAGCGGCATGACCCGTTCGTAGGAGCCGATCGGCACCATCGCCCGCGGACTGCCGTTCTGGCTGGTCGTCAGGTTGAAGCGCCGGACCGCCGAGCTGAGGCTGGAGAGGAAGGCGCGCGTCACGGAGATTTTCTCGCCGCCGGGTCGCAGCCAGCCGATGAACTCGCGCTGCCCGCCCTCCTCCAGCACGCTCACCTGCTGGTGATAACGCCCCAGGTAAGAGGCCCAGCCGGCCGCGCGGTAGCCCGACCAGACCGAACCCGACAATACGCGGCAGTCCACCGAGGGCACCAGCTCGTCGATCACCAGCGGCTCGACGTTCGCGCCCAGCCGGGTGCGCAGCAGGCGCGGGCGGTTGATGACCGGGCCGCCCAGGGCGATCACGCGCTCGGGGTCGAGCCGCCCGGTGACGAACAGCCGGCCGATGGCGATGACGTCCTGGTAGCCGATGTGCCACACCACCCGCTCGGCGCTGCAGGGATAAAGAAAATGAATATGCGTGCCGACCAGGCCGGCCGGATGCGGGCCCGAGAATTCCGCGACTTGCAGCCTCGGCAGACCGGCCGGCACGTTGATTTCCGCGCCCTCGGCCTTGCAGACGAACAGCGTTCCCGAGGTGAGGGTCGAGAGCGCCGCCAGGCCGTTGGCAAAATCCGCCGGCGCGCCGGCGATCACCGCCGCGGGATCCGCCGCTAGCGGGTTGGTATCGATGGCGGTGACAAAAATGGCATGCGGGCTGGCCTCCGGGTCGGGAATCTTGCTCCAGGGCCGGGTGCGCAGCGCGCACCACAACCCGGAACGAGTGAGATTCTCCACCACGGCTTCGCGGTCCAGCTCCCCGAGGGCGCCCGCGGGCCAGGACTGGAACTGCTCTTCCTCGTCGCCCTCCAGCCGGATGACCACGGACTGCAACACGCGTCGCGCGCCGCGCCGCACCGTGCTCACGACGCCGGCCCCCGGCGCCGTCACCACCACCGACGGGCGACGCTTGTCCGAAAACAGGGGCTGCCCCAGCCTGACGCGCTCCCCTTCCTGGACATGCATGGTCGGTTTCATGCCCAGGTAATCGCGTCCCAGCACGCCGACCGAGCCCACCGGGCGCGCCGGCTCGATGACCTGCGAGGGTGCGCCTTTCAGGGGAAGGTCCATGCCGCGGCGGATCCGTATGCGCATTGAATGACTGCCTGGAGCTGTGGCCAGCGTTGAATCCTTGCCGCGCTGGCCGGCGAATGCTGATTTTGGCGAAGTATACGTCAAGGGCTCTGCCGGCCGGCACCCCCCCCAGAGCGACACCGTTTCGATCCGGCCAGCCCGCGGTTCGTCAGCGGCCGTTTGCCCGTTACAATAGCAGCGCGCCGCCGGGCTGCCCGGCGTCGCGCCATATTTTTACGGAGTCCCTATGCGTCATCCTCTTCACCGGCTCGCCGTCGCCCTGCTGCTGCTGGGCCTCGCCTCCTGCAGCGGCGACGGCCCGGAATTCATCTGGTTCCGTGCGATCCACGCCGTGCCGGACGCCCCCGACCTGCGGTTGCGCTTCGACGAATACGTCTTCAGGGAGCGCGTCACCTTCGGCTCGGCCTCGTCGGAAGGCGCGGAATCCCTGTTGCAGAGCTCGGCCCCGCCCGCCGCAATGACGCTCGAATACTTCGCGCCCAACAACGAGATCGGCGACACGGTGCTGACGCTGGACGTGCCGGTCGAGCAGGACGCCGTCTCGACCGTCGTGCTGGCCGGCAGTTTCGACTCGGTCGAGCCGGTGGTGGTCCTAGCCCCGCGCAGGCCGCGACCGCTCGGCAGCCTCTATTTCCAGTTCGTGCATGCCGTTCCGGGCGAGGGCCCGCTCGACGTCTACGTCACGGCGCCGGACACCGAGCTGACCGCGACCGCCCCGCTGGCGACGATCCAGTCGCTGGGTCATTCCGAATCCCTGGAGGTTCCCTTCGGCACGACCCGAATCCGGCTCACCGCCGCGGGCAGCCTGGATGTCGTCATGGACTCGGGCGAACTGGACTTCCCCGCGCAGGAAGACTCGCCCGTCGGCCCCGGCGCCGAATGGCTGTTCGCCGTCTCGCCCAGCATCGTGCCCGGCCCGGCCCCGGTGTTCCTCATCGGCAGCAACGGGCGCAGCGCTGCGACTTTTTTTGCGGAAGGCACGCCGGCGACATTGCGCGCCTTCAACGCCGCGCGCAGCCGCCCTTCCGTGGACGTCGCCGCTCTCACCGAGCCGCCCGAGGTGCTGGCCACGGATATCGGGTTTCGGCAGCGGTCCGCGCTGGTGCCGGCGCCGATCGGTGATTTAACGCTGCAATTCCGCCCCGCGGGCCAGCCCGACGATGCCATCGCCAACGTCGCCGCGATCACCTCCCCGGCGGGAGAATACGCCGCCATCCTGCGAGAGCAGGCTGATGTCAGCATCGCAGGTTTTTTCCAGAGCAACACGCGCGCCGTGGTGACCGCCGGGAAACTGCGCTTTGCCCACCTGGCCGGCAGCACCGGCCCGATCTCTGCCTACCTCACGGAAAGCGAGGACGAGGCGCCGGACGCGAGCAACCGGCTGCTCTTCCAGAGGCCGCCGGGCGACGTGACAAGCCATCTCACGGTGGCGCCGAGCGATTATTTCCTCACCGTCACCCTGGCGGGAGCCGAGAGCGCCGCGGACGAAACAGTGCTCGCGGGCCCGCTGCCGCTCGCCGTGGAAGGCGGCGAAGTGTTCACCTTCGGGCTGTTCGAACCGGACAACGAAGGCGAGCCGCCGGTGCTGGTGCAATTCGACGACCGCATGCCCTGAGTGGATCCCCGAGTGGATGCCCTGGGCGGATGACCTGAATGGATCGAAGCGAGCCTGCCGCCGGCCCAGGCGGGCTCAGGCCGGCCTGCGGCGGCGCACGACGTAGGCCGGAAAAGTGCCGTAGCGCTTGGCGTAGTCCAGCTGCTTGACGTAATCACAACGAAAATCTTCGTTGCCTTCCATGGCCGACAAGGCCGCGAAGGCTTCGCTGGCGTAGACCTGGCCGGGCGGCGTCTTGGGCTCCAGCCTGGCCGCCCTGCTGACATGCGTCCCGCAGCACTTCGCCAGGCCGGTGATGGGGTCGGTCGTCAGGTGCACCGGTCCGGCGTGCAGCGCCAGGCGCATGGTCAGCGGACGCTCGAACCCCAACGCTAGCCAGTCGGTCTCGCCGATGGCCTCCAGCAGGCGCAACGCGAACAGGCCGGCGGCCCGGCTGCCGTCAAAAGCCAGGAACAGCCCGTCACCCCAGGTTTCGCGCACGGGGATGGACGCCGGGTCCTCCGCCACCAGCCGGGCGACCAGCCCCAGGCAATGCTCGATGAACAGCGGCACCTCGGCGTCGTTCAACCGGCTGAAGCCCACCGCGTCGGCAAACAGCAGCGACATGACGCGGTCGTCGCCCGGCTCTGTGGCGGTCGCTGCCGACTCGGGTGACGGCGGCAGCGGCCTGACTTCCAGCGTCTCGTTGTCGGCAACAGCCGCGGCGTCCCGCGTCGTCCCGATGGGCACGCAGTGGACAGGCAGCCCGTGGCGCTGCCACTGCAGCACCGCGCTGGCGGTCCCGCCGTGGCCGTCGCCTACCCGGCCGTCCCACACGGCCAGGGCCATCAGTTCGGTCTCGAGTTCGCGCGCACGCAGCAGGCCCAGTCCCTGCACCAGCTGGTTGGCATAGTCGTAGGCCACGCCGCCGTGCAAGGGAGGGCTGCTGGAGGCGTACACGACGCGCGAATGGCCCAGCTGGCGTTCGAAGCGCCCGGTCCAGTCGGCCGCGCCCGGCAGCGCGACGCTGTCCTCGATGAACTCGTCGTGGTGGTAAGGGAGCACGATGTGACTTTCGCCGC
>DASRVH010000155.1:0-27480 GCA_035655155.1 Woeseiaceae bacterium
TCCGCCTCTGCCTCTTCGCTCTGATCCGTCAGCGCGGGCCCGGCCGGCGGCATCTGCTGGGTGCCGGCGGACATCATCTGCCGCGCCTGGTTGTGGACGGCCGCGATCAGTTCCTTGGCGATCGGGCCGGCCGGCTCCACGCGGTCGATCAGCCGCGCCACCTTCTGGCGCGACGCGCCGGGCAGCAGGTAGCCGACGCTGGTCAGATACGCGCAGCGCGGCTGTATGGTCGCGCTGGTCAGCACCGAGCCCTTCAGCGAATGATCTCCCGAGTTCATGAAGGCCATGCCGCCCTGGGTCTGGAAGGTACCGCTGATATCGCAGCTGGTGATGACGGAGGTCCACTCCAGCTCGGCGACAGGGACGAGTCCCACCCGGTAGAAGAGGAACCCGAACACCGTCAGGCCCGCTGGGAGGGCGAGGGCATTCACACTCCGGGTTGCCGAGGACCAGTCGGTGGACGCCGCCTGGAACAGGAAGTACCCGGCGGCTGCAATCAGCAGCACACCGAGCCAGGCCAGAGCTGCACCCAGCCGCTGCTCCGGCCGCACACCCATGCCGTCGTTCAGCGCGATGCTGGATTCGGCATTCAGGTCCGCCTCGAACTCGCCGGCCGAGACTGCCGTGTGTTCCGCGAACTGGGGCTTCCAGCTGCCGAGGTGCCAGTACTGGCCGCCGGCCAGCTTGCCCGTATACGACTTGACCACGTTGATGATGTCGGTGGGGTGCATGCCGACGGTGACGAACTCCTCGTCCCGATGCACGGAGTACTCGGACGGCGCGCGCCGGCTGCGCACCAGGATGATCACCGCCGTGCCGAGGATCACGCCCACGGAACCCGCCACCAGGATGGTCGGCAGCACGCCCAGCCCCGGCGGTGGCGGCATGTTGCCGGCCAGCGTGGATGCAATCGTCAAGGCGATTGCGCCGCCGAGGAGGACGACGAAGGCGCCGACCATGCGGACGGCGCCGAGATGCTTCTCGAAGTGCAGGGCGCGGCGAAAGCCGAAGCGGCTGATCGCCGCCCAGAAGCCGAATCCCAGCACGAAGTAGAACCACATGGACCAGTCGAGAATCAGCGCGAGCTGCGGCGGGGTGGTGGAGCCGGCGAGCAGCACCCGCAGCACGATCATTGCAACCACGCCGAGCACGCCGAGCAGCAAGCCGATCAGCACCCCGTGCAGAATGCCGGTGTAGGGTCCGGGCAGGAAGGCGATACGGGGGAAGACCCGGGCCAGCCAGTCGATCATGACGGCCTGATTCGCCTCGTTGGGATTGTCGTCGGCGGCCATGAGGGTGCGCGGCAGCCGCTCGCCGCCGCCGCCGGCCGAGTACACCAGATCGATGGGCGCCACCTCCAGCTTCTCCTTGCGCAGGCGGGTCATCTTCTGCGCGGCACGCACGAGATCGACGACGCCGAACGTCAGCAGGAAGACGCCGATGGCGGCCGCCCCGATGTCCGGCATGCCCTGCATCGACAGCAGCGTGGGCACGGCACGCGCGAGCAGCACGAGCCCCAGTAGCGAAAACAGCAGCCCCCGCACGCCAAGGGCGGGCGCAATCACCTTGAACGGATTCGTCATGGCAGCGGTCCCCTCTTGTGGTTCTTATACGCAGCCGAGCCCTTTTTCTACACCCTGCACCGCGCAGCGGCAACCCGGAACGCAAGTAGGAGGGCCTTCAGGCCCGGTTGGATCAGGGATCGGGGCTAAAGCCCTTCCTACATTGTTAATATCGGGCGCATGCGCTTCCTCCATACCTCCGACTGGCAGCTCGGCATGACGCGGGCGTTTCTGACGCCCGAGGCCTCCGCGCGCTTCAGCCAGGCGCGCATCGATGCCATCGCGTCCCTCGGCCGGCTGGCCGCCGAGCACGAGGCCGGGTTCATCGTCGTCGCCGGCGACGTGTTCGAGTCCAGCCAGATCTCCCGCGAGACGCTGGTGCGTGCGCTGGAGGCGCTGAAGCAGCTCCCCGTCCCCGTATTCCTGCTACCGGGCAATCACGATCCGCTGGACGGCGCCTCCATCTTCGCGACGAAGGAGTTCCGGGACGCGCCGGATCACGTCATCGTCATTCGCGACCGGACGCCGATGCCGGTGCCCGGCGCCGAAGGGGTCGAGGTGGTCGGCGCGCCCTGGCGCACGAAACACCCGAACGCGGATCTGTGCGCCGAACTCGCCGCGGCCCTCGGTCCGGCGGCCGCCGGCGTCACGCGCATCGCGGTCTGCCACGGCCAGACCGACAATCTCTCGCCGGATGCCTCCCAACCGGCCGTCATCGACCTCGCGGGGGCCGAGGCCGCCATCCGCGATGGCCGCTACCACTACCTCGCCCTCGGCGACCGCCACTCGGTGACGGCCGTGGGCGAGACCGGCCGCATCTGGTATTCCGGCGCGCCGGTGGCCACCGATTTCGTGGAGGAAGAGCCGAACCGGGTGTTGCTCGTCGACCTGGATGCCGAACGCTGCGAGGTCACGCCGCTCGCCGTCGGCGACTGGCACTTCGTGGCCGGGCACTTCACCGTCAACGACGCCGACGACGTGGAACGCTTCCGCTCCTGGCTGGACGACCTGCCGGGCAAGGAGCGCACGGCGGTGAAGATCGGTTTCACCGGCAGCGTGAACCTGGCCACTGCCGGCGCCCTGGACGAGGTCATGGAGACGCGGCGGGAGCTCTTCGCGAGCCTCCGCCGGCGCGAGCGCACCACCGACCTCGCCGTGGTCCCCGACGAACTCGACCAGGACTCGGTCTCGCTGTCGGGCTACGCTAAAGCCACCTGGGACGAGCTGCTGGCGCAGTCGGAAGCGGGGGACGAGACGGCGGGCGATGCGCTCCGCCTGCTCTACCGCCTCTCGAGAGCGCGGTAGGAGGGGCTTTAGCCCCGATTTTGTAAGGGGTCGGGGCTAAAGCCCCTCCTACGTGCGGGTCAGACGCCGTCGTTCAATTCGGCGAGCTCCTCCCGCAGCCGGCGTGCCAGCGCCTCGTCGCCCAGTTCCTCGGCCAGTTCGGCGTATTCCTCCAGCAGGGGCTCGAACGTATACGGATAACTGCCGTCCCGGCGCGCCCGGCCCAGGCCCTCCTCGAACCGGGACCGTGCCGCCGCGTAGTCCTCCCGCTCGCGGTACAGCCGCCCCAGTTCCCGGTAGGCATAGACGACTTGCTGATGGTCCGGCGGCAGGCTCTCCTCCGCGAGCGAGAGGGCCTCGTCGAATCGCGCCACGGCGTCCTCGTGGCGGTCCTGCTCGAGGCGTATGGAGCCGAGCGAGTTCAGCGTGTAGACCCGGTAGGGATGATCGGCCCGGAGACTCTCGTCGTAGACGGCCAGCGCATGCCGGTACTGCTCTATCGCCGCCTCCAGCCGTCCGCGCTGCCGCCAGAGGAAGGTGCCGAGATAGTGATGGGCGAGGCCCACCGCGGGGTGATCGGCTCCGAGCGCTTCGGTTCGCACGTCGATCGCAGCCCGGATGTCCTCCTCGGCCTCGTCGTTGCGCCCCAGCACGCCCAGCAGATTGGACCGGGCCAGCCGCGCACCCGCGTAGTCCGGATGGCTGGTGCCCAGGGTCTTCTCCATCAGCGCCACGGCCCGGTCGAGGTGCACGATGGCCTCGTCGCTGTTGCCGAGCCGGCCCAGATAGTTGCCCATCGACAGATGCACGGCGGCGAGCGGGAAATTTGCGGATTCGCCGAGCTCCTCGAACAGCGCCTGTGCCCGCTCCAGGTCTCCCACGGCCTCGACGTAGCGCGACTGCCCGGCCCGGGCGATCGCACGATTCACCATCACGCGTGCGCGCAGACGCCCCGGGACGTCCCGTCCCGCCCGTGCCATCGCGACCACCTCCTCCAGCACGGCTTCCGCGCGGGTGAATTGCCCTTCCTTATTCAGCAGCATCCCGTAGTTGTTCAACGCGACGGCCAGCATCTTCCCGGCACTCTCGCCTGCGCCGCGCAATTCCGCCAGCGCTTCCCGGAACAGCGCAGCCGCCTCCTCCAGCCGGCCGGCCTGCGCCAGGCTGTGAGCAAGGTCCGCCTTGGCAGGTGCGGCCTGCGCGGGACGATCGGCGTAGAGCTCTTCGTAGATCCGCAGGGCGTCGCCGCCGAGGGTAAGCGCGGTCTCGTAATCCCCCATGGCCCGGTAGGCGGCGCCCAGCGCGCTCAGCAGGCGGCCGCGGACCCGGGGCGCATCCGCGAGATCCTCTTCGATGCGCAGACGGCCCTCGTCCAGCAGGGAGCCGGGCGAAATCTCCTCCGGATTCGTCCGCTTCGGGTTCGCCGCCTCGAAGAGTGTGACGACGAAGTCCGTGGTCTGGTTCGCCACCCGTGCCTCGGTGCGGGCCCGGTCGCGTTCCTCGGCAAGCTGCCAGGTGTAATAGCCGACCAGTGCCGCGATGGTCGCCAGCACCGCGGCGGCCGCACTCACGCCGAGCGCGTTGCGGCGCAGGAACTTGCCCAGCCGATAGCCCGCGGAAGCGGCCCGGGCGCTGACCGGCCGGCTCTCCAGCCAGGCCCGGACGTCGGCCATGAACGCGCTCACCGACTCGTAGCGCCGGTCCGGCTCCTTGCGCAGCGCCACCATCACGATGTTGTCGAGATCGCCGGCGAGCACCTTGCGCAGACGGCCGACGGTCGTGCCCCGGGCACGCCCGACGTCGGCGGCGTCCGGCCCCGCCGCTTCCGCTGCCGGCTGTGCGCCCGTCACCCGGCTGCTCGGTTTCGCCGGCTCCCGCTCGCAGATCGCGCGCTCCAGCTCCGCGGCCGTCGAACTCTCCACCGGATAGGGGAAGTGTCCGCTCAGGAGCTGATAGAGCAGGATGCCGAGGGAGTAGATGTCCGTCGCCGTGGTGACGGTCTCGCCGCGCACCTGCTCCGGACTCGCGTGGCCGGGCGTCATGATCCGCGCCGCATCCTGAGTGACCGCGACCGTGTGCTGCAGCTGGCCGGCGTCGAGCAGCTTGGCGATGCCGAAGTCCAGCAGGTACGGCGTGCCTCCGTCGTCGACGAGGATATTGGACGGCTTGATGTCGCGGTGGATGATCAGCCGCCGATGGGCATGCTGCACGGCGCGGCAGCACGCGAGGAACAGCCGCAGTCGCGCTTCGATGCCGAGGCGGTGACGGTCGCAGTAATCGGTGATCGGCAGGCCGTCGACGTATTCCATGGCGAGCCACGGGCGCCCGTCTTCGGTCTCACCGCCGTCGAGCAGCCGCGCGATGTTCGGGTGATCCAGGTCCGCCAGCATCTGGCGTTCGGTGCGAAAGCGGCTCGCCAGCGAGGGGTCGCCGCCGGGATGCAGGATCTTGATCGCCACTTTCTTGCGGTACTGGTCGTCGGCCCGCTCGCCGAGCCAGACGGTGCCCATGCCGCCCGCGCCGATGGACCGGATCAGCCGGTAGGGGCCGAGTCTGCGCCCGCCGGCGTCGGCGTCCGTTATCTCGCCGGCGGCCTCCGCCACGAGTTCCCGCAGCCCGCCGTCGTCATGGCTGCCGGCACGGACGAGCTCCAGGAGCTCCGCGAGCAGCGCCTCGTCGCCGCCGCAGCGCTCGCGCAGAAAGGCCTCCCGCAACTCGGGCGTCCGCATCATCGCCTCGGCGAAGATCGCCTTCAGCGTCGTCCAGCGCTCGTCGCCCCCGCTCGCCATGCCCGTACTGTACCCCTGACATGCCTGGCCTGATAATAGCCAGGGGCGTCGAAGGGGCCACGGTGACCGAACGATGAGCGATGCACCGCGCATTACCCAGTTGATCCATGCCTGGCGTGCCGGCGAGGAGGGCGCGCTGGAGGAACTCGCCCCCTATGTCTACGAGACACTCCGGCGGCTCGCGCGCCGCCAGATGCGCGGCGAGTCGGGCGCGCACACCCTGCAGGCCACGGCGCTCGTCAACGAGGCCTTCCTGCGCCTGGCCGACGTCGAACTGGAATACCGGGACCGCGCCCATTTCTACGCGATGGCGGCGCGGACCATGCGCCGCATCCTCGTCGACCACGCCCGCCGCAAGGTCAGCGCGAAGCGCGGCGGCGGCGCCCGGGACGTCACCCTGGACGAGGAGGCCGTGGCCGCCGAGCAGCCGCCCGCGGCCATCCTCGACCTGGACGACGCCCTGGGCGAACTCGCGGACAAGGATGCCGACCTGGCCTCCGCCGTGGAACTGGTGTTCTTCGGCGGCCTCACCTACGAGGAGGCCGCCGCCGCCCGCGGCGTCTCCCGCGCGAAACTCGCCCAGGACCTCACACTCGCCAAGGCCTGGCTAAACGTCAGGCTGAACGATCCCGCCGGATAACAGGAGCGCCGCCGTCAGCCATCCGTAGACGATTCCCCCGCGTTCTGCGCCTTCATGGACAAGGGCAGAAGAAAACCGGGGAATCGACATGACTTCCAGCGCAGGCCAATTTTTTACTTCGAGGCCGCCTCGGCAGCTCGGACTCCTGCTGGCGAGCGCGCTCCTGGCGGCTGCCGCCATGCAGTCGGCCGGGGCGTCGTCGGTGGTGGAGAGAACCCCCGCGGACAACGACTCACTGTCGTTCGGACTCGGATATCTCGGCGGTACCCACGTGGCGAGCATACCACTCGGTCTGGCGCCGCCCCCCGCTGACGTGGTTGCCGAGATAGCCGGTTACAGTGCCGAGGTCGGCATGAAGTTCCTGCCGCCACCGCTGAGCCCGCCGGGCGATCTCGAGCTGACACCGAATGCGCGCAGCACGACCCTCGATTCGTCGGCTATCTGCGTCTATCGCTTCGAAGAAGCGCTCGCCGCCGACGCCAACGAGCGTGGCATCGAGGAGGACTATGCCAGCACCTTCTTCGTCCCCTACAACCCCCTGGACGACGTCTGGGGCGATCTCGGTCGCCCCTGGGTGGTCCACCCTTCGGGGGACATCACCGTTTCCGTCGAGAACGAATTCCTCGCTGGCGATATCGTCCACCCGGAGTTTCCCGAAGGCCGCCACCGGCTGGCGTGGCGCGCCGACATGTACATGAATCCCGTCCTGGACATCGCGCTGCCCACCGTCCTCATCCCCGTCTCCGCGTATGCCGAGAGCCGTATCGCCAAGACCGCCGCGGCGAAGCTCGCCCTGAGCGACGGGAGTGCGAAGCTGTCTGCGAAGGGCCTCACCATGCTGTTCGAACTGGCCATCGACGCCGGCCTCGCGGCGGCGGACGAGGGCATCAGCGCCACCGAGTGGAACCAGCGCGAATCGGTGATCACGGCGCGGAACCGCGGCACGCAGTTCCTGACGGTCTGGGACATCCACATGCCCTTCCTGCGCGACGCGCAGACCGCCAGTACCGGGATCGAAGAACAGCTGATAGAGCTGGAGGCAACGGATTTCGGGGGCGTGCGTTTCGCCCGCGTACGCGAGCAGCTGCGAGCACGCTTCGAGCCGGTGGACCGCTGCGGCAAGCCGTTCTTCACGGACACGGACGAGGCCGATGCGCGCCTGTTCCCCATCGGCGAAGAGAGCGTCGTCACCTGGGAGAGCCGCGAGCGCGGGGGCGGGCCTTATCGTACCGACGTCGAGACGCTGGCGGACAACCAGCGCTGGGTCGACGGCGGGGAGAACGTGATCACGACCCTGATCCAGCGTATCCGGGTGGTCGACACCCAGGCACCGCTACTGCTGGTCCCGCCCGGTTTCGCCCGCTATTCCGAGACCGGCATCGATCTCACGGCGGAGGACTTCCCCCTGGGGCGGCCCCGGGTCGTGGACCTGGCGGATCCCGCGCCGCAAGTGACGAACGACGCCGGTGATTTTCTCGCCCCGCCGACCGCCGATGAGGGCGGTCGGCGCTATCTCGTGCAATGGCAGGCCACGGACGCCTCGGGCAATGTCACCGAGGCGTCTGCGGACGATCCCGACCAGTACACCCAGGTCGTGACCCTCAAGGTTCCGGGCACCAATACAGCGCCGACGGCGGCGCCGGCCAGCGCCGCGACCATCACCTCCGAGCCCGTGGAGATCCTGCTCGGCGGGCAGGACGGCGATCTCATCGACGGCCGCTACGATCCCCTGGATTTTCGTATAGAGAATCTGCCGGCGCACGGCTACTTCGAGGCCCCGGACTATCCGTTCTTCATCGAGGACTTCCGCATCACTCCGGTCGGCGAGCGGGCAGAGGGCGACAAGATCACCCGCACGAGCCCGCTGGGCGAACTCGCCCAGGGCTTCGTCGATACTCTCGCCAGCGAGCGCGGCACTTATCTCAATCAGAACGTCTGCCTCGCCAGCCCCGGCACGCCGGGCGCCGACGACCTCGGCAACGTGATCCCCGTGGACTTCGTCTACCAGCCCACCCACGTCTACGTGAGCGACGACAACCGCTACTACATCCGCGACAAGTTCTTTCTCTGCGGCGAGACGCCGGACCTCCACCTCGATGTCTCCGGCCAACTGCCGGCCATCCCGCGCATCTCCGTCTGGGACGAGAACGGGGAGTTCCTCGCCATGCGCGCGCTCTATCCCACCGCAGACCCGGCCTACGACGACACGGGCCTCGTCACCAACGAATGGCCGCAGGACGAGTTCACCGTCGACCACAACGGTCGATTCTGGGTCGTCTTCGAGAGCATCGTCACCAGCTTCGGCCAGGATCTGACTTTCCGCAGCCTGGACGCGGATCTCGGCGATCCCCGTGCCCACGGCAGCACGTCCTACAACGAGACGGACGTCATCTACGGCCGGGAGGTGAAGGGCGTCGTCGGCGAGTCGGGCTGGGACCTCCTCTACGAGCTGCACTTCAACGGCGTGCACGTGCGCCCCTCCACCGACGACCCGGACCTCTCCGCCGACGAGCAGAAGATCGGCGTGCTGGACGACTCCGGCATCGCGACCCTGGAGGAGGACCCGGACCCGCCCCTCGACGGCTCGGCGCTGATCATCGGCGGTCTGGACCTGACCGAGACCTCGCTGCGCGGCACCGACATCGCCGTCGACAGTGAAGGACACGTCTACGTGCTGGAGCCGCGCAAGAACCGCATCCACAAGTGGGCGCCCACCACCCGCGACGCCCTCGGCGAGTGGCAGCTCGGCGAATACATAGGCTGGATGGGCAGCTGTCTTGCGAACAAGGCCGACCCGGACACCGGTGTGCCCTACAACGGCTGCGACGAGGCGACGGGCACCACCCGCGGTTACGCCTGCACGGACGATACCTGCACCCAGGCGCTGGATGGCAGCGGCGAGTGGGCGACCGCCGGCAGCGAGCCCGGCCAGTTCGACACACCGGCCGACATCAAGATCGACCCGAACGACCTCCTCTACGTGGCGGATACGGAGAACTTGCGCGTGCAGCGCTTCGGCGACGACGGCACCTTCGCCGGTCAGGCCGAGTCCACCGGCACGGGGGTGAACCAGGGCGAGGAGCCGGGCTTCATCCTGGGCAACATGGGCAAGCCGAAGCGCCTGTCGGTCAACTCGAGTTCGTTCTTCGTCATCGAGCCCGACAACGACAACGGCGACGACTTCGTGCATGTGTTCAAGACACTGCCTTTCTACGACGTGACGGACGACAGCGCCAAAGTGAAGTACGTCTCCCGCTTCGATTTCTACGACGACGTCGACGCTTTCAGCTACCTGGTGGACGACGGCATCGACGAGAGCGCGCCCGCCACCGTGACGGTGAGCGTCGACCGCGCTTTCCGCCCGCCGGAACGCCTGCGCTCGCAGTGCTACGGCGACGAGACGCTGGACGAGCCCGTGCGCTGCGAACTGGACGAGGACGGCGCCATCTACGTCCGTCTCAGTTCCTACGATCCGGACGGCTTCGTGAGCACCGGCGGCCTCGATACCCATACCTTCACGGTCGATCCGGCGCCGTCCCGGGGCACGCTGACCGAGATCGCCACCCAGGACAACTCCGTGGTCTTTCGCTATACGCCGGAGGCGGACTACAGCGGCGACGACGGCTTCGGGTTCAGCGCCAGCGACGGGGCCCTGAGCGCAGAGGAACCCGGCGAGGTGCGGCTGCTGGTCCGCCCGGTGCCCGACCCCGTCGTGCCCGAGCTGCCGGGCGACCTGAAAGCTGCGCGGGGCTTCAACCGTACCGTGACGGCCGAGTACTCCGACGCCGACGAAGACCCGGCGGAGGAACAGGAGGTTCTCTCGATCGCGTGGGGCGACGGCGTGGTAGCGACCGGTCCCGACTGGACGGCTTCCGGCCGCCGGGACCTCAACGACCGCGAGATCGATCCGCACCTGCCCGCGGGGCCGGGCACCGGCTACCTGGTCGGCAGCCACACCTGGCAGACGACCGGCCCGAAGGCGCTCACTGTGGTGATGTACAACGATCCCGCCCTCGGGCTCGAGAACAGCGTGGCGACGACCACCGTAGAGGTGATCGATGCGACGGTGGTGACGGCGAAGCTCGGCGAGCCCGCGGACCCGGTCCAGCCCGACGCACCGTTTCCCCTGCGGGTCGAGGTCACCAACCTGCGGCCGGATGGCTGGGCGGGCCTCGCCGCCGGCAACGTGCGGATATCGATCGACATCCCCGAGGGCCTCGACCTCGTCTCGCTCGACCCCCGCTGCAGCCAGGGCGAGCGGCTCGATTGCGCGTTGGGCGAACTGGCCCAGGGTGCGACGGCACGCATCGAACTCGCGGCCATCATCGGTCTGCAGGCAGCCCGGGAGGAGCAGTCTTTCCCGCTCCGGACCGAACTCTTCGACGACGGGCCGAAGATCAGGGACGAGAACGTCTCCGTCCTGTCGGTGTCGGTGGCCGATGCCGACAACGACGGTGTCATAGACGTGGACGACGCCTTCCCCGAGGATCCGGACTACGCGAACGACGCCGATGGCGACGGCCTGCCGGACGAGTGGGAGGCCGACTATGGCTTCGATCCCGCGGTGGCCGACGACGCCGCCTCCGACGAGGATGGAGACGGCATCACCCTCGCCGGCGAATACCGGGCCCGCAGCTTCCCGAAACTCGCCGAGCGCCCGCTGGCAGAGGCCGGTGCGAGGCTCAGCGCGCCGGACACCGGCGCCGAGGACCGCTTCGGCCAGGCGCTGGCCGGCGGCGACTTCAATGACGACGGCTATGCAGACCTGGTCATCGGCGCGCTCCTCTACGACGGGGCAGGCGCGGCGTTCATCGCGCTGGGTTCGGAGAATGGTGTGCTGTCCGAGCTGCGCGAGCTCCGGCCGGCGAGCGGCAGCGTCGCCTACGGCCGCGCCGTCGCTGCCGGCGACTGGAACGACAGCGGCTACCCGGACGTCGCCATCGCCAGCACGAACGGCATCGATATCCACTACAACAACGGCGAGATCTACGAGACGCCGGATCGGCAACTCGCCGGCCTCGAGACCGGCGCCGACCTGGGCACGTTCCTCGCGAGCGGCGACCTGGACGGCGACGGCATCGACGACCTGCTGGCGCTGAGCCACGTGGCCGGCGAGCGGGCCCGGGTGTACGTCTACCGCTCGACCACGGGCGGCCCGGACGGCGCGCCCCTGGTCCACGCGCTGGACGTCTCCTCGGCATCCGCCGCGGCGGTGGCCGACATCGACGGCGACGGCGCCTCCGACCTCCTCGTCGGCGGCGGCGAGAAGGTGACCGGGTATCTCGGCGCCGATAACGACTGGGCGGCGCCGGCGCTCGTGCCCGCGGCGTCCTTCGAGCTGCAGGCCCTGGAATCCGCCAGCCGCTTCGGCTTCAGCATCGCCAGCGGCGCCGACATCGGCGGCGACGGCATCGCCGACCTGGTGGTGGGTGCCTACGGCGGCCGCGGCCGCATCCACGTCTACGACAGCACCACGGCGTACTGGGTGGCCGACGTCGACGAGATCGTCAGCACCACGCCGCCGGTGCAGACCATCGCCGGCCGCGACGACGGCAGCGACCCCGGCGACACCCACGGCGACCAGTTCGGCGTGCGGGTGGCCCTGGGCCATCTCGACCGGGACGGCTACGCCGACGTGATGGTCGGCGCCAACCGCGGCGGGCTCGCCGATGCCGGCTACGTGCAGGTCTATCGCGGCGGCCCGGCCGGCCTCACCGCCGACCCGGAGACCGGCGAGGGCGACATCGACTACGACATGCTCGGCTACTACGTGGCCATCCCCGGCGACGTGGACGGCGACGGCGTCGACGACATCGCCGGCGGCGCGCCGGACATCGCCACCGCCCAGAGCCCGAACCCCGACGGCGGCTACGTGCGCATCTACCGCCATGCGCTGACGGCCGTCGATCCGGGCGACGACCCGGACGGCGACGGCGTCGCCACCGGCGCGGACAACTGCCCGGAGACGGCCAACACGGACCAGGCCGACCTCGACGGCGACGGCATCGGCGACGCCTGCGATACCGACATCGACGGCGACGGCACCAGCAACGAGTTCGACAACTGCCCGCGCACCGCCTCCGACGACCAGTCGGACCTGGACGGCGACGGCATCGGCGACGCCTGCGACGACGACATCGACGGCGACGGCGTGGCCAACGCCGACGACGCCTTCCCCCGGGACGAGCGCTACAGCGCCGACACCGACGGAGACGGCATGCCGGACGCCTGGGAGGCGGACAACGGCCTGAACCCGGAGGATGCCGGTGACGCCGACACCGACGCCGACGGCGACGGCCGCAGCAACGCGGACGAGTTCCGCGCCGGCGGCGACCCCGCTGCCGACGACGTGCCGCCCGAGCTCACGGCCCCCGCCGACGTGGTCGTGGACGCCATCGGCCCGCACACGCCGGTGGAGCTCGGCGGGGCGACCGCGAGCGATGCCCGCGACGGTGCACTCACCGCCTCGCCGGACCGGCAGGGACCGTTCCCGCCGGGCCGCCACATCGTGACCTGGCGCGCGGCGGATGCGGCCGGCAACGAGGCCGCGGACACCCAGCAGGTGGACGTCCTGCCGCTGGTGAACTTCGCCACCCGCGCCCTGCCGATGGGCGAGGGCACGGAGCGGGTGCTCACCGTGAGGCTGAACGGCCCGGCGCCGGAGTACCCGGTGGTGGTGCCTTACACGGTCAGCGGTACGGCGACCGAGGGCGAGGACTACGAGTTCGACAGCGGCGAGGCCGAGATCCGGTTCGAGGGCGGCGGTCTCGCCGGTAACCAGACACAGAGCATCATCCCCCTGCGCACCTTCGCCGATGCGCTGCCCGAGCCGGACGAGACGATCGTCATCCGCCTCGGCGACCCGGGCAACGCGGTCCTCGGCGCCGGCGACGAGGCCGTGGTCACGATCTCGGAAGCCAACCTGGCGCCCATCCCGAGCATCGACATCGTGCAGGCCGGCGAGCAGCGCACGACGGTGACCGCCGACGGCGGCGCGGTGCGGGTCAGCGTGGAGGGCGGCGACCCGAACGACGACGCGGTCGGCTATGACTGGAGCGCCAGCGACGGCGCACTGGTGCCGTCCGAGGGTTATGAAGAACGGACCTTCACCTTCGACCCGGCCGGCGTGGCCGCGGGCACCTACCGCGTCACCGTCACCGCTAGCGACGACGGCCTGCCGGCCCGCTCCGCCACCGTGCACCGCTACCTGCGGGTGGTGCCCGCCGCACCGGCCCTGGCCGCGGACGCCGACCGGGACGGCGACGGTGTCGACGACGCGGCCGAGGGTATCGCCGACCGCAACCGCAACGGCGTGTCCGCCTGGCTGGACCCGAGCGAGGACTGGCACCACCTGGTGGCCGAGACCGGTTCGCCGGCGATCCTGCAGGCGGAGGAAGGCAACATCCTCTCCCTCGGCCGCACCGCGCTTGCGAGCGGCGACGACGCCCGGGTGACCATGACCGACATCCGCAACCACGGCAGCGACGGCGGGCCGGCCTCGAACGTGGACGACGAGCGCTATCACTATCCGCTCGGCATCCACGACTTTGAGGTGCGCAGCGCCTTTGGGCCCGCCGACAGCGCGAGGGTGGTGATCCCCCTGCCCGAGCCGGTGCCTGCCGGTGCCGTCTGGCGCAAGTACGCGGCCAACCTCGGCTGGCAGGACTTCGTGGAGGATGCGCGCAACGCACTCGCTTCCGCCGCCGGCGAGCCGGGCATCTGCCCCGAACCGGGCAGCGCGCGCTACAGCGCCGGGCTCACGGCCGGCCACCACTGCGTGCAGCTCACGCTGGAGGACGGCGGCCCGAACGACGCCGACGGCGAGCGCAACGGCACCATTGTCGATCCGGGCGGTATCGCCATTGCGACCACCGGTCCGTCGGTGGACGCCGCCGGACTCGTCGTCGCCGACCGGGAGGTGGATGCCGGCGCCGCCGATGTGCCGCTGCTCCGCTTCGAGCTCGCGAGCGCGACGGCCGACGTGGTGCTGAGGCGCCTGACGCTCCGCGCCTCCGGCTCCGGCGACGACGCCGCCGACGTGCAGCGGGTCAGCCTCTGGCTGGACGCGAACGGCGACGGCGCCGTCGACGCCGGCGACACCCGGCTCGGCTCCGGTACCTACGCCGCCGACGACGGCACCCTGAACCTTGAGCCCGGCTCGCCCTTCGAGCTGCCCCAGGGCACCACCCGCTTCCTGATCAGCTACGACTTCTGAAGGTGGCCGACATGATCACGATCCGCAGCACGAAGCGCCCCGCACTCGCCGCCGCCGTCGCCCTGTTGCTCAGCGCCTGCGGCGGCGGAGGAGGAGGCGGCGGCGACAACGGTAGCACCAACCCCCCACCACCGCCGCCGCCACCCCCGCCTCCGGCATCCGTCACCTTCACGGCGGAACTCACCGCCCTGGAGCTGGAGGACACCGCCACGGGCCAGCCGGTGGACGCTGCCGGCATGCCACTCCAAGGCGCCACCCTAACCCGCAGGTAGGAGGGGCTTCAGCCCCGAGCCTTTGCCGGCGAATCAAAGGGCCAGGTCCTCGGGGCAGGGCAGGGCGGCTGCCTCGATCTTTCCGTCACCTGCGGTTTCGTCCACGCGCTGTTGTCCGGCACTGCTCCGATGGTCCACACTCGGACCGTTACCGTCCGGTCGGTTCGAGGATTCGCGGCCGGGCGGGATTGGATCTGCACGCTCGGGGATATCCGATTTTTCCACGCCTTGCTCCCTGCGAAGGGGTGAATCGCAGTGCGAGCCAGGGAAGGCGGAGGTGCAGGAAAGCGCGCTTTACGATGACCATGACGGAGAAGAATATGAGTCGAATTCTGCTGACGGTCTCGCTGTGGGTACTGGCCGTTCCCGTCTCCGCCGCCCCCGCCATCGAGGTAATCGGCCTGCAGGTCATCCGCGAAAGTCCGGACGGGTTCCAACCGAATGTCACCCTGGTGGAGTTCCAGGTCGCCATGCCCGATGAACGCATCCTCGGCCTGTCGGAGGACTCCGCCATCGAGTCCTGGACCGACGACCAGGGCAAGAACCTGCTGCAGGAGGCGGAGCCGCCTGCCGACGATATGGGCATGGGCCAGGTCGTCAGCCGGGTGATCAGCAATATCCGTCATGACCGCGTCTCGGTGAACCGGGAAGGCAACGCCATCCTCATCACGGCGGTCACGGCGGCAATGCCGTCGAAGGGTGCCGGCACCCTGTCTCTCGACGGCAACCTCATCCTGCAGGTCGCCGGCGACGGCGAGCAGACCGTGACACTGGAGAACGTATCGCTGGAAGGGGATGGCTTCGGCCGCATCAGGTTCGACGTGAACGGCGAACAGCTCAGCTGCAGCCTCGATTCGGCCAGCGGCACGCCGCAAAAGAAGGTGAGTCGGTTCTATTGTTACGGCGAGGGGCTGAGGCCGCTGCGCCTCGTGGCGCGCGGTTCCGGGAGCGTGGACATCCCGGCCGGCAACGCGCGTCCCAACCTCATCGTCGTCGGGCCCACCGGGAACCTGACCATCGACGTGGTTCTGCCCGCGGAGGAGGATCTGGAGGTGCCGCTGGATCTGGACGTGGGGCTCGGGCTCGGGGGATAGGCGGTCGGAATCGCCGACGAACTCGAGGCCGCCGACGCCGACGCGCCCTGGCCGATGCCGCGCCGCTCCGGTTCCGCATTACGCGTCGCGACAGACTGCGGGAAGACTCCGGCGTCATGGCCGACCAGGTGCGCACCATCGATAAGCGGCGCTTCCAGGGAGAGATGCTCGCCAAACTCAACGGTGCCGAGCTGGCGCAGCTGACAGTCTATTGGTCGATCGTGCTCGGCCTGAACGCGTAGGAGGGGCTTCAGCCCCGACTTTAGCCCCGACTTTAGCCCCGACCCATTTCCCGATCGGGCCTGAAGGCCCTCCTACCCTGCTACGCTCGGGGAACGATGAGAGACTCGCCCTCCGGCTCGCCGTCACCCGGCGCCCTGACCACGGTCGCGCTGACCGCCGTAGCGATGATCGCCTTCGCGGCCAACTCCATCCTGTGCCGGATGGCGCTCGGTCAGGGGCTGATCGACGCCGCCAGCTTCGCGTCCGTCCGGGTCGCATCCGGGGCCGTGATGCTCGCGCTCATCGTCGCGCCGCGGTGGCGGAGGCAGGGGCGGGCGCCGGGCAGCTGGCGGGCCGCGGTGATGCTGTTCGGCTACATGGTGTGCTTCTCGTTTGCGTACGTGACGCTGGGTGCGGCCACCGGTGCGCTTATTCTGTTCGGCGCCGTGCAGGTGACCATGTTCGTTGCGGCGCTGCGCGCCGGGGAGTATTTCCCGCCGGTCTCCTGGGCAGGACTCGCGCTCGCGATCGGCGGTCTCGTCTGGCTGGTTTCGCCCGGCGTGACCGCGCCGGCGGCTGATGGCGCGGTGCTGATGACCATCGCCGGCATCGCCTGGGGCATGTACTCGCTGCTCGGCCGCGGCAGCGGCGACCCGCTGCCGGCCACCGCCAACAACTTCCTCTACTGCCTGCCGCTGGTACTGCTCGTGAGTCTCGCGTTCGTCGGCCGCTGGCACGGCACGGCGGCTGGCTTCCTGCTGGCCGTCGCCTCCGGCGCGGTCGCGTCGGGTCTCGGCTACGTGATCTGGTACGCGGCGCTCAAGGGGCTGACCGGCACCCAGGCGGCGACGGTGCAGCTGTCGGTGCCTGTGATCGCCGCCATCGGCGGTGTGATGCTGCTCGCGGAGGCCGTCACGCCCCGGCTCGTGATTGCGTCGGCGGCGACCCTGGGCGGGGTCGCCATCGTGCTCCTGCAGCGCTCGAATGTCCGCTGATCAACGAGAATCGGCACACGTTGTACTGGCATCCGTCAGTGAAACGGTTCAACTGGAATCCCGAGAAGAACCTGCAACGACAGCTGGTTCGGGGGGTGTCGTTCGAGGCCGTCCTGTTCCATAAAGAAGCGATAGCCTTCCTCCCTGAGGACCGTCGGACTCATGCTGCTAAACTCGCTTCCATGTCCCCGCAAGCCGCCCGTCCCTGATGCGCCTCCTTCGCCTCGCCCTCGAGAATTGGCGCGGCATCGAGGCGTGCGACGTGCGCTTCGCCGACGGCGTGACGATTGTTGAAGGCCCGAACGAGGCCGGCAAGTCCACCCTCGTGGAGGCGCTGCTCACCCTGGTCCGCGAGCTCGATTCCTCGAAGAAGCAGGCCATCAAGGCGGTGATGCCGGTAGGCCGCGACGTCGGCAGCACGGTGACCGCGGAGATCGAGACCGGCGACTATCGCTTCGTCTACTCGAAGACCTACAACAAGTCGGCGCAGACCACGCTGGACGTCAGCGCGCCGCGCCGCGAGCAACTCACCGGCCGCGAAGCGCACGAGCGTGCCGAGGCCATCCTGAACGAGACCGTGGACCTCGCCCTGTGGCAGGCGCTGCTCACGGAGCAGGGCGCCAGCCTGGCGCCGGCCGACCTGAAGGACTCCGAGGGCCTCTCAAACGCGCTGGACGAGGCGGCCGGCCACGCCACCACCGGCGTGGAGGACATGGACCTCCTCGAGGCGGCCCGGGCCGAGTACGAGCGTTACTACACCCCCAGGACCGGCAAACCCCGCTTCGCCCAGCTGGAGCAGGACCATGAGGCCGCCGTCGCCGCCCGCGATGCCGCCGCCGCCGCACTCGCGGAAGTCGAACGCGACGCCGAAGCCCACGACGGCCTGCAGGCCGACCTGCGCCGCCGCCGCGAGGCCATCCCCGACCTCGAGGCCAGAGTCCGCGAACGCGAAGCGTCCTGGCAGAGCGTGACGAAGCTCCGGCAGGAACTCGAGCTCGCCGAGACCCGCCTGACCAGTGCCGCCGATCGGCAGGCCGCGGCCGCCCGCGCACTCGAAGAGCGTAAGGCACTCGCCGACACCATAGCGACCGACGAAAAGGCGCTGGCGGCGGAGAAAGAGAAGCAGCAACCGCTGGCCGAGCGTGCTACGGAGCGGGCGAAGAAGGTCGACTCCGCCCGCCTGGTCGCCGAGGACAAGCGCAAACGCCGCAACGCCGCCCGCGAACGGGTGGAGGCCGCCCGCCGGGACCTCGCCTACCTGGAAGATCGGGATCGCCTCGCGAAGAACGAGCAGCGCCTGGAAGACCATACCGCCGTTGCCGAACAGCTGAAAAAGACCTCGAAGACCCTGAACGACATCGCCATCGACGATGCCGGCCTGGAGGCCATCCGCGACGCCAGCCACGAGCTGGACAAGGCGAAGAGCAAGCGCGACCTCGCCGCCACCGCGGTCACCGTCACGGCGGAGCAGTCGCTGGACTTCACCATTGAGGACGAGGACGTCTCACTCGTCACCGGCGAGGCGGAGAAACGCTACGTGGCCTCCGGTCTGGAGATCCGCTTCCCCGATCTCGCCTCCGTGCGCATCGCGCCGCCGCGCACCGCCGCGGAGCTGGAGAGCGACCTCAGCGAGGCCGAGACGGCACTCGCGAGCGCCCTCGAGCGTTACCGGGTGAAGAACCTCGCCGAGGCCATCGAGCAGAACGAGACCCGCCGCAGCGCCGAGGCGGAGCGCCAGCGCCTGCGTTCCCGGGCCGCCGAGATCCTGTCCTCGGGCGGGGCCGAGGAGAAGGGCGAGGAGACCGCCGAGGAGATAGCCGAGTCCGTCCGCTCACTGCGCGAACGCTGCGAGGCCTTTCTGGAACAGAGGGGCGGTCAGGACGGCCTCCCGGCAGACGCTGCCGCGGGCCGCGAAGCCCTGTCCGCCGCCGAACAGGCCCTGAAGGACGCCGAATCGGACTACGAGGCCGCCCAGCAACGCGAAACGGAACTGCGCGCCGAACATGCCGAGGCCGATGCCGCCCTGCGCCAGGCGAAGGAGGCCCTCATCGGCCGCGAGGCCACCCTGAAAGACAGACAGAAACGCCTGCAAACCGCGCGCGCCGAAGCGCCGGACGACGCCCTCGAAGCCAGGCTGCGCGACGCCGCCGCCGCCGCCGAGCAACTCGAAACCGACACCGCCGCCATCCGCCGCCGCCTCGACCAGCTAGACCCCGACTCCGTCGAGACCCTCTACACCAACGCCAGAGACGCCCTCACCCGGGCCGAGCGCGACCTCACGCAGACCGAGCAGCAGCTCGCCGTCCTCCACGACCGCCTCGAACGCGCCCAGGCCGACGGGCGCTACGACGCACTGGAGACCGCCGACCGCAGGGTGACGGACACCGCCGACGAACTGGCAGCCACCCGCCGCCGCGCCGCCGCCGCCGAGCGCCTCTGGACCACGCTCAACCAGCACCGCGACGCCGCCCGCCAGGCGTACGTCCAGCCGTTGAAAGACGCCATCGAAAAACTGGGCCGCATCGTCTTCGGCCAGCGCTTCGAGGTCGCGATCGGCGAGGACTGGAAACTGGAGGCCGTCACCCGGGACGAACAGACGCTGCCGTTCGAGTCGCTGAGCGTCGGCGCCAAGGAACAGCTCGGCATCCTCGCCCGCCTCGCCGCCGCCCGCATCGTCGCCGAGCAGGGCGGCGTGCCGCTGATCATCGACGACGCCCTCGGCTTCTCGGACCCCTCGCGCCTGGAGACCATGGGCGCGGCCATTGCTGCGGCCGGCAGGGACTGCCAGATCGTCATCCTCACCTGCACGCCGGGTCGGTTCACCCATGTGGGCAGTGCGGAGGTGGTGTCCATGGTGACGACGAGTGCGACGACGAGTGCGACGACGAGGCGCAGTTGACTTGCCGAGCGATTGAGCAGACTGTTTCCCCATAGTCCGCAAGCCGAAAGGGGCAGACTCATGAACAGGCAATTACTCGTGATCGGTATCTTTCTCGGCCTCGCCCTGGCCGCGACGCCGGCCCTCGCACAGCAGGGCCCGCCCGACGACAAGCCCGGCAAGGCCGCCCAGGCGAAGGAGAAAGCGGAGGCCGAACGCGAACGCGCCGAAGCCGAACTGGGCGAGCAGGCGGGCGAACTCGAGCGCCAGCGCGAACGCACCGAGGAGATGACCGAGGAACGCGCCCGGGAGCAATACGGCGAGGATGCCGAGGGCCAGGCGAAGGCCGCAGGCAAGGGCGCAGACAAGGGCAGCGAGAAAGCGCAGGAGATGCGCGAGCGCCGCGACGAGCGCAAGCAGGTCATGGAAGAGTATCGCCAGGGCGAAGCCGCGGAGGGCGAAGACGCCGAAGAAGAGCAGGCGCAGAAAGGCAAGAAGCCCTGGTGGAAGTTCTGGGACTGAGTGCCCGGCGGATCACGTCCCGCGCAAAGCCTCGACTACAACATTGACGATAGCCCCGCCGCCACCGTAGCGGTCGCGGCGAAGGGTCACTTCGTCCCCGCATGCCCATGAGAAACCCGCATCAGCTGAGACTCATCGTGACCCTCTCCGCTCTCGCCGTGCTGGCCGGCTGCAACCGCCAGCTCGATCGCGCCGCGACCGATGCCCGCATGCCCGTGCTCTCCACGGAAGCCGATATCCCCGCCGTCGTCGCCGGCATGACGCTGGCGGAGAAGGCCGGGCAGATGGTGCAGGCCGACGTCTCCACGGCCACGCCGGAAGACGTGCGGGAGTACGGCCTCGGCTCCATCATCAGCACCGTCCCGGACGGCAACCTGGGCACCGCCGAGGCCTGGCGCGAGATGTTCGATGCCTACCAGCGTGCGGCGCTCGCCACCCGCACCGGCATCCCCATCGTGGCGGGCATCGACGCCGTTCACGGCCATGCGTATTTCGACGGCCCGGCCACCATCCTGCCCCACAACATCGGCATCGGCGCCACCCGCAACCCGGACCTTGCCAGAAGGCTGGCCCGGGTCACCGCCCGGGAACTCGCCGCCACCGGCATCCGCTGGACCTTCGCGCCCACCATCGCGGTGGCGCGCGACATCCGCTGGGGCCGCACCTACGAGGCCTTCGGCGAGGACGTGGAGCTGCAGGTGCTGTTCGCGCGCCCCCTCATCGAGGGCTACCAGGGCGACGACCTCACCGCCGAGGAACACGTGGGCGCTACCGCCAAGCACTTCGTCGCCGAGGGCGCCACCGAGGGCGGCGTGGACCGTGGCAACGCGATCATCACGGAAGAGGAGCTGCGCACCGTCCACCTGCCGGGTTACATCGACGCCATCGAGAGCGGCGCCGTCTCCGTGATGGCGTCGTTCAGCTCCCTGAACGGCGAGAAGATTCATGGCTCGAAGGCGCTGCTCACGGATCTGCTGAAGGAAGAGCTCGGCTTCGACGGCGTCGTGCTCACGGACTGGGAGGGTGTGCGCCTCGGCGGCCTGACCATGAAGGAGTCGCTCACGGCCGGCATCGACATGTTCATGCTGGTGCAGTCCTGGAAGGAGGGCATCCCCGAGATCGTGCGGCTGGTGGAAGACGGCGAGGTGCCGATGTCCCGCATCGACGACGCCGTCACCCGCATCCTGCGCATGAAGCTCCGCCTCGGCCTGTTCGAGCGGCCGTACAGCTCCGACGCCTGCGCGGACACCGTGGGCTCCGAGGCTCACCGCGCCGTCGCGCGGCAGGCGGTGCGCGAATCCCTGGTGCTGCTGAAGAACGAGGACGGCATCCTGCCGCTGTCTAAAGACCAGACCGTCATCGTCGCCGGCAGCCACGCCGACAACGTGGCCTACCAGAGCGGCGGCTGGACCAAGAAGTGGCAGGGCGCCCACGAGGATCTGTACGGTCACGCCGCCCGGCCGGTCGAAGGCGCCACCAGCATCATCGACGGCATCCGCAAGGTCATCGGCGCCGAGCGCGTGATCGACGCCGGCGCGACGGGCGTGCGCGACGACGCCGACGTGGCCATAGTGATAGTGGGCGAGGAGCCCTATGCCGAGGGCGTGGGCGACCGCAAGGCGGAGGAGCTGGTGCTGACCGACGAGCAGCGCGAACTCATCCGCGCCTACCACGACCAGGGCACCAAGGTGGTCACGGTGCTCGTGTCCGGCCGCCCGCTGCTGGTGAACGAGGAGCTCGCGCGCTCGGTCGCCTTCGTCGCTGCCTGGCTGCCGGGCTCGGAAGGCGACGGCATCGCCGAGGTGCTGTTCGGCGACTATGACTTCAAGGGCAAGCTCGGCTTCTCCTGGCCGCAGGACGCGGGGCAGATCCCCATCAACGTGGGGGACGAGGAGTACGATCCGTTGTTTCCGTATGGCTACGGTATTACAGATACCGCGCGATGAGGTTCTTCTGTATCTCGATGGTGCCGCCGGCATAGAGGCTGAGCAGCGCTTCGCGCTGGTAGCGTGCCATCGGCGTCGCCGCAAGAAAGCCCTCGCCGCCCAGGATGCGCAGCCCCTCCAGCACCAGCCGGTTCACGGTTTCCGCCGCAAAACTCTTCGCCATGCTGATCTCCTTGCCGGCATCCTCTCCCCGGTCCGCCTTCCAGGCGCCGGCGTAGGTCAGCCAGTGCAGCGCCTCGATGGAGGTGGCCATGTCGGCCAGCAGGTGCTGTATGGCCTGGAACTGCCCGATGGGCCGGCCGAACTGCTCCCGCTCGCGGGCATGGGCGAGGGCGTCGGCGAGCACGGCCCGGCAGAGTCCCAGCGAGCTCGCGGCCACGCATACCCGCTCCATGCCGCCGGTGACGCGCAGCGCCGACCACGCCCGGTTCAGCCCGGCCTCACCGCCCAGCAGCGCCTCCGGCCCCACGCGCACGCCGTCCAGCCGCAGGTCGCAGGAGGCATAGGCGTTGTCGGTGATCTTGTCCATCGGCGAGATGTCGAGACCCTCGGCATCCGCCGGCACCAGGAACACGCTCATGCCCTGGGAGGCCTTCGCGTCGGCTTCGGTCCGCGTGACCACCAGGATGTAGTCGGCATTCCGGGCGCCGGTGGTGTAGCGCTTCTGGCCGTCGAGTACCCACTGGTCGCCGTCCCGGCGGGCCGAGGTGGCGACGGAGGCCGCATCGGAGCCCGCGCCGGGCTCGGTCAGCGCGAACGCGAGCTTGCACCGGCCCTGGGCCAGCGCGGGGAGTATGCGCCCACGCTGTTCGTCGCTGCCGGCCAGCATGATGAGACCGCCGGCGAAGACGGTGTTGACGAGGTACATGTTCACCAGCGTGCTGCTCGCACGCGCCAGTTCCTCGGCGACGATGGCGGCGCCGATGAGGCCGGCTTCGTCGCCGCCCACGGCTCTGGGGAGAGCGACTTTCAGCAGGCCGCTGCTGGCGAGAGCCGTGTAGAGATCCTCGGGGAAGACGTCGCTGCGCGCGAGTTGCTGCAGGCGGCCCGCGTCGCAATGGGTATCCAGGAACGCCCGCGCACGATCGCGGATCTCGGTCTGCTGCTCGGTGAATTCGAAATGCATTCAGTCCCCCTTTGCCGGTCGGCCGTCAGATTGCCCGATATCAGAGGGGACCGTTCGTCGCTGACCGATATTTCAAAGAATACCGGTAGGAGGGGCTTTAGCCCCGAATGATCGGGCCTGGAGGCCCGCCTACAGCTTCTCGTCGGGCCTGAAGGCTCTCCTACCCGGCGAGCATGGGGAAGACTGCCGCCAGGGCCCAGGCGAAGGCGGTGGCGGTGGCGATCCCGCTCACCGCAGGATGCCCGGTCGCCCGGTAGATCCAGCGGGCGAAGAAACCGTAGACGAGGAAATACAGCACGATCACGGCGGCGATGATCAGCAGGAAGAACAGGTCCTCGAACGAGAGCGCCACGGCGATACCCAGCGAGACGAGGAAACAGAAACGGGTGAACAGGTGCCCGCCGCGTGCCGTTTGGGCACCGCGGGTGAGCCATTCGTCGGCGAGGAAGTAGGCGAGCGTGCCGGCCAGCATCAGGAACACCAGCGGTACCCGCGGCGGCGTGATGGCGAAGGAGGTCACGTAAGTATCGAGAATCAGCGCGATCACGCCGGCGATGTACGCGGTGGCGAGCAGGGTGGCCACGACCAGCTTCGGCCAGTTCGTTTCGCCGCGGACTGCGGGCCGGTCGGCGCGCCGGATCCACAGCAGACACCCCGCCGTCACCAGCCCGTAGACCAGGAAGTGGACGGCGAGGTAACCGCCCACCAGCACCCCGAGGAAATCCGCCGGGAACCACCACAGCGACAGCGGCGTGACCACGGCCGGGATGGCGGCGGCCGGCAGCAACCGGCGCCAGCCCAAAGAGGCGCCCCGTGCCGGACGGCTGACCACGGGAAGGAGCTTCGACAGCGGCCAGGCCAGCAGCCAGGCACCGGCGATCAGCAGCGCGATGGGCAGGCCGCGTGCAGCCGTGTAGCCGCTGCTCTCCCGCCCGTACACGCCGTTCAGCCAAGCCACCGTCGCGGCCATGCTTTCCTCGCTGTAGAGCACGCCCACGTGCTCGACGCCGTCGGCGAACACCACCCGGCGCGCGCTGCCGTCCGCGAAGCGACCCGCCGTCACCCCTTCCTCGGGGTTGTCGGTCACCAGGCCGAGCACCCGCAACGCCTCTTCTTTCAGGAATCCCTCCAGCCCGCCGACGATCACCAGGAGATTCTGCGGCGACTCCGCCGTGACCGCCGGCGAGAACATGGAGACGGCGACGACGGCGTCGACCCGTTCGTCGCCCTGCGCGTAGCGCACCATGACGTCGGAGGCCATCGAGTGGCCGAGTACCGCGAGGCCGTCTCCGGCCCGTTGCAGCGACAGCGCGTAATCCGCCACGGTGCCCGTCTGCTCGAGCAGGTTCCGGGTCGCTCCCTCGATCTCGGTGACGTCGCCCCGCAGGGGCTCCAGGTTCCGGCCGTGACCGTAGTAGTCGAAGGTCACGGCCAGGTAGCCGTTCTTAGCCAGCGTCACGGCGAAGGACTGCATCAGCTGCTGGGAGCCCGCGAACCCGTGTGCGATCACGACGACCGGCAGGGCGGCGTCGGCGGGCGAATCCGCGGCGCGGAACACCGTTACCGGTGTGGGCCCGAGACGCGTCTCGTCCGTGGCGACGCCCGCGCTGGTCTCGGTCAGGCGGAACAGGGCGAAGGCGATCAACGCCAGCGACACCAGTGCGGCGGCTAAAGGAAGGAGTCTCGTCGTTACAGACCCGGACATGCGCGGAGAGTGAATTACGGGGACGGTTAACTCAACTACCTCCGTCCTGCCGCCGCGATCGTACCGATCGGCAGGAACATCACTTCCGGCGACGGACGGTCGCCGAGGCCGCCACTCGCGAGATCAATCGCTTCGAAGCCGAGAGAGCCATAGAACCCGACGGCGTTCGCCTTGGCGTCTACGAGGACCCCCGTACACCCCACGCGGTCCCGCATCTCGAGCGCGAGCTCGAGCACGGAACGGAGCAGCAGTCTGCCGGTGCCGAGCCCCTGCCAGCGCTGGTCGACGGCCAGCCTCGCCAGACGCAGCGCCGGCAGCGGATAGGCGGGGAGCCTCCGACGGAGCTTCCTCGTCAGCTTCTCCGTCGCAAGCTCGGCCATCGAGACGGTGGCGAAGCCCGCGATCGCCCCGCCGAGTACGGCAACGTAGGTGGTGCCGATGTGGTGACGAAACTGATTCTGCCCGGCGTAGCGCCGGAAGAAGCGATCCAGTTCGATATCGCCGCTCTGGAACCCGGTCCGGTCGTCGTCCGTGCGTAACAGCCGGACGCGAACCTCCGCCCGGGTGTCAGTCACGGAACAGCGATTTCAGGGCTTCCGTGGGCTCTTCGTGCCGCTCGATCTGCTCGGCCACCCGCTCCATCGACTCGGGCGTCAGTACCAGTCGCGAAGGGATCATGAGGTCCTCCGGAATCTCCCGTAACGCCTGGAGATGGTGCCGCAGCGCCTCCTCGATCAGAAAGGCCTTTTTTACCCCTTTCTGCCGCACATAGGCTTCGAGCTCGGCTTTGGTCTCTTTCGTAATGTGGGCGGAGATCTGGGTCGTCGTGGCCATCCAAGTATCCCTCATATATTTCTACAGAATTGTAGAAAGTATATACCACTCTCCTGAGACTGAGATATCAGCCGTTCGTCAGGTTCGCCCCCGGAAAGGTGCTTTGCCTGCGGCTAACTAGTAAAGACTGCTTTACTTTGGGTTCTGGTTAGTAAAGAATGCTTTACCATGGACGCCAGATCCACAGGCCATTACGTCACGACAACAGTCGCCGGCGAGTCGGTGCAGGCGTTCGTGCCCGATCCGCTCCCGCCCCGGCTGAGTGCGGCTGAGCTCGAAGGCCTGACCGAATCTCTGCGCCGAGCCGAAGCCGCACTGGCCCAGCTCGATCTTGCCGGCGCCATGATCCCGTCGCTCGACTGGTTCGTTTACGCCTTCGTCCGCAAGGAGGCACTCCTCTCGTCCGAGATCGAGGGCACCCGGGCCACGCTCCAGGACGTGCTGTCCTGGGAGCAGACGGCTCAACCGGGCGCCTCCGGCCTCCAGGACATCGAAGAGGTCACCAACTACGTAGCGGCGATCAACCACGCGTTCGAGCAGATCCGTTCCCCGCGCGGCACGCCCATCTCCGTGCGACTGCTGAACGACTGTCACCGCATCCTCATGCACGGTGTCCGCGGCGCCTCGAAGCAGCCGGGCGAACTCCGCCGCTCGCAGAACTGGATCGGAGGCAGTCGCCCCGGTGACGCCAGTTTCGTTCCGCCGCCGCCCACGCACGTCGCCGAACTCCTGAGTGATCTCGAGCGCTACATCCACTCCGGAGACGAGCTCCCGCCGCTCGTCCGCGCCGGCCTCGTGCACGTGCAGTTCGAGACCATCCACCCGTACCTCGATGGCAACGGCCGCCTGGGCCGCATGCTGATTGCGCTGCTGCTCGAGCACTGGGAACTGCTGGGCGGGCCGCTGCTGTATCTCAGCCTCTACTTCCGGCAGAACCAGGCCGAGTACTACCGCCGCCTGGATTCGATCCGGACCGAGGGCGACTGGACGGGTTGGCTCGAATTCTTCCTGACCGGCGTGTCCGCGATCGCCGACCATGCCACCCGCACCGCCCGCGCTCTGTACGCCCGTGTCACAGAGGACAGGCAGGCGCTGCTCGCGATGGCGGAGGCGACGGTTTCCAGCGTCCGGCTCTTCGAACTTCTGCCGGAGCATCCAGTCCTCACCATGCCGCGCGTGACGGAGCTGCTGTCGACCACGAAGCCGACCGCGGGCAAGGCCATCGAGGTGCTGGGTGCGGCGGGGATATTATCGGAAATCGGTGAACGGAAGCGGGACCGGCTCTACCGGTACGACAGGTATTTGCGGCTGCTGGAGTAGCGGTGACAAGCCTGGTTTCCGCGCTGGCCGTGAGAGCGGAACAACCATTACTGTGCTCGAACGAAACGGGCCCCTC
>DASRVH010000156.1:0-118677 GCA_035655155.1 Woeseiaceae bacterium
GTGGCGGGATTCGGTCATGACCGCGAGCGCCAGGTCGATGGGATTGGCGATGCGGCGCACCGCCGCGACCGCGCCGGCGTTGAGCGTGGCGCCGTCCATCACCGAGGCGTCCAGCTCGTTCTCGCCCTCGGCGTTGAATACCGCGCCCTTGCCCGCATTGAAGAACGGCGAGTCCTCCAGGATGTTGACGGCCGCCTGCACCGCCTCGAGGCTCGTGCCCCCTTCCGTCAGCACGCGGTGGCCGACCCGCACGGCGTGCTCCAGTTCGGCGCGGATGGCGGTCTCCTGCTTCGGCGTCGTCTCCTCCCGGCTCATCGTCCCGGCGCCGGCGTGGATGGCGATGGCGACGGGGGCTTCGGCGGCGGGGAGCGCGGTCGGGGCCGCCATGGCGGCGAGCAGCGCGACGGTCAGCGTCAGTGCGCGGGCGGTCTGTCTCATGGTGTCTCGCGCTCGGTGCGGGTCAGGCGTCGGGCAGCTCGTAGAAATTGAAACGCGTGCCCTTCTCGCCGGTCACGATAACACGGCAGTCGCCCCAGCTCTTCGGGATCTCCCAGGTGATGCCCTCGCGCACCCGGTCGCTGTAACGATGCCAGTCGCAGCGGATCTCCAGGCGTTCGGCCGCGCCGTTCACGCCGTCGATGGAGAACGCCCGTCGCAGCGGTCGGTAGTGCCAGCTCGTGCGGCAGTCCTCGCAGGCCGCGGCGCCGCCGATGGCGGCCTCGACGAGTATCGGCGCGTCCCCGGCAGCGCTGGCGCGGATCTGCTCCACTGCTTCGGCCAGCGGGCCGAGGCCTTCCTCGTCGCCGCCGGCAGCGAAGTACTCCTCGCTGGTCCCCAGGGCCGTGCCGTAGTCGCCGAGCCGGATCTGCAGCGCCAGGATGGCTCTCAGCAGGCCGGGGTAGAGATTGTCCTCGACATAATCGCCGCCTCCCGCGACCGCCCGCTTCAGTGCCGCGAGCTGGGTCCGCTGGTCGCCTTCCTCGCCGGCGACGATCGCCTTCAGCATCCACAGCCGGGCCACCTCGTAAAGGTTTAGCCGGCCGTTCCCGGTCTCCGTGATCAGCCGCTTCGCCCGGTCGATCTCGCCGTCCTCCAGCAGTCCCGAGATCTTCGCGTGGATACGATGGAAGCGGGAGGTGGCGCCAAGCCTCTTCGGGTCGATCGTGAAGCGGATCATGACCCGGGTCCGCGACTGCTCGATCGGTTCGCCTTCCCGGGTGGCAGGCTCGAACCTCCACTGGCGGGCCGCGTCCAGCGCGGCATCCTCGAACAGCGAGCTGCCGCTGGAGTCCTCGACGATGGGGTCGACCACCTCTCCGGACTTCGTGACGACGAAACTGAGCTGCACCCAGCCCTGGCGTTCCCGTTTCAGCTCGAAGCGCGGGTAGGCCGGCGGCTGCCGCTCCAGGGGCTTTGCGCGAGTCCCGTGGAAAGGCAGAGCCTCTTCGTCGGGATGAGGCACGGCCGGGGCGGCCGCCAGGCACAGGGCCCCGAGCAGGGCCAGCGTCGTTCCGATTCTTGCCATCAAGCTCCCCGCATGCCCGTCTTTAAATGAGTAAAATAGACCAGATAAGGAGCCTATTTCAAACCGGGCCGCGAGAGTGCGGGTTTCACACCGGTGCTAGACTGCGCGCATCCCAGCCAGGAGCGCCGTGACATGGCCGCACAGCATCCCGTCAACATCCGGCTCATCGACCACGTGGTCATCCGGGCGCGCGACCCGCGCGCGCTGCTGGCGTTCTATCGGGAGGTACTCGGCTGCGCGCTGGAGAAAGAGCAGACGGGCATCGGTCTGTATCAGCTGAGGGCCGGCGCCTCTCTGATCGACGTGGTCGCCGTCGACGGCGAACTCGGCCGCAACTTCCCGCAACCGCCCGCAGACGATGCCCCGAACATGGATCATTTCTGCGTGCAGGTAGAGCCGTGGGACGCCGATGCCATCCGCGAGCACCTCCGGGCGCACGGCATCGAGGCCGGCGAAGTCGTGCAGCGCTACGGCGCGCTCGGCTACGGGCCGTCCCTCTATATCCGGGACCCGGAGGGCAACACGGTCGAACTCAAGGGCCCGCCGACCGAAGCGGCAGGCTGAGCGATCAGTTCACGGTGTCCACGTTGGCCACGATGGACCAGTTGGCGTCCAGCATCTCGGCCGGTTCCAGGTAGATCTCTTTTGCCTCCACCCGCATGCAGTCGCCGGCATGCAGCATGGCCGAACTCCCGTCGTAGGTGATCTTCAGCGGGACCAGGTGACGGCTCTCGCCCGTGCAGACGCGCACGACACGCGCTTCCTGGTAGTCGACCACTTGCTTGCGGTCATCCTCGAAGAAGTAGTATTCGTCGGGTTCCGAATACATGCGGATCATCTGATTCACCGGTGAACTCTGTGCGACGGCCGGTGCCGTGAGAAGGCCGAATACGAGTCCGGCTGCAACTGTGCTGATCGTGGTCGGGATTCTCATCGATTACCTCGTGTAGTGGGTTATGACGGCCGCGGCGGCTGCGATTATGAGCACCCAGAAGAACAGGCCGAAGAAGACGGCCGTGCCCTTCAACGCCTCCTCGCCGGCATTCTCCGGCGTCACGTCGCCGGCACGGCGAGGCGGCCCGGACGGGACCGCAGCGGCGAGCAGCAGTACCAGCAGGAACAGGCTAACCAGCAGGAAGCCGAGCCAGGGTACGCCCCAGACAGGCGGTCCGATCGGCGTGATCCAGAGCCCTGCCGCCCAGATGAGCGGGAACAGGAGCAGGAAGAAGAACACGAAGACCGCGGCCAGTCCCGCATCCTCGCTGCGTCGGGTGGAGGCCAGCACGGCCGCCACCAGCGCGGCGAGAACGAGGGCGAGAAGCAGTTCGGCGAAGAACATCAGTTCTCATCCCGGCTGGCATCGGACAGCGTGATCACGCTGTCGGCCTCGAACACCCGCCCCTCCAGCAGGTCCGTGTCGAGCGCGCCGGAGACGCTCACCCGGTCGCCCTCGTCGATCTTCTGGTAGCCGAGATCATCCAGCGGGTTGTAGCCGAGGAACTCGGTCTCCACGGTCATGCGCTGGTTGCCGGTATCGATGACGAACTCCCGCTCGGGGCGGTCGATGTCGGTGACCGTGCCGCGAATCGTCGCGCGGCTGAGCTCGAGCGGCGTGGTCACGGTCCAGAAGTAGGGCGTGTAGTCGCCGTTCTCCTCGTCGGCGCTGCTGGCGTAGAAGTAGGTGTTCAGGTTCTCCACGTAAACGCTGCCGGCCTCGATCGAAGCCGCCTCGAACAGGTCGTCGTCGACCTCGCCGTAGACGGTCACGCGGTCGCCGTCCATCAGCCCGTAGGCGTCGCCGTAGCTGTCCCAGTCATCCATCTCCACCAGGATGACGCCGTCGCCGTAATCCAGGTAGAAGGAGTCCTCGTCCGGTGCCACGACGGTGCCGCTGATGCTGATCCAGCTGTCGTCGGGTTCCGCATAGGGGTCGGTGCCCTGGGCTCCGGCCGCGGCCGTCAGCAGGGCACCGGCCGCGATTGCAAACAGTGCCTCGTAGCGTTGCATCAGTACCTCCTCGTGCGTGTCGACGGCATTTCACGCGGGAGGTTGCAACTGCCGTGCCGGAACGGGCCGGGAATTGCCAGAATACTGATTATGCGAGTATTTTCGGCTCCGGGGGGCCGGGCATGGCCGGCCGCCGCCGTCGGCCGCGTGAAGAACTTGCGGTGCCGCCGTGAATTTCCTGCAAAAGCCCGGCGGCCGTTCGGGCGTCAGTCCTTGCGCTCGACTCGCTCGTCCACCCGCTCCGCCATGTCGCGCAGCCCTTCCGAGATCTCCACCCGGTAGGGCTCGGCTGCCACGGGCAGCAGCGAGAGATCCCTGGGCAGGGCGGCCATCTGGGCCGCCGCCCGTTCGCGGATGTCGGCGAGCGCCTCCGGCTCGTCCAGCCGTTCGCCGGCGCGCATGACCGGCCGGAGCAGAGGTTCGCCGTCCAGCGCTTCGTCCACCAGGCCGATGACGTCGTGGTCGAAGGTGCCGCTGTCGCGGTGGTGGCGGAACACCTGCTTGCGGCCCGGCCAGGTGGCCTTGCCGGAGGATTTCTTGCGCCGCGGGATGCCGGCGTATTCCTGGATCTTGTAGACGCAGTCGAGGTAGGGCGCGTCGGCGGAGACGTCCAGATCCGTGCCCACACCGTAGCCCGTCGCCGGTATGCCGGCGGCGGCAAGGCCGGCGATGCGGTCCTCGTTCAGCCCGCCGCTGACCATGATCTCGATGTCCTCGCAGCCGCCCTCGTCGAGGATGCGGCGTACCGCTTTGGCGCTGGCGTAGAGATCGCCGCTGTCGATGCGCACGCCGCGGATCACGAAGCCTTCCGGCCCGAGCTTGCGGGCCAGCTCCATCACCTTGCGCGCGCCTTCCTCGGTGTCGTAGGTGTCGATGAGCAGCACGGTGTTCTCGGGCTGACTGCGGCAGAAGTCCTCGAACGCCTGCATCTCCGAGTCGTGAGCCTGGATGAACGAGTGGGCCATGGTGCCGAGCACGGGGATGCCGTAGAGCTCGTGGGCGAGTACGGTGGCCGTGCCGTCGAAACCGCCGATCCAGGCCGCCCGCGCGGCGAACAGGCCCGCCTCGGCGCCGTGGGCCCGGCGCAGCCCGAAATCGACCAGCCGCTGCTGCTCGTGGGCGGCCAGGCGCATGCGCGCCGCCTTGCTGGCGATCAACGTCTGCATCTGCAGCAGATTCACCACGCGGGTCTCGATCAGCTGGGCTTCGGGCAGCGGTGCGACCACCCGCACGATGGGCTCGTTGCCGAAGAAGGCCGTGCCCTCCGGCATGGCGTCCACGTCGCCGGTGAAGCGCATCTCCGCCAGCGAGTCTATGAAGGCATCGTCCAGTTTCTCCGTGCTCCGCAGCGCCTCCAGGTCACGCTCCTCGAAGCGGAAATCGACGAGGTAGTCGAGCAGCTGTTCCAGGCCCGCCGCCAGCAGGAAGTTGCGGTGGTCGGGGAGCTTGCGCACGAAGAACTCGAACACGGCAGTATCGTCCATGCCGATGTGCCGGTAGGCCTGCAGCATGGTGAGCTGGTACAGGTCGGTCAGGTTCGGGCTGCCGAGGCGCTCGAGCCAGCGGGAACGGCTCAGGGAATCGCTCATGTGGGTGGTTCCTTTTCCTCAGGCCGCTTCGAGATGCTGGAAGTCGGTCTTCACCGCGCCTTCCTTCTCCATGGCGGCCACGGCCTTCTCGCCGTCGTCCGGTTCGACGTTGACGGCCCTGACCGCGTCCTCCAGCAGCACGACCTCGTAGCCGTTCACCAGCCCGTCCTGCACGGTCTCGCGCACGCAGTAGTCGGTGGCCAGTCCGCCCACGAACACGCGCTTCACGCCGCGCTCCTTCAGCCACTGGTTCAGCTCGGTGCCCTGGAAGCCGCTGTACGCCTCCTCGTCCGGCGTCTCGGCCTTGGAGACGACCTTGGTGTCGCCGTGCAGATCGAGCCCCGTGGCGAATGCCGCGCCCTTGGTGCCCGCGACGCAGTGCGGCGGCCAGGGACCGCCCTGCTCCTCGAACGAGCAGTGGTTCTCCGGGTGCCAGTCCCGGGTGGCCACGATGGGCAGGCCCAGCTTCTCGAACACCTCCGAGTACTTGTTGAGGACGGGGATTACCTCGTCGCCCTCCGGCACGCCGAGGGCGCCACCCGGCAGGAAGTCGTTCTGTACGTCGACCAGGATGAGCGCGTCGCCCTCGTGTGGCTTCAGCAGTGCGTCTCGCGTGGCCATGGAAATCCTCCGGTCCGTTGATGTACCTACTGTAACAGTGGGCCCGCTCGACTAGCATCTCAAGGGTGAAGGTATTCGCGCCTGCCACCTCCCGCACCTTCGCCGATGCGGTCTGCGACCGGCTCGGCACCGCGCCGGCGCGTCTGCGAGAGCGCGATTTCGACGACGGCGAGCACAAGATCCGCCCGCTGGAGCCGGTACGCGGCGACGACGTCTACGTCGTCCATTCCCTCTACGCCGAGCCGGGGCGAAGCGTCAACGACAAGCTGTGCCGGCTGATATTCCTGCTGGGCGCACTGCGCGACGCCGGCGCCGGACGGCTCACCGCCGTCATCCCCTATCTCGCCTACGCCCGCAAGGACCGCAAGACGAAGAGCCGGGATCCCGTCACCACCCGTTACGTTGCGGGCATGCTGGAGTCGTCCGGGCTGGACCGCGTGGTCACGCTGGACGTGCACAATCTCGCGGCCTACCAGAACGCGTTCCGCTGCCGCAGCGAGCACCTGGAGGCAAAGCGACTGTTCGTCGAGCATATCCGGGAGCGCATCGGCGACGAGCCGATCGCCGTGGTCTCCCCCGACGTGGGCGGCGTCAAGCGGGCCACGGCATTCCGCGAGGCGCTGGAGGAGGCGCTAGGCCGCGACGTCGGTGACGCCTTCATCAACAAGAAACGCAGCCGGGACGTGGTGAGCGGTGATACGGTGGTCGGCGACGTCGAGGACCGTGTCGCCATCCTGCTGGACGATCTCATCAGCACGGGCACGACGCTGGCCCGGGCGGCCGCGGCCTGCCGGGAGCTCGGCGCACGCCGCGTGTTCGCGGCGGCCACCCACGGACTGCTGGTGGATCCGGCCAGCGAGAAGCTGGCGGTGCCGGCGCTGGACGGGGTCATCGTCACCGACAGCGTGGCGCCGATCGGCCGCATCAGCGATGCCTTCGCGGGCAGGCTGACTACCCTGAGCGTGGCGCCCCTGATCGGCGACGCCATCCGTTGCCTGCACGAGAACGGCTCGCTCGTGCGGCTGCTGGGGGAGGAAGAAGACTAGTCAGCCAGGGCTTCGTCGATGAACTCGCGGGCGAGGGCGATGTAGTGGCGCGCCTCTGCGACGTAGTGCTCCCGGTCGAAGGAAGGGTCTTCCAGGTGCCAGGCCGAGAGCACGGCTCGCACCATCGCGCGGCGGCTGAAGTAATACGCCATCAGTGACGGTTCCGGGTCGTCGCCGCTCGCCGCCTGCCAGGCCTCCAGCAGCCGGGCCCGCAGGTCCCGCCCGCCGGCCCGCTCGCATTCCAGCGCGAGGAAGGCCACTTCCTCGGCGCTGTCCTGCACGCGAAGGTCCCGCGAGAACTCCAGGCAGTCGATCACCGCGAAGCGCTCGCCCAGGTAGACGTGCTCGGGCCGCAGGTCGCCGTGGGCCTCGACGATACGGCCCGCCTCCGCCCGGGCGCCGATCGTCTGCCGGCGGGCGCGCACGTAGCGGCGCTGGTCGTCGAGGATGCCGGGCCAGAGGTCGTCGTCCAGTGCGTCGTCCAGCGCCTCCAGATGCCGGCGCTGCTCGTCGTTCTGCGCCAGCAGGCGGGAGACGTAGGCCTCGGCCTCCAGGGGCTCCGGCGCGAGGCCCGAGTAGAATTCCGCGAGGTGCCGCGCCACCCTGGGCAGCTGCTCGTCGCCGAGCCGGCCGCGCCTGATCCGCTGCTCCAGCATCTCCTCCTCGGGCAGGCGGCGCATCTTCACCAGCCAGTCCACCGCGCGGCCGTCGCCGCCCAGATGCAGGTGGCCGTCCGGGTCCTCGGTGAGGGGCACGACGTCGAGGTATACCCAGTCCGCCAGGCGGCGGTTCAGCCGGAGTTCCTCCCGGCAGTAGTGCTCCCGGTCTTCCAGCCGCCGGTAGTCGATCACCTGCGCGCGGATCGCCTTCTTCATCTTCCAGGCGTGGCGATCGGTGAGGAACACCCAGGCGAAGTGGGTCTCCACCGGCTCGACGTCGGAGACCGGCTCCGGCTCGGGATAGCTGGAAGGCGACGCCAGGAAGCGGACCTTGCGCGCGGCCTCGCCGGAGCGGTCCCCGGGCGCGTCCTCCGGGCAGATGCCTTCATCGTCCGGGGTGGAGGGAGTCACGCCGCCATTATAGGCCGGATCGCGGCCGTTACGGATTTGCACCGCCGGCACACGGCGTCACACTTGGGGGCGTAGTCAGCAAGGAGAGAGGGAGATGACGGTATTCGCAGACCGGAAGGAAGCCGGACGCGAGCTCGGGAAGGAACTCCGCAGGCACACGAAGGCCGGCTCACCGCTCGTGCTCGGCCTGGCCCGGGGCGGCGTGCCGGTGGCCGCCGAGGTGGCGAGAGCACTCGACGGGGAACTGGACGTGCTCGTCGTGCGCAAGGTCGGCGTGCCGGGCCAGCCGGAACTGGCCGCCGGAGCCATCGCCTCGGGCGGCGTGCAGGTGATCTCGGACCGGGTCATGGGCATGACGGGCCTCGACGAGGAAGACCTGCGCCCGGTCGTGGAACGCGAGCAGGCGGAACTCGAGCGCAGGGAGAAGGCCTACCGCGGCGACCGACCGCCGCTGGACGTGGGCGGCCGCGAGGTGATCCTGGCCGACGACGGCATGGCCACCGGTTCCACCATGCTCGCGGCCGTGCGCGCGGTGCGCAAACTCGGCGCCGAACGTATTATCGTGGCGGTGCCGACGGCATCCGGCGAGGCAGCGGCGGACATGGAGCAGGAAGCCGATGAAGTCGTCTGCCTGGACACCCCGTCGCCCTACATGGCCGTGGGCTACTGGTACAGCGATTTCGGCCAGACCAGCGACGAGGAAGTCCGGGAGCTGCTCCATGAGACCACGACCGCAAGTACACGCACCGACCGATGACGTGCTCGGCGATCTCGACGCCGTCGGTGTCGCCGGACGGATAGCGGCCGGAGACATCAGCGCGGCCGATGCGGTAGCGGCGGCCATCGCCAGACTGCGCGCCGTCGAGGGGGTACTCAATGCGGTGGCGGCTCCCCGCTACGACCAGGCCAGACGAGAGGCGGAGGGCCCGGTCGGCGGCGGATTGCTCGCCGGCGTGCCCTCCGCCATCAAGGACAACGTGGATCTCGCCGGTATGGTGACCCGCTACGGATCTCGAGCCACGCCGGAGCGCAGTTACGACGCCGACAGCCCGATCACCGCCCAGTTCCGTTCGACGGGGCTCCTCGCCATCGCCAAGACCGCCCTGCCCGAATTCGGCCTCACGGCCACGACCGAGCGAACCTGGGGCCCGCCGACGCGCAACCCCTGGAACACCCGCCACTCCACCGGCGGCTCCTCGGGCGGGTCGGCGGCCTTGGTGGCGGCGGGCGTCGTCCCGATCGCCCACGGCAACGACGGCGGCGGCTCCACGCGCATCCCGGCGTCCTGCTGCGGTCTCGTGGGGCTGAAGCCCTCGCGCGGCCGATTGCTCACGGTGGAGCTCGCCGAGCGGCTACCCGTCGACATCATCGCCGAAGGAGTCCTGACGCGGAGTGTTCGGGACACCGCCGCCTTCTATGCGGAGGCCGAGAAGCATCGCGCCGCCGCCGGGCTGTCGCCCCTCGGTTACATCGATGGCCCTTCCACCACGCGGCTGCGCATCGGTTTCACCACCCGGCATCCGCTCGGCGCCGCGTGCCATCCGGAGGTTGTTGCAGCGGTCGAGGACGCCGCCGCCGTCTGTCGCCGGCTGGGCCATCGGGTCAGGGAGATTCCCGCGCTGGCGGACGCCCCCATGGCCGCGGACTTCTTCCTGTACTGGGCCCGGATGGCCACGGCCATCCGGTTCCTCGGCCGCTTCGCGTTCGGCCGCGGCTTCGACCGACACGGACTCGAGCCCCTCACGCTGCAGCTGAGCCGGCATTATCTGCGCAATTTCTGGCGCAGCCCCGGCGCGATCCGCCGGCTGCGCCGTTTCGGCGAGGAACACCGGCGCCGTTACGCGGACTGCGACGTCATCGTGACACCGGTGCTGTCGCGGCCGCCGGTGCCGCTCGGCTATCTGGCGCTGGACATCGGTTTCGACACGGCCGCGGAGCGTCTCATGCACTACGCGGCGTTCACGCCGGTGCAGAACGTGGCCGGCACGCCGGCCATCTCCCTGCCGCTCGGCCAGAGCGTCGAAGGGCTGCCCATCGGCGTGCAGTTCGCTGCGGACCTGGGCCAGGAGCGCCGTCTGCTGGAGCTGGCCTACGAACTCGAGGCCGCCGTGCCCTGGTCGTACTGGGAATCCGGTATGTAAGTGCCACGGCAGCGGCGGACGGCCTGCATCTGTTACGGTGAGCTCATGGCCGAAAAGAAACCACTGATCGCCCGCGGCTTCCCGTTGTTCACCATTTTCGGCTTCGAGGTGAAGCTGAATCTCACCTGGCTGCTGCTGGCGCTGCTGATCACCTGGACCCTCGCCGAGGGTTTCTTCCCCGAGCGCTACCCGGACCTGGCGACGCAGACCCGCTGGTGGATGGGCATTGCCGGGGCGTTCGGCATCCTGCTCTCCATCGTCTTCCACGAGCTGTCCCATTCCCTGGTGGCCCGCTACTACGGCCTGAGAATGGGCGGCATCACGCTGTTCGTGTTCGGCGGCGTAGCCGAGATGCGCCACGAGCCGAAGGAGCCGAAGGTGGAGCTGCTGATGGCCGGCGCCGGCCCGCTCTCGAGTCTGGTGCTGGCGGGCATCTGCTGGGTGCTCCACGCCGGTGCGGAGACCTCGGGCCTGCCGACGCCCGTGACCGGCGTGCTCTACTACCTCGCCGTAATCAACGTGGCGCTGGCCGTATTCAACCTGATCCCGGCCTACCCGCTGGACGGCGGGCGTATGCTCCGGGCCGCCCTCTGGGCCTGGCGCAAGGACATCCGCGCTGCGACGCGCATCGCCAGCAACATGGGTTCGGGCTTCGGCCTCATCCTGATTTTCCTGGGTGTGCTGTCGCTGATCCAGGGCTTCTTCGTGGGCGGCATGTGGTACATCCTGATCGGGCTGTTCGTGCGCGGCGCGGCGAAGGGCTCCTACCGCCAGCTCATCGTCCAGCAGGTGCTCGAGGGGCGCGCGGCGCGCGACGTGATGAATACGGACCCGGTCACGGTGGACCGCTCGCTCAGCCTGCGTGACTTCGTGGACGACTATGTGTACCGCTACCGGTCGCGGCTGTTCCCGGTGGTGCAGGATGGCGAGCTCAAGGGCTGCGCCACGGTGGAGCGGGTGAAAGAGATCCCCGAGGAGCAGTGGGAGCAGACGGCCGTCGCCGACATCGTCGACTCCTGCTCCGACGAGAATACCGTGAGCCCGGAGGAGGAACTCACGGACCTCGCATCGGGCCTGTTCGGCGCGTCCGCCGGCCGGCAGCGCCTGGTGGTGGAGGACGGCCGCCTGCTGGGCGTCGTCTCCGTGGACGATCTGCGCGAACTGCTGCAGCTACGGCTGGAACTCGGCGACGACGCCGAGGCGTCGGGCGCTCGCCGCTGAGTCCCGCCGGGCGGCGGCGCTCCTCAGAGCGCCTTGACCTTGATCAATTCCTCGCCATCCGGATCGGTGACGTGCACCGCGCAGGCGATGCAGGGGTCGAAGCTGTGGATGGTGCGCAGGATCTCGATCGGCTGCTTGGGATCGTGCAGCTGGTGGTTGTCCTGCAACGCGGCCTCGTAGGCACCCGGCACGCCTTCGGCATCCCGGGGGCCCGCGTTCCAGGTGCTGGGCACCACGGCCTGGTAGTTCGCGATCTTCTGGTTCTCGATCACGATCCAGTGTGACAGCGCGCCCCGGGGTGCTTCCATGATGCCCACGCCCTTCGCCTGGCGCGGCCAGCTGCCCGGATCCCACAGGCGCTCGTTGAACGTCTTCGTGTCGCCTCCGCCGATGTTGGTCACGAGCTCGTCGTACCAGACCTGCATCTGATCGGCGATGATCTTGGTCTCGAGCGTCCGGGCGGCGGTGCGGCCCAGCGTCGAGAACAGCGCCTGCACGGGCACGTCGAGCTGGTTCAGCGTCATCTGGACCAGCTCCCGGGTCTGGTCGTGGCCATTGGCGTAGAGCATCAGCACGCGTGCCAGCGGCCCTACTTCCATGGAGTGACCCTTCCAGCGCGGGGACTTCAGCCAGGAATACGAGTCCTCCACGTTCAGGTGCTCGTAGGGCGGCTCCGGCCCGGTGTAGTTCAGTTCGGTCTCGCCCTCCCACGGATGGAGCCCGGCCTCCTTGCCTGCCGAATAGTCGTACCAGGAGCGGGCGACGAATTCCTGGATGCCTTCAGGGTCGTCCATGCGCAGGTCTTCGAGCTTGGAGATGTCCCGGTCCAGGATGACGCCCCGAGGCAGGAAGAAGCTGTCGACGTCGTTCATGCTCTTGGACGGCAGGTCGCCGAAGCAGAGGAAATTGCCGAGACCCTCGCCGCGCTCCGCCCAGTCCTTGTAGAACCCGGCGATGGTCAGCGTGTCCGGCACGTAGACCTGGTCCGTGAAGGTCTTCATCTGGTTGATGATGTCCTGCACCTGGTTCAGCCGCTTGCTGTTGATGGCGGAGTCCGAGTTCAGATCGATGGGGCAGGGCGCGCCGCCCACCACGAAGTTCGGATGCGGGTTGCGGCCGCCGAAGATCGCGTGCAGCTTGGCGACGTCGCGCTGCCAGGCCAGCGCCTCCAGGTAGTGGGAGACCGCCATCAGGTTCGCCTCCGGCGGCAGCTTGTAGGCCGGGTGGCCCCAGTAGGCGTTGGCGAAGATGCCGAGCTGCCCCTGGTCCACGAAACGCTGCAGCTGTTTCTGGGTGTCCGAGAAATAGCCGCGCGAGGACTTCGGGTGATTGCTGATGCTCTGGGCCAGCTCCGCCGTCTTGGCGGGGTCCGCCTTCAGTGCGGACACCACGTCCACCCAGTCCAGCGCATGCAGGTGGTAGAAATGCATGATGTGGTCGTGGACGTACTGCGCGCCGATCATCATGTTCCGGATCAGCTCGGCGTTGCGGGGCACCTCGTAATCCAGGGCATCCTCCACCGCGCGGACGGAGGCCATGCCGTGCACCAGCGTGCACACGCCGCAGATTCGCTGGGCGAAGGCCCAGGCGTCCCGCGGGTCGCGCCCCTGCAGAATGATCTCTATGCCGCGCACCATGGTGCCGGATGAATACGCCTGGGCGATGTCCTGGCCGGACATCTGGGCCTCGATGCGCAGGTGCCCTTCGATACGGGTGATCGGATCGACTACGACTCGTTCTTCAGCCATCTTCCTGTCCCCTTAGCTGGCGAGACGGTCGGCGACCATCTCCACCAGGCTGTGGATATTGATGTTCCAGTTGGTCTCGGCCTTGCCGGTCTCCAGCGTCGTGCGGCAGCCGCCGCAGCTCACGGCGACGTCGGTGGCGCCCGTGTTGTCCACGTCTTCGCGCTTCAGAGTGAACGCCTTGCGGCGCAGCTCCTGGGCGCTCGGCATCATGATCACGCCGCCGCCACCACCGCAGCAGAGATTGGTGCGGCCGTGGGATTCCATCTCATTGATCTCGATGCCCATGGCGCGCAGCACCGCACGCGGCTCCTCGATGGCGCCGCCGAGACGGCCCATCTTGCACGAGTCGTGGTAGGCCCAGGTGCGGTTGCCGCCGGCGTCCTTGTTCAGCTTCAGGCGGCCGGACTCGAGCTCGGCGGCCAGGAACTCGGATATCGACTGCACGTCGAAAGGCAACGCCTTCTGATGCAGGTTGGCGGCCTCCCACCGAAGGGTGGGATAGGCATGGCCGCACTCGGAGATGATCACCCGCTCGGCGCCCACGTCGATGGCGGCATTGATGATGCGTTCGCTGATCTTCTTCTTCGCGGCCTTGTCGCCGGAGAGGAAGCCGTAGTTGGAGGACTCGAACGCGTCGCTGCGGATGGTCCAGTCGACCCCCGTATGGTTCAGCACCTTCACCGTCGCCTCCAGCGTGCCCGAGTCGCCGATCAGGTCGTGGGAGGTGGAGAGCACGAGCACGTCGGCCTTGTCCTTGTCGAGCGGGACGTCATAGCCCTTGCCACGCAGTTCCTCGACCTTCTCCTTCAGCTGCTCGCTGCCCGCCCCGAACAGGGTGTTTTCCCGCAACTGCTCGTCCGTCGGGCCCTGCAGCTCGTCGGGAGCGAGCCCGGCGGCGGCCATGCCGGTACGGGTCACGTAGATCAGCTGCTGGATGTGGATGCCCATCGGGCAGAGAATGCTGCAGCGCCCGCACTGGCTGCAGCCGTCGTAGACCAGCGGCTTCCACGCCTCGAGGTCCTCGAGTGTCAGCTTCGGGGTCCAGAGCCGCCGCAGCCAGCGCAGCGGATCCACCTCGCGGCGGTAGAAACGTTTCAGCGGTTCCACCTTGTGGATGGGCGTATAGCGGGGATCCTGTGTGCCGATCTGGTAGTGACAGGCCTCGGCGCACATGCCGCAATGAATGCAGGACTCGAGATGGGTGGCCATCTCGCTGTCCAGGTTGGCGAGAAATGCGTCCTTCGCGCGCTGGAGCCGCTCGTCGTCGGAGAGCTGCCGCGGCTCGGCCGTGTCCTTCGCTTTCTTCCTCAATGATTCGAGGGTCTCTACGGTGGTGGCATTCATGCTTCGACACCTCTGCGGGAGAAGTCCGAACCGGTTCGAAAACGGGACGGCCAGACCATGAACATGTGCATGAGCTTGCTGAAGGGTATGTAGATCATCAGCAGCTCGATGCTGAGGATGTGTAAGGCGAGCAGCGTCTCGTAGCGGGCGCCGAGATGATAGAAAGCGAGCGTTCCGGTCAGCAGCGGCAGGAACGTCACGGTCCAGGCGATGTAGTCGTCCGCATTGTTCAGCACCTTGAGGACCGGATGGATCATCCGGCGTATCAGCAGGGTGACGAGGATGCCCATGGTGACGATGCCCGTGACCATGATCACGGCGTTGGGCAGATGCGGCCAGCCGAAGCCGAGGATGTTCTCGAAGAAGAAAACGTGCGGCCCGAACAGGAAGATCACCACGAACAGCCCGATATGCCAGGCATATCCCGTGTAGTGCTGGAACTTGATGTTCTTCTCCAGCTCGTGAGGCGGCGCCGAGTAGGTAAGGATCGCCTTCAGTCCCCCGCGGATACTCTGCTTGCCGCCGCGCGGCTTCGTCAGATCCTTGCTGAAGCGGATCGCCACCGCGCCCAGTATCCGCCACACGATGCCAACCAGCAGGATGACCAGGGCGATCTGGAATCCCGGTCCGCGGGCGAAGTCCAGTAGGGTCATGTCTGTGACTCCTGTGCTTTCTTCTGTTTACGCCGAGCCGCGTAGGCGGAGGCGGCACCCAGTGCTGCGCCGGCCGCGCCGGCGGCGAGAAGGGCCGAGGTGGGTCCGAATGCGGTCGCCGACAGCGGCTCGTAGAACCCGCCCTTGTCCCAGAAGTCCGGCTCCGAGCAGCCGAGGCAGGGGTGCCCCGACTCGATGGGGAAGCTAGTGCCCTGGTTCCACTTCACCGTCGCGCAGGCGTTGTAGGTGGTGGGCGCCTTGCAGCCGAGCTTGTACAGGCACCAGCCCTTCTTCGCGCCCTCGTCGTCGAAGGACTCGGCGAACAGCCCGCGGTCGTAGAAGGTGCGCCGGTAGCAGCGGTCGTGGATGGTCTGGCCGAAGAAGGCCACCGGCCGGCCCTCGTGGTCGAGCTCCGGCAGGGAGCCGAAAGTCAGGAAGTGGGTGAGCACGCCGGTGATGACCATGGGGATGGGCGGACAGCCGGAGACATTGATGATGGGCTTGTCCTTGATGAGATCACGGACGGCCACCGCGCCGGTCGGATTCGGCTTGGCCTTCGGGATGCCGCCGAACGCCGCGCAGGTGCCGATGGAAACGATGGCGGCGGCGCCCTCCGCAGCTTCCATGAGCTGATCCTCGTTGCTCATGCCGGCGATGCAGGAATAGCCCGGGTTGCCGACGGGGATGGAGCCGTCCACCAGCAGAAGGTACTCGCCCTTGTTGGCCTCCATGGCCTGGTGCTTCGCATCCTCGGCGGCATGCCCCGCCGCGGCCTGCAGCGTGTGGTGGTAATCCAGCGAGATGCTGTTGAAGATCAGCCCCTCGATGGTCGGGGAATGGGAGCGCGTGAACGACTCCGTGCAGCCCGTGCACTCCTGGAACGGCAGCCAGATGACCGAGGGCCGCTTCGCGTTCTCGAGCGACTGGGCCACCGCGGACACCATCGACGGCGGCAGGGCCATCATCGAGGTGATCGTGGCGCAGAATTTCATGAAGCCGCGCCGTGAGACGCCCTGTTGCTCCAGTATCTCTCCGAGAGTCTGTTTTTCAGGCATGTTTCCGAGCATGGCTGCTTACCCCGTTTCGTGGGTGGTGTTGTGCGGTTGCGGCGTGGCCGCGTCGGTGGATTCGTGTTCGCGGCCGCTCTCCTCGAGCCGCCTGCGCAGGCTGGCGGCTCCGGCGCGCATGTCCCGGGATTCGGCCCGGATGATCGCCGGTACTTCGGCGATCTCGATCAGGCGGGCCATGATCTCCTCGTGGCTGTTGTAGTGAGTGATCAGCCAGACGCCCGGGAAGGCGCATTCGACGATGCGGCTCTCGCCGAGGGCCTCCATCCGGATGGCCACCTCGCCGGTGCCCAGCGCCTCCTCCAGCCGCTCCTCCTCGCCCGGCCCGAACGGCAGGGCGCGCAGGTCGATGGTGGTGGGCTCGCCCGTGTCCGCAAGGCGCTCCAGCGCGTGCAGCACCTCGTGCAGGATGGGTCTGACGTTGCCGAAGGAATGATCCTCCGGGAGCGGGGTTTCCACGCGGACCCCTATGTCGCGTATGCCGCTCACGGGGCTGTCTCCGGTTGCGGGCGGATGGCGGCGACGGCCGGGCCGCAGCGGTGGCCGTCCACCAGGGAGAGGATGTGCGCTACCGCTCGCTCCGCCGCGGCGGCCACCGGCGCGCTGAGCTGGTCACCCCAGTCCACGGTTTCCGGTTCGATGCCGATCAGGATGCGGCGGGCCGGGAGGCGTCCGCCCAGCCGGGCCATGTCGAGCGCGTCGGCGAGGCCCACCTCGTGCACGCTGCGGCCGCGGCGGGCGATGAAGGCGTCCATGGCTTCGTCTTCGAAGACGGCCAGCTCGCCGGGGACGCGGCCGTGCTTCGCCGCGTCGACCACGATGAGGCAATCGGCGTCCTCCAGCCAGCCGGTGAGCGCGAAGCCGAGGGTACCGCCGTCGATCAGTGCGATGTCCGCGTCGCCACCCAGGCGCGGGACGAGCATCTCTACGACACGCGGACCCACCCCGTCGTCACCCAGCAGGGTGTTACCGATACCGATGATGTGGAGCGAAGCCACAGAGTCCTCCTCACACCGGCGCTAATTGCCCCCAATCGTCTCCGGCGTGAGAACCCCTAGTGTAGGGGCGGGGTTCCCGGCTCCAATGGGGGACTATGCAGCGTGTCCTAGGTGTTTATACCTAAGAGAAATTTCCTGACCGGTAGGAAACCGGCTCAGCGGACCACCATGACGGTGATCGGGGCGCTGGACGCCACGTAGGCGGCATTGGAGGCGAACATCCGGTCGTCCACGTCGGGGATATGGGAGGCCATGACCACCAGGTCGGCGCCGCTCTCCTCCAGCGCCCGCATGAGCGCTTCGCGCACGTCCAGGCGGTCGTCCTCGGGTATGACCGCCCGCGCCGTCGCCTCGAAGCCGTGTCGTTCCGCCTGGTCCAGGGCGAAGGAGTCGAGCGCCTCGCGGAACTCGTCGGCCCGGCCGGCGGAGAGGGGGCCGGGCGCGACGCTGACATAGCAGACCGGGATGCGATAACCGGCGGCGAGGCCGGCGGCAGTTTGCAACGCCTTGTCCAGACTGGCGAGGTGCGCCAGGTCCACGGGCACCATGATCTTGTGATAGAACTGCATCGGCCTGCTCCTGTGCCGTCTCGCCAGGGATTTTTGCATGACGACCCCGGGAATCCGAACGTCAGACGGACTCCTGGCGCCGCTCCGGTACCGACGCCATCGCATGTTCCGCCAATGCCGTGATCGTCAGCGACGGATTGACGCCCGGATTGGCGGGGACCGCCGCACCGTCGCATACCAGGAGGTTCCGATAGCCGAAGACCCGCTGGTGGCGGTCGATGACGCCACGACGCTCGTCCGCACCGATCACGGCCCCGCCGAGGATGTGCGCGGTGGTCGGTATGTTGGCGAGAGCCTCCATCAGCATGCTCTGCGGCAGACCATCGGTATGTCCGGCCAGCCAGGCGGCCGCCCGATTCGCGGACTCGATGTAGGTAGGGTTCGGTTTGTCGGGGTCCTGCGCGGTCTTCAACCGGACACCGGATCCGAATCGCCGTGGCACGGCACGGAAGCTGATCGCGTTGTCCAGAGTCTGCATCACCAACAGCACTACCGTGCGGCGGGCCCAGCCGACGGGCCAGAGTGATTTCAGGAGGCGCACGGGATGGCGCAGCGCCTGCCGGGCCAGGATCAGCGGCCGCGTGAGCCGGGTGCCCTTGCCGGTCAATAGCGTGAACAGCGTGCCCATGAAATCCCCGCGCCGGCCATAGGTAACCACCTCGATGTGCGTGTCGCTGTCGACGTGGATGCTTGCGCTGATGGCGACGCTGTTCCAGGTATTCAGCGTCTCGTCCGGTAGCGTGACGGCAAGAACCGACTCGCTGTTGGTGCGTACGAGTTGGCCGAGGCAGTCGCTGATGCGCGGCAGCGACCCCCGATGCCGGCAATTCGCCAGCAGCCGGTTCGTGCCGAGCGCACCCGCCGCCACGACGACGCCGGCGGCGCGATAGTGGCGCCGGTTGTGTCGCAGCCAGGCCCCGGGCCTCGCTGTCGAAAGCACGTAGCCGTCGCTGCCGTCGGATTGCCCGGCCGGTCTGATGTCGGTGACCTCGGTGTCCGGAATGATCGTCGCACCGCGTTTCTCGGCGAGATGCAGGTAATTCTTGACCAGCGTGTTCTTCGCGCCCTCGCGGCACCCGACCATGCAGGCGCCGCAGCGCGTACAGCCGGTACGCGGTGGTCCTTCGCCATCGAAATAGGGATCTTCTACGGTGGCGCCCGGTTCGCCGAAGTAGACGCCGACGGGCGTCCGGCGAAATGTCCCCTCGGTACCGAAGTGCCCTGCAATCGAGCGCAGCAATTCGTCGCCCGGGCTTTCGAACGGAACGACGTTGACACCCAGCATGTGCTCGGCCGTGTCGTAATGGGGTGCGAGTTCCGCCGACCAGTCGGCCAGATTCGACCACTGTGGATTGGCGAAGAACTCCGGTGCGGCGCGGTACAGGGTATTGGCGTACACGAGGCTGCCACCGCCCACACCCGCCCCTGCCGCCAGGAAGACGTCGCGGAACGGAACCAGCCGCATGATGCCGCGCAGCCCGAGCGCGGGCGCCCACAGGAATCGGCGCAGGTTCCATGCGGAGGCTGCGAAATCCTGGTCCCGATAGCGCGGGCCGCTCTCGATCACTGCGACCCGGTAGCCTTTCTCGGCCAGCCGCAGGGCGGCGACGCTCCCGCCGAAGCCCGAGCCCACGACGCACCAGTCGAAGTCCTCGCAGACATCTGCCATTGCTGAATTCCCCCGCACCGAGCCAGGATGATAGTAGCGGGCTTGCCATCTATGATGCGAGGAGGGAAAACCACGACATGACCGAATCCGGTCCAGCAGGGAACCAAAAGATGAAAGCCTCCGATCTACTCGTGCGCTGCCTCGAAGCCGAGGGCATCGAATACATCTTCGGCGTACCCGGCGAGGAGAACGCCGACTTCATGCTCTCGCTGGAGGGCAGCGAGCAGATACGCTTCGTGCTCACCCGCCACGAGCAGGGCGCGGCCTTCATGGCCGAGATCTACGGGCGCCTCACCGGCAATCCCGCCGGCTGCCTTGGCACGCTGGGGCCCGGCGCCACCAACCTCATCACCGGCGTGGCGGATTCCAACATGGACCGCGCGCCCATGCTGGTGCTGACCGGCCAGGGCTCCACCCTGCGCCTGCACAAGGAGTCGCACCAGATCATGGACGTGGTCGGCATGTTCGAGCCGGTCACGAAATGGGCCACCACCGTCCACAACGCCCGCACCATCCCGGAGATCGTCAGGAAGGCGGTGCGGCTCGCGCGCACGGAGAAGCCGGGCGCCGTGCACATCGAGCTGCCCGAGGACGTGGCCAAGCGCGACGTGGAGGCCGAGCCGCTGGAGCCGCGGCGTTTCCGCCGCCCCGGCCCGGACGACAAGATCACCGACCGGGCCTTCGCCATGCTGGCCGAGGCGAAACGGCCGGTGATCATCGCCGGCAACGGCGCCATCCGGCGCAGGGCGTCGAAGCAGCTCAGGATCTTCTGCGAGTCCACCGGCATCGGCGTGCTGAGCACGTTCATGGCCAAGGGCGCGGTGGACATGGACGCCGACTACTGCCTCTACACCATCGGTCTCGGCGCCAAGGACATCCCGACGCTCGCCATCGACGAGGCGGATCTGGTGATCACGCTCGGCTTCGACATGGTGGAGTACCACCCGCGGCTGTGGAACCCGGAGCGGGACAAGACCATCATCCACGCCGACTTCCTGCCGGCCGAGATCGACCAGCACTATCACCCCGAGGTGGAGCTGGTGGGCGACCTGGCCCACACGCTGTGGATGCTGAATGAGCGGGTGCGCGGGCGGGGCCTGCCGGACTTCGACCTCGCCTCCCAGGGAGCGGTGCGCAAACGCATGACCGAAGAGCTCGCCGCCCACGCCGACGATGACACCGAGGGCGCGATCCGTCCCCAGAAGATGCTCTGGGACGCCCGCCAGGTGATGGGCCCCTCGGACATCCTGTTATCCGACGTGGGCGCCCACAAGATGTGGATCGCGCGTCACTACCACTGCCACGAGCCCAATACCTGCCTGATACCGAACGGCTTCTGCTCCATGGGCTCGGCGCTGCCCGGCGCCATCGCGGCGAACATCGTGCATCCGGAGCGCAAGGTTCTCGGCATCGCCGGCGACGGCGGCTTCCTGATGAACGTGCAGGAGATGGAGACGGCCCGGCGGCTCGGTAGCGACATCGTCATGCTGGTGTGGGAGGACGGCGGCTACGGGCTGATCAGCTGGAAGCAGGAGGACGAGTTCGGCCGCCACACCGCGCTCGGTTTCGGCAATCCGGACTGGCTGCAGCTCGCGGAGGCGTTCGGCTGGGGCGGGCACCGGGTGGAGCGCTCGCGGGAGTTCCGCGCGACGCTGGAGGCGGCCTTCGCGGAGCAGGGCCCCAGCCTGGTGGTGGCGCCGGTGGATTACCGGGAGAACCGGGAACTCACCCGCCGCCTCGGCGAGATCATCGGGGCGGGGATCGTGGGGGGCTGACCGGGCCCCGGCCGGCCGGGCTCCAGGCCAGCATGAGCTGGCCGGCGTAGTAGAGCGGCAGGCTCCAGACGTACGGCGGGAATTCCGGCTGCATGAACTGCCGTGCGGCCACGCCCAGGTCCGAGAAGTAGAAGGCCATCGCGCCGGCCGGCAGCAGCCAGGTGGCGCCGGCGCCGCGGGTGCCGAGCGCGCCGATCACCATGAGGTTGATGACCACCAGGTAGGCGAGCACCGGGATGCGAAGCCCGGCGCCCACGTGAGGCATCAGCCAGATCGCGACGCCGCTGGAGAACAACAGCACCGCGACCGCCGCGCCTGCCACCCAGCCGAGATTCACGCCGCGCAGCAGGAACGCGGTCAGATAGGCGAGGTGGGCCAGCAGGAACGCGGACAGGCCGAGCAGGAACCAGGTGTCGCCGGTGCCCAGCAGGAAGGCGTCGCCGAACCAGGACAGGCCGAGGCCGGCGAGCAGTGCCCGGCCCCAGCCGCTGTCCGGCGCGCCGGCCGACACCGCGACGACGATGAAGGCGGTGGAAGCCGTCATCTTGGCGATGGCCGCTGCAATGGACAGCCCCTGCAGCTGGAAGCCCACCAGCGCCGCGCAGGCGACCAGCGATATCACCGTCCAGAGAGTCCGCCGATGCATCATCCGGCACCGCTCACGGGTTGAAGCCGACGGCATCGCCGACGTGGATCGTCAGCACGAGGAAGACAATGGCCAGCGCGAACAGCTTGACCAGCAGCGGCACGATGAAGCGCACCCAGGCGCCGTAGGGGATGCGCCCGAGCGCGAGCGCGCCCATCACCAGCGCGCTGGTGGGCACGACCATGTTGGTGAAGCCGTCGCCGAACTGGTAGGCCAGCACCGCGGTCTGCTGGGGCACGTCGGTGAGCGTGGCCAGCGGCGACATGATGGGCATGGTCACGAAGGCCTGGCCGCTGCCGGACGGGATGAAGAAGTTGCAGATGGTCTGCACGGCGAGCATGCCCACGGCCGAGGCCTCCGGCCCGAGTTCCGTGAGCACGCCGGCGATGGCGTGGATCACCGTGTCGATGACCTGGCCGTCGGAGAGCACCACCTCGATGGAGCGGGCGAAGCCCACCATGAGCGCCGCCGCGGTCATGTCGGCGGCGCCGCTGATGAAGGTGCGGCTGGTCTCGCCGGCCGGGATGCGGCCGATGATCGCCGCCAGCAATCCGATACCGAGGAACACCGCGTTCAGTTCGGGGATGTACCAGCCATGCGCCTGCACGCCCCAGACGAAGCCGACGATGCCGCCGACGAAGACCGCGAGCACGGCGATGCGGCTCGGTGAGAGCTCGACGTCGTGGGGCGGCTCGAAGCCGGTGGAGTAGTCCACGTGCGCCACCAGGCTGGTGGACGGGTCGCGCTGCACCCGGCGCGCGTAGCGGTAGAGATGGTGGAAGGCAACGGCCAGGAAGGCGGCCATCATCACGAGGCGGAACTGCCAGCCCGAGGTGATGGGGAGCCCGGCGATGTTCTGGGCGATGATGACACCGAAGGGGTTCGTGCCGGCACAGGCCCAGCCGATGCCATAGGGAATCCACACCATCCCCATGGCCACGATGGCGTCCATGCGCATGGCGAGGCTCATGGTCACGATAATGGGCACCAGCGGCACGTATTCCTCGCCCATGCCGATGGTGAACGCGCCCAGGCTGAACATCACCAGGCAGCCGCCGATGAGTATCCACGGGCTGGCGCCGAGGCGGGCCACTGACTTGTGCAGCACCGCGTCGATGGCGCCGGTGCGCCGCAGGATCGCGATGACGCCGCCCACGATGAAGATGAGAAAGATGATGTCCTGGGCGGCGGCCATGCCCTTCGGGATGGCCATGAGGAAGTGCCAGGGCGGTATCTCGGCCCGCTCGTCGGCGGCCACCCGCTCGTAGGTGCCCTCGACCACCATCGAGCGGCCCGGGTTGTCCGGGTAGGGCTGGCGCTCGAACTGCCCCTGCGGGATGGCATACACCAGCAGCTGGGCCACGACGATGATCGAGAAGATCAGTACCAGCGAATCGATGGACCAGCCGCGTTTGGTCATGCGTCTCCCTGCAGGAGGGCCTTGTAGGAGTGCCTTCAGGCCCGATCGAATGATGAATCGGGGCTAAAGCCCCTCCTACCCGTATCCCCGGGTATCAGGTTTTCGACGCGTCGAAGATGCTCTGGATGGCGTCGTCGAGCATCTCGTTGAACTCCTCGTCGCTCTGCTTCACCGACAGGCCCTCGGTGAGCGCGCGGGAGAAACTGGCCACCATGCGGTGCTGCTTCTTCAGCCGCGCGTCCGCTTCCTTGCGGCTGTAGCCGCCCGATAGCGCCACCACCTTCAGCACGTTCGGATGGTCGATGCAGTCCGAATAGAGATTGTCCACCTCGGGCAGCGTCAGCTTCAGCATCACCAGCCTGCCTTCTTCCAGCTTGTCGAGGTGCTCCATGATGTGGCGATGCAGGATGCCCTCCGCCTCGGTCTTCTCGGGGCAGTGGATATCGACCTCCGGTTCGATGATCGGCACGAGACCGGCGTCGATGATCTGCTTCGCCACCTCGAACTGCTGCTCGACTATGGCCTTGATGCCGTCCTCGTTGGCCTGCTTGATCACCGAGCGCATCTTGGTGCCGAAGATGCCCTTGTCCTTCGCCTTCTTCAGCAGCGCGTCGAGGCCGGGGATGGGTTTCATGAGCTGGACGCCGTCCTTCTCGTCGGCCAGGCCCTTGTCCACCTTCAGGATGGGCACGACCCGCTTCTCTTCCCAGAGGTAGTCGGCGGTGGGTCGGCCCTCGATCTCCCGGTCCATGGTGTCCTCGAACAGGATGGCGGCCAGGATGCGATCCCCGTCGAACGCCGGGCTGGTGATGATGCGGCTGCGCATCTGGTGCACGAGGTCGAACATCTGGTCGTCGTTCGACCAGGCGTTCTCGTCGATGCCGTAGAGCCGCAACGCCTTCGGCGTGCTGCCGCCGCTCTGGTCCAGCGCTGCGATGAAGCCGTCTTCCTTCCTGAATTTCTCGAGTTGCTGATCGAAGTTGCTCACGGTAAGCCTCGTCGTGTGGTTGTTCGTGGGATTCTGTCGCCATTCTACGCCATGGCGGGCGCCGGGCGGAAAATCGGGCGGTGACCGGTCCGGGGCGTCAGCCTGCGGCCGGCACGCTCAGGTAGCGCTCGCCGCGGTCGCACAGCACCGTGACCACGGTGTGGCCGGGGCCGAGTTCCCGGGCTACCTTCGTGGCCGCCAGCACGTTGGCGCCGGAGGAGATGCCAACGAGCAGGCCTTCCTCTGCCGCCAGCCGGCGCGCTGCCGCCTTGGCATCCTCGGTGGCGATGCGCACAACCTCGTCGATCTCCCCCAGGTTCACGAGATCCGGGATGAAGCCGTCCGCCAGCCCCTGGATGCCGTGCCTGCCCGGCACGTCGCCGGACATCACCGCGGATTCGTTCGGCTCCACGGCGACGATGCGGGCCGGCACGTCCGCGCCGCGCAGCGCCCGGGAGACGCCCATCAGCGTGCCGCCCGTGCCGACGCCCATGACGAAGGCGTCGAGGCGGCCGCCGGTCTGGCGCACGATCTCGGGGCCGGTGGTCATCTCGTGGGCCGCGGGGTTATCCACGTTCTTGAACTGGCGGGGCAGGAAGACCCGCGGGTCGTTCGCCTCCTCCTCCTCGCTCTCGCGTACGGCCGCCTGGATGTCGTTGATCTCTTCCAGCAGCCGGAGCTCGGCGCCAAGCAGCTCGATCATGCGGCGGCGCTCCTCGCTCACGGTCTTCGGCATGACGATGGTGACCGGGTAGCCGCGGATGGCCCCGATCATCGCCAGTGCGATGCCGGTGTTGCCGGAGGTGACCTCGAGGATGCGCGAGTCCGGCCCCAGGTCCCCGCGCCGCTCGGCCTCCAGGATCATGTGCCGGGCGATGCGGTCCTTGATGCTGCCGCCGGGATTCAGGTACTCGGCTTTGGCGTAGACCTGACAGCCCGTCTCCTCGCTGGCCGCGCGCAGCAGCATCAGCGGCGTGCAGCCGATGGAGTCCATCACGCCGGAGGTGACGAGACAGGTTGGGCGTTCCCGCGGACAGGGGACGAACTGGACGGGTTCCGTGCTGATGGCTGCCATGACGCTACTCCGGGCCGGCTGTGTGCCGCTCGCGGGTACAGGTCCGCCAGCTATGACAGAGCGGCCAGCGGTGATCCATACGTAATGGCCGTCGACCGGCGGGGAAATTGCGTGGGGCACTCCGATATGCAAAATGGACCGGGAAGAAGTCGGTTCGGGGACAAGAACAATGACCGACGGCGGGGACAAGGACCCCTTTTCGACGGGGGCGGGGCTGGAGGCCCTGTCGCGCGTCGCCCCGGGCGGCGGCGAGGCGCTGCTCGGCCGCGAGCTGGGGGACTACCGCATCACCGCGCTCATCGCCGAGGGCGGCATGAGCCGCGTCTACCGGGCCGAGCGCATCGACGGCAGCTTCGAGCGGGACGTCGCCATCAAGATCTCGCCGGCCAGTGGTCTCAGCCAGGAGTTCCGCGAGCGCTTCCTGCGCGAGCAGGGCATGCTGGCCGGCCTCAATCATCCCAATATCTGTCAGCTCTACGACGCGCAGGTCACCGAGGAGGGCTGGCCTTACATCGTCATGGAGCTCGTCGAAGGCGCGCCCGTCGACGAGTGGTGCCGCGAGCGGGCGGAGGATCGGGAAGCCACTGTCCGGCTGATGATCGGCATCGCCGACGCACTCGCCTACGCCCACGCCCGGCTGATCGTTCATCGCGACATCAAGCCCTCCAATGTGCTGGTCAACGCAGAGGGCCGCCCGAAGCTGCTGGACTTCGGCATCGCCAAGCTGCTCACGCCGGACGTCACGGCGCTGACCCGCGTCTCGCCGATGACGCCGCGCTACGCGAGCCCGGAGCAGCTCCTCGGCGACGAGGTGACCATCGGCTCCGACATCTACCAGCTCGGACTCCTGTTCTGCGAGATGCTCACGGGCGAGGCGCCGAACCCGGACCAGACGCTGTCGGAGGCCATCCAGCGGGCGGCGTCGAAGCACGCGGTGCCGATACCCGCGGACCAGCGGCGGCGCCTGCCGCGGGATTTGCTCCTTGTCATCGAGCAGTGCCTGCGCGTGGCGCCGGAGGAGCGCTACAGCGATGCCAACGCGCTGAAGCGCGACCTTGAGGCCTGGCTGCGAGGCTTTCCTGTCAGCGCGGCGGGTCAGGGTGCCGCCTATCGCTTCCGCAAGCTCGTCGCACGGAATCGGCCGGCTACCCTGATCACGGCGATCTCGACGGCCGCGATCATAGGCGGCAGCCTGTGGTACACCTACTCGCTGGCCGAGGCCCGGTCGCTGGCCGAGCGTCGTGCAGAGACATCGAACCGTATGCTGCAGACCATGTCGCAGTTAATCTCCGATACCTTTTCCGGCCTCATCACAGCGAATGCGGAGCGGCAGGTTGGCGGCGCGGTTTATATCGAGTCCGTACTGCGTGAAACCGTTACCCTGGTGCAGTCCGAACTCGCGACGGAGCCCGCCGCCCGCGCGGAGTTGCTGCGCGTGCAGGGCACCATCGAAATGGTGCTCGGCGATTACGGGGAGGCCGCGGACACCCTGGAGGCGGCTTACCGCCTGACCGACGCCGCTGAATCGCCTTCGGCAGCGATGCAGATTCTGTTCGACCGGACAGAGGCCGCCGCGCGGAGCAAGGACATGAACACGGCGAGGCAGATGCTGACCGAGGTCGAGCGGCTCCTCGACAGCCACAGCTTTGCGCCGGCTGTGCGCGCTCGGTATCACCATCAGGCCGGTCAACTCCTGCAGCTCGAGGGCGAGTTCGCTGCCGCCGTGGAGGAATTCGAGCGGGCGCTGGAATTGCTGGACAACCCGGGTGCTGACGGCAGCCGGTTGCTGGCCGATACCCACTACGAGATGGCTTTCGCCTACAGCGAGTGGCAGAAGCACGAAGACGCGCTCGCAGCCGCACGGCGTGCAGTGACTGTGCTGGAGGAGACGGAGAGCCCGATGAGTCATCTGCTGATAGATCCGCTGCGTCAGGTCGGCTGGTCGAACCTCAGGATGAGCGATTTCGCAGCTGCCGGCGAGGCCTACTCGCGTGCAATGGAGATCGCTACCGCGAACTTCGGCGATACGCATCCGCTCGTCGGTACGGTACACGACAGTCTGGGCGCCCTGGCCTACTACGAGGCACGCTTCGGCGACGCCATACGCCACTACGAGGAGCATCTGAGGATACTCCGGGTCTTCGAGGGGGAGGATTCGCGCAATCAGGTCACCCCGCTTGTGAACCTGGGCCTGATGTATGTAGACACGGGACGGATGACCGAGGCGGGCGAGAATCACAGGCTGGCGCTTGCAGCCACGGATCCGTCCCGGCCGGAGGACCGCAATGCTCGGCGCGTTATCATGGCGAACGAGGCGCGGCGCCTGTCGGCGATCGGCGATCACGCGGCGGCGGCCGAGCTGCATGGGGAGGTGCTGGACCTCACCCGGAAGTTGCTGGATGACGACAGCTTCGATGTCGTAGAACAGCAATCGTCTTACGGTCTCGCCCTGCTCAGGGCGGGCCGGCCGGAGCAAGGGCGGCGCGAATTCGAGGATAGCCTGCGCCGCTACGGCGAGATCTGGGGATTCGACGGGGAGGGCTATGCGGCCTTTGCCGAGCGTGGCTGGCCCTTCGATCTGGCACGGGGCGACGTGGATGCAGCGTTCGGCAAGCTGCGGGCGCGTGTCATGGAAAGGGTGGAAGAGGACAATCTGGACGTCATCTACTGGGCGGAGCAGCTGGGCGAGTACGCCACGCTGTGCCTGCGGAAAGACGATCTTGCCGGTGCACGCCAGGCGCTGGATTGGGCGGCGGTCGGCACGGCGGCGGCACCGGAGCATCCATGGTCCTATTTCGTGCAGGTGGTGGAGGCGGAGTACTGGCAGAGGCGGGGTGACGTCGATCGCGCACGCCGGATCGCCGGCGAAGCTTTGTCCGGATTGACCGCAAAGTACCCGCTGCATAAGGAACGCATCGGGCGTGCCAGGATCGTGCTCGAGCGCTGAGGCGGGCATCGGCCATCGTGCGGCGCTGGGCTTGTCACGAGGCAGAGCGTCCGGGAGCTGTAGACATGGCGTCACACATCACCATCCTCCTGGAATCTCACCGTGCAGGCGATGCGGACGCACTGAATCGCCTCGCCGCCGTCCTCTATCCCGAACTCAAGGCCATGGCCCGCCGCCGCACCGCCGGCAAACCGGGCCTGGGCGCCACCACGCTGGTGCAGGAAACCTTCCTGAAGCTGCTCTCCGGCGGCGAGCTGCAGCCGGAGGACCGGCGGCAGTTCTTCGCGCTGGCGGCCACGATCATGCGCCAGGTCATCGTCGACGAGGTCCGCTACGCCATGGCGGGCAAGCGCGACGGCCGCGAGGTGACGCTGACCGAGTCGGTGATGCCGGTGGAGTCGCAGGAGAAGGCCCAGTTCCTGCTGGAGGTCGACGAGATGCTCGGCATCCTGGAGGCCGAGGACGAACGCCTGGCCCGCGTCTTCGAATGCCGCTACTTCGCCGGCCTGACGACCGCCGAGACGGCCGAGGCGCTCGCCGTCTCCGAGCGCTCGGTCGAGCGATTCTGGTCGTCCGCGCGTTCGCGCATCGCGGAGCTGATGGACGACACGAGGGAGTAGAGCTGCCGGCGCCGCCCGGATGCCCCGTCCGCCGGTCGGGCGGCGCACTCCCGGAACAGTGCCTTGCCGCCGCCGGGCACGAGGCGCTCCCGCACGTCGCGCTCGTCGCCGTTACGCTCCCCCGTGTGCCGAGGGCGCCTGGGCATCAGTAGTAATGCTCCAGCGAGAGGGTGATGCGATCGCGGTCGGCGAACTGCCCGAACAGCCCGTCGTTATCCCCGTGGAAAGCATCGAAGCCGATACGGAGACTGGTCTCGTCGCCGACCAGCCAGGTGAGCGCGCCGCGCAGCATGCCGTCTCCCTCGCTCACGTCGCCGTACCAGCGCAGCTCCGCCGACAGCCGGTCGTGGGCGAAGTTTCGCCGCAGGAACAGCGTCGCGAGGCGGTCGGTGGCCGGGCGCACCAGCCCGGCGGGCGCGGACTGCACGTGGTCCACGAGGTACTGCAGGCTGACGAAGGTGTCGAAGGGCCCGCGGAAGTCCACGCCGAGTCCGGCGGTGTGCTGGTCCAGCGGTTCGGCGGCGAGCACGCCATCGCGGCGCAGATTGAACTCCCGGCCGGGCCGCAACGCGAGTTCCGTCCTCAGCACGAACCGCCCGAGGGAGTAGGCGGCGCTCAGTCCGTAGAGCTCGCGGCGCTCGTAGTAGCGTTCGAGCACCGGCCCGGCCGGAGAGACCTTCACCCTTCCCAGTGGCTCGAAGTCGGAACCCGAGAGGGCGACCAGCGACAGGTCCCATCCGCCGAGCATGCGGGAAAGTCGCAGGGCGAACGCGGAGTCTTCCACGCTATGTTCCGGTTCCTCTGTGAGCACGGGCAGGCGCGGCGCGCCGGGCGGCGCGCCGTAACGGAAGCGCGGCGCGGTGAGCTCGAACCAGGCGCCCTCCGTCGGGATCTCGTGCCCGGTGGCATCCGGGATCCAGGCGAATTCCGTGCGCCACGGGCCGATATAGAGATCGGCGTAGGCGCTCCACAGGCCGATGCGGGAATCCGCGAAGTCCGCCAGGATGAACTCCCGGAAGTGCTGGGGGTTGAGGGCGTCCATCACCTTCAGCCCGTCGAGCACGCCCCAGACGATCTGCTGCTTGCCGAAGCGCAACAGACCGCCGGGCAGGAAGAACTCGACGTAGGCGTCGCGGAGCTCCGCGATCGCGTCGTCGCCGATGGCCGCCGGCCGGGACGCCGTCGCGTAAGTGTCGGTGTCCGGTTCGCCGGACACCAGGCGGTTGCGGCCGTCCCAGACGAGGCGGGCGGAGGCGACCAGACGCGCCCCTTCGCCGAGCGCGGTCTCGACGGCGGGCTCGAGTTCCAGGCGGGTGCTCAGGGTGTCGTCCGTGCTCGTCGCATGGCCGTAGTGCAGCGCCGTGCGCAGTTCCGCATTGCCGGCGCCGTGGGCCGTGGCGGTCAGGACGAGCAGTGCGAGCAGGGGCAGGCATCTCACGGCCGTCTCCATTGCCATCTCCCTAGTAGCCCGGGAGCCCGCGCTGCAGGCTGCCTTCCCGGAACAGATGCTCCGGGAGGCTGTCCAGGTACTCCACGGTCTTGAACTCGAAGACGGTCCGCGACTCCGTCTGGCGATTGACCGCCTCGATGCGGGTGGCGGTCCAGTAGCCGTCGATTTCTTCGACGGCGGTGACGGTGACCGTCTTCAGAGGCCGGCTGTCGCGGTCCGCGAAATCGATCGACACCGGCAGCCAGGTCTCGCCGTCGACGACGGCCTCGAAGCCGCCGTAGCCGAGTTCCTGGGCAATGGCGTCGGTGCGCGGCGTGCCGGAGAGGCGGTACAGCACGCCGCAGGCTGTTGCCGCGCGGCCCTCGTAACGGAACTCGTAGTCGGCGAGGTCGAACTTGAGCTCCGATTGCATGTCGCCGTAGCTGAAGTCCGTGCTCTGGAACGATTCCCAGCGCTCGCCTGCGGAGACACGTCGGGACTTCCGCGCGGCCGGCATATAGAACCAGCGATCATCCTCGGCGCCCTCGGCGTGCCGGTCGTGGACGAGGAACGCAGTCCACCTCCCTCTCTTCGGCGCGGTATACGTGATGCGGGTGCGCCGCATCTCCTCGTCGTTGAGCTTCATGATCACCGCCGTGTGCTCGATCTTCCGGCCGCTGCGCGGCTCGACGGTGATCTGCACCAGCCGTTCCGTCGCGGTGCCCTCCGGCCGTGCGGCGACCCGTTCGGCAATCTCCCGGCCGGTGAGCGTGTCGGCGCGTGACTCCGCCGGCACCGCGCCGATTGAGAGTGCGAGTACGAGCCCGAGGCTCGCTGCCGCCGCGCCGGTGGACGCCGACGCGGTCCGCGGCAGCCGGCCGCGCAGCCGCTGCCTGACGGTGAACAGCGCGGGCACGATGAACAGTGCCGTGAGGAAGCTTGCGAAGGCGGCCACCGTCACCAGGCCGCCGAAGCGCTGCAGCGTGGGCAGCTCGCTGGTGAGCAGCACCGCGAAGCCCAGCCCGAGGGCGGCGGCGTTGAAGAAGCAGGCGCGGGCGGTGCCCGGCATCGCCGTTGCAATGGCCTCGCCAAGGTCTTCGTCGAAAGCCCGCAGGGCGTGCCGGATGCGGTCGATGAGGTGGATGGCGAAGTCCACACCCACGCCCACCGATATTGCTGCGAACATGGACGTGGCCGGCTCGAGGAACACGCCGAGATAGCCCATGACGCCGTAGAGCACCAGCACCGTGAAACTCACCGGCACGAGCGCGATCACGCCGGCCCAGATCCTGCCGAAGGTGAGGCAGGAGATGGCGAGCACCATCGCCAGCGACAGTCCGACGCTGAGGAAATGGGAATCCTGCAGGCGGCTCATCCAGTGGTAGCCGATATTGACGTCGCCGGCGAGGGTGGCCGACAGCTCGCCGCCGTCGAATTCTTTCTTCACATACTGCTGAAGGGCCTCGACGGTGGGGGCCGTCTGCGAATAGTAATGGGCATCGAGCACGCCGCGCACGAGCGCCGTGCGGTAGTCGCCGTCGATCTCTTCGGCGAGGTCGCCCGGGTCTCCGGTCACCTCGTAGAGGAAGAGGTACTGGCCCACGGCGTCGTCGCCGGCCGGCAGCACCCGGGCCGTGCCGGTCGCCTCGATGGCCCCGTGCAGCAGGCCGATGTAGTCCGCTATCGAGACCGTCTTCTGCACGTGGGGCAGCGACTCGAAGTAGTCCTGCAGCGCGAGAATCCGTTCCATCGCCTCGCCGGTCAGCAGCCCCTCGGGCTCGTCCGCCTCCACGATCACGTCCAGGAACGCGGTGCCCGCGAAGCGCTCGTTGATGCGCTCGTCGGCGATGCGCAGGGGCTCGTCCGCGGCGAAATTCTCTACCTGGGAGCGGTCGATGCGCAGCTGCAGCGCCCCGGCGCCGGCCACGACGACGAGCAGGGCGAAAGTGCCGAGCACCAGCGCCGGCCGCGCGGCGCTCCAGTTGCCGATGCGGACGAAGAAACGGCCGATCGGGTCGGGCCGGCGCATGCGCCAGTCGGCGAACGCGGGACTGGGCGCGGGCTTCAGCAGCACCAGCGCGTTGGGCAGCACGAGTACGGAGAAGGCCCACGCGAGTCCCACCCCGAGCGCGGCGTACCAGGCGAACGCCGTGATGGGCGGCATGATGGAGGCGATGCCGATGCCGGCGAAGCCGGCCATGGTGGTCAGCGTCGTCAGTGTGATGGGCCGCGCCATCTCGACCATGGCGTGCACCACCTGCTCGCGCGCGTCGCCGTCCGGATGCCGGGCGCGGAGTACATAGTAGGCCGTCAGGATATGGATGGCGTCCGCCACGGAGATCGCGACCAGTATCACCGGCAGGGCATTGGTGATGGCGAAATACGGCGTGCCGGCCCAGGCCATGAGGCCGAGGGCGCCGCCGGCGGAGCCGAGTATCACGAACACGGGCCCCAGCAGCGCCGTCGCCCGGCGGAACGCCAGATAGATGAAGCCGAGGACCAGCAGGAAGACCAGCGGCTGCAGCTTGCGCGCGTCCCGGTCGATATAGGCCCCGAGATAGCCACTGACGGCGGCCGGGCCGGCCACCAGGAGTTCCGCCGGGCCGCCGTCGTATTCGCGCACGAGCCGGCGCACCGCCTCGTAGGTTTCGGCGGCGAGGTCGTCGTCGATCAGCTCCGCCATGATGACGGCGCCGGTCTCGTCATCGCTCACCAGCGCATCGACGTGCGGCGGCATGGAACGCCAGCGCTGCGCGGCGTCGGCGGCGGCCGTCGCGGCGGGCAGGCCGCTGCGGTCTACGTAGCGTTCCACGTACACGGCACCGTCCTCGCCGCGAATGGAGGATTCGGTGGCGATGCTCGCCACGCGATCGGCACGGACGTTCGGGATACGCCCCACGCGCTCCGTGACCTCCCGCACCAGCTCCAGTATCTGCGGGCGGAACACCGAGCCGCCGTCGGTGGTCATGACGGCAATGGCCATCGGCTTGGAGATACCGAAGAGCTCCTCCGCGCGGTCGTTTGCGAGCACCGAGGGATGATCGTCCGGAATGAAGGCTTCCACCGAGGTGTCCTTCACGAGCCGCGTGAGGCCGGCAACGCAGAAGCCGATGATCAGCAGTCCGGCTGCCAGCGTGACGACCGGGCGGGCGACGACGCGCCGGAAAAAGCGCTCGGTGAAGTCGCGGTCGAGGAACATCATTTCGCTCCCGCCAGACTGGGCGCCACGTCCCGGACCTCGGCGGCGTGGGTCGCCGCCGCGTCGAAGACGCGTTGCTCGAGGGCCAGCCAGTCATGCAGGTAATCCGGCGGCGTGGGCCGTTCGGCGCCCGGACGCACGGCGGTGACGACGTCGGCGGCGGACACCCATTCGCCCCGGCAGCGCATCGCGGCCCTCGTCGTGCCGACGGCCACGCACCGGTCCGAGGCATCGATGAAGGCGTGTTCCAGGAAGAACCAGCGATGGTCCCAGTACAGCAGGCGTGTGCGCACCCGGTAGAGCTGGAACACCCGCAGCGAATGGCGGAATCTCACGACGCCGCCGCCGAGCAGCGCGGCCCAGCCGTACTGGCGCATGGCGCCAATGACGCCCATGCGGGTCATCCACTCGGTCCGCGCCACGTCCATGATCTGCAGGTAGCGGCCGTTGTTCATGTGGCCGAAGGCGTCCAGGTCGTTGAACCAGACGCGGAAGCGGCTCTCGGCCGGCTCCTCGGGGTGTATCCCTGCGCCGAGCAGGCCGTAGAGGTAGGCCCGCAGCAGGCGGAAGTAGAGGTTCATTGTTCGTTTTCCTCCGATCTCGGTGGCCGTCCGCGGTCGGGCGGACGCCGTTCATGACTTCCCTGTTGAGAGAGATCGGAAAAAGGACGAAAAACCCGCCACACGGGGCGCGTGGGGCGGCGGCTCAGCCGTCGAGGCGGGCCTGCACCTCGGCGTGGAATTCGGCCACGGCCGCCTCGGCGGTGCCCAGCGTCAGCTCGGTGACGGCGCCGGTGGCGAGTCCCTCCTGACCGAGGCGGGCGGCGCGGAAGTCCTCGGCCGCGAACACGCCGCCGTCAAGGAGTTCGAAGCTGCGGGACCAGTGCTCTTCGGCCTGTTCGTCGGCCGGCGGCTCGGGGATGAGCATGAAGTCTTCCACCAGCGTGCGGTCCAGGGCCCGGGGGTAGAGCAGCATGACATTGACGTAGTCCGGGCTGACGATGATCACCGCGCCCGGGAACAGGCTGTAGGAGAAGGTGACGTAGTGGCGGAGTTGAGCCAGCGAATCGAGGTCGGCGGCGCGCAGGAATTCCTCCCGGCCGACGGCGCTGCGGAAGTGGGGGCCCACCCGGTCGCCCGCCGTTATGGAGTCGGCGAAGAACGGCGCGATGGTGTCCTTGTGCAGGCGCTGCACGTGGTAGGACTCCAGGAACGCGTCCATGATCAGTTTCCAGTTGCCCGCCACGTCGTGGGTGCGGCGCCGGTACAGGTGCATGCCGGGCAGGCCCAGCGCATCGAAGTCCGCAGGCAGTTCGCCGAGGAAGGCGTCGAAGTCGGGCGCGGGGCCATCCAGCGCGGTCCAGATCAGTCCCCCGGCCTCGTGGCTGGGCAGGGCCGCCAGGCCGTAGTCCCGCTTGTCCATGCCCGGGAACGTATCCGGTCGCGGCAGTCCGCGCAGGCTGCCATCCAGGTTGTAGGCCCAGGCGTGATAAGGGCAGACGAGGGCGCCGGTGCGGCAGGCCCCGTCGCCCTCCACGAGGCGGGTGCCCCGGTGGCGGCAGACGTTCAGGAAGACATGCGACCGGCCGTCGCGGTCCCGGGTGATGACGAGCGGTACGCCGTGGCCGTCGTGGGTGACCGCGTGGCCGGGTGTCGGCAGCAGGGCCGACGGCGCCAGCGGCACCGGCAGCCGGCGGAACAGCACGGAGCGCTCGGCCTCGAACCGGTTCGGGTCCAGGTAGACCGCCGCCGGCACATGCTGAATTCCGGTTCCGTCCTCCACGCCGCATCCGGCCGATTCGACGAGCTCGGTCACCAGCCGTCTCAATGCGGGTGTCAGCCTCCCGGTGCCTGTCGCTGCGATGTCTGCGGTGTCACTGGCCAAGTGCATCCCCCTCCGGCCGAAAGCTTAGCATCGTTCCACGCCGGGAACAGGCGGCGCAATGGTCCATAATGACGGCCGATCCATCGGAGCGGAACGGGAGATTCAATGGGCGCGGGACCGCGGGTCGTCGTAGTCGGTGCGGGTATGGGCGGGCTGGCGGCGGCGCTGGAACTCGCGTCTGCCGGCGCGGCGGTGACCGTGCTGGAACGTCACGGCGCGCCGGGCGGGAAGATGCGCGAGGTGTGCGTCGGCGGGACGGGGATCGACTCGGGCCCCACCGTATTCACGATGCGCCGGGTCTTCGACGAGCTGTTCGCCGCCGCCGGGCAGCGGCTCGACGATCACCTGCAACTCGACGCCGCGGATCTGCTGGCCCGGCACGCCTGGCTGGATGGCAGCCGCCTCGACCTCTACGCGGACGTGGAGCGCTCCGCCGCCGCCATCGGCGAGCTGGCCGGCGCCGCCGAAGCGCAGGCCTACCGCCGCTTCGCCCGCCATTCCCGGCGCGTGTTCGAGACGCTGGACGAGCCGTTCATGCGGGCTCAGCGCCCCGGCGTCTTCGGCCTCGCCCGGGCGCTGGGCCTGCGCAGGCTGCCCGACCTGCTGGCCATCAACGCGTTCCGCTCGCTCTGGGCGGAGCTCGGCCGCCATTTCAGCGATCCCCGGCTGCGGCAGTTGTTCGGCCGCTATTCCACTTACTGCGGCTCGTCCCCCTTCCGCGCCCCGGCGACGCTGATGCTGATCGCCCATGCCGAGCGCGACGGTGTCTGGGTGGTGCGCGGCGGCATGCAGAGGCTCGCGGAGGCACTCGCCGGGACCGCGGAGGCCGCGGGCGCGGAGCTGCGCTACGGCTGTCACGTGTCCCGTTTGCTCACCGGCGACGACGGCGGCGTCGCGGGCGTGGAGCTGGACGGCGGCGAGCGGCTCGCGGCGAAGGCGGTGGTGTTCAACGGCGACGCCGCTGCGCTGGCCGGCGGGCTGCTGGGCGACGAGGCGCGCAGGGCCGTGCCCGGCCGCGTCGCGCCGCCGACCTCGCTATCTGCGCTGACGCTCTCGGCACGGGCGCGGGCGAGCGGGTTTCCGCTCGCCTATCACACGGTCTTCTTCGGCGACGACTATCGGGACGAGTTCGACAGCATCTTCGTGAGGCGCGCGATGACGAAGACGCCCACGGTCTACGTGTGCGCGCAGGATCGGGCGCCGGGAGCGGGGCCCGACGGCGGCGCGGAGCGAATCTTCTGCCTCGCCAACGCGGCCCCCGGCGACATGGATGCGGCCACCGCGGCCCGCTACCGCGAGCGGCTCCTCGCCACGCTCGAACGTCACGGGCTGGCTCTGGAGCCGGCCGACGGAGCCCTGGTGGCAACCGCGCCGCCCGATTTCGGCGCGCTGTTCCCCGCGACCGGGGGCGCCCTGTACGGCCAGCCCACCCATGGCTGGCGGTCGTCTTTCCTGCGCCCCGGTTCACGTTCCCGGTTGCGCGGGCTCTATCTCGCGGGTGGCAGCGTGCACCCGGGGCCGGGCGTGCCCATGGCCGCCCAGTCCGGGCGGCTCGCGGCCGCCAGCGTGCGGGCGGATCTGGGCCTCGAAAGCGCCTGAACGGCCCGCCCTGGCCGGCACACGTTTTTGACACGGCCCCGAGTCCGGCTGTTACCCTGCGCGCCTGTTGCCGCGGCATCGATGGTGCCGCGCTTCCCTGATGAAACAAGGAGCGTATCGACGCCATGTCTATGAAGCCTCAGAATTTTCTACGTCCGCTGAACCTCCTTCGCGCCGCCGGAACCGCCGCCGTGCTGGTGTTCGGTGCGGCGAGTGTCAGCGCCCAGCAGATGCCGGAGGGACATCCGGGCGGCATGATGGCGCCGAAATCCCAGGGCAACGAGCTCATCCAGAAGGTGCAGGCGAAGCGGGCCGAGATCCAGCAGCTCAACCAGCAGCTGATGCAGATCCAGGAGAGCACCATCGAAGCCAATCCGGAACTCGCGAAGCAGCGCGACGAGCTGATCTCCTTCGTGGACGAGAAGATGGCCGAGACCGGCTACGATGCCGAGGCGGCCCGCGGCCGCATCGAGAAGCTCCAGGGCGAGATGCAGAGCGGCGAGCTGTCCACCGAGGAGGAGCAGCAGCACCGCCAGCAGCTGCGCCAGGAGATGACCTCCATGCAGCAGGCCCAGGGCCAGATCATGCAGGACGAGGAGTTCCAGGCGAAGCGCGAGGCGCTGAACGAGAATCTCGTCGCGGCGATGCAGGAGCAGAACCCGAAGACCGACGAGCTCATCTCGCAGCTGCAGACCGCCCAGCAGGAATACCAGCAGCTCGCCCAGCAGGCCATGCAGCAGCACGGCGGCGGCATGGGCTCCCCCAACTAACAGGTCGTAGGAGGGCCTTCAGGCCCGATCCGGCTTTCTCCGGCTGGTATCACCTTCTCCTGATGTTGGCACGCCATCGGACGGATGCGGGCCGCGGGGACGCTCAGTCGGACGTCCTGTCCTCCTTCGCTTCGGCCGGGCCTCCTTCCCGCCGTCATGGCTTCAGTCGGCCCGGACGACCCCGCAACCCGTATCCGCCCGCTGACGTGCCCTTAGCCGTGAGAGAGATGGCACCAATCAGCAGGCGCTGCTGACCGGCAGCTCCTGCGAGCCACCACGAGCACGGCCGTCATGCGGGGGTATCCATCGCCGCGACCTTTTGTCGGGAGCAAGATGGATACCCCCGCAGGGCGGCCAGAAAATGATTGGGAGCCGGCTGGAAAGCCGGATCGGGCCTGAAGGCCCTCCTACCGAGGGTGTGGGTCCGGGACGATCTCGTCCAGTACCTTCGCCGACGAGATGACGCCGGGCAGTCCTGCGCCCGGATGGGTGCCGGCACCCACCAGGTAGAGGCCCTCGACTTCCTCGCTGCGGTTGTGCGGCCGGAACCACGCCGTCTGCAGCAGGATGGGCTGCAGGCCGAAGGCGGCGCCCTTCACCGACCACAGGCGGTCCTGGAAATCCGCCGGCGTCATCGTCCGTGACGTGACCACGTGCTGCTCGAGATCCGGCAGCACGGTCTCCGACAGGCTCTTCGCGATCGCAGCCCGATAGCGCTCGCCGGTCTCCGACCAGTCGATGCCGCTGTCGAGATGCGGCACCGGCGAGAGCACGTAGAAGGCGTCGCCGCCCGGCGGCGCGAGCGACGGGTCCGTTGCCGTCGGCCGGTGCAGGTACAGGCTGAAGTCGTCGGCCAGCCGCTGGTGGCGGAAGATGTCGTCCAGCAGTTCCCGGTAGCGAGGCCCGAGCAGGATCATGTGATGGGGCACGTCCTCGTAGCGCCGGTCGGTGCCGAAGTACCAGACGAACAGGCTCATCGAGTAGCGGGCGCGGGAGAGCTTGCGCTCCGTCCAGCGCCGCGGACGCACGTGTTCCGGCAAAAGATAACGATAGGTCGCGGCCGAGTCCGCGTTGGAGACGACCACGTCGGCGGCCACGGTCTCGCCGTCGCGCAGTCGGACGCCCGCCGCCCGGCCGCCTTCAACCAGGATCTCGCGCACCGGCGCGTTGTAGCGGATCTCGCCGCCGAGGGACTCGATGAGCCCCACCATGCCGTCCACCACGCTGCCCGTGCCGCCCATGGCGAAGTGCACGCCGTGGCGGCGCTCCAGCTGGGCGATCAGCGCGTAGACCGCGGTGGCCGTGAACGGGTTGCCGCCGACCAGCAGCGGGTGGAAGCTGAACACCTGGCGCAGTTTCGGGTGCGAGATATAGCGCGAGACCAGACCGTGCACCGAGCGGTAGAACTGGGCGCGGAACAGATCCGGCAGCGAGCCGAACATGGAGCCGAACGAGTCGAAGGAGGCCGCCATCAGTTGGTCGAAGCCGATGTCGTAGAGCTTCGCGCTGGCCGCCAGGAAGCGCTCGAAACCCGCCACGTCGGCCGGATTGAAGCGGGCGATCTCCCGCTTCATGGCCTCGTCGTCGCCGCTGTAGTCGAAGTGGTCGCCGTCGGCGAAGCGGATGCGGTAGTAGGGGTCCATCGGCACGATCTTCACGTCGTCCTCGAGCCGCCGGCCGGCCAGCTGCCAGAGTTCCTCCAGCAAAAACGGCGCCGTGATGATGGTGGGTCCCGCGTCGAACGTGTAGCCGTCCTGACGGAACACGTAGGCGCGGCCTCCCGGGGCATCGAGTTTCTCGAATACCCGCACGCGATAACCGCGTGCCCCCAGGCGTATGGCGGCGGCGAGCCCGCCGAAGCCCGAACCGATGACCACCGCGGTTGGCCCATTGCTCGACGGGCCGTCGTTGAACGGCCGAGTGCTCACCGCTCTCTCTCCCGCGACCAGCGGCGCGCCAGATCCGCCGAATGAAAGACGAGCGCGCACAACAACCAGACGGTGACCCACTGCCAGCCGCCGCCGGTCAGCGCCGCCCGCAGCGCGAGTGCGAGGCTGCCGCCGGCGCCGGCGTTCAGTATGGCGGGCAATGCGGCGATACCGCGGCCGGTGCGCCGATGCCAGAACGCGAGCAGGACCACCTCGAGTAACAGCACCGCCAGCACGATGTCGACGATGCGGCCCGATTCGATCAGCGACTGCACTTGGCGCTCCTCCCCTGTCCCGTCCGCGAAAGGGCACGAGAATAGCGGACCGGATTGCGCCGGGGAATCTCGGTCTGACCGTTGTCGCGGTTCAGCCGTCGTTCAGCGCCACGGCGTTCCAATGTCACCCACGTCATCGGTAATGGCAGGAGAAAGGGAGACGGACATGGAACGCACACCTCATACGGCGAAGAGACACACTGCCACGCGGCAATCGCGCGCCATGCCCGACTGGCCCGCCCGGTGGTTCCCCGCACTGGTGGTTGCAGCTGCGCTTACGATGGCGGCCGGGGCTTTCGCCGCGGGCACGGACGGGCTCGAGCAGCAGACCCGCACCGCCGACGGTTTCGCCGCGGAACGCGGCGGCAGCGAGCGCCGCCCGGCCTCGGCCCTGGAGGCGTTCGAGGGCGCCAATCCGACGGCGGAGCATAGTAAGACTGGCCCGTCCTCGCCGGAGCAGCGTGCCGTCTCCTGCTGCGGCTTCCGCATCTACGATGCGCAGACGCGGCTGTTCGACGACCTCGACCGGGACGGCTATTACACCTGGCTGCAGGTGACCTTCGACGTGGATACCGATTACACCGAGGCGGAGGTCTATGCCGACATCTGGCTGCGCGAGCCGGGCGGCGCCTACACCCTTATCCACGAGACCGATGTCTTCACCATCCGCGGTTCGTCGTCCAGCGACGACTACGAGGTGGAGGCGGAGCTGGTGGCCGGTTTCCCGCCTGGGCTCTACGACGTTCTCATCGAGGTCTACGATGCCTGGGACCACCGCTTCGTCGCCGATTTCGACGCCGTGGATTCTTCCGACCTCGGCCTGCTGCCGCTGGAGGATATCTCCTTCGACGGCGACATCCCGCCGCCGGTCGTGTACTCCGACGGCAGCGGCGGCTCGGGCTCGTTCTCCCTGGCGGGACTCGCCGCGCTGGCCGGCCTCGGCCTGTGGCGCCGACGGCGTCACAGTTTCCGCGGCCGGGCGCGGCGGTGAAGGCGCTGGTGAGAAACGGATCACAGCCGCTCCGCCGGCCGCCGGTTCCAATCGCAGGGGTCACTGCCACGGAACCTGCGACGGATCATGCCCGGAGCCGACATCATTCCCTTTCCGCTGGAGCGCCGGCGCGCGATCGGCTGTCCCCAGTGCGGCACCTACAGCGACGTGCAGCAGGTGGGGCGGCTGACCTGGGCGTGGTGCGACCGCCACGGCGTGCGCTGGGTCGTCGCCGACCGGCCGCTGCCGGGACCGGCGGCCCTCGATCGCCGGCGCCTGCGTCGCATGGTCGAGTTCCTGGCGGAGTTCACCGAAGTCTCGATGACCTGACCGCCGCGCCCGCCGGCGCGCGAAAACCCTGATCCGATAAGGGCTTTTCCCGATGACGGCCGCAGATCGGCTGCGGCTACCATGGCTTGCGCGGCGCGCGGATTCCTGTTCCGCGCGCCCGCCCGGCCACGGCATCGGAGCTGCGGGAGGTCAGGGCGATGCAGAAGAAGTCTCCTGTCTCCGGACGCGAGACCAGTGTGAAGAGCGCGATGGATCATGTGCTGGAGGCCGAGCAGGCTGCCCGTGATGCCATCCGCGCCGGCGAGCGCCGTGGCGCCGCCATCATCGCCGACGCCAACGAGCAGGTCCGCCGTATCGAGCAGCGTGCTGCCGAACGCATACGGCGTGCGCACGATCTGTGCGCCGATGCCGTGCGCCGGGAAACCCGCCTTGCCGAAGAGCGTGGAGAGGCGGACGAAGAACCCCTGAATCTCAGTGAAGAGGAACGTGAGCGGGTGCGCCGCGCGGCGGATCGCCTGGCCGCGCATCTGTGCGGCGGAAGCGAAGATGACCGGCGCGGGCTTTAGCTATGTGCAGGCACGCATACAGGCGCGTCACGGCAGGCGCCCGGACGAGTCCGACTGGAGCCGGCTCGAATCCTGCGAGTCCGTCCACGCTTATCTGGAAGCTGCCCGCACCGGCGTGCTGTCTGCCTGGGCGGAGGGGCTGAACGCCGAGGACGGCATCCACCGCCTCGAGGCGTCGATACGCCGCTCGTGGCGTCACTATCTGGATCAGGTCGCATCCTGGTCGCCGGAACCCTGGCGGGCTGCAATCGAGTGGTGCGGCTGCCTGCCGGACGTGCCGACGGCCGCCCATGTCGCCGCCGCCGAACAGCCGCCGGTCTGGCTCTCCTCCGAAGAGCAGAGCGGGACGGAGGCGCCCGGCAGCCTGGACGAATGGCGCGAGGAGTGGCGCGCGCGCATGCCGTCGCCGGATTCCGGGGAGCGGGCCGGTCTCGCGGCGCTGGAGGCGGCCGTCGATGATTGGGTCGCGGCCAACCGGGACCGTGAGCAGGACTCCGTCGCCCGGGCGGCAAGCCTGCGCGAGCGCCTCGAACACCGCGTGACGACGGTGTTCCGTCGCCACGCGCTGGGTCCGGCCGCCGTGTTCGCTCATCTGTTGCTGACCGCGCTGGACGTCCAGCGCTTCCGGGGCGGGCTCGCGCGGCGGCGGGCAGTGTCCGGACGAGGGGTGGCGGGAGCCGCTGCATGAGCTTCCGTTCGCGCCCCGCCCGCTGGTTCGAGGTCCTCACCCCGCGGTCCGAGGCTACCGCCGCGCTGAAGGCGCTCGCCGATACCGGCGCGGTGGAACTGCAGTCCCACAGCACCAGCGCGGAGAGCATTGCGACGCCCGAACTTCAGGCCGTGCTGGCCGAGTACCGGGAGCTGGCGCGGAGCTACGGCCGGTACTGGCCCGAGCCGCCGCCCGCCACGCCGAACCTGGATCCGCGAAGCGCCGAGGCCTCCATGGCGGTGCTGCGGAGCTGGGCCGACGATGCCCAGCCCCTCATCGCCCGGCTGGAGGAGATCCGCAGGGAACGCTCGAAGCTGGCCTGTCTCGAGCGCCTGCTGGACGAGGCGCCCGAGGCGCTGCCCAGCCCGGCCGGGCTCGCCGCCGCGGGTCCCGCGATCGGCTGCGGACTGTTCCGCATGCCGCCGGAGACCTGGCCGGAGGGGATGCCCGCCGGGGTCATAGTCCAGCGCATCGCACTGGATGACGAGACCTATCTGCTGGCGGTCGGGCCCAGGGGCGAATACGAATCCCTGGCCGGCGCCCTGACGGGCATGAAGGCGGAGCCGGTGGCGCTCCCGGAGGGGCTCGCCGGCGAGCCGGAGGCCGCGTTGACCGAGATCCGCGATCGCCTGGCCGAACTGGGCCGCGAAGACGAGCGGCTGGGCGAACGGCTGCAGTCGCTGAACGACGAGCACGGCATCGCGCAGATCATCGGCTCCTTCGAACTGCTCGACTGGATGGCCCATCACGTGCCGAGTTTCCCGAGCAGCGAGAGTTTCGCCTGGATCACCGGCTGGACCAGCGATACCGACGGCGAGGGCATCCGCGCCGCGCTGGAGCAGGCGGACGTGCGCTACCTGATGCGTTTCTGCGAGCCGCCGGCGGGCTACCCGATACCCATGCTGCTCAGGAACCCGTCCTGGGCCCGGCCGTTCGAGTTCTTCGCCCGCCAGCTGGGCACCCCGGGCGGCGAGGAGACCGATCCCAGCATGATCGTGGCCGTCCTCGCGCCGTTGATGTTCGGTTTCATGTTCGGCGACGTCGGTCACGGCGCCGTGCTGCTGGTCGCCGGCCTCTTCCTGTACCGGAAGATACCCCAGCTCGGCATCCTCATCCCCGGCGGCATCGCGTCGATGGGTTTCGGCGTGGCCTTCGGCAGCGTGTTCGCGCGGGAGGACATCATTCCGGCGCTGTGGCTGCATCCGCTGGAGCACCCGCTGACGGTGCTGGGCACGTCGCTCGGCTTCGGCATTCTCGTGCTGCTGCTGGGCCTGGTGCTCGATGCCGTGCAATGGCGCTGGATGGGGCAGTGGTCCATCTGGTGGCACCGGCGTGTGGGGCTGATGGTGGCCTTCCTCGCGCTGGTGGCGAGCTTCTTCGACGTGCGTTTCCTGTACCTCGCCGTTGCCGGTTCTCTCTGGTACGTGTTCGGCGAGACGTTCGTCAGCGCCAGGGAGCGGACGCCCGTCGCCCTGGGCCAGGCTGCCGGCGAGTTCGTCGAGTCCCTGTTCCAACTGGCCGTGAATACGGTTTCCTTCGTCCGCGTCGGCGCCTTCGCGCTGGCCCACGCCGGATTGGGCGTCGCCGTGGTCGGCATGGCCGAGGCCGCCGGCAGCCTGACGGGAACGCTGATCGTGCTGGCGCTCGGCAACGCTCTCATCATCGCCCTCGAAGGGCTCATCGTGGGCATCCAGACCACGCGTCTGCTGCTGTTTGAATTCTTCATCCGATTCCTGAAGGCGACCGGCCGTCCGTTCCGGCCGCTGCCGCCCCCCGAAACCCGCACACCCACCAAAGGGAGTAAAGCATGACCAGCATGAAGATGATCCTCGCAGGACTCATCGGCCTTGCCCTGATCACCATCGGACTCGGCGCGTTCCTGATGATCACCAGCCTGCCGTTGCTGGCTGTCGAGGAAGGCGTCGCCGGCGCCGGCATCGGTGAGGGCGCCCTGCGCTGGGGCTTCGCGGCGGCAGCCGCGTCTGCGGCCCTGTCCGCCGCCGCCGGCGGCTATGCCGTGGCCAAGGTCGGCAGTGCCGCCGTCGGCGCGCTGGCGGAGAAGCCGGAGCTGTTCGGCCGCATCATCATCCTGGTCGGCCTGGCCGAGGGTATCGCCATCTACGGGCTCATCGTCGCCATCCTCATCCTGAACCGCCTCGGCTGACGTGTTCGGGGCAGTGTTCATCGGCGACGAAGTCACCGGCGCGGGCTACCGGCTGGCGGGCTTGCGCGCCGTCACGGCGGGCCCGGACGAGGCGGGCGAAGCGCTGGCGGCGGCGCGCGAGGACGCTGCGCTGATCCTGATCGGGGCGGGCAGCGCCGGCGGTATCGACGACGACGAACTCGAACGCGTACAGCGCCAGGGTGCGCCACCGGTGGTGGTGGTGCCGGACGCGCAGGGCGGCGAGCCACCGGATCTCGCCGCCCTGATCAACAGGGCATTCGGACTGGAGCAGTGAAGGGCCAATGAACGACACAGGCGGCATCGTCGAGCGGCAGGTCGACAGCATGGTCAGGCTGGTACGGCGCTACGAGGCGGCCGAGATCGAGAAGATCCTGGACCGCGCGTACGAGACGGCCGAGGAGCGGATACGCGTCGCCCGGCGCGATGCGCGGCAGCGGGTGCACGAGTCAATCGAGGAGCTGCGGGGCGAGGTCGACGCCGCCATCACCCGGGTTCGCGCAGGGGACGAGGCGCGCACACGCCGCCGCGAACTCGGCAAGGCCCGCCTGGTGCTGGACGCGGGCAGGGAACTCCTGGCCCGGTCGCTGCAGGCGCGCTGGCAGGAACCGGCCTCGCGGCAGGCGTGGACGTCGTCGCTGCTGGAGCAGGCGGCGGTGGTGCTGCCCTCCGGCACCTGGGAAGTGGAATACGCCGCCGGCTGGCCGGAGGAAGAACGCGAGGCGTTCTCGACGCGCGCCCGTGAGGCGGCCGGCGAGCCGCCGCGCCTGAACGCCGGGGATGACATCGCCGCGGGTCTGCGGATCGGGATAGCCATCGAGGGCGCCGGCGCGAGCCTGGACGGCACCCTCGACGGCCTGATGGGCCGGGGCCCCGAACTCGAGGCCCGGCTGCTGGCGGAGTACTACGCCCTGGCCGACGGCCCGGACGGGGAGGACGGCCAGGACGGATCTGGCGGAGGCGCATCATCATGAGTGTCGCGACCATACAGTGGATCGGCGGGCCGGTGCTGCGCGCGCGCATGCAGCAGCCCTTCCACGTGCAGGAGGCCATCCACGTCGGCCCCGACAAGCTGCTCGGCGAGGTCATACAGCTGCGGGGCGATGTCTTCACCGCCCAGGTCTACGAACGCACCTCCGGACTGAAACCCGGCGACCGCATCGAGGGCACGGGCCGGGCGCTCAGCGTCGGCCTCGGTCCCCATCTGCTCGGGCAGATATTCGACGGGCTGCTGCGCCCCCTCGGCGACGAGGACGAGCTGTTCGTGCGGGCCGGCATGACGGCGCAGGGTGCGGAGACGCGCCGCTACGCCTTCGACCCGGCCGTCGCCGCCGGCGACGAAGTGGAACCCGGACAGAGCATCGGGCGGGCGGGCGAGAAGGCCCATGCGGTCGAATGCCTGGTGCCGGCGGGGGCGGGCGGCCGCGTCGCCGAGGTGGCGGAAGCCGGCGAGTACGGTCTCGAGGACGTGGTGTGCCGCATCGAGCCCGACGGGCGCAACGGCGGCAACAGCATAGAGATTCGCCTCAGTCAGCACTGGCCCGTGCGCCGGCCGCGCCCGGTGGCGCAAAGGCTGCCGGTAGGCGCGCCGCTGATCACCGGCCAGCGCATCCTCGACACCCTGTTCCCCATCGCCCGTGGCGGGCGCGGCATGCTCCCGGGGGGGTTCGGCACCGGCAAGACCATCCTGCAGGAGGCGCTCGCCAAGTGGTGCGATGCCGATGTCATCGTCTATGTCGGCTGCGGCGAGCGGGGCAACGAGATGGCCGAGGTGCTGGACGAGCTGCCGAAGCTGGAGGACCCCCGCACCGGCCGGCCGCTCATGGAGCGTACGGTCATCATTGCCAATACGTCGAACATGCCGGTGGCGGCGCGGGAGGCGAGCATCTACACGGGCATCACCGTGGCCGAGTATTTCCGCGACCAGGGCCGGCACGTGGCGCTCATGGCCGACTCCACCAGCCGCTGGGCCGAGGCCCTGCGGGAGGTCTCCGGCCGCCTCGGCGAGCTGCCGGCGGAGTCCGGCTACCCGGCCTATCTCAGCTCCCGTCTGGCGGACTTCTACGAGCGGGCCGCGCGGGTGAAGACGCTGGGCGGCGAGGAAGGCTCGGTGACCATCATCGGCGCCGTGAGCCCGCCCGCCAGCGACTTCTCCGAACCGGTGACCATGCACACCAAGCGCTACGTGCGCTGCTTCTGGGCGCTGGACCGGGAGCGGGCCCAGGCCCGTTTCTACCCGGCGGTGCACCCGCTGCACTCCTATTCCGAGGACGCGGTCGAACTCGCCCGCTGGTGGAAGAGCCAGGGCGACCCGGACTGGGACCGCAAGCGCCAGCGTGTGCTGGTGCTGCTCGAGGAGCAGCAGAGCCTGGAGCGGATGGCGCGGATCATCGGCAAGGACGCGCTGCCGCCGGTGCATCAGGTGACGCTGCTGAACGCCGAGCTGGTGAACGACGGCTTCCTGCGCCAGTCCTCGTTCTCCGAGACCGACCGCTACTGCTCGCCGGCCCGCCAGCAGGCCATGCTCGACCTGCTGCTGAAGTTCATCACGCTGGCCGAGCAGGCGCTCGAGGCCGGGGCAAGCCCGGCGGATATCGCCGCCGTGCCCTCGCTGGCGCGCCTGCGCCGCCTGGGCGAAGAGGTGGGCGAGGACGAGCTGGAGAAGATCGACGAACTCCGGCGCCAGGTGGAGGCCGAATTCCACGAGCTGGAAGAGGGTGGCGGCGACGGCGACGAGAGAGCGGCCGCGACCCGGGAGGAGGCGGTGGCGGAAGTCGAAGGCCATGGCCAGGACAACGACGAGGCGAGTGACGAGGGCATCGACAATGGAAGCTGAAATCACCCTCACCGGCGCCGCCCAACGCCTGGAAGGCCCGCTCCTGTTCCTGCAGCGCACGGTCAGCGTGGGCCTCGACGCTGCGGTGGAGGTCATCGGCCGGGACGGCTCGCTGCGCTACGGGCGGGTGGCCGCCCTGGGCGACGAGGAGATCGTGGTGGAGATCCTCGGCGCCACCGAGGGCCTGAGTCTCGGCGACACCCGGGTGCGCATCCGCGAGAAGCCGCTGGAACTCGGCCTCGGACCCGGCCTGCAGGGGCGCATCCTCGACAGCCTCGGCCGGCCCATCGACGGCGGCCCCCCCATCCCCGCCGAGCGCTACCTGGCCGTGGACGGCTCCGCCATCAACCCGGTGGCACGGCACCGGCCGCAGGACTTCATCGAGACCGGCGTCACTGCCATAGATCTCATGAACAGCCTCGTGCGGGGCCAGAAGCTGCCGCTGTTCTCCGGCGGCGGCCTGCCCCACGACCGGCTGGCCATCGATATCGCCAGCCGGGCGCGGCTGCTGGGCGAGGAGGCGGGCGCGTTCGCCATTGTCTTCGTCGGCATCGGCGTCTCCCACGACACGGCCGAGCGCTTCCGCGCGTCGATGCAGGAAACCGGCGCTCTGGAACACACCGTCATGTTCCTGAACCGGGCCAGCGAGCCCAGCACCCAGCGCCTGCTCACGCCGCGCTATGCACTCACCGCGGCGGAATATCTCGCTTTCGTCGAGTCCCGCCACGTGCTGGTGATCATGACCGACATGACCAACTACTGCGAGGCGCTGCGCGAGGTGTCGGCGGGCCACGGCGAGATTCCCAGCCGCAAGGGTTATCCCGGCTACCTGTACTCGGACCTGGCCACCATCTACGAGCGCGCCGGCTGCCTCCGGGCGCGGCAGGGCACGCTGACCCAGCTGCCCATCCTGACCATGCCCGGCGACGACATCACCCACCCCATCCCGGATCTCACCGGCTACATCACCGAGGGTCAGATCGTGCTCAGCCGGGAGCTGGACCGCCGCGGCGTGTACCCGCCGATCGACGTGCTCGCGAGCCTGTCCCGGCTGATGGACGACGGCATCGGCAAGGGTGTTACCCATGCCGATCACCCTGCGCTCGCCCATCAGCTCTTCGCCGCCTACGCGCGCACCGCGAAGATCCGGGTGCTGGCGAGCGTGATGGGCCACGAGGGACTCACCGAGACCGACCGGCAATACCTGGATTTCGGTGATGCCTTCGAGCAGAAGCTCATCGCCCAGGAAGGCCCGCGCAGGCTCGACGAGAGCATGAAGGTGGGCTGGGAGATACTGCAGGGCCTGCCGCGGGCCGAGCTCTCGCGGCTGAGCGAGGCACAGGTCGCCGAGCATCTCGGCGAGCCGGAACAGGCCGGCGACGGCGCCGAAGGCGAGCCGCGCGAAGGCGAGGCCGAGGAGGGCGACAGCGGTGGCTGATCCCCGCCGTCAGCAGTCGGCCAGCCGCGGTCAGCTGCAGGAGCTGCGCGACGAGCAGAAGGTCGTCCGCGAGGGCTTCGAGTTCCTGGAGCAAAAGCGCATGCTGATCGCCGCCGAGATCATGCGCGAGCTGCGCCGCCACCAGGCGATCTACGAGGAGTTCTCCGCCGGTCATGCCGATGCTCTCACGGCGCTCGGCCGCGCCATCGGCTTCCACGGGCTGGAGGGCGTGCAGGTCTATCCGCCGCGCCCGTTCGAGGACGGCTCGCTGTCGTTCGGTGAGCGCCGCTTCCTGGACCTGCGCCTGATCGATGCGGCGACGGAAGGCGAATCCGTGGACCGTTCACGGCCTGCGGTGCTGCCCTCCATCGAGGCCGAACTCTGCGCGGAGGCCTTCCGCGCGCTGATAGACGGCGCGGCCCGCATGGCGGCCATCGCCACCAGCATCGCGCGCCTGCTGGAGGACTATCGCAAGACCGAGCGCCGCGCCCGCGCGCTGGAGAATGTGATCCTCCCCGAGATCGACGAGACCGTGAAGGACTTCGAGGACCAGCTCGAGGCCATGGATCAGGAGGACGCGATCCGGGTCAGGATGCGTCGGAGCTAGCGCGCGGTCGAGAGGATTCGTCCGGCGAGCCACGCCACTGCGCGGACAGGTGCCGGACCGTCTCCTGCCAGCGCTCATTACCGGGGGCTCCGCGGATGTAGGGAGCGAAGCGCAGGCTCAGCAGCGTCATCATCGCATCCTCGGCTTCCGGTATCGTCTCCGGCTTCTGCGAGGTGAGTCGCTTCAGCGCCGCCAGGGCACGGAAGGGCGCCTCGGCGTCTCCAAACCAGGCTTCCACGTGAGCAAGTTGCAGGATGGATCGGGCTGAACCCAGTGACTCGAGCTGCTGCAGGGCGATTGCCGACGCCGCGTCCCGGCCGAGTTCCTGCAGCGCGATCGCCTCGACCGCGTAACGATCAGCGGGATAGGCGAACTCCTCCACCAGGTCTGCCGCGGCCTCGTAGCGGCCCTGGTGGAGGTAGGCAAGCGCGATCAGAGATGCCGGATTCATGGCCGGGTTCAATGCGCTGGCCTGCTGCAGCTCCGCCAGCCCCTCCTCCGCGCGGCCCGCGAGGATCAGCGTGGCGCCGAGGTTGTAATGGTAGGAAGCTGCGAGCGGGTTGACGGCGATCGCCCGTCGCGACAGTTCGATGGATTCTTCGAAATCGCCGGCCCAGATCCGATAGCCCGCCTCGAATACCAGCACCAGAGGGCTGTTGGGGGCGAGTTCGCGGGCGCGCTGCATGTGCCGCCGGCCGGCCTCGAGTTCTCCCAGCGACCAGAGCAGCGAGCACATCCGCGCATGGGCCTCCGCCAGGTTCGGATCGAGTGAGAGGGCGCGCTCGAGGGCGTGGCGCTGTGTCCGCAGAGATTCGGCGAGCGAACCGCGGCCTTCGTCGTAAAACCCGGCCATCGCCACGGCGGCCAGTCCGACCCAGGCTGCCGCCAGCCGTGGATCGATGTCCAGCGCCTGCCGGTAGCTCGTCTCGGCGCGTTCGACGTCACCGGCGGCACGTCGGTTCCAGAAGAACTGACCGCGCAGGTAGTGGCGGTAGGCTTCGGGGTCTGTGTCGGCCGAAACGGTATCGCGTCCGGTCAGCTGCAACTCCAGGGTATCGCCGATCGATGCCGCGATGTCTTGCTGCACGCGCAGCACGTCGTTCACGGTCGCTTCGTAGGCCCGGGACCAGATCTGGGTATTCTGTCGGGCGTCGACCAGCTGGGCGGTGACCCGAATCTCTCCGTTCGCCTCGCGTACGCTGCCCTGCAGGATATAGCGGACGCCGAGCCGCGCGGCGATCGCGGGGATTTCCAGGCTGATATCCCGCAGCGCGAAAGAGGATGTCCGCGCAATCACCAACAGGTCCTCGGACTGATTCAGCCGATGCAATACCTCGTCTGCGATGCCGTCGCCGACATACGCGGCATTGCCCTCGGCGCTCATATCCTCAAAGGGCAGTACCGCGATGGACTTCTCCAGTGGAATCCGGTCCGCGTAGCCCGGCTCGGCTGACTCATCGTTGAAAACCAGTTTCGGCAGGTAGGCCAGCGCGGTCGCGGCCACCGCCACCAGGCCGAGCGCCAGCAAGACCGGCCGTCGTCTGCGGGCGGTCTGCCGTCCGGGCTCCGGGGTGCTCGCGGCACGCAGGCTGTCGACCGGCTCTACTTTCGGCAGCAGACGATATCCGTGACCGCGGACCAGCGCGATGTACTGCGGTTTCCGCGCGTCGTCGCCCAGGGTCTGCCGCAACAGTTTGATGCGCTGCGTCACCGTCTCCGGGCTGACGATCCGTCCGGACCAGACGCGCTCCGCGATCTCGTCATGGCTGACTACCGCCGGTGCCCGCTCGGCCAGGAGTAGCAGAAGTTGATACGACAGCCCGGTGAGTTCGAGCACCGTGTCGCCGCGGCGCAGCTCACGGGTATCCGTATCGAGGATCAGGTCCCCGATGCGGCGGTATCTCCGGGTCTCGTCGTTCTCTCCCATGAGACTCCTTCGCGGGCCCGGCAGCGCGGCCTTTCAGTGTCGGACGAGTCGCCCGGAGAATCAACTTCACGCTTTCTTCACGTCGCCTTCATGCGCCCGGGGACGGGTAGCCCTAACGTCTGAAGCACGCGGCCTGGTGCCAGGGACGGCCGCCGCAACAAACCGATAACGAGAATGGAGGAGAGAGCGATGCGACGTATCAGACCTTTGACGCTTTGCAGCATGCTGCCCGCGGTGGCCCTTATGCTGACAGGAATATCGGCGACCGCCGAGGCCGGCTATCGGCATGGGGGGCAGGCGGGCTGGAGTCCGAACGAGCCGGCCATGCGCACCGATGGTCTGCAGGTGCCCGGCGGCTGTCCCATCGAATCGCCGACGGGACGGTTCCTGTTCACGGCACGCAACCCGGACGATGACCCGGACACCGGCCTGGACATCTGGGTCAACCAGCGCGCCGGTCATGGTCCGGCCTTCGCGCCGGGCGACCGCCTCCCCGGGCCGGTCAACGTGCCGGCGAACGACTTCTGCCCGACGCCCCTGCCTGACGGTGAGCTGTTCTTCGTCTCCAACCGGGACCCGCAAGACAACTGTGGCAGCAGTGATATGTACCGCCTCATCAATAACCCGGCCACGGGCTGGGCGGAGCCCGAGAACCTGGGCTGCCATCCGGATGGCCCGAACACCCCCGGGCTGGAGTTGAGCCCCGCGGTCATCGAGACCGTGTTCGGCACGTTCCTGTTCTATTCGACCGACTATCACACCGGTAATCAGGACATCTACGTCAGCTACCAGCGCGGTGACGGCACGTTCAGCCCCGGCGAGCGGCTCGGTTATCCGATCAATACCGAGTACGACGACCGTCAGCCGAACGTGAGCCAGGACGGCCGGGAGATCGTCTTCGCCTCGAATCGCCCGAGCTATTCGGGTGACGAATCCGGTTTCGACGTCTTCACCGCGAAGCGCCGCTTTGCGTTCTTCCCCTGGCGCCGGGTCGTGAATCTCAGCGAATCCGTTCCGTTCGATACGGTCGGCGGCGACGAGACCAGGCCTTCGCTGTCCTGGGACGGCGAGCGGCTCTACTACGGCATCGGCGGTCTGGTCTACGTCAGCGAGCGCAACGACTACCGCCGGCCGTTCTGGGCCCGCTGAGCCCGGTCCGCGTCCGCCGCTATCCCCAGACCGGCGGCAAACCGCAGCCCGCGGCGCCTGGCGTCGCGGGCTGCATTCTTGCCGCACCGCGCCTCAGCCCATGAACTTCAGGAATTCCCGCCGCGTCTTCGGCCCGAAGGTCAGGTGGTGGGGGTCGCGGCGCTCGGAGTACTCAGCGCGACGCTGTTCCACCAGGTCGTTGTGCGCCCGCATTCGTGCCTCGTCCACAGAGATGCCGTAGGGCTTCAGCGCATTCAGGCCGAAGATCTTCGCCCGCAGCCCGTCGGTGATCTCCGGGTAACCGTGCTCCTCGCGCACGTCCGGGGCGATCTGGAAGGCCCGGAAGGCCTGGATCTGGTCCTGGGGCGAGCCGTACCAGATCGAGTCGGTGCCCCACAGCACGTTGTCCTCGCCGAGATGCTTCACCAGCTTGCCGATGCCATGGGCGGCGCTGTCGGTATCGCGCATGAGGCCGCGCCAGGTACTGCCCAGTTCGGCGTAGACGTTCGAGCCCTTGCCAATGCCGGCTTCCTCCAGGGAACGGATCAGGCCATCCAGACCCTCGCCCCGGTCGGGGTCGTAGGGCCCCTCGGGCTGGCCGGGTATCCAGCCGGAGTGATAGATGAGGAAGTTCACGTCCGGGAAGCGCTTGGCGGCCGGACCGATGTCGGTACACAGGGAGTGCTCGTAGGACTGGCGGCCGAAGGGGATGCCCTTGTGGATGCAGATATTTTTCACCCCGAGTGAGCGGGCCTTCTCGATGAAGCGGATGCCCACGTCGTCGGTGAGATAGAAGCCCTCGCCGTCCGGTCCCCACTGGGTGTAGGTCTTCCAGGCGGAGACGCCGTACGTCTCGGCGAGTTCATCCATGTCCTCGAGGTCGCCTTCCTGGTTCGGGTTGACGCGGCCGTGGATGAGCAGTCGATGGGTGCCTTCGAGTTCGTCGACGATCCTGCGGGTGGCGTCGGCCTCCTCGATGGTCAGCGGCTCGGCGTCCCGGCGCGAGGGCACGAAGGAGAGCACCATCATGTCCGTGTCGGCGTCCAGGAACACGTCCTTCACGAAGTCGTCGGCGCCGAGGCAGCGCATGTAGTCGCGGCTGACGTAGTCGAACTTCGCGCACTCTTCCTTGCGCTCCTGGGCGACGCTCGGCGGCACATAGTGGCCCTGCACGTCGAAGATGAACTCCTTCTTGCCGATGCCGGCCTCGGCGAGTTGCACGTCCAGTCCGGCCTCGTCGTCGAGGGCGAAGAAACCGGCGCCCTTGCCGGCGGCTGCATTGGCGCGGTTCATGGCCAGCAGCGAGGTGGCGGCGCCGGCCGCGCTGATGAGGAAGGCGCGTCGCGGCATGCCGAGGCGCTTCGCGTTCTCGCTCGCGGCCTCCTGGGCCAGACTATTCGCGTGTTCGTTGCGCGGCTCCAGCGGGATGGGCGCGTACTCGGCGTTGGAGGTCGAGTCGAGTTTGACGGGCAGGCGCTGGCCCTCGGGGTCGAAGCGATATTTCATGGCGGGCTCCTCATCGGCGTGCCGCCAATTTGCGGCGTCGGGAATCGGCTGTAAAGTGGCGTTGCGGCATTTTCCTTGAGCGGACGACCAATATGCGCGCCTTCGGTTGTGCCCGACCGGGGGCATGGCTAACCTCTGCCGCGCCCTATTCCGAAGACAACCGGTCCGAAGACAACCGGTCCGATGAAGACCAGTCCGAACAAGACCAGGGAAGACAAGGACGAGACCATGATGAGAATCGCCGCCTTTCTTTGCTCGTTGCTGATCGCGGTGCTGGCGCAGCCCGTGCAGGCCGAAGTGGAGCGCCGGACCCTGAACGACGGCAACCTGATACTGGAGGACATCCCCGCGATCCCGCAGACGATCGTGGACGACCTGAACCGCTATCAGAACGTGCGCTCGGCGAGCTTCCTCGACTGGACGGCGGACGGCGAGAGCCTCTACGTCTCCACCCGCTTCGGCGAGGTGGAGCAGATCCACCGGGTCGACATGCCCGGCGGCGCCCGTCATCAGCTCACCTTCTTCGACGAGCCGGTTTCCCAGGTATCGCGGCAGCCCGAAGGCCCGCACCTGATTTTCGCCATGGATGCGGGCGGCAACGAGTTCAGCCAGCTGTTCCTGTTCGACCCGCTCGTCTCCCGTTCGCGGATGATCACCGACGGGGAGTCGCGCAACGGCGGCGTGGTCTGGAGCCGGGACGGCGAGCGCATCGCCTTCCAGAGCACGCGGCGCAACGGTGCCTCCAACGACGTCTGGATGATGCCGCTGGATCAGGCCGATAGCGAGCCCGAGGCGGCACGCCTGGTGCTTGCCGCGCCCGACGGCACCTGGTGGGGGCCGGCGGATTTCGACGAGCCCGGCGAGCGCCTGCTCATCCTGAACTACGTGAGCATCACCGATTCCCGCATCCACCTGCTGGATCTCGATTCCGGCGAGACCACCCTGCTGGCCGGCGGCGACGACGATCCCTCCAGCAACTGGCCCCTCGGCTTCGATCACGCCGGCGAGGGCTACTGGTTCATCACCGACCGGGGCGGCGAGTTCAAGCAGCTGGCCTGGCAGCCGCTCGAGCCCGGCGCCGAGCCGGTCATCGTGACCGCGGACATCCCCTGGGACGTGGAGGGCATGACGTTCAGCAAGGATCGGCGCCGGGCGGTGTTCGCGGTCAACGAGGACGGTCTCAGCCGGCTCTACCTGCTGGACCCGGCGAGCCGCGAGTACCGCGCCGTTGGCGGTATCCCCACCGGCCTCGTCGGCAGTGTCGGCTTCAGCCCGGACGGCAGCCGACTCGCGATGACGCTGAACACGCCGCAGACGCCGAGCGACACCTTCGTGCTCGCGCTCGGCGAGGACCCGCTAACCCACGGCGAGCTGACCCGCTGGACTCACAGCGAGGTGGGCGGACTGGACACCGACACCTTCGTCGAGCCCGAACTGGCGCGCTTCGAGAGCTTCGACGGCCTGAGCGTGCCCGCCTGGGTGTACAAGCCCGAGGGGGAAGGCCCGTTCCCGGTGGTGGTCTCGATACACGGCGGACCCGAGAGCCAGGCCCGGCCGGCATTCAGCAGCACCTACCAGATGTGGCTCGCGAAGCTCGGCGTTGCCGTGGTGGTGCCGAACGTGCGCGGCTCCGCGGGCTACGGCAAGTCGTACCTGGCCATGGACAACGCGTTCAACCGGGAGGACTCGGTGCGCGACATCGGCGCGCTGCTGGCGTGGATAGACACCCGGCCGGACCTGGATGCCGACCGCGTGGCCGTGTTCGGCGGCAGCTACGGCGGCTACATGGTGCTGGCCAGCGCCGTGCACTACAGCGACCGGCTGAAGGCCGCCGTGGACATCGTCGGCATCTCCAGCTTCGTCACCTTCCTGGAGAACACGGAGGACTACCGGCGGGATCTCCGCCGGGTGGAATACGGCGACGAACGCGACCCGGAGATGCGGGCGCATCTCGAGAAGATCAGCCCGCTGAACAACGTGGAGAAGATCGCCGTGCCCATGCTGGTGGTGCAGGGCGAGAACGACCCGCGCGTGCCCGTGACCGAGGCCGAGCAGATCGTCGAGGCCCTGCGCGAGAAGGGCGAGACGGTGTGGTACATGAACGCGCTGAACGAGGGCCACGGCTACCGCCGCAAGGAAAACCGGGACGTCTACCAGCAGGCGGTGGTGCTGTTCTTCCGCCGCCATCTCCTCGACCAGGGCTGATTGGCGGCAGCGGCCGGCCCGGAGGTATGCTGGCGGCATGCAGAAGCTCAGCCTCCTCGACGCCACGTTCCTCTACGCAGAGACGGACAACACGCCCATGCACGTGGCCGGGCTGCAGCATTTCGAGCTGCCGCCCGACCAGGACGCCGACGCCTTCTACGAATCGCTGAAGCGCTTCGTCGAGGCGCGGGCCCACCTGGTGCCGTTCATGCTGCGGCGCCTGCGCCCCGCGCCGCTGGGCATGGATCATCCCGTCTGGGTTCTCGATACCACCTTCGACATCGACTACCACGTGCAGCGGGTCACCCTGCCGGCGCCGGGCACGACGGAGCAGCTGGAAGAGGCTGCCGCCGAACTCCACTCGCAGCCGCTCGACCGGGCCCGCCCGCTCTGGCGATGGTGGCTCATCGACGGCCTCGAGTCGGGCCGCGTGGCCTGGTACACCCAGTATCACCATGCCTGCCTTGACGGCATGGGCGGGCAGGCCATATTCGAGATCTTCTTCGGCCCCACGCCGGAGCCGCCGCCGGTGCCCGTCGCACCGGAGGAGATGGACGAGGAGGACCCGGGTACCTGGGGCCTGCTGCGGGACACGGCGCTGCGCTTCGGCGCCAATCCCGTGCGCTTCGCCCGCATGCTGCCGGACCTCGCGCGCACCACCCAGGACCTGGCGACGCGGGCGTTCCGCTCGGTCGGCGGCATGAGGGCCGTCATGCCGCGGGTGCCGCGCACGCGCTTCAGCGTCGCCATCGGCCCCGAGCGGGCCCTGGCGCTCGGCTCCATCCCGCTGACGCCGCTCAAGGCCATCGGCAGGGAGCACGGCTGCACCGTCAACGATGCCTTCCTGGCCGTGTGCGCCGGCGGGCTGCGCAGCTACCTGGAGCAGCTCGGCGAACTGCCGGAGCGCTCGCTGGTGGCGGGCACGCCGGTGTCGGTGCGCAAGCCCGGCGATACCAGCCTGCACAACCAGGTGAGCATGCTGATGTGCGACCTGGCCACGGACCGCGAGGATCCCGTCGAGCGGATGAAGGCCATCCGCGAGTCCATTGACGGCGGCATCGAGGTGGTGCGCCAGCTCGACAACGTGCATCTCGGCGATCTCACCGTGCTCGGGCTGCCCATCGCGTTCCAGGGTGTGGCCACGCTTGCCAACCGGCTCCGCCTCGGCAGCATCATCCGCCTGCCGATGAACCTGGTGATCTCCAATATCCCCGGCCCCCGGCAGACGCTGTATCTGAACGGGGCCCGCCTGCTCACCCACTATCCGGTGTCGATCCCGAGCCACGGCAACGCGCTGAACATCACCGTGCAATCCTACGGCGAGCGCATGGACTTCGGTCTCGTCGCCTGTCGGCGGACCGTGCCGGATGTGCACACGCTGCGGGATCACGTGCTGCAGGCGTGGGACGAGCTGCAGCGGGCGGCCGGCAAGACGCCCGCGCCGCCGCTGCCCGTGGAGCCCCCTGCCCGTCCCGCGTCCGGACCTCGCCAGACCCTGGCTTAACCCTCGCAGCGCCGCTTAGCTCGTCTGCGCCTCCCGCGCCTTGCGGCGCCGCTTGTTCGCGCCGAAGGTCAGGCTCTGGGCGTTGATGTCGAGATCCAGCGCCAGCAACTCCCAGGTCTCCGGCCGGCGGCTACCAGTTTCGACGGATCGATCAGGTGGGGCGAGCCTCGGCAAGCAGATCCCGGGCCGCTACCGTCTCCCGATGATCGTCGCCGAGGGCGTAGACGAGATGGGGTAGCGCGGAATCGAGGTCCGCCGCCGCTCCGGCACTGTCACCGGCTCCGAGCCGGATCTCCGCACGTTGAACGAGTGCGCGGCCGAGATAGATGCTCCCCGTGGAATCGGGACGGGCGTGTTCCCTCAGCCGCTCGATCAGCCCGTCGACGAGTTCCCGCGCCGTGGCGTAGTCGGCGCGCAGGCGGTAGACCTCGGCGCCTTCGACCAGCGCCGAGATGAGGCCGGGGGTCTCCCGGGCCTGCGGATAGCCGGCATCGGCCAGCAGCGCGTCGATCTCGCGGGCCGCCGTCTCGAGGTTGCCGAGGCCACGGTGCACCTTCACGCGATTAACGCGGATACTCATGGCGAGTGCCCGGTCGGCTTCCGGGTTTTCCAGGAGGGCCTCGGCGGCGTCCAGGCTCTGCGTTGCACGCTTGAAGGCCTCGCCGGCCATGTGGACGGTGGCCATCCCGAGGTTCACGCGCGCCGCCACGAGTTTATTGCCGTCGGCCTCGGCTAGCGCCAGGCTCTGGGTGTAGACGGCCTCGGCCTTGTCGAGGCTCCCCACGGACACGAGCAAACTGCCGTACTGGGCGAGCAGCGATGCCGCGCCGCGTCCCGCAAAGCCGCTGGCGCGCATGCGGCCGACGAGGTCGTCGAACGCATCGAGCGCCTCGGGTATGCGGCCGAGATTCTTTAGCACCACCGCCTTGTTGGCGGCGACCCGCTGGTAGCCGAGGGTCGCTCCCCGGCCCGTCGACTCGAGCAGCTCGAGCACCTCGTCCAGATACCGGATGGCCTCGTTCGGTCTGCCTTCGTTGAAATGGCGGAACGCGATGTCGTTCAGCACGAGCCCGCGCAGGTTGGTGCCCGGCGCCGGGTGCGCGTCGAGCAGGCGTTGCGCGGCGAACATCGTGGCCAGCGCTTCGTCGTTCCGGCCCGCCTGAACCTCGGCACGCGATCTTGCGCGCAGGCACTCCACGCTGGTGTCGATGTCGGGAGCCGTGAGCGACGCATAGAGAGCCAGGCCCTCGGCGAGCCGCTCGGCCGAGCGGTCGGGGTCCTGCATCATGGTCGTGCGGGCCCGTCGGCAGAGCACTGCGGCGAGCACATCGGCCTCGCCGTGGTCACGGGCAATGCGCTCGGCTTCCTGCAGCAACTCGGCTTCGCGCTGCCGCTCGCCCAGGCTGGAATACCGGCGCGATACGTCGAACAGCACGGACGCCATGAACGGCTGATCCGTGCCGAACTGGTTCTCCAGGAGGCTGCGGCCCCGGTCCAGGAGTTCGACAGAAGTGAGCGCGCCGTCGCCCGTCTCCTCCATCAGCAGGCTGTAGAACTCGTTGCTGGCCTGGACCCGCTGCTGCTGGTTTACGGCGATGCCCTGCTGCCGTTTCGCTTCCACCATCTGCCAGCTCGTGATGAGCGTGGCGGCAACGAGCGCCACCACAGTCAGCATCGCTCCTGCCACGCCGCTCCGATTGCGCTGGACGAATTTCCGCAGCCGATACCCGGAGCGCTGACCGGCTGCGCTGACGGGATAGCCGGACAGGTAGGCTTCCAGGTCTCTGCGCAGAGCGTTCGCGTCGCGGTAGCGATCGCCCGGGTCCGCACGCAGGCACTGTTCGACGATCAGCGTGACTTCGCGCGGCAGGGACTGCCGCACAGCACCCGGCAGGGTGAGCGGCCGGCCGTCGACGGAACGCTGGATGGCATCGGTGAGCGTCTCTCCTTCGGTCGGCAGGCTGCCGCCGAGCACTTCGGCCATCAGCAGTCCGAGCTGGTAGACATCGGAGGCGATCGAGATCGGCTTGCCCAACAGCTGTTCGGGGCTCGCGTACCGGGGCGTCATGGCGCCCGCGCGGGTCAGGTGTCCGGGTTCGTCCTCGAGCAGCTTCGCGATGCCGAAGTCCAGCAGCTTGACCCTGCCGTTCGTCGTGACGAGCACGTTGGAAGGCTTGATGTCGCGATGCACTACCAGATTCGCGTGCGCGAAAGCGACGGCGTCGACGACGTCGATCAGCAGGCGGATCCTGTCGGCCAGCTTCAGCGAGCGCTCGTCGCAATAGCGCGTGATCGGGCTGCCCTCGACCAGCTCCATCACGATGTAGGGCCAGCCCTCGGCCGTCAGTCTCGCGTCGTACAGCTGCGATATGTGGGGATGATTCAGGCCCGCGAGGACGCTCTGCTCCTGCATGAAGCGTTCGCGCATGGCCGGGCTGAAGCCGCTGATCGTGGACAGCTTTATCGCGACGTCCCGCTCGAAGCTGCCGTCGATACGGGAGGCGCGGTAGACGCGGCTCATGCCGCCTTCGGCAATGAAGTCGGTGATCCGATAGCCGTCGAGTTCGCGGTCGACCAGGGTTTCCTGCTCCCCGGCCGACAATTCCGAAAGTATCCCGAGGCCCGCTCCTGTCGAGAACGGGTCTTCGTCAGAGCCTCTCATCGCCGATCCTGCTCCTTTCCGTCGTTCGCGCAGGGGCGTTATACACTGCTCGGCCCGGAGAGACGACACACCGCGTTCCATGCTGCGCCGCGACCCCTGCGTGCCCCGGCTCGCCAGGGCGAATTTCGGGCGATTCATCCGCTCTTTGGCCGGACTGCTATAAAGGACGTCCACTGAAGGAAGAGGCACGGAATTGAAACCGAGACAACTTGACCGCTTGCTGTGGCGTACCAGCCGGTCTGCGCCTGCCGTTTCCGAGACCCGGATCGTCCGCACGTCGCTCTCGGATGTCCGGATACGTGATTCCGGCGGCGACCGGCCCGCCATCGCGTTCCTTTGCGATCCGCCCGTCACGGTCGAGGCCTATGACCAGTTGATCGGGCTCCTGTCTCCCGGGTTTCGCGTGCTGGTCGTCGAGTTGCCGGGTTTCGGATTCTCGGCGCCCCACAGTGCCGGGGCGTACGGATTCCAGGCTGCGGTGAGTGCCGTCGAGGAAGCGTTGCGATCGCTCCGGCCCGGGCCGCTGGTGCTCGCCGGACCGTGCATCTGCGGCTTCGTCGCCGCAGCGATCGCCCGCCGCGGTAATCTCGACCTCCGAGGCCTGATTCTGATGCAGACGCCGGATCTCGCGGGGATGCGCGCCTGGACCGAGCGGATGGACCCGAAACGCCGCCTGCGCACCCCCTACCTCGGACAGATACTGGTTCGCTGCAACGCGAAACAGCTGGCTCGCTTCTGGATCGGTTACGCGTGCGGACAGAGCTGCGACCATCGACCACTGGCGTCCGCAACGATTGCCGCCCTCGACGCCGGCGGCGCGTACCCTCTGGCGACCATGCTGCAGGGCTGGGGTGACGATCTCGAGGACAGTGCTATCGACGTGGCGGCGATGGCGGTATGGGGGCGCGATGACCGGTCTCACCTACACACCGACCCTGAGTCCACGTTACGGCATGTACCGGCGGCGGAAGTGATGCAGTTCGAAGATTGCGGCCATTTCGTGGAACTGGAGGATGCGTCGGAGTTTGTTTCCCGTATCCGCCCGTTCCTGGAAGGCTGCCTGAGATTCTCATGATCCGGATGCTGCAATCGGGGGCAAATCGCGCAGCGGCCGGTACTCATTAGAGGTTTCGTGGATCTGCTGGCAAAGGGTGAGCGGGGTCTACTCACTGCGGTGGCTGGGCTGGCATTGACGGCCGCGACCCGGGTGGCTGTCGCGTTCGTCCATGCTCGACTGACGACAACCGTGCCCCGATCGAAACCGCTTCGCTCGAAAGCGGCCCTCTTCGTTTGTTGCGGTATGATTTCCGCAGTCGCCTCGAAGGTGACACTCAACGTTGGATGAACGGTAGGTATGAATCTGATGGCGTTTCGGTCTGCAGTCAATACCTGGTTCTATCTGGTTGTCATCGCCGCAGCCGCTATCGTCATTGCAGCTTTGTTCCCGGTTATGGAGGCAGGAACTTCGGGAGTGATGGCGGCGGCTGTCGTGAGTGCTGTTGTGGCCATTGGGCTTCCCCTGTGGCTTCGCGCATCCACCAGATACACCGTCACTCATGAATTGGTGACCGTCAGATCGGGCCCGTTCCGCTGGCAAATACCAAGGTCCGAGATTTCGGAGATTCAGCCGTCTCGCTCCTTCCTGTCGTTACCCGCGCTATCTCTGGATCGACTCAATCCGGACATTACGGCCTACGAACGAATGGCTACGTGTACGTAAGTTCTCGCATCCGACAACACTTTATGAACGAGCAAAGTTGCTCAGTTGATATCAGTTCATGTTTGGGGTGAGCACGCCTCGACGCCTCGCAGGGCTGCTCGGTATCGTCGCATTATCATTGTTGGCCTACGCGTTCTTTCAACGCGAGAACTCCGAAGGTACCGAGATTATCGTTCCTTCCTCGACTTCAGTCGATATCCAGCAAATCGAAGCGAACACGTCACCTCCACCCGAGTTACCCGCGGCAGACTTGCATTCTGCGTTGACTGAAGTCTGCGCAGACGCTGCCACCGAGCCCGCCGGCGGAGAGTGGACGCAGGAGGAAATTCAGGCGCAGATACACGACTTCAACCAGCAAAAGCTGAGGTTGTCTCAGAACCTGTCGGCATCTTCGTCTGCGGAGCACTTACACCTGGCGGCCTTGCTAGAGGATGACCCGGCATCACGCGTCGCACTGCTCGATAGAGCGATTTCAATTAGTCCATCGGACTCGTTTCTGCTGTGGGGCGCCGTACGAATTTGCTCTGAAGCAGCCGAAGCCACGGCCTGCCCGCTGCGGAACTGGGAGCAGCTATTGATCGCCGTTGACGGCCAAAACAGTGAATCTTGGGTCCGAATTGCCGCCAATAGATACGCGGCGAATGAGTATGCTGCTGCACTCGAAGCGATGCGCTACGCCTCTACGGCCGCAGAAACTCGTGCCTACTGGACCGAAACCATCGAGATGGTCGAGCGAGGTCTTGCCGCGGGTAGCGACATGGATTTTCCGGAGCGAGTCGGTATGGCTTTCGGGTTTGCGGCCTCTGAACTTCCGCGCTACGGCGACTACATAAGAATGTGCGAGGATCGGTCTGCACAAAGTGTGGATTGGGCTTATGCCTGCCTTGCTTATGGCCAGTTGGTGGAGGTTCAGGGGAAGACCGAAATTGGCGTCTCTATTTCTCGCGATCTCCAAAGACTCGCGCAAGAGGCGCTAGGTGAGGCGGACAAAGCTGCCGAATTAAAACGGCGGCAAGATGAGCGGCGCCAGCAACGGCTCGATTCAATCGAGGAATACAACCCGGCAATAGAGCGGCTTATCGTCTCGAGCCCGACATTGTTCTCCGCATACATGGCAGCAATCAGAACAAAAGGCGAAGAAGCTGCTCGACGGCAAGTGACGGTCGAAATCGAGCGACTCATTGAGCAACAGCCTGGCCTGGCTTGTGAGAAAGTGTGGGTCCGGTAATGATCGGGAAAGCGACCGTAGCGCTGTTCTGAAGTAGGATTCCCGTTATCGACTCGAAGGCGATTATCGTGTGCATCGATAGGACAGAGTGGCAAGCCTCGTTGTGAAGACCAGCTGTATTTGGCCGTTCAGAGGTGTGCGCGGTTGGCTGCGGCTTATGGTGGTCGTATGCGCCATCGCCTCGGTCTCAACGGGACTTGCTGATGGCGGTAGTAGACAACCGTCTGGCGAAATTAAGGAGATAGTCCGTCCGGCGGACGTTGATGAGGTAAGCGGCCTGTCGGGTTGGTTTGACGAAACTTTCGAGCCGGAAATGCACCTCAAGGTGTCCGCATTTATCTATATCGACTGGCAGCTCTACGAGTGGGTTGTAGATGGTCGTTCGGGCACTGAGCAGCCTCTGCGTATAAGAATTGACCTCGGAATCACCGAGCCAGTAGAGATGGAAGTCCAGGAGATATCATGGACCACATCTAATACGGTCACGTCCCTGTCAGGTCCCGTCTATCGCAACGACGTTAACGTGGGTTCCGGGGTGATTCGCCCGGCGATCCACCGGAAGGAGTTTCGTGGATATATTCGACTACCTGAAGGCAAGTTCGTTATCTCGCCGACACCTCGGTTACCGACGCATATTGTCTATCTCAATGACTGGGAGGCCATTCGAAAGGCGGATAATGAGTATCAGCAGCAGGTACGGTAGGAGTTCGTGCCACGACCGGGTTCATGCTTAGCTGCAGAAAAGTTTTCAGGCATCCCGCTGAGTTTGGGTCTTGGCCGAACTGAGACGGCTTCTTGGTTTGAGCTAAAGTCCCTCCTACTGACGCGTTCTGGACGTTGCGCGAACATCCTGACCGAATCAGTCGAGCTCGAGGTGCTCTAGCAGGTGCTGGAAAATGGCTGACAACCAGATTAATGAAAAGGGTGCGCGAGACTACATTAGGGCGGCTCGAACGCTCAACGATCATCTTTCCGAGCACAACGCTGTCGGGCCGCTAAGTCATTGCCAGGGCCAAGCGATTGAGATTGCGCTGAAGGTGTGTATCGAAAAGCGCGGTGGTCGAATACCAAAGGGCCCCCAAGGTCACAATCTCGAATTTCTGTGTGAGAAGTGCCCTGACTTAGATCTGTCTGCGAATGAGCGTGATATCTTGGAATGGTTGAATCAAGAATATATTGGGACTGGAGAGTTGAGCTATCCAAGCAGGTATCGCCCGAACGCCGGGCGAGTGCTACTCCGACCCGGACAAGTTGATATTGAATCGCTGCTGGAGGCGATCTTGCGGCAGCAGGTCCCTTCCTGAGAGTGTCCGTCCATCGTCGCTGCCTTTCAGTCCTGGAAGCAGCGACCTGCTCACGGCTCCTTCTAGTCGGAAAACGGCCATTGCAGCCCTCTGATGTATGATTTCCGGAGTCGACCCTTTTCAGCCGGTCAGATTTCAACGTATAGCCATCGCTTAGCTAGTGACGTCGTCGACCTCCAACACGATTATTCGCAACAGCGGGTTTTTGATTCTGGCGATAGTCGCCTCGAACCTGCTCGCTGTCGGCTGGTGGTGGTTATGGATGTATCGAGGCTGGGTGGGCCCTGTACCGCTTTTTCATTGGTTTATTTGGTCAGACGGTGAAGCAACGTACGACCTCACGCTGAACGAGATGTGGCTAACGGCGTTCGCATTCCTCATTCTAGTCCGACTCGGAACCGCGTTTATCAAACGTAGGCAGTGATCGGCTGGTTGTGGCCGATCGCCGACCAATAGATCGCTCAAAACGTTACGGCGGCAAGTCCGCTTGGTCCCTCAAAGCGGACATTCACCGAACGAATCGGAAGACTCCCGGGTCTAGCCCACACCCTGCTGCAGCGGACCGATTGACGAACAAGAGTCGGTCACCCGGCCTTTTCGGCCACTCCCTTCAGCTCCCCGAACGCCGCCTCCAGACACTCCGCGTAGAACGCGGGGTCCGGCATCATCTTCCGGTCGCTGACGAAGGCGATGGCCAGGCGGCCGTCGTAGCTGGTCACGGTATGGGCGAGGGCCAGGTCGTCCGTGATGCTGGCCATGCCGGTGAACGCGAGCAGCCGGGCGCCGCAGAGATGGAGCGGGCGCTCCGGGCCCGGTGTGATGCTGACCACCAGGTTGTGGTTCTTGCGGTACTGACGCCCCGGGCCCAGGTTCGCCGAGATGGTGCGGGCCGCCAGATTCATGGTGGTGGCCGGCAGGATGTCCTGCAGTTCGCTCATCTCGCCGGCGTCAACGGCGCTCTCCGCGCGGGCGTTCTCGATCTCGCCGTGGATGCCCGCGAGACGGGCCTCGGCATCGGCGACGTGAGTCATGAGCTTGATGCGGGCCAGCTGGACCCGGTGGCCGGGCAGGCCTTCGGCCGACATCTCCTGATGGTGGAGCGGCAACAACGCCCACAGGGAGGCGGCCGGCAGCTCCTCCTTCGCCTCCAGGTAGCGGCGCACTGCTCCTGCGCAGACGGCCACCGCCACGTCCTCCGCGGTGCCCCGCGCCAGGCTGGCGGCGATCTCCCGGACGGTTTCCATGTCGAAGAAACGGGCGTCCCATACCCGGTGGGGTGTGATGCGGTGGTCGAAGCGCGTGACCGGCGCCGGGCCGTGCTCGGTGCGCAGGAGGTCCTGCGGTTTGCTGCGGCTGCTGCCCACGATGGGTAGCCGGTCGATCAGGCTCTGGCCGGTCTCCAGGATCTTCGTGGTGTTGTTGAACCAGGAGAGCAACAGCAGCTCGCCCAGTCCCGGCTCCTGCTCGGGATGCCAGCGCGCGCCGCTCGGCGCAGCGGGGGCGTGAGGCGCCAGATCGTGCAGCGCGATGGTGAAGTCTTCCTCGGTGGCGTCGTCGATGGCTGCGTGGTGCACCTTGGTCATGACGGCGAAGGCGCCGTCGGGGAGACCCTCGACACGGTCCAGGCCTTCGATGACGTACATCTCCCAGGGCGGCCGCGTGAGGTCCAGGGGCCGCGCGTGCAGCCGGGAGAGCTGGATGCAGAGATGGCGCCAGTCGCCCGGCTCCGGCAGCGCGATGTGGCGCAGGTGGAAGTCGAGCTCGAAGTGCGGGTCCTCGATCCACCATGGGTAATCCAGGTCGAGGGGCACGCGCACCAGGCGCTGGCGGAACAGGCGCGAGGTATCGAGGCGCTGCTCCATGTGGCGGCGGATGGTGTCGAAGCGCACCTCGCCACCGGCGGCCGTGGCGGGATCGTAGATGTAGACGGTCGAGACGTGCTGGTGCCGGCCCGGGCGGTCGGAGTAGAGGAAGAAGGCGTCGGATCCGCTGAGTTGTCTCATGCTTGGTTCTCGCCGGCCATTGTACCCCCGATGGCGTGGCCGTAGCGGTGCCGTTACTCCTGTCGCGACTCGCACTGACCGAGCTCGTGCAGGAAGAGTTCGCGGATGCGGCGGCTCTGCGGCGCGATGCTCCGCAGCGTCCAGCCCTCCGTCGACACCGGCGGCAGCACCGTGACCTTCACCTCCGCCGGGCGCACGACGAGGCTGCCGTTCGGCAGCGCATCCTGCGCGTTGTGGATGACCACGGGCACGATCGGCACGCCCGCCTGCCGGGCCAGGTGGAAGGCGCCGCGCCTGAACGCCCCCAGCCGGCCGTCCCGGCTGCGGGTGCCCTCCGGCGCGATGGCGACGGAGCGGCCTTCCGCAAGGGCGGCGACGGCGGGTTCCAGCGCCTTCTTCGCATCGCCCACGTTATCCCGATCGATGAACACCGTCCCGGCGAAGGTGAGCGCAGGGCCGAGGAAGGGCTGGCGCTGCACCTCCTTCTTTGCGATGCCGACCACGTCCTCCCTGAGGAGCTTCGCGACGATGAGTACATCCATGGCGCTCTGGTGGTTGAAGACGAACACGGCGGGCCGGTGGGACCAGAGATGCTCCTCGCCCTCGATGATCAGACGGAGGCGGGCGATCAGCGGAGCGAAATTGGTCCACGTCGCCAGAGACAGGTTCAGCGCGTCCTGCGCGCTCGCCCCCAGCAGACGCAGCGGCAGCCCCGCCGCGAAGCTCGGCAGGATGCTGCCGAAGGTGGTGAGCGTGCGGGCGACGTCCAGCGGCCCGATGCCGCCGCGGCTGTCGAAGTCGTGCACCGGCCAGCCCTGGCGCTCGGCGGCGGGGCGCAGACGGCGGTCCGGGTTGACGGCGACCGGGTTGCCGACCGCCTCCAGCAGCGGCAGGTCTTCGCTGCCGTTGGAGTAGAAGTAGCTCTTCTTCAGGGAGATTCTGCGCGGGCGGGCGAACGCGCGCGCGGCCGTGAGCTTGTTCGCACCGTAGCAGGGCTCGCCTCGGATGGTGCCGGTGAAGCGGCCACCGGTCACGCCGAGTTCCGTGCACAGCACGTGCTCGATGCCCAGGTGCGCGGCCAGCGGTTCGGCCTGATAGCGGGTGGCCGAAGTCACGATGGCGATGGTGTGGCCACGGTCCCGGTGCGCGCGCAGCAGCGCCTTCATCTCCGGAAACACCTGGGGCACGAGGCGCTCCAGGCCCACCTTGTGTCCCAGCCGGATCAGGTCGCCCTCATGCTGGCCCCTGAGGTTCGCGACGGAGGCCGCCATGCCGTCCTCGAAATCGCCGGTCTTCGTGAGATAGCGCGCCGACATCGTCACCAGATCACGGAATTCGTCGACGCCGACCTGGCCGGCCTTCAGCCGTTCCACGAAGAAATCGCCGACCGAGTGGCCGGCGATGATCGTACCGTCCAGGTCGAAGAAGGCGGCGACGCTGCGGCCGCCGACGCCGTCGCGCACGCTGCGGGTCACCGCCGCATAGGGCTCCCTTTTCACGCCCCTCGCCATGCGCCTCGCCATGCCCCTCGCTCCCTGTGCACTCGCTGCCGGTGGATACGGCTGTCATATTAGGCCGGGCCCGGCCCTGCCGCCACTCGGCGCCGTCGGCGCAGCGGAGTCGAAAGGCCCTGACTGTCGCGGCTCCCGCCGGGAGGCGCCGCGGGTACAATGGGCCGGGGATGCGCCGGTACGAGGATTGCTACGAGGATAGCTGATGCCGGATGGCGAGGACGCAGATACCGGGCGGGTGCGACCGCCCTCCCTGGGATACGCCTTCGCCGAGCTGCCGCGGGCGATCCTGGAATTCATGTGCCTGCTGCCGGCCCATCCGCTGGTGCTCACTGCCCCGCGGGGAGACGGCCATCCGGTCATCACCGTGCCGGGTTTCCGCGGCAACGACACCTCCATGCTGATCCTGCGCCGTTATCTGAAGCACTGGGGCTACGAGCCTCACCCCTGGGGGCTCGGCACCAATCTCGGTATCGGCTACGACCGCACCGAGTACGAGGAGCGCTTCGTCGCCCAGCTCGAGCGCCTCGCCGGGAAGACCGGCCGCAAGGTCACCCTGATCGGCTGGAGCCAGGGCGGCGTCATCGCGCGCCAGGCGGCGAAGATCCGCGGCGATCTCGTACGCCAGCTGATCACGATGGGCAGTCCCATCGGCGACACGCCGGAGGCCACCACCATCTGGCGTATCTACCAGCGCACCTCGCCGGAGGACATCACGCCGGAACTGCTTGCGTTCCTGCGCGAGGTGGCCACGCCCGTCCCCGGCGTGCGCTGCACCTGCATCTACAGCCGCACGGACGGCGTGGTGGCACCGGCCATCGCCCAGGACCGGGTTTCGCCGCTGGCCGAGAACATCAGCGTAGTCGCCAGCCATTTCGGCATGGCCGTGAATCCGGCCGTGCTCTACATCGTGGCCGACCGGCTCGCGCAGACCGAGGACGGCTGGCGCCCGTTCAACCCCAATCCCGTCGCCCGCTTCCTGCACGGGTGAAGGAGGAGCCGACATGCTGAAGCAGTTATCCGGTCTCGATTCCCTGTTCCTGTACGCGGAATCGGAGCGGGCGCCGCTGGAAGTGAGTTCGCTGCAGATCTACGACCCTTCCACGCACCCGGCGGGGCGAGTGAAGTTCACCGAGATACTGGCCACCTTCGCGGAACGCATCGACCGCTCGAAGGTGTTCCGCAGGAAGCTGCTGCCGGTGCCGTTCGCGCTCGACTATCCCTACTGGGTGGAGGACGAGGACTTCGACCTTGAGTACCACGTGCGCCACATCGCCCTGCCGAAGCCCGGCGACTGGCGCCAGCTCATGGACCTGGTCGCGCGCCTCCAGGCCCGGCAGCTCGATCTCGCCCGTCCGCTCTGGGTGGTCTACATCATCGAGGGACTGAACGAGGTGCCCGGCGTGAAACCCGGCTGTTTCGGGATGTTCATGAAGATGCACCACGCCACCATCGACGGCGTCAGCGGCCAGGAGATACAGGCCGCCATCCACGATTTCGAGCCGGTGCCGGCGGACGGCTCACGCTACGTGCCGGAGCCGGGCCCCGCGCAGCCGGCTCCCGGCGCGGCGCGGCTGCTGCTGCGCAGCCCGGTCAGCAATCTCGCGAAGACGCTGCGTCTCGGCGGCGCGGTGGCCGCCGCCCTGCCGGGTCTGGTGAAAGCCGGCCTCGCCGGTCGGGGTCGGGAGCGCACGCCCGTCCCGAAGACGGTCTTCAACCGGGGACGGGTCTCGCCGAGCCGAGTGGTGGACGGCCACGTCTACGACCTGGCCGAGGTGAAGGCGGTCTCGAAGGCGCTGGACGGCACCATCAACGACGTGGTGCTGGCCGTCGTGGCGGGGGCGCTGCGGCGTTACCTCGCGGCCCGCGACGAATTGCCGGAGGAGACGCTGGTGGCGGCCTGCCCGATGAACGTGCGGGGCGAAGACGACCACGGCCACGAGGTGGACAACCTGGTGAGCGCCATGCTGACGCCCCTGCACACGGAGATCGCCGACCCCGTGGCGCGGGTGCAGGCCATCCACCAGGGCACCGAGGACGCGAAGGCGATGATGGAGGCGATCGGCCCGCGGCGGATGGCGGAGATCCCGATGAACCTGCCGTCGCCCGTCGCCCGGGGATTGTTGCCGCTGCTGATGGAGCTCACGGTGCGCTCCGGCACGGTGGCATTCAATACGATGGTGACGAACGTCGCCGGCATACAGAAACCGGTCTACCTGGCCGGGGCCGAGATGGTGGCCATGCTCGGCATGGGTCCGGTGGTGCACCAGGCCGGTCTGTTCCACGCCGTGTTCTCCTACAACGGCGTGATCTCCGTCATGTTCACCGCCTGCCGGCAGATGCTGCCGGACCCGGAGTCCTACGCGGAGTGCATCGATGTGTCCTACCGCGAGGTGCGTGACGCGGCGCTGTCGGGCAAGGGGCATCGCCGCAAGGCCGGGCACGAGGTATGAGCATGGAGAGGATGGCGGCTCTAGCCGATCAGCCCGAACCCTCGCTCCGGGACGAGTTCTCGGTCGACTGGCTGGACTACCACGCGCGCTACGACGCCGAGGTGGTGGCCGCCGTGGACGTGGATACCGGCCGCAGCTTCACTTATGGAGAATTCAACGACCGGCTGCGGCGGCTGGCCGTGGGTCTCGAGTCCGCCTACGGGCTCGAGAAAGGCGACCGCATCGCCATGCTCTGCCAGAACTCGACGGATGTGTTCGAGACCCTGTTCGCCGGCTGGGAGCTGGGCGCGGCGCTCATGCCGCTGAACTGGCGGCTGAGTGCCCGCGAGATCGCGGCCATCCTGAACCACGGCGAGCCGAAGGTGGTGATCTGCGACGAGGAGTTCAGTCACCTGGTGGAGGAGGTGCGGCTGCCGATACTGGAGCGCAGGAGCGAGCCGGCAGACAGCGAGTACGAGCGGCTGATCGAGTCCGCGAGCGGCGATGCGCTCGAGAAGGTACATCTCACCATCGACGACCTGGCCACGCTGCTTTACACCTCCGGCACGACGGGCATGCCCAAGGGCGTGATCGGCACCTTCCGGATGATGCGCGACACCATCATCCATGCCGCCCTGCACGGCGATCTCACGGGCAGTTCCCGCTCGCTCACCTGTGCGCCCATGTTCCATTCGGCCGGCTTGTACGGGTTCTCCATGCCCGTCTTCCACTACGGCGGCACGCTGTGCGTCATGAAGAAGTGGGACCCGCGCCGCTTCCTCGCCATGCTCACGGATGCCGCGGCCGGCATCACCCACTGCCTGGGCGTGCCCGTGCAGTACGCCATGATGGCCGAGCTGCCCGAGTTCGCCGAGGCCGAGTTCCCCACGCTGCGGGTGGCAGGGGTCGGCGCCGCCCCGGTCTCCACGGACCTGCTGGAGGCGTGGGCGGCGAAGGGCGTCCATCTGGCGCAGTCCTACGGTCTCACCGAGGCGTTCAGCGTGGCGATCCTGCCGCCCCGGCAGGCGGCGGGGCGCGTGGGCTCGGCCGGGCACCGGATGATGCATACCCGGTTGCGCATCGCGGACGAGGCGGGCGACGAACTGCCGGACGGCGAGGTCGGGGAGATCCAGATCAAGGGGCCGGCGGTGACACCCGGCTACTGGAAAGCGCCCGAGGAGACCGCCAGGGCTTTCGTGGACGGCTGGTTCCGGACCGGAGACGCGGGCCGGCTCGCACTCGACGGCACGCTGTACATCGTGGACCGCTACAAGGACATGTATATCTCGGGCGGGGAGAACGTCCATCCCGCCGAGGTGGAGAACGTGCTGTGCGAGCGGCCGGAGGTGGCGGCCGCCGCGGTGGTCGGCGTAGACGACGAAAAGTGGGGGCAGGCGGGCCTGGCCGTGATCCGGCTCCGCGCCGGCGCGAGCGCGGACCCGGACGAGCTGCTGGCCCATTGCGCGGAACGCCTGGCAAGGTACAAGCTGCCGAAACACGTGCGCTTCGTCGAAGCGCTGCCGATGAGTGCGCAGGGCAAGGTGCTGAAACAGGAACTCAGGCGCCTGTACGATCCTGCGGCAAGTGCCGGCAGGACGAGTGAACGGAGGAAATGAGCGTGAGCAGTGACAAGCGCGAGATCTCGCTGGTGCTGGGCAGCGGCGGCGCCCGGGGCTACGCCCACGTCGGCGTGATCCGCTGGATCGAGGAACACGAGCTGGAGATCTTCTCCGTGGTGGGCGCGTCGATGGGTGCGCTCATCGGCGGCTGTTATGCGGCGGGCAAGCTGGACGAATACACCGAGTGGGCCTCGGCCATCCGCAAGAGCGATATCGTGCGGCTGCTCGATTTCACCCTCAGCAAGTCCGGCTTCGTGGACGGCACCCGCATCATGAACGTGCTGAAAGACTTCGTGGGCGACCAAGAAATACGGGACCTGCCGGTGCGCTTCACCGCGGTGGCGTCGGACATCGCCCGTGAAAAGGAGGTCTGGATCAATTCCGGCCCGCTGTTCGAGGCCATCCGGGCCTCCATCGCCCTGCCGTTCTTCTTCGTGCCGTTCCGCAAGGACGGCCGTCCCCTGCTGGATGGCGGAATCCTCAATCCGGTGCCCATCGCGCCCACCTTCGACGACCCCACCGACTTCACCGTGGCGGTGAACCTCAACGGCCCGCCGGACGAGAATCTGCGGCTGCCCGGCAAGCGCCAGACGCTGTCGGAGGAGAACCGCAAGAGCAAGCAGGGTCTGATCGACCGCTTCCTCGATCGCCTCCACGATCAGTTCACCCGCGAGAGCTCGGACGGCTGGAGCATGCTCGACATCGCCCAGCAGACCTTCGACACGATGCAGAGCACCATCGCCCGCACCAAGCTCGCCGCCTATCCGCCGGACGTGGTCATTTCCATCCCCCGGGACGTCGCCAGCATCATGGAGTTCGACCGGGCCGAGGAACTCATCGAGATCGGCTACCAGGCCGCCGACCGTCAGCTCAGCCGCTTCCTGGAACGCCGCGCCCGCCTGGAGAAGGAAGAAGAGGCCGCCGCCCAGGAAGAAGGGTAGGAGGGCCTTCAGGCCCGACTCCCCTCTGTTCGACGTCGCCAATCCGACCTCGCTAAGGAAACCACCACCCCGCCGGCATTGTCTGACCGGGTAATCGAGAAAGTCTCCCGAACTCATGCATATCATCCTCCTCATCGTCATCGGTATCGCCGTCCTGCTGGGGCCCGGCCTCTGGGTCAAGCGTGTGATGGAACGCTACAGCCGGCCCGCCGACCGCTATCCGATGACCGGCGCCCGGCTGGCGCGGGATCTGCTGGACAGCGCCGGCCTCGAGCGGGTGCGCACCGAGAAGACCGAACAGGGCGATCACTACGACCCCATCGAGAAGGTGGTGCGGCTCAGCCCGGACAACCACGACGGCCGCTCGCTCACCGCCATCACCGTGGCCGCCCACGAGGTCGGTCACGCGTTGCAGGACGCAGGCGGCTTCGGACCGCTGCGCTGGCGCACGCAGCTGGTGCGCTGGATCTCGCCGATCGAGCGCGTCGGCGCCGGCCTCATGATGGCCTCGCCGGTGATGGTGGCCGTGACCCGGGCGCCGGTCGCCGGTCTGATGATGTTCCTGGGCGGCCTGCTCACGCTGGCTTCGGGCATCCTGGTGCACGCCACCACCCTGCCGACGGAGTTCGACGCCAGCTTCCGCCGGGCGCTGCCGCTGCTGGCGGAACGCCGGGTGCTGCGCGACGGCGACGAACGCCATGCCCGGAAGATCCTCCGGGCCGCTGCCATGACCTACGTATCCGCGTCGCTGATGAGTCTGCTGAACGTGGCCAGATGGTGGGCGATCCTGCGGCGTTGATGCGACGCCCAAGGTAGGAGGGCCTTCAGGCCCGACTCACCAGCCAAACGGGCCCGAAGGCCCTCCTGCGCTTTTTTGTTACCGCCGCCGCCCGGTCGGACGGGCGCGGCCGTTTGTTCCATCAGCGCAACGCAAAGCCTATTGACTGTCGTTGGACCGGCGTCAGGAGGCGAGCCCGGAGGGAGGTCGCAATTTATTGATCTAATTAGTAAATAAGTCAGTTGCTGCAGGCAGGGAAGTGGAGCGATTGGCATAAAAGCAACAAATTATTTCGAGCGGCTTTGCAATGCAGCACCAGTCTAGGCACACTAGTTGCGTAACGGACACAGCATTGCTGTTGACGCGGCGCGGCGCTGTCCTGCCGCACTGCCCGATCCGTGAAGCGTCTGAGGGAGATTCGAGTCGGCACCCGGCATGGGTGGCGTCATACGGACGCTGCGGACATCCGTAGGCTGCCGGCGCAAAGCCGCAGCGGACGAAGCAGAACGAAGAAGCAGAACGTCGTGGCCGGCTCCGGTGTCGGCCACAGTGAAATCGAAGTGACAAATAGGAAGAGGTTATGAGACGGAACACGAAGATTCGCGCGGCTGTCGTATCGGCCCTTGCGGCCGGCGCCGGCTCGACAGCAGTGACGGCGGTCCAGGCGCAGGAAGCCCCTGCCGCCCCGAATAAGAGGGCCATCGAGGAGATCGTCGTTACAGCGACGAAGCGTCAGGAGTCCATGCAGGACGTCCCGGTCGCGGTCTCGGCTCTCCAGGGCGACAACCTGGAGGAACTGCGCATCGACAGCTTCCAGGACTACGCGCTGTACCTGCCAAACGTGACCAGCCAGGGCACCGGTCCGGGCCAGCAGGAGATCTACATCCGCGGCGCCGCGACTTCGCAGACCATCCTCACGCTGTCTTCGGTCCAGGGCCTGCAGCCCTCCGTCGCGCTGTATCTCGACGAGCAGCCCGTGGCTCTGCAGGGGCGCAACCTCGACGTCTACGCCACCGACCTCGCCCGCGTGGAGGTCCTGCCGGGACCGCAGGGCACGCTGTTCGGTGCGAGTTCCCAGGCCGGCACGGTGCGGCTGATCACCAACAAGCCGGACCACTCCTCCTTCCAGGCCGGGTTCGACACCAGCATCTCGAACACGACCGGCGGCGAGATGAGCAACTCCGTCGAGGCGTATTTCAACCTGCCCATCTCGGATACGCTGGCGTTCCGTCTGGCTGCCTACAACGACAACCAGGGCGGCTGGATCGACCACATCCTGAACGATCCTGACAACGGCGGCTGGAACGGCAGCACCGTCGTCATCGACCGCATCTCGGGCGGCCCGCTGCCGGATCCCGAGAATCAGGACATCCCGATCCCGCGCAACGATCAGCTGGTCGAGGGTGATTTCAACGACGCCACCTACACCGGTGGCCGCTTCGGCCTGTCCTGGCTGATCAACGACCGCTGGGACCTGCTGGTGCAGCACACCCAGCAGACGCTCGACACCGAAGGCGTCTGGGCCTACGACCCGAATCTCGACGGCGAAAGCTCGGTCAACCGCTTCGCGCCGGACGCGAACGAGGATGACTTCGGGCTCACCACCTGGACCCTGAACGGCCGGCTGGCGATGCTGGATGTCGTCTACACGGGCGGCTATCTGGACCGGCAGGTGAATTCAACCGTGGACTACACGTTCTACACCAACGGCGGCCTGTTCTCGGCGTATTACGTGTGCTCGGACTTCTCGGACACGACCGGCACCTACTACGACGAGTGCTTCAACCCGCAGAAGTTCTACAAGGAAGACACCGAGAACACGCGGATGACCCACGAGTTCCGCGTCAATACGCCGGACGCCAACCGCTGGCGCCTGACCGCTGGCGTGTTCTACGACGACCAGGAACTGGCCAGCACGGGCTTCTTCAAGATTGCCTCTACCGACAGCCCGTTCTTCGAGAACGTCGGTGCAAACCGCAGCCTGCCGCAGGTTGAGGGCACCCGCTTCGCTGGTCAGGACATCCCCGGCGAGGTGAGCTTCGTCAATGACGTGACGCGCACGACTGAACAGATCGCCGTGTTCGGCCAGGCGGAGTTCGATATCACCGACCGGCTGACCGCCGCCTTTGGTGCGCGCTGGTACGAGATCGACGACGAGTACAAGGGCGCCACGACCACGGTCAACGTGACCGAGCGGTTGCGCGCCCTGGGTATCGGTACCGAACAGGCGCTGGCTGACGCCGGCTTCACGGACGGCGACGGGAACGGCACCATCGACGTGTTCGAGGCCATCCAGAGCGGTCAGCTCGACGTGAGCGACCTCGACAGCGACGGCGTGCTGACCCAGGACGATGTGATCCTGCGCTTCTCGCTCGACTGGCGCGTGACCGACCGGATCCTGCTGTTCGCCAACTTCGCCGAGGGCTTCCGCCCGCCGGTGACGAACCGGGTCGGCGGCGGTGCCGCGAGGTCGGGTAACCCCACGTTCGAGGGCTTCCGCATCCCGGTCTACTCCCAGACGGACGATCTCGAGAACTACGAGCTCGGCTTCAAGGGCGACTTCTTCGACGATACGCTGCGCCTGAACGCGACGGCGTTCTACTCGGAGATCACGGACCTGCAGACCTCGCGTTTCGATCCCACGAACATCAGCTTCCTTTGGTTCGCGGACAACGTGGGTGACGCCGAGATCACGGGTATCGACGGCGACTTCATCTGGCAGCCGACGATGAATCTCACGATCACCGGTGCTTTCAGCGTCCTCGACACCGAGCTCACCCGCCTGAACCAGGAGCTGCAGGGCATCGCCGCCCCGGTGGGCAGCGAGCTGCCGTTCTCGCCCGAGTTCTCCGGCAACATCCGGGCCCGCTACGGTTTCGACATGCCGACCATCGGCGAGGTGGAGAACCTGCGCGGCTACGTGACCGGCGGCGTCGTCTACACCGGCGAGAGCAAGGTCGGCCTGAAGATGGACGCCTACGTGGTCGAGGACACCATGCAGCGCGTGTATCAGGTTTCGGGCTCCGGCCTGGAGATCGAGCGGGAGGCAGATGCCTTCGTCGGCGCCGCGCCAGGCACCGAGCTGCTCGACCAGGACGGCATCCCCGGCGGCCGTTACGTTCAGGAGGCCTACACCATCGCCAACCTGGCGTTCGGCGTGGAGAAGGACACCTGGGCCGCGGAGTTCTTCATCGACAACGTGTTCGACGAGAATGCGCAGGTGTACATCGACACCCAGCAGTTCACGCCGCACGTGGTGACGAACCGGCCGCGGACCTACGGCATCCGCCTTTCCTACGACTTCCTCTGAAGCACCAGGAAAGTCCGATCGAGGGCAGGCCCGCGTTGCGGGCTTGCCCTCTTTTCGTTCAGGGTTTAGAAGTTGATGTCGGCGGCACATCGGACCCGGCGCGACGCGCACGGGCGGGATCGGATGGTGACTGAAGCAGCGCAACAGAGAGGACGGAAGGCGCACGAGCGCGCGCTCGCGGGCGCCCGGCAGCTCATCCAGGCCGCTCGCTTCGAGGAGGCCGAGGCCGCCATGCTCGACGTGCTCGGCGAAGCGCCGGCGCCCCTGCTGGAGGCCGAGGCCCGCTATACGCTGGCGGTTGCCCGGCGCTACGCGAAGAACTACGAAGGCGCACTGCAGGCGGCGGACGAACTGCTGGCCCTGCGCCCGGAGTACGGCCGGGCCTGGCAGGAGAAGGGCTACACCTGGCTCGCCATGAACCGCCCCGCCGAGGCGGCCGCCGCGTTCGCGCATGCCACCGAGCTGAACCCGGGCCTGACCGGCAGCTGGAAGGCGCTGGTCAATCTGTACGGAAACGCCGGCCGCGAGCACAGAGCCCGGCATGCGCAGAACCAGGTGGAGTATCTGGCGTCGCTGCCGCAGGAACTCCTGGCGGTGATCGACCTCATCCACGAGGGCAAGCTCTACAAAGCGGAGCAGCTCTGCCGCCGCTTCCTGCAGCAGCACAAGCAGCACGTGGAGGCCATGCGCCTGCTCGCCGACATCGGCGTGCGCCTGAAAGTGCTGGACGACGCCGAGTTCCTGCTGGAGACCGCGGTCGAACTCGAGCCGGAGAACACGCGTGTCCGCATCGACTATCTCCGGGTCCTGAACCGCAAGGGGAAGTTCCGACAGGCCCTTGAGCAGGCTTGCATCCTGCTGGAGCGGGAGCCGGACAATCCGATCTTCAAGCTGGCATCGGCCAGCGCCCTGACCGGACTGGGCCGCTTCGAGGAAGGCCTGGAGCAATACCGGGAGTGCATCGGCAGGACCACCAACAAGGCGGGCATCCACGTCATGATGGGTCATGCCTTCAAGGCCATCGGCCGGCTGGACGATGCCATCGCTGCGTATCGGGAAGCGACGCAGCTGCGCCCGGACTACGGCGATGCCTACTGGAGCCTCGCCAACACGAAGACCTATCGGTTCGGCGAAGAGGAAATCGAGGAGATGCGCCGCCGCGAGGCGGAGCCGGGAGTCGCCGCCGACGACCGCATCCATCTCTGCTTCGCCCTCGGCAAGGCCCTGGAGGACCGGGCGGAGTACGAGGAGTCCTTCGGTTACTACCGGCGCGGCAACGCGCTCAAGAAGGAACGCTCCGGCTACGATGCGGACAAGACCGAGGCCATGATCCGGGCCAAGATCGACGTCTGTACGGAGCGCTTGTTCGAGCAACGGGCGGGGGTGGGCTGTGAAAGACCCGACCCGATATTCATCGTCGGCCTGCCCCGCGCCGGCTCCACGCTGCTGGAGCAGATTCTGGCCTCCCATTCCCTGGTCGACGGGACGATGGAACTCCACGACCTCCTGGGGCTGGCGCAACGGCTGCGCGGCCGCACCGCCGTCGACGAGGATCGCTATCCGCGGATACTCGCCGAACTCGACGACGATTATTTCCGCCGTTTCGGCGAGAAGTTCATCGAGGACACCCGGGTCTACCGGGGCGATGCGCCGTTCTTCACGGACAAGATGCCGAACAACTTCATGCACATCGGCCTCATCCGCCTGATCCTGCCGAATGCGAAGGTGATCGACGCCCGGCGCCACCCCATGGCCTGCTGTTTCAGCGGTTTCAAGCAGCTGTTCGGCGAGGGCCAGGACTTCACCTACGGGCTGGAGGAGATCGGCCGCTACTACCGGGATTATGTTCGGTTGATGGACCACTGGGATGCGGTGCTGCCCGGCTTCGTGCTCCGCGTGCACCACGAGGACGTGGTCGAAGACCTGGAGACACAGGTGCGCCGCATGCTGGATTTCTGCGGACTGCCCTTCGAGGAGGCGTGCCTGGAGTTCCACAAGACCGAGCGCAGCGTGCGCACGCCGAGCTCGGAGCAGGTGCGCCAGCCCATCTACCGCAGCGGCCTCGAGCAGTGGCGCCACTACGAGCCCTGGCTGGACCCGCTGAAGGAGGCTCTCGGGCCCGACCTGCGGGGCCGCTTCGGCATCGATCAGGACATCGACAGGGACCGGCACGATTGATCGTCTCCCACCGGCACCGCTTCATCTTCGTCGCCGTGCCGAGAGTCGCCACCCGGGCGCTGCGGCAGGCCCTCACCATGCAGCTCGATGCCATGGACTGGCAGCAGCAGAACCTCTTCGCCGAGCATCGGCTGCCGGTGCCCGACCTCGCGGCGGAAGAGCACGGGCATCTGTCGGTGCGCGACATCCGCGCCCGGCTGCCGGACGATCTGTGGGCCGCGTATCTCAAGTGCGCGTTCGTCCGCGACCCGTTCGAGCGCTTCGTCGACACCTTCCTGTCGCTGGAAGAGGGGGGAGCGCCGTCACCGGCCGAGGCGACGCCACGCATGAAGCGTGAGCTCGCGACGGCGCGTTTCCGGCGCCGGCGGGTCACGCTGCCCCAGTCCGACTTTCTGATCGACGAGGAGGGCGCGCTGGCCACGGACTTCATCGGGCGGTTCGAGACGCTGCAGTCGTCCTGGGAAGCGCTCTGCGGCCGTCTCGGTCTCGAGCCGGCGCCGCTGGAACGCCGCCGCCTGCCGGAGCGCCGCGACTGGCTGCGCTATTACGACGACGAACTCGCGGGGATGGTGGCGGACTACTACCGTGACGACCTGGCGAACTTCGGCTATGTCGCCCCCGTCCGCTCCTAGTCCGCCTCCCGCTCGATATCGCAGCAGAGCACCCGGTCGGGCGGTCTGCCGGCCTCCGTGCTGAGCACGGCGCCGCGCACCGGGTTGGGACGGAACACCGTGCAGCCCTTCAGGCCGAGCTGCCAGGCGCGCGTGTAGACCTCCTCGAAATCCGCCCGGGAGCAGTCCTCCGGTACGTTGATGGTCTTGGAGATGGCGTTGTCCACCACCCCCTGCAGGGCTGCCTGCATGGCCAGGTGCTCCCGCGGAGCGATGTCCCTGGAGCAGCGGAACGAGTCCGGTACGGACTGCGGCCGGCCGTGATGCTCGCGCCAGTGGGCATAGGCATAGTCGGTCACGTCGAAGTTGCGGTAGTCGCCGGACTCGTCGAGCACCTGGCGGTGGCCCTCGAGAGCGAAGACGGGCTCGATGCCGCTGGAGACGTTGCCGGCCAGCAGGCTGATCGTGCCGGTGGGCGCGATGGCCAGCAGGTGGCTGTTGCGGATGCCGTGTTCGGCGATCGCGTCGCGGATGTCGGCGGGCAGGCGCTGGACGTAGGGCCCGTCCAGGTATGGCTCGCGCTCGTAGCAGGGGAAGGCACCCTTCTCGCGTGCCAGTCCCACCGAGGCCCGGTAGGCGGCGTCGCGGATGATCGTGAGCCACTCGCGGGCCCGGTCGCGGCCGGCGTCGCTGTCGTAGGCAATGCCCAGCATCGCGAGCGCATCACCGAGGCCGGTGACACCCAGTCCCACACGTCGGGTGGCACGGGCCTGCTCCTGCTGGGCGGCCAGCGGGAAACGGGATGCGTCGATCACGTTATCGAGGAAGCGCACGGCAACGGGCACGGCGTCGCGCAGCGCGTCCGCGTCCAGGGCGGCGTCGCGGCCGAACGCATCCCGCACGAAGCGTGTCAGGTTCAGCGAACCCAGGTTGCAGGCGCCGTAGGGTGGCAGCGGGATCTCGCCGCAAGGGTTGGTGGCGGTGATCCGCTCCCGGTAGTGGAGGTTGTTCTCCCGGTTGACCGCGTCGGTGAACAGCACGCCCGGCTCGGCGGACTCCCACGCGGCGTTCATGATGTGGCGCCACAGTTCCCGGGCGGCGATCCGTCCCTGCACCCGGCAGGGCACCGGTTCGGTCCCGCCCGTCCAGATCCGCTGCACCGATTCTCCGCCGCCGTCCTCGGGGAAGCACAGCGGCCAATCGTCGTCGTGCTCCACGGCCAGCATGAACTCGTCCGGCACCTGGACCGAGACGTTGAAGTTGGTGAGCACGCCCGCCTCGCGTTTGGCATCCACGAAGGCGAGGATGTCCGGGTGGTCGCAGCGCAGCGTCCCCATCATGGCGCCGCGGCGCGCGCCGGTGGACAGCACGGTGGCGCACATGGCGTCCCAGACCCGCATGAACGACACCGGGCCGGACGCGATGCCGCCCACGTGGTCGGTGCGGTGGCCGGCCGGGCGCAGCGTGGAGAAGTCGTAGCCCACGCCGCCGCCCCATTGCATGGTGACGGCACCCTGTTTCACGTGCTCGAAGATGCTGTCCAGCGAATCCTCGATGACGCCCATCACGAAGCAGTTGAACAATGTGCGGTGCCAGGCCGTGCCCGCGCCGGCCAGGATGCGTCCGGCCGGCAGGAACCGGAAGTCGTCCAGCAGCGCCTCGAACTCGCGGGCGCAGGACTCGCGGTCCGCCGTCTCCGGTGCCGCCACGGCCGCCGCCACCCGCCGCCAGGTGTCGCCGATGGTCTTCTCGGCATGGCCGCCGGGCGGATGGTAGCGGTATTTCGAGCGCCAGATGTGCTCGGCGAGGCGTGTCTGGAAGTAATGGCGGGTCATCGCCGTCTGCTCCGTCTCAATCCCGTAGCTGCGAGAAGCGCTCGAGGAACCAGTCTCGCGCCAGGCGCTCCACCTCCTCCAGCGCGCCCGGCTCCTCGAACAGGTGGCTCGCGCCCTCGACGATCTCGATCTCGGTGTGACAGCGCATCCGGTCCCGGGCGCGGCGGTTCAATTCCAGGACCTGGAGGTCGGCGCCACCGACGACGAGCAGCGTGGGCGCCTGCACCCGCGGCAGCTCGTCCCCCGCCAGGTCGGCACGTCCTCCCCGGGAGACCACCGCAGCCACCCGCTCGGGCTTTCGTGCCGCGGCGATCAGTGCGGCGGCAGCACCGGTGCTGGAGCCGAACAGGCCCGCCGGCAGAGAGGCGGCTCCCGACTGTTCCGCCAGCCAGTCCAGCGCGCCGCCGAGGCGACGGGCCAGCAGTTCGATGTCGAAGCGCAATTCCCGGGTGGCCTCGTCGACCCGTCCTTCCTCGGCGGTCAGCAGGTCGAACAGCAGGGTGCCGAGCCCGGCCGCGCGCAGGTGGTCGGCGACGGCGTTGTTGCGCCGGCTGTAGCGGCTGCTGCCGCTGCCGTGGGCGAAGACCACCACTCCGGCCGCGTCCTCCGGTATCTCGAGCCAGCCGGCGAGTGTCGCGTCACCCGCCCGGATAGCCGATTCGCTTCTCTCTCTCCGGTTTTCCATACCGACTGCCACCTCCGTTGTGCGTTGCGGCGGCACCGGCGGCGCGCTCTCTCGCCGGCGCCCTGCCGTTCCATGCTAGGCCGGCCTTCGGCGGGCCTTGAATCAGAAGATATACCTAAGGTGCTGCAGCGGCCGACCATTCCGGGACGAGGCGGCCGGCCTGCACCCGGATGCGTCCGGTCTCGCCCGGCGCGGCCTCCTGCAGTCGCCGTGCGAGCCATTCCCCGTCTTCCGGGCGCGACCGCACGAGCCGCAGCCGCTCGATCGCCAGCGGCACCATGCTCAACGCCGTCGTGCAGCCGTTCGCTGGCTCCACGGTGACGAAGTACATGAGCGAGAGCCAGGGGCGGAACGCCTCGTGGCCGCCGATGCCTTCGTAATCGTTCAGGAAGTCGCCGCAGCCATAGAGAATCAGCTTGCCCCGATGGCGCTCCATGCCCTTCGGGTGATGAGAGGAATGGCCGTGGACGATGTCGGCGGCGCCGCCGTCGACCAGGCGGCGGGCGAAGTGCCGTTCGTCCGGGGTGATCTCGTAGCCCCAGTTCCCGCCCCAGTGGATCGACGCCACGGTGATGTCGCCCGCGCGCCGGCCGGCGAGCATCGCCTCGACTACGGCGTCCGCGGTTGCCGGCGCGAGGTCCGGCAGCCGGTTGACGCCCGCCCGGTCCTGCCCGGCCGCCCATTCCTCCGGCACGCCGCTGGAGCCGAGGGCGAACCCGTGCACCACCACCCGCGAGCCGCCTGCCAGCGGGAACACCGCCGGTTCGGCGGCCGCGGCCGCTTGTCTGCCCGCTCCCGTCACCGCAATACCTGCCCGCTCCAGGGTATCCAGGGTCTCTTCCAGCCCCCGGTAACCGAGGTCCATGACGTGGTTGTTCGCCAGCGAGCAGCCCTCGATGCCCGCCGCCTGCAGGCAGGCGACGTTGGCCGGGTGCATGCGGTAATGGATGCCCTTGGACGGCCAGAAGTCGTCGCTGGTGGTGATGCTGGTCTCGAGGTTCGCGAAGCGAAGGTCGTGCGGCGTCTCGGCCCATACGGACAGCGCCTCCCCCCAGACGTAGGCGGGATCCACCGGCTGCGGCACCGGGCCGTTCTCCCGCTCGGCCAGGCGGACGTAGTCCATGGCGTTCTTGACCCAGGGCTCGTGCAGTTCCGGCGGCACGGACCGGGCCTGGATCTGGTCGATCCCACGGCCGGTCATGACGTCGCCGCACAGGAACAGCGTCGGGTTTGACCGGGATTCGCCCGCATACGCCGGCATGGTGGCGCCCCTCGCGCTGGAAGCCTGCCTGCAATATGAAACGTCGGCGGCGCGCGCTGCATCCGGGGAAGTGACTACCGGTGCGGCCGCTGGCGGCTGGCATTGGCCGTCCGCCGGCGCAAGAATAGCGGGTCATGAAACGCTTCCTCGTACTCTATGCCACCCGGGAGGGCCAGACGGCCAGGGTCGCCGGGCGTATCGCCGAGCATCTGCGTGCGGCCGGGGCCGAGGTGAGCCTGGTGGACGCGGCGAACACCCTGACCGCGGATGCGCTGGAGCTCGCGCGCTTCGACCGGCTGGTATTCGGCGCGTCCATGCACGCCGGCGGCCTCGAGAAGGAGCTGGTGGACTTCGTCAACGACCGTGAGGACGCCATCCGGCGCCGGGCCCGTTCCCTGTTCGTCGTGCTGCTGAGCGCGGCGGCGAAAGACGCGGCCCTGCGGGAAGAGTGGCTCGGCGATGCGCGGAAGAAGATCGAGGCGCAGCTCCGCGTGCCCTTCGAACACGTCGAGATGATTGCAGGTGCGCTGCGCTATTCGAAGTACCCGCTGCCGCTCAGGTGGATGATGCGGCGTATCGCCCGCAAGGCGGGCGAGGACACCGATACCAGCCGCGACTACGAGTACACCGACTGGGAGCAGGTGCGCCGCTACGCGCAGGCGCTGCTGGAGGATTGAAGGAGGGCGGCGTGGCAGGCGAGACCGGTCAGTGGTTCGAGGGCGGCTGCCATTGCGGCCGGGTCCGCTTCCGCGTGCGCGTGCGGGAGCCGCGGGCGCTCGCCTGCAATTGCTCCGTCTGTGCGAAGAAGGGCTTCGTGAACCTGATCGTGCCGCCGGAAGACTTCGAGTTGTTGCAGGGCGAACAGGATCTTGCGACCTATCGCTTCAATACCGGTACCGCGGAGCACCGCTTCTGCACCACCTGCGGCATCCATCCGTTCAGCCGGCCGCGCTCGCATCCGGGCAGCTACGACGTCAACGCCCGCTGCCTGGACGGCGGCTGCGATTTCCTCGAAATCACTCCCTTCGACGGCCGCAACTGGGAGGAGAACGTGGCCTCGATCCGGGGCGAGGCCGACGACGAACGCTAGCCGTTGAACTTGCCCGCGTTGCGCACGGGCGCCGGGACCTGGGGCTCGAACTCGCGGGCGTCCGCTAAGGCCTTCGCGAAAGCCGGCCGCTGCGCCAGGCGGGAGAGATAGGCGCGGAAGATCTCGTCCCGGCACAGGCCGTAGCCCCGTGCCCAGGTGACGTTGTGGCCCACCACGCAGTCGGCCGCCGTGAATGCGTCGCCGCAAACGAAGTCCTGCCGTCCGAGGCGCGCCGCGAGCTGCGGCTCCACCTCTGCCTCGAACTTGTCGCGGTAGCGCCGCGCCGTCCGCGGGTCCTGCTGGTCGTCGGCCAGGACGTGTTCGTGGATGCGGATCTGCCAGAGCATCATGTCCATGGACGAGGCGCCGAAGTGGAGCATCTGCAGGTAGTCGGCGCGCTCGCGGGTCAGGGCGTCCGCCGGCGGCGCGAGCCCCTTCTCCGGGAAGGCGTCGGCCAGCCAGGCCACCATGGCGCCGCTCTCGAGCATGTTCATGACCGAATCGTCGGCGAAGGTGACCTCGAGGGCGGGTACGTTGTGGTGCGGATTGCGCGCCAGGTACTCGGGCCGGTACTGAGCGCCGCGGTAGAGATCCACCACCTCCACCTCGAAGTCGTCGCCCAGCACTTCGTGCAGCATCCATTTCACCCGGGCGCTGCGGGTGGCGGGGAAGTGGAACAGCTTGAAGCGGACGGGTGCCATGGGGTCTCCTCGTGCGGGCGGTGCTGGGCTCCGGGCGTAAGCGCGATCATAGCGCGCCTGGCTTTCTCGGGTGCTGCCATTGACATCCGCCGGCGATGAGGCGGCAATACGCGCATGGATTCCGAGGAACGCCCCAAAGGCCGCTCGCTGCGGCCGCTGGCCACGCTGTGGCCGTTCATCCGCCCCTACTCTGCAACCCTGATTGCTGCCCTGGCGGCGCTGCTGGTGGCAGCCGTCGCGATGCTGGCGCTGCCCGTCGCGCTCCGTTATCTCATCGACCAGGGCTTCGCGCAGGGCGGGGACGTCGGCACCATCAACCGCTATTTCGGCTGGTTCATGGCGGCGGCGGGGATTTACGGCGGTTTCGCGGCACTGCGCTTTTACCTGGTGACCTGGCTCGGCGAGCGCGTGATCGCCGACATCCGCAGCACGGTCTACGACCGGGTCATCCGCATGGACCCCCTGTTCTTCGAAGTGACCCGTACCGGCGAGGTGCTGTCGCGGTTGACCACCGACACGACGCTCGTGCAGAGCATCTCCGGTGTGAGTCTGTCAATCGTGCTGCGCAGTAGCCTGACCCTGCTGGGCGCACTGGTCATGCTGATGCTCACGAGCTTTCAGCTGGCCGGCTACATCCTGCTGCTGATCCCGCTCGTGATCGTGCCGCTGATCGCGGTGGGCCGGCGCATCCGGCGGCTGTCACGCACGGCGCAGGATCGGGTGGCGGATACCAGCGGCCTGGCCGGCGAGACTCTGAACGCCATACAGACGGTGCAGGCGTTCTCGCTGGAGGAACTGGCGTCCCGGCGATTCAGCGAGGCGGTCACCGACAGCTTCGATGCGGCCGTGCTCCGCACGCGGGCGCGCGCCGGCATCACCGCCATGGGCGTGATCCTGGTGTTCGGCGCCATCACCTTCGTGCTGTGGCTGGGGTCGCGGGCGGTGGTCGCAGGCGAGATGACGGGCGGCGAGCTGGGACAGTTCCTGTTGTATGCGGCCTTCGTCGGCTCGTCGGCGGCGGCGCTGAGCGAGGTCTGGGGCGAGATCCAGCGGGGCGCCGGCGCCATGGAGCGGCTGTCGGAGCTGCTGGACGCCCGGCCGGCCATCGCCCCCCCCGCCGATCCCCTGCATCTGCCCGGCCGGGCCAGCGGGCGTATCGCGTTCGAGGACGTGACATTCCATTACCCGTCCCGGCCGGAGACCCCGGCGCTGTCCGAATTCTCGCTGGCCATCGAGCCCGGCGAGACCGTGGCCATCGTGGGGCCGTCCGGTGCCGGCAAGAGCACGAGCTTCCAGCTGCTGCTCAGGTTCTACGATCCGCAGACCGGGCGCATCCGCTTCGACGGCGTCGATATCGCCCGGGTCGATCCGCGGGAGTTGCGCGGCCAGATCGGCCTGGTGCCCCAGGAGACGGTGCTGTTCGGCGCGAGCGCGATGGAGAATATCCGCTACGGCCGTTCCGGCGCGGACGACGAGGCCGTGATGGCGGCGGCGAAGGCGGCCGCCGCCGACGAGTTCATCCGCGAGCTGCCGGAGGGCTACGACACCTTCCTCGGCGAGCGCGGACTCAGGCTGTCCGGGGGGCAGCGCCAGCGCATCGCCATCGCCCGCGCCATGCTGAAGGACCCGCCGGTGCTGCTGCTGGACGAGGCGACGAGTTCGCTGGACGCGGCCAGCGAGCGGTTGGTGCAGCAGGCGCTGGAGGAGCTGATGCGCAACCGCACGACGCTGGTGATCGCTCACCGGCTGGCCACGGTGAAACGCGTCGACCGCATCGTGGTGATGGATCGCGGCCGCATCGTCGCGGTCGGCAATCACGAGGAACTGGTGGAGAAGAATCCGCTGTACGCCCGCCTGGCGGAACTGCAGTTCGGCACGGAGGAGTAGGAGGGGCTTCAGCGCCGACCCATGTGCCGAATCGCGGCTGAAGCCGCTCCTACGTTGCTTCTTCGAGAAACCCCGTGTAGGCGGCGAAGAACTCCGCCGGGCACTCGAAGTGAGGCAGGGCGCCGGTGTCGAACGGGTGCACCTTCCAGTTGTCCCGCCCGGCGGTCCAGTCGGCGCCGCTGAAATCGCGGAAGTCGCCGTTCGTGCCGTGGGCCAGCCAGACCGGCTGACGCAGGCGTTCGTAGACGTCGCGGATGTCCTTGCTGAACAGGCGCCCGCTCAGGAAGGCATAGGGGGCGTGCTCGGCGCCGGGCTGGTGGGTGGTGAGATCGTCGTAGGCCGCCAGGCCCTCGTCGTAGTCGTCCGACCCCCAGGTGCGCTTCAGGAAGTAGCGGATGATCTTCGGGCTGACCAGCAGGTTGTACAGGCCCCGGCGCCAGAGGGGCACGGTGAGCACGGCGTGCAGCGCCGGCACCTCCCGGTTGCTGCCCTCGGCCTGTCGCAGCCGGTCTGCATCGGCCGTGAAGCCCGTGGGCGTGATCAGCGCCAGCGTCCTGAACCGCTCCGGTGCCTCGGTGGCCGCTCTGGCGAGGAACTCCGAGGCGAGCGACAGGGCGAGCGCGTCCACCGGCGCGTCGCCGCAGTCGGCGGCGATGCGCTCCAGCATGTCGTGCACGGCGTCGGTGTAAAGGCGCGCGTCGTAACGACGCCGGGAGCGCTCCGAGAAGCCGAACCCGGGCAGGTCCGGGGCGTACACCCGATGGGTGCCCCGGTAATTCTCGAACACCGGTTTCACCTCGTAGACGGATCCTGCCGCGTTGATGCTGTGGATCAGCAGCATCGGCGGCCCGTCGCCGGCGACGTAGTAGCTCAGGCCGCCCGCGCGGCCGCTGAACTCGATGCGCTCGGCGTCGACGGCTTTCGGCAGCTCTGGCACGCGGTCCCTCCGGGAAACTGACCTCGTCGAGGGTACACGAGCGGGCCCGGCCATGCCGGCCGTTCCGCGCCGCGCACGGGCGACAGGCAGCGGTGCGTCGGGGCGGCCCGCGGGCGCGGGATCAGCGCTGGTTATCCACCAGCAGCTCCGGATTGCGCCGCTGCATGTCGAGTTCGCGCACCTTCTCCGGGCTGAGGATGAAGGCGAGCATGTCGCCGACCGTGCAGTGGGCCTCCAGCGGGTGGCGCAGGTGCTGGCCGGTGTCGATCACGTACATGTTCCGCCGCCCGTCCTTCACCCGGGTGAGGATGCCGGCGCGGTCCAGTTCGCTGACGAGCCGGGATGCCGAGCGTTCCGTGATGCCGACCCGCTCGGCCACGTCACGCAGCCTGGCGTGGGGGTCCTCGGCGAGGCATACCAGTATGTGCGCGAAATTGCTGAAGAAATTCCAGTGGCTGGGCGAGTCGTTCATCGCTGTCGTGCGTGGTGCCGGACCCGGTTATGGTAGGGCCGAAATAACGCGAAAGCAATTTCTGGTCTTTTCGGTCTGGTTTGGCGGCGTCACGGTGTGATAACGTCCGCTGAACGTCCAATCGCAACCGCAAAGGAAGCATCGATGAATACACCTGTCAGCACCATATCGAGGACTCGTGAGAGCACTCTCGCGACCAACCGCGTGCTGCGTAACACGTACGCCCTGCTGGCGATGACGCTCGCGTTCAGCGCCCTGACCGCCGGCGTATCCATGGCGCTGAACCTGCCTCACCCGGGACTCATCATCACGCTGGTGGGCTACTTCGGCCTGCTGTTCGCGATCACGAAGTTCCGCGACCGGGATTTCTCCGTGCTGCTGGTATTCGCCCTCACGGGCTTCATGGGTTACACCCTCGGGCCGATCCTGAACGCCTATCTCAGCATCCCGAACGGCGGCCAGGTGGTGGCCATGGCGCTCGGCACGACCGCCGTGGCATTCATCGGCCTGTCCGGCTACGCGCTGAAGTCCCAGCGGGATTTCAGCTTCATGGGCAGCTTCCTGATGGTGGGCATCCTGGCCGGTTTCTGTGCCGGGCTCGGCGCCATCTTCTTCAACATGCCCGCGCTCTCGCTGGCCGTGTCCGGCCTGTTCGTGCTGCTGATGGGTGGCCTGATCCTGTGGGAGACCAGCAACATCATCCGCGGCGGCGAGACCAACTACGTGATGGCGACCGTTACCCTGTACGTGGCCATCTTCAACCTCTTCACCAGCCTGCTGCACATCTTCGGCGTCATGGGCGACGAATGACCCTTGCGGGGGGCGGCTGACTCGACGACTGCGAGCCAACCGCCCCCGCCTCAGGCGATCAGCTTCAGGGTCACGTAACCCGCGTACAGTCCCAGCAGCAGGGCGGCCTCCGGCCGCTGCAATCCCCGGCGGCGCACCAGAAACAGGACCAGCACCAGAGCGGTCAGCCCGAACAGCCACGGCAGGTCGAACGTCAGGATGCCGCGGTCGAAGGCCAGCGGTGCGATGAGCCCCGCGGTGCCGATGGGCACCAGCGTGTCGAAGATGTTGCTGCCGACGATGTTGCCCACCGACAGCGAGACGCGCTTGCGCAGCACCGCGTTCACCGAGATGGCAAGTTCCGGCAGACTGGTGCCGAGCCCGATCACGAGCGCCGCGATCAGCGTCTCCTGCAGGCCGAATGTCTTCGCCATGCCCACCACCGATCGCACGGTCAGCTCGGAGGCGAGGGCGACCACGACGAGCCCGGCGGCCAGCCGGATCCACGCCGCCAAGCCGTTCCCGTCGGTGCCGAATTCCTCCAGGCTGTCGCCGATCTCCTCGCGCGCCAGCAGCGCGACGACGTACATGGCGTAGACCACCACCAGGGCGGCGCCCTCCACCCGGGAGACGAGCCCGTCGAGGGCGAACAGGCCGAGCAGCACCGTCGCGCCCAGCAGCATGCCGCCGTGACGATAGACGTAGCGGCGCGGCAGGGTCAGATACGTAAGCACCCCTGCGGTGCCCAGAACGAAGCTGATCTGGGCCACCGAGCTGCCCACGGCGCTCCCGACGACCACTCCTGCCGCCTCGCCGGTGAGCAGGTTGCGGATGCCGGCGTCGACGGCCACGGCCAGCTCGGGCAGGTCGCTGCCGACGGAGAGCACCAGCAGGCCCACGATGAACTCCGGCAGGCCGTAACGCCGCGCGATCGCAAGTGCACCGCCGACCGTGAGCTCGGTGCCCAGCACCAGCCCCGCGAGACCGAGTATCAGCAGCAGGAAATCCATGCGCGCTCTGCAACCGCTTCCGCCGCACCCTAACTTAGCCGAAGGGCGCGCCGGCCGCCCCCGTAATTTCCGCTATGGCCGCGTTGCAGGCGCTGCGCGAGACTGGACCGGCAGGCAGGAGCCCGACATCTATGGCCGGTCACGGCGGCACAGGGACAGAGCGATTCCGCATCTCCGCGGAAGACCTCCGTGTGCGCTCGGACCTGCGTGACCGAGATTTCGACAGCACCGACGATCTGCCCTCCCGGGAGCAGGTGGTGGGCCAGAGCCGCGCCCTCGGCGCCGTCCGTCTCGCCGTCGCCGTAGACCGGGACGGCTACAACCTCTACGCCCTGGGCGAGCCGGGCAGCGACCGCCACGGCGCCATGCGCCAACTCCTGGAAGAGGCGGCCGCGCAGCGCGAAGTGCCGAGCGACTGGTGCTACGTGCATGCCTTCGACGATCCGCAGAAACCCCAGGCGCTGGAACTCCCTGCCGGCGAAGGCCGCAGACTGCGCGAGCGCATGAAACAGCTGATCGACGACGTCTGGTCGTCGGTGCCGGCCGCTTTCGAGAGCGACGAGTATCGCCATCTTCGCTCGGAGATCGACGAGGAGTTCGAGGAGCGCCACCGCCAGGCGCTGGCGGAGATGGCGGAGGATGCCGAACGCAACGGCCTGCGGCTGTTGCAGACGCCGGGCGGCTTCGCCTTCGCGCCGGTGCGCGACGGCAAGGTCATCGACGAGGAGGCTTTCTCCGAGTTGCCCGAGGACGAGCAGGAGACGATCCGCCGCAGGATCGCCGAGTTCGGCGAACGGCTGGCCGCGCACCTGCGCCAGTTGCCGGCGTGGCAGCGGGAGCGCAACGAGCGCGTGCGCAAGCTGGACCGCCAGGTGGGCGTCTCCGCTGTGGGGCCGTTTCTCGAGGAGTTGAAGGAGGGCTATCGGGCGCTGGAGAAGGCGAGCGCCTACCTGGAGGGCGTGGAGCAGGATCTGCTCGCCCACCTGCCTGACCTGATCAATCCGGAGCCGGCGGCGCCGTTCCCGCCGCAATCCGGTCGGCGCCAGCGGCCGAAGTTTCTGCAGCGCTACGAGGTCAATGTGGTCGTGGACAATAGCGGGCTGGATGCCGCGCCGGTGATCTACGAGCAGCACCCCGTGTATCACAACGTGGTCGGCCGCATCGATCACTACGCGGAGTTCGGCTCGCTGGTCACCGACCATCGAATGATCCGCGCCGGCGCGCTGCAGCGTGCCGGCGGCGGCTTCCTGGTCATGGACGCCGACCGGCTGCTGCGCGAACCCTTCGCCTGGCAGGCGCTGAAGCGCGCGCTGTCCGGCCGCGAGGTCACCATTCAGAGCCTGCAGCAGATGCTGAGCCTGATGACGACCGTGACGATAGAACCCGAGCCGATTCCGATGACGGCGAAGATCGTGCTGGTCGGCGAGCGCTGGCTCTACTATCTGCTGAGCGAACACGACCCGGAGTTCTCGGAGCTGTTCCGCGTGTCCGCCGACTTCTCCGACGTGATCGACCGTGACGGCGGACACAGCGAGGAACTCGCCGCGCTGATCGCCGGGATGCTGCGCCGGGGCGGGCTGGCGCCGTTCAGCCGCGATGCCGTCGCCCGGGTGGTGGAGCACAGCGCCCGGCTGGCCGGCGACGCGGACAAGCTGTCGGCTCGCATCCGGCCGCTCGGCGACCTGCTGGCCGAGGCCTGTCACTGGGCCCGTGAAGCGGGCCGCCGGCGCGTGGACGAGGAAGACGTCGAGCGGGCGCTGACGGAGTACGAGCACCGCCACGACCGCATCCGCGAGCGCTACCGGGAGGCCATCGCGCGCCGCTCCATCCTGGTGGACGTCACCGGCGAGGCGGTGGCACAGGTCAACGGGCTGTCGGTGCTGCAGCTGGGCAAGTACGCCTTCGGGCATCCCACCCGCATCACGGCCACCGTGCGCGTGGGCGATGGCAGCCTGCTCGACATCCAGCGCGAGGTGGAGCTCGGCGGCCCCATCCACAGCAAGGGCGTGCTCATCCTCGGCTCGCTGCTCGGCGCGCGTTATTCACGGGAGGCGCCCCTGTCATTGTCGGCCAGCCTGGTGTTCGAGCAGACCTACGGCGGGGTGGAGGGCGACAGCGCGTCGGTGGCCGAGTTCTGCAGCCTGGTATCGGCGCTGGCCGAGGTCCCGGTGCGCCAGGCCGTTGCGGTTACCGGTTCCGTGAATCAGCACGGCCGGGTGCAGGTGGTGGGCGGCATCAACGAGAAAGTCGAAGGTTTCTTCGACGTCTGCGCCGATGCCGGCCTTACCGGCGACCAGGGCGTCGTTATCCCCGCCGACAACCGCAAACACCTGATGCTGAGGCGCGACGTGCGCGAGGCCGTGGAGGCCGGACGCTTCCACGTCTACGCGGTGGATACGGTGGACGAGGCCATCGAATTGCTGACCGGCGAGAGCGCCGGCGTCGCCGACCGGGACGGCAACTACCCGGCCGCGACGGTGAACGGCCGTGCCCAGAAGACGCTGTCCGGTTTCTCCGAAGGCAGGGCCCGCTTCGTGGCGCGGCAGCTCGATAATGTCGAGAAGGCCGCCAACCGCAATGGCAACGGCAATGGCAGCAGTGATGGCGACGGAAAGTGACCGCAGGCTCAGCATCGCCGTCGCGCTGGATCCGGCCGCGCCGCTGGAAGGCGCGCTCCGGTCTGCGCTCTCTCTGGCCGGGCCCTCGGCCGCCCTGATCGGCGTCTTCGTGCAGGATACGGAGACCGCGGAACTGGAACGCTCCGGACTCGCCCGCGAGGTGACGACGCTGGGCGAGACGCGGTCGATCGGCGGCGGGCGCCTGACCCGGCAGCTGGCCGTGCGCTCGCGCGCCGTGCGGCTTTCCTTCGAGCGCGGCGCGGCCAGCCTCGGGGTGCAGCACTCCTTCGAGGTCCTGCGGGGGCCGGGCATCGAGGCGCTTCGCCGCCGGCTGGAACAGCTCGACGCGCTGGTGATCTCCCGGGCGCATCGGCGGGCGGGCGTGCGCAGTTGGTACGGGCTTCCCGTGCACCGGCTGGTGGGCGAGCCAGGCCGGATGGTGCTGTTCGTGCAGGAGGAATGGTCGAGCGGCCGGCGCGTGGTCCTGCTGCCTGGCGCAGGCGAGCGCGCGGCGGAGGTTCAGGCGCTGGCCCGCCGGATCGCGGCCGCGGAGGGGCTGGAGGCCGTCGTCCTGCGCGGAGCGGAGACGGCGGCACCCGCGCCGGGCGGTTTCCGGTCGCGGCCGCTCGCCCGGGCGATGCCCGCGGAGGTGGCGGCGGCGCTCGGCGCCGAGGATGCGCGGGTGCTGATCATCCCCCGGGAACACCCGCTGGCCGCGCCTGCCGCCTTCGCGGAACTCCTCCGCCGCACCGACAGCTCGATTCTCCTCGCCTGAATGGCGGGATTCGCTAGATCCCGGTATTGAACGGCGCGCGCACCGGCGTATGTTCGAAGGGAGGAACGGACGCCGGCAGGCCGCCGGGAGGAGATGACATGGATACCGCTGCAGTCGAGCACTCGCGCGAGCTGCGCGAAGAACGGGAACAGATGGTCGCCCGCCAGATCGAGGGCCGGGGCGTGCGCTCCGGTGCGGTCCTGGAGGCCATGCGCCGGGTGCCGCGGGAGGTCTTCCTGCCCGAGCGCCTGCGGGAATTCGCCTACGACGACAACCCGCTGCCCATCGGCGAGGGGCAGACCATCTCCCAGCCCTATATCGTGGCCATGATGGTCGAGGCGCTCGCTCTCGAAGGCGGCGAGAAGGTGCTGGAGATCGGCGCGGGCTCGGGCTACGCGGCCGCGATCCTGGGCGAAATCGCCAACGAGGTGTACACCATCGAGCGGGTCGGCGCCCTGGCGGAGCGCGCCCGTCAGGCGCTGGCCTCCCTGGACTACGACAACGTCCACGTCCTGCACGCCGACGGCACGCTGGGCTGGGCCGACGAGGCGCCTTTCGACGCCATCGTGGTGGCCGCGGCGGGTCCGGACGTGCCCGAGTCGCTGAAGAGCCAGCTGAAGGTCGGCGGCCGACTGGTCATTCCCGTCGGGCCCCGGCCCTACGCCCAGGAGCTCGTCCGCATCACGCGCGTGTCAGAAACCGATTACGCCACCGAGGACCTGGCCGACGTGCGCTTCGTGCCCCTCGTGGGCGAGCAGGGCTGGCAGGCGGACGCCGACGAGCCCGCGCGGGAGGCCCGGCGCCGGCCGGCGACGCTGGAGGCGAGCATCGCCGGGCAGGCGGAAGCGTTCGACGACATCGAGGGCGCCGACCTGGACGGCCTGCTCGGGCGCATCGGCGACGCGCGCATCGTGCTGCTCGGCGAGGCCAGCCACGGCACCTCCGAGTTCTACCGTATGCGTGCGCGCATCACCCGGGAGCTGATCGAGCGCAAGGGCTTTTCCTTCATGGCCATCGAGGGCGACTGGCCGGACGCGGCCCGGGTCGACCACTACATCCGCGACCTCGACCAGCCGCCGTCGGAGTGGACCGCATTCGCCCGCTTCCCCACCTGGATGTGGCGCAACGCCGAAGTGCACGAACTGGTGGAATGGCTGCGCCGCCACAACGCCGGCCTGCCCGAGGCGCAGCGCTTCGCCTTCTACGGCCTGGACCTCTACAGCATGTACGGCTCCATCCGCGCCGTCCTGCGCTACCTGGACGACGTGGATCCGGATACCGCCGACCTGGCCCGCCGGCGCTATGGCTGCCTCACTCCGTGGCAGACCGATCCCGCCACCTACGGCCACGCGGCCCTCACCGGCTCCTACCGCAGCTGCGAGGACGACGTCGTGCGCATGCTCACCGATCTGCTGGAGCGCCAGGCCGAATATGTGGCCGCCGACGGCGAGCGGTTCCTGGACGCCATGCAGAACGCCCGGCTGGTGGCCAATGCCGAACGCTACTACCGCAGCATGTACTACGGCTCGCGCACCTCGTGGAACCTGCGCGACACCCATATGTTCGACACGCTGTCGCTGCTGCTCGACCACCACGGCCCGGACGCGAAGGCCGTGGTCTGGGCGCACAATTCCCACATCGGCGACGCCACGGCCACCGAGATGTCCGCCCGGGGCGAGACAAACCTGGGCCGGCTGTGCCGGGAGGAGTTCGGCGAGGGCGTATACAACGTCGGCTTCGGCACCCATGCGGGCACCGTCGCGGCGGCCTCCGACTGGGACGGCCCCATGGAGGTGAAGATCGTGCGGCCGTCGCTGCCGGACAGCTACGAGCGCCTGATGCACGACACCGGCGTCGGCCGCTTCCTGCTGGATCTCAGCGACGACGGCGAGACGGAGCTGCGCGACGCGCTGTCCAGGCCACGTCTCGAGCGCGCCATCGGCGTGATCTACCGCCCCGAGACGGAACGCATGAGTCACTACTTCGAGGCGGTGCTGCCGCGCCAGTTCGACGAGTACGTGTGGCTGGACAGCACCCGGGCCGTGACGCCGCTCGCCACCGACGAGCTGGAGGACATGCCGGATACCTATCCGTTCGGCCTGTAGGTCCGAAGAAGCGCCGACGGGACCGCGGGGGACGCTTGAAAAACGGCTTCCCGGCCACGATCTATACGCTGACGAGCGGGGAGTCTCGCGTATAGAGCAGGCGTATGAAATACAAGGACTATTACAAGATCATGGGCGTGGACCGGGATGCCACCCAGGACGAAATCAAACGCGCCTACCGCAAGCTCGCCCGCAAGTATCACCCGGACGTCAGCAAGGAGGCGGATGCCGAGGCCCGCTTCAAGGAGGTCGGCGAGGCCTACGAAGTGCTGAAGGACCCGGAGAAGCGCGCCGCCTACGATCAGCTGGGCGCCGACTGGAAGGCCGGACAGGACTTCCGGCCGCCGCCCGACTGGGACGCCGGCTTCGAATTCTCCGGCGGCGGCTTCACCGGCGGCGACGCCTCGGCCTTCAGCGACTTCTTCGAGTCCCTGTTCGGCGGCCGTGGCATGGGCGGCATGGGCGGCACCGGCGGTGGCATGGGCGGTTTTCGCCAGGCCCGGGGCGGCGGTTTCAGCGCCCGGGGCGAAGACCATCACGCAAAGATCCTGATCGACCTGGAGGATGCCTTCGAGGGCGCCACCCGCTCCATCAGCCTGACGGCGCCGTCCGTGGACGGGGAAGGGCACGTGCGCACCCGGCAGCGCACGCTGAACGTGCGCATACCGAAGGGCGTGCGACCGGGCCAGCACATCCGCCTGGCCGGCCAGGGCACGGCGGGCCTGGGCGGCGGCAGCGCGGGCGACCTCTACCTGGAGGTGGAGTTCCGGCCCCACCCGCTGTACCGGGTGGACGGCGCCGACCTGCATCTCGATCTGCCGCTCGCGCCGTGGGAAGCCGCCCTCGGCGCGAAGGTGGAAGTGCCGACGCCGAAGGGCGCGGTGGACCTCACCATCCCGCCAAACACGGCGGCGGGGCGCAAGCTGCGCCTGAAAGGTCGTGGTCTGCCCGGCAAGAACCCGGGCGACCTCTACGCCACGGTGCGCATCGAGACGCCGCCGGCCGACACGGAGGACGAGAAGGCCGCCTACCGCCGCTTCGCGGACCAGTTCGAATTCGATCCGCGCGCCCGCCTGGCCGCGCGCGGCACGGAGGCGGGCCGCTGACCCGCCCGGGACGGAATCATGAGCGAACGTCGCAGCAGGGACACGGGCACGGAGATCACCGGTTTCATCCTCGAGGAGAGCACCACGCTGGGGCTGCGGGAACTGAGCAGCGCCTGTGCCGTGCAGGCCGAGCACATCATCGAGCTGGTGGAAGAGGGCGTGATCGAACCGGTCAGTTATCGCCGCCGGAGATGGCAGTTCACGGGCGCCAGCCTGACCCGCGCACGCCGTGCCGTCGCGCTGCAGCGCGATCTCGGTCTGAATATCCAGGGCGCCGCGCTGGTGCTCGACCTCGTCGACGAGCTGGACCGCCTGCGCTCGCGACTGCGCGCCATCGATCCCGGCTCCTGAATCAACCCCCGCTCGTTAGGTAATTGCCGGCATGGGGCCGGCCGATGCTCTGCGTTACGGTCATCCCGTGATCCGTCGCAAGGAGAGTGTCATGAGGCGCGCGTGTGTGCTGCTGCTCGGCTGTCTGGCCGTTGTTACTGCCCCGGCAGCGGATATCGACGAAGGGAAACGGATTTTCGAATCGGTCTGCGCATCGTGCCATGGCCCGCAGGGTATGCCCGACCCGGACAGCCCTGTCGTGCAGGCCCTCGACCCCGAGCCGGCGGACCTGTCGGACCCGCTGTTCAACAGCCGGGAGCCCCGCGGGGACTGGTTCATGGTCGTCAAGCATGGCGGTCATGCCATGGGTCTGTCCGCCCAGATGCCCGCCCAGGGCGAGAACCTCACCGATGAGGAGATCGAGGCCGTGGTCGCCTACGTGAAGACGCTGGCGGACACCAGCGAATATCCGCCGGGCGAGATGAACCTGTTTCTGCCGGTTCGTACCAAGAAGGCCTTCCCCGAGGACGAATGGGTGTGGAAATCCCGTCTGGAGGACCGGGATGGCGAGGACGTCTTCCGCAACGTGATCGAGTTCGAGAAGCGGGTCGGCAAGGCGGGCCAGACGATACTGGAGATCATCCACGCCGATGACGGCGTCGACTCCGAGTTCGAGGAGGTCGAGGTCGGCTACAAACACGCTTTCGCCTGGAGCCTGGAAGACCGCTCGCTGTGGTCGGCAGCCTTCGTCGTGGCCGTGCCGCTGCAGAGCGAAGGCGAGGTGGAGCTTACGCCCTATCTGGCTTATGCCAAACAGTTGAACGATGCGGCCATCTTCCAGGGCAGCGCCCGTGTGAAGCTGCCGGTGGACGACTTCGATCAGGGCGAGCTCGAGCTGGCCGGCATCGTGCACTACACCTGGAGTCCGTGGCCCCGCCGCGTCTTCCCGGGGCTGGAGGTCACGGCCACCGCCCCGTTCGACCGCAACGGGGAAGACGCCGTGCAGTTCACCGTGCTGCCCCAGATGCGAATCGGCCTGACCCGGGGCGGCCATGTGGCACTGAACCTGGGCGTGGAGGTGCCCCTGAGCGATCAGGCGTACGACACCCGCTATCACCTGACCCTGCTGTGGGACTTCGCCGACGGCGGCTTCTTAAAGGGCTGGTAGCGCCGCTCAGAATTTCAGCGTCAGGCCGGCCGTCGCCTGCCACTGGGTGACGGTGCTGCCGCCGGCCTCCAGCAGGCAGACGTTGTCGCTGCCGCCGGCGACGCAGAACAGGTTCGAGTCGCTGTCGACGAAGCTCGTGAAGGCGCGCGCTTCCAGCCGGAAGGCCATGCGCTCGCCGGCGGCGATGCGCAGGCCTGCGCCGAGGGATGCGGAGAAGAAGGTCTCGTCGTCCAGCTCGGCGTCTTCCGCGTCGGCCGGCGCGAAGCGCGAGATGCCCAGCGTCATGACCACGTACGGTCTGACGTTGCCGCCCTGCACGATGTAGGTGCCGCCGCCGTGGAAATAGTCGACGTCCACGTCGACCACCGGCGTGCCGGCGAACAGATCCCCCGTCGTGAACTCGCTGCTCTGCCGCGAGTAGTAGACTTCCCACTGGGTGTTGGCCTCGGCGCGGAAATTGGCCGCCAGCGCGAAGCCGCCACCGTCCTCGATGTCCAGTTCCCCGCCGTCCGCGCGGTCGAAGCTTCCGCCGTAGCGCCAGGCGGCCGAGGCGGTGAGTTCGACGTCGCCGGGTTGCTCGTCGGCGGCTGCGGGCGCGGCAAGCAGAGGCGGGAAGATCAGCAGCGCGAGCACGGCTGGCGGGGCTGCACGGCGGGGCGTCATCATGGGTCTCCTGTCCGTGGCTCTTGTCCATAGGATGGGTCCGCATATGGTAGCGTACGACGCCACCCCCGGAAGGACTCGCCCATCCGCAAAGGCTTCAGACTCATCGGCGACGTCGCCCTGGCCGCAGTCTGCCTCGGCCTGGCGCCGCTCGCCAAGAAAGCCGCGCTGACGGCCGGTGCGGCGCCGTTGCCGCTGGCCGTTGCCACGACGGCCGTGGCGGCGGTGGTCGCGCTCTCGCCGCTGCTCGCCGCCGGGCCGGGGCGTACGCTGGCCGGCCATGGCCGCGGGACCTGGCGACATGTGTTCCTGGTGGGGGCGATGGGCTCCGGGGCGGTCGTGCTGCTCAGCGTGCTCGCCATGACGGAGACCACGGCCACCAATCGCAGCCTGTTCCAGTCCATGTATCCGGTGGCCACCGCCGTCGCGGCCCGGTTCCTGCTGGCCGAGCGCCTGAGCGGGGTCGCCTGGCTCATCATCGCCGTGATGAGCGCCGGGCTGTTCCTCATGAATACCGGGCCCGGTGGCATCGTGATCGGCTGGCCGTTCTGGGCGCTGGCGGCGACGCTGCCGCTGATCGGCCTGGCAGACGTCTACGCCAAGCGCACGCTGCGGGACGCGGATCCGCGCTTCGTGGCCGCCGGCAGGCTGTTGTTCGGCACGGTGGTATTGCTCGCCGTGCTGCCCTGGACGGCACCGGCGCAATGGTCCGCGCTGACCGCGGTGTGGTGGTGGGTGCTCGGCGCGGGCGTCGCGATGGCCGGCGGCGTGCTAGGTCTCTACCGGGCGATGCAGACCGCCGGCGCCAGCGTGGCTGCCGCGTTTGTCGGCCTCGCCCCGGTGCTCACCGCCGCCGCGGAATGGCTGCTGCTGGGCACTGCCTTTGCGCCCCTGCAGCTCGCCGGGCTCGCTCTGGTCGTGGGCGGGGCCGCGGCGCTGGCACTCCGCGTATAGCGGCGCGGTCCGGCTGCGCCAATCGCCGTGTCCCGCCATGCGCGACAGGGTGCAAGGAGAACCGGAAGCCAGCCTCTGCTGATATACTCCGTCGGTATGAATCTCGAACACGCACTCGCAGACCCGTCCAGCGAATTCGAAACACCGGAAGCGGTCCTGACCCAGCAGGAGCTGACGCCGGAGCAGAAGAAGGCCATCCTGGAGCGCTGGCGCCAGGATGCCGAGCTGCTGCAGCAGGCCGAAGCCGAGAACATGGCCGGCGGCGAGCCGAGCATGCTCGCCCGCGTGCAGCAGGCGCTGGCGCAGCTCTGACCGCGCGTCCGGCGGTCGCTACCGGTCGGCCTCGTTCGGCGTTGTTCGCCGCCCGCCGTCCCCGGTCAAATACGGCGGTCGGCTAGGGCGGCGCCGGGTCCCCCGTGAGGTACAGCACCCGGTAGAGCACCGGCACCACGCCGAGCGTCAGCACCGTGGCGAAGGCCAGGCCGAAGATGATGGCGATGGCCATCGGCTCCCACATGGGCCCGCCGCCGATCCAAAGAGGGATGAGTCCGCCGATCGTGGTGGCCGCGGTCAGCAGTATCGGTCGCGCGCGCTGGCGCGCCGCCGCCACCACGGCCTCGGCCTGCCCGAGCCCGTTCTCTTCCTGCTCGATCCGGATCCGGTCCAGCAGGACGATGGCGTTGTTGATGACGATGCCGGCGAGCGATATCACGCCGAGCAGCGTCATGAAGCCGAAGTAGGAGCGCGCGATCAACAGCCCCGCGATCACGCCGATGAACGCCAGCGGGATGGTGGTCAGGATAATGGCGGGCTTGCGCACCGAGTCGAACTGCAGCACCAGCAGCAGCACGATCAGCATGACCGCGAACGGCAGCTTCTCCATGATGGAGGCGTTCGCGTCCGCGGATGTCTCCGCCTCGCCGCCCAGGCTCCAGCTCACGCCGTACGGCCAGTCGGCGGAAGCCTCCCGCAGCCACGGCTCGATGCGCTCGATGACCCCGCTGGAGGTGTAGCCGGGCTCGAGCAGTGCCTCGGCTGTCATGGTGCGCTGACGGTCGCGCCGCTTGATCACCCCCGGCTGCCAGACGATCTCCGGCACGGCAACCTGGCTCAGCGGCACCGTGCGCGAGCCGCCGTGGGCGTAGACGGCGATGTTGCCGAGGCGGTCCGGATGCAGGCGCTCGTCGCCCGCCGAGCGCAGCACGATCGGGATCAGGTCGTCTTCTTCCCGGAACTCGGTCGTCTCCAGTCCCGAGAGGTATGTCTGCATGGCGATGGCGACATCCTGGTTGGTGACGCCGGCCTGCTGGGCCCGGGTCTCGTCGATGCGCACCTCCACCTTCTTGGTGCGGGCGCCCCAGTCGTCGGTGACCTGGGTGGCGCCCGGCGTTTCGCGCAGCCTGGCCTTGACCTCGTCCAGCAGCGAGAACAGCGTCTCCGTGTCTCGTCCCTTCAGGCGGATGGCAATGGGCGGCCAGGCAGGCTCGCCCATCGGCAGGGGGCGCACGGTGACCTTGGCGGGCGGGAAGCGCTCCAGCACGAAGGACTCGATCTCGGGCACGACCAGCCGGTCGATGGTCGCGCGCTCGCCGGTGTGGCCGAGGATCAGTGCGTAGCTCGGGTTCGGCGGCTCTGGGCTGTACGACAGGATGAAGCGCGGCGCGCCCTCGCCGACGAAAGCCGCCCATTGCTCGATGCCGTCCCGCTCCTGTCTGTCGGCGAGCTCTGTGGCGATGAATGACTCGAGTTCCGCCGTCATGGCGTCCGTCGCCTCGATCGGCGAGCCCACCGGCAGCTCCAGCTCCGCGGTGAACGTGGTCCGGTCGTTTGCCGGGAAGAAGATGTCCGGCACCCAGCGCAGCGCGTACAGCGACAGGGCGAATACGGCGGCGACGGCGGCGAGCGTCATCCCCGGGCGCGCCAGGACGGCGCGCAGCGCGGCATCGTAGCGGCGCATCGCCGGCCCGTCCGCCGCGTCCGGATCCCGTTCTCCGACCTGCAGGAACGTGATGCACAGCAGCGGTATCAGCGTCAGCGCCATCACCCAGGAGGAGAGCAGGGTGATCGTCACGACCTTGAACAGCGGCGCCGTGTACTCGCCGGTGGACGACTCGGCCAGGTAGATCGGCAGGAACGCGGCGGAGGTGGTGAGGGAGGAGATCAGCAGCGGCAGGCGCAGCTCGCGGGCCGAGGCCAGCGCCGCGGTCTTGCCGTCCTCGCCGTCGCGCATGCGCACCATGATGGACTCGGACATGACGATGGCGTTGTCCACCAGCATGCCGAGGGCGATGATCAGCGCGGCCAGCGACACCTGGTCGAGGCCGATGTCGAACACTCCCATGAGCGCGAAGCTGGAGAGGATGGCGGCAGGCACGAGGCTGGCCACCACCAGGCCGGTGCGCACGCCGAGGAAAGCCAGCATTACCAGGCCGACGACGAGCACGGCCTGCACCAGGTTGGAGACGAAGTCGTCGATCTTGTCCTCTACCACCTGCGGCTGGAACTGCAGCACGTCCAGCTCGAGTCCGATGGGATAATTGCCGCGCACCCGCGCCAGGACTTCCCGAACCGAGCCGCCGAGTTCGATGATGTTGCCGCCCTCGCGCATCGAGACGGCCAGTATCAGGCTGGGCTCGCCGTTGTAGCGCACCCGCTGGTCGGGCGGGTCGATGTAGCCGCGGCGGACCTCGAGCACGTCGGACAAACGCACGATCTCGCCGCTGGCCGGGATGCGGATGAGCGTGTTGCGGATGTCGTCCACCGAGGCGAAGCTGCCGCTCGGCTCGAGCACGATCTTCTCGTACTCGGTGGTGATGTCGCCGCCGGGCAGCACGATGTTGCGCGCCTCCAGGGCCTCGCGCAGCTGCAGCGGGGAGAGGCCGTATTCCGACAGCACGGTGTTGTCGAACTCGCCGAAGATGCGCTCCTCCTGCGCGCCTGCCACCTCCACCTTGGCGGCGTCGGGGATCAGCAGCAGCTCGTCGCGCACCTCGTCGGCCACTTCCTCCAGTTCCCGGTAGCTGTAGCCGTCGCCGGTGACCGCGATCTGGATGCCGTAGACGTCGCCGAACTCGTCGTTGACGAACGGGCCGCGCACGCCGTCGGGCAGGTCCGGCGCCACCCGCTCCACCTTGCGGCGCAGGTCGTCCCAGATCGGCTGCATCTCCTTGTATTCCTCGCGGATGTCCACGTAGATGACGGAGACGCCCACCTTCGAGCTGCTGCGCACCGTGTCCAGCTCCGGCATCTCCTGGATCACCCGCTCCAGCTTGTCGGTGACCAGCATCTCGACCCGCTCGGGACTCGCGCCGGGGAACACGGTCTGCACCATCGCCGTGCGCACGATGAAGCCCGGATCCTCCGCCCGCGGCATTTCGCGGTAGGCGAGGCCGCCGGCGACGAACAGGATCAGCAGCGAGACGACCGTGATGCGTCGCTTCTCGAGCGCGATGCGGGTGATATCGAGCATCAGTCCCGGTCCAGCAGGCGCACCTTCTGGCCGTCGGCGATGCGTCGCACGCCGGCAGTGACCACGAGCTCATCCGCCGACAGGCCGCGGGTGATGACCATGCCGTCCGGGTCGGGCCGGCCGGTCTCGACGGCGCGGCGGCTCGCCGTGTAATGACCGGACCCGTCGTCCGCAGGCTCCAGCACGAAGACGAATCGTCCCTGCCGGTCCTCGCCGACCGCCACCGTGGGCACCATCAGCTCGCCCCGGTCGCCGGTGGCGGACAGCAGCAGTTTCGCCTCGGCCGCCATGCCGGAGCGCACCACCCCGCAGCCGCCGCCGAGGGCGATGGTGACGGGATAAGTCGCGCCGCGGGGGCCGGTGGCCACGCCCACCTCCGAGACCGTGCCGGCTATCTCCTGCAGGTCGACGGCGTCGATGGACACCGTCGCCGCCATGCCGCTGCGGATCCGTTCGATGTAGATCTCGGGCACGTTGACGACCACCTCGGCGCAATCGCCGCAGTTCACCCTGGCGATCGGCTGGCCGGCCTGGACGTTCTGATTGACCTCGGCGACGAGTCTGGCCACCGTGCAGTCCGCAGGCGAGTACAGGCGGGTGTAGGAGAGCTGCAGCCGTGCCGCCTCGAGCTTCTGCCGGGCCGCATTGACGGAGGCCCGGGCCGATTCGAACGCGGCGCGGGCGCTGTCCAGGTCGCTGCGCGAGGCGTTGCGGTTCTCGTACAGGCCGCGCACGCGCTCGTAGCTGGCTGCCGCATTGCGCTCCTGGGCGCGCGCCTGGGCCAGTCCGGCCTCGGCCTCCTCCAGCCGCACCCGGTAGTCGGTGGGGTCCAGCCGGCCGATCAGCGCGCCGGCCTCCAGCCGGTCGCCGAGTGCCACGGGCAGTTCGATCAGCGTGCCATTCACCTTGAAGGAGAGGTCGGTCTCCATCTCGGCCTGGGCGACGCCGGAGAAGGTCTCGGCCTCCTGTGTGCCCGCCGCCACGACGCGGCTGTAGCGCACCGGGCGCACCTCCGGCTCCGTGGGCGGAGGCGTCGCCTCGCAGGCGGCAAGCAGCCCCAGCGCGATGAGGATGGCCGTGGCGGCCGCTGCCGTCCGTGGCGATTCAGTTCTGTTCATGGGCATTGCCTCTGTCCCCGACGCCGTCCTGCACGAACGCCAGTGCGCGGCGGAGGAATTCCTCCCGATAGTCCGGCTCCAGCACCAGGCGGAAATCCGCCGTTGCCCGTAGCACGTCCATCAGGTCGATGAGGTAGCGGAAGCGGGCGTTCTCCGTGCCCAGCTCCGCGTCGAGCAGCGCGTCCTGGGCCTCCAGCAGGTCCGTGATGGAGGCTGCGCCGCGGCCGTAGGCGTCCGAGACGATGTCCAGATTCTCCCGCGCCGCCCGCGCGGCCTCCTCGGTGAGCCCGATGGACAGGAACGAGGCTCCCGTCGCATGCAGCGCGATGCGCATCCGGGCCTCGATGTCCTCTTCCGCGGCGATGCGCTCGGCCTGCAGCCGGGCGAGCTCCAGTTCGGCCGCCGACAGCCGCGCCCGCAGGGCGCCGCCGCTGAATATCGGCCAGGAGGCGGTCAGCGCGACGTTCCAGGAGCGGTCGTCGCGCTGGATGAGCCCCTGGAACAGCGACGCCCCGGACCCTGCGCCGCTCGCCTGGATGCGCTCGCCGGCCCCGGCCTGCAGCGCGATCTCCGGCACGTAGAACTTGCGGCGGGCGGCGAGGCGCTGGCGCTCGCCGGCGGCGATGCGCTCGTCCAGGCCGGCGAGCTCCGGCGAGCGCTCCAGCGCTTCCCGGACCAGGAACGCGCGGAAGCGGTCCCAGGCGGTCCGTGAGTCGATGAGGCGGCCGAAGCGCTCGGAGCGGAAGTATCCCAGCGTGGTGTCCACGCTGCCCTCCGCCGGCCGGGGCGGGTTTTCCTGGGAGGCGCCCAGGGCCTGGCCCAGGCGCACGCCGGCCTGGTCCAGCGCGCGTTCCGCGTCGATGAGGTCCACCCGGTCCGTGGCCAGACGGCTCTCCCAGCGCAGCACGTCGGCGCGCCCGGAGTAGCCGATGGACTCCCGCACACGGGCCAGCTGCAGATTCTCCCGGGTGATCTCGAGGTTGGCCTGGCGCACCTCGTAGATGGCGCGGGCGCGCAGTACCTGCAGATACGCCTCGCCGGCCGACCGCATGACGTCGAGCTCCCGGGCGCGGTAGTTGAGGATGCTGGCGTCGACCTGCCGGCCGGCGGCGCGCCAGTCGGCCACCGCGTCGTCCGAGTAGACCACCTGGCGGGCGCTCAGCTGCAGGTCGGTGCTGCGTTCGGGCTGCAGCAGCGCACGGTCTGCATCGATGTGGGTGCGGCCCGCCTCCAGGCCCAGCTGCGGCAGCAGGCGGGAGCGCGCCGAATCGAGTTCGGTGGCGGCGAGTTCCGGGCCGTAGGCCGCGGCCTGCAGGCGGCGGTTGCGCCGCACGGCGATGGCCAGCGCCTCGGTGAAGGAGACTTCCTCGCCCCACTGGCCGGGCTGCGGATTCAGCAGGCGGGCATCGGCCATGACCGAGAAGTCCGGCTCGTAGCCCAGCCGTCCCGCCACCGCCATGTTGATGGTCAGCCGCTGTACGTGATTCAGCGCCACCGGGATGCCCGCGGGATCGTCGCCGAGCAGGATGCGCTGGACGTTGAGCGCGATGCGCCGTGCGGCGACGATGTCGGCCTGCTCGCCGCCTCCCAGGTTCATCAGGAGGCCGTGGTCCAGTTCCTCGCCGCCCAGCATGGAGAACGAGGGCAGGTCCATGGCGATCAGCCGGTCGGCCAGCCGGCGCACGTCGTCCGCACTGAAGCGCAGCAGCGGCGTCACGTAGACGGCATCTGCATCGGTCAGCCGGCCGAACACCGACTCGGGCGAGGGACCCGTCGGCACGATCTCCACCCGGATGCCGAAGCGCTGCTCGATCTCGGCCTCCTTCTCCCGGCGCAGCCGCGGCAGCGCTGCCAGGATGTGGGCATCGACGAGGATGGCGAGATCGTCGAACTCGACGGCGCGGCGGAAGCTGCGCACCTGTTCGCCCATGCTGCGGAAGTCCGTCAGGTAGGTGAAGTTCCGCTTCCCGCTGGCGCCGTCCGTCAGCGGAAAGCCCTGCAGCTCCGGGTCCGCCACGATGGCGGCCACCACGGGTTTCGGCAGGGTGTCGATGTCGGCGGCCGCCTGGCTGGCGAGGACGCCGAGCGTGACCACCACGTCGATGCTCTCGTCGGCGAGCTGTGCCTCGAGCGCGTCGCGGGCGCCGGCGAGGGTCCAGTCGCCGACCCGGGTGGTCTCTTCCCCCATCTCCAGCCGCCATTCGCCCTCCAGCAGCGCGGCGATCTCCCCCCGGATCCGTTCGCGGCTGAATATCGGCCGGCTGAGTGGCCCGTCCAGCACGACGCCGACCCGGGCGACGGGCAGCTGCTCGCCGAGGCCGCTTGCTGCCAGGGCGAGCAGTAGTGCGAGAGCGAGGCCGCGTGCGATCATACGCGCCATATTATTGGGGGCACGGAGCGGAGGCTATTGTGCGTGTTACGCATGCGCGGGCGGTAGCGGCACATCGGGCGGCAATCCGCGGCTCGGTCGCGGCAGTCGGTGCGGCCTTGCTGACCGCGATCGGCCTGTTCCCCGCCACGGCGCCGCAAGCCCAGGAGGCTGCGGCGGCCACAGAGGTCACCGCCGCACTGGTCCAGTCGCGGCTGGAGCAGGTGCAGGCCTCGGCAGCCTACGACGCCGAGACGAAGGCGGCGGCGACGGAGCAGTACCGCCGCGCGCTCGCAAACCTGGAGGCCGCGGCGGCGCACCGGCAGGCGGCGGCGCGTTTCGAGCAGGCGCAGGTGAGTGCGCCCCGGCAGACCGAGGAGATACGCCGGTCGCTCGCCGCGGCCGCCGGCCGCGATCCGCTGGCCGGACTGGATTTCGGCGAGGATGCGCCGGCGCGCGAGATCGAGCGGCGCCTGCAGCAGGAGCGCGCCGAGGTGGCCGCGGCCCAGGCGAGGCTCGCCGAGCTGGAGCAGAGCCTTGCCGCCGCGCAGACCCGACCCCAGGCGGTGCGCCAGAGGCAGGCGGGTGTGGCGCAGGAGACGAGGGAGGTTGCGGCCGGGATGAACCAGGCCGCACCCACCGACGAGAGCGATATCGTTACCCAGGCCCGCGCGTGGGCGCGGCAGACCGCGGTCCGTGCGCTGGCCGAGGAGGGCCGCAAGCTCGACCTTGAGTTCCTCAGTCTGCCCATGAGAGTGGAGTTGCTGGAGGCGCAGCGCGACGAGACCCGCCGCACGCTGGAAGCCGCGCAGGCCCGGGTTCGGGCGTTGCAGTCGGCGCTGGGCGAGCGGCGGCGGACCGAGACCGAGCGCGTGATAGGCGAGATCGACCCCGGCGAACTGGGCGAAGTCGCCGACCACCCCCTGGCCCGGGAACTGCTGGAAGGCAACCTTGCGCTGGCGGACGAGCTCGGCGAACTGACCCGGCGCCTCGAGCAGCTGACCGCCGACGACGAACGTGCCCGGGCGCGGCTGCAGTCGCTCGAACGCCGTTTCCAGAACGCGCGCCAGAAGCTGGAGGTGGCCGGCGTCAGCCCGGCGATGGGGCGCTATCTGGGAGAGGAGCGGCGCGACCTGCCGCCGCTGGCCGACTACCGCCGCGATTCCCGCGAGCGGGAGGAGCGGATTGCGGAGGCCGGTCTGCGCGACATCCGGCTGGAAGAGGCGCTGCAGCAGTATCGCGACGCGGACGCGCGCGTGGAAGATCTCCTGCAGGGCCTCCCGGCGGCAGAAGCCGGGGCGTTACGGGGGCCGCTCGGCCGCCTGGCGAGTGTGCGTCAGGACCTGCTGCGGCAGCTGGCCGAGGTGAACGACGACTACATCCGCCTGCTGTCCGACTACGAGTACACCGAGTCCAGGCTTTATCGCGTGGTGCAGGAGTACCGGGACTTCCTGTCCGAACGCCTGATGTGGGTGCGCAACCGGCCGACGCTGGGGCCGGCCGGCCTGCTGGGCCTGCCGGGTGAGGTCGCCGCCTTCCTGGCGCCCGGGCAATGGCTGGAGGCCGCCGAGGTCTTTCTTCTCCGCCTCACGCGCTCGCCCCTGCAGATGCTCGCCGTGCTCTCGCTGCTGGTCTTCTGGTGGCGCCTCGGCGCGCTGCGTGCCGGGCTCAGGGCGAGCGCCGCGAAGGTCGGCAAGCCGTCTGAGGATACGTTTGCGAGCACGCTGCGGGCGGTCGGCATCACACTGGTGATGACGGTGCCCTGGCCCCTGTTCACGGGGGTCACGGGTTACGAGCTCAGTGCGTCGTGGCAGGCGACGTCGGCATCCCGGGCCGTCGGCACCGCGTTGCTGCAGATCACGCCCCTGCTGTTCTTCCTGCGCGCATTCCGGATCCTGTGCACGCCGGGCGGCGTGGCCGAGGGTCATTTCCGCTGGGCGCCGGACGGACTCGCCCGGCTGCGCCGGCAGATGGATCAGCTGATGCTCACCCTGCTGGTGCCGGGCTTCGTTCTGGTGGCGGCCACGGGGTTCCAGGAGACTGCCTCCGTCGGCGCCCTGATCCAGGTCGTATTCCTGGTGCTGATCGGCGGGCTGATGGTGTTCCTCTATCGGCTGCTGGTGCCCCGTCGCGGAATCCTGAAGGCCCTGCAGCGTCGGGAGGGCGATGAGCCGGTGCTTTCCTGGCCCTGGTTCTGGCTGCTGCTGTCGCTGGCGCTGCCCGCCGCCCTGGGTCTGATGGCGCTCGCTGGCTTCCTGTATTCCGCCGGCACTCTGCTCGGCCAGCTGATCAACACGCTGTGGCTGGTCTTCGGCCTGGTACTGCTGCGCGAGCTCGTGGTGCGCTGGCTGCTGGTCATGCGCCGCCGCCTGCTCCTGCGAGAGGCGCTGCAGCGGCGCGAGGCCGCCCGCGCCGCGCGGGAGGCAGAGGGCACCGTGCCCGCGGCATCCGACGAGTCGGCAGCGGTGGCCGCCGAAACCCCGGCGGACATCGGCTCGCTCGACGCCGATACGCGAAAACTCGTCAACGTGGCGCTGGCCGTGGCCGCTTTCTTCGGATTCGGCGCCATCTGGTCCGGCATGCTGCCGGCGCTGGGCGCCTTCAGCGACATCACCCTGTGGCAGTCCGTGCAACAGGTCGGCGGCGAGGAACGGATCCGGGCGGTCACGCTCATGGACATCTTCGCCGCAGCGCTCGCCGTCCTGCTGACGGTGGTCGGCGCCCGCACCGTTCCTTCCCTGTTGGAGATCGTGCTGCGCCAGCGCCCCTCGGTGACACCGGGCAGCCGGCTTGCCTTCGCCACGCTCGCCCGCTACAGCATCGCCGGCATCGGCCTTACCTTCGTGCTGGCCACCATCGGGGTGGACTGGTCGAAGCTGCAGTGGCTGGTGGCGGCGCTGGGTGTCGGCATCGGTTTCGGGCTGCAGGAGATCGTGGCCAACTTCATCAGCGGACTGATCATCCTGATGGAGCGGCCCGTGCGGGTCGGCGATATCGTCACGGTCGGCGATACCAGCGGCGCCGTCACCCGCGTGCAGATCCGGGCCACGACGATTCGCACCTGGGACCGGCAGGAGCTGCTGGTGCCGAACAAGGAGTTCATCACCGGCCGCGTGCTGAACTGGTCGCTCTCGGACGAGATCATCCGCATCTACTTCATGGTGGGCGTGGCCTACGGCAGCGACGTCGAGAAGGCGCTGGTACTGATCGAGGAGGCGGCCCGCGAGCATCCAAAGGTGCTGGACGATCCGGCGCCGCTGGTGACGTTCGAGTCCTTCGGCGACAACTCGCTGAATCTGGGTCTGCGCTGCTTCGTGCCGGCACTGGACGTGCGCCTGGAGACGAGCACGGACCTGCACCGGGCCATCAACCGCAAGTTCAACGAGGCGGGCATCGTCATCGCCTTCCCGCAGCGCGACGTGCACCTGGACACCACGAGCCCGCTGGAGATCAAACTGATGCGGGGCGCCGACGTCCCGGCGGCCGACTGAGGCCCGGGCGGGGAATCAATCCGGCTCGTTGCCCGGCTTCCACTTGATGTTGCAGCCGATGCTCGGCTTCTGCGGCTCGGGCACCGGCCGCCCCTCCAGCACGGCGTCCAGGGCGACACGGAGGTCGGCGCCGGTCACCGGCTCGTCGTTGCCGGGCCTGCTGTCGTCCAGCTGGCCCCGGTAGGCCAGACGACGGTCGGCGTCGAAGACAAAGAAGTCCGGCGTGCACGCAGCGCCGTAGGCCTTCGCCACCGACTGATCCTCGTCCACCAGGTAGGGGAAGCTGTAGTCCCACTCGGCCGCCTCCTCGCGCATCTTCGCCGGGCTGTCGTCCGGATGCGTCGATGCGTCGTTGCTGTTGATGCCGAACACCGCCACGTCGCGCAGCGTGTAGTCCCGCGCCAGCCGGGCGAGCTCCCCGCGCACGTGTTTCACGTAAGGGCAGTGATTGCAGATGAACATGACCAGCACGGCGGGCGCGTCCGCGGCATCCGCCAGTGAGTGCTCGGCCCCCTCGCAATCCGGCAGGGTGAAGGCCGGGGCTTCTCTGCCCAGCGGCAGCATGCGGGATTCTGTCAGCGCCATCGCTCGTGTCTCCTGTCAGCGTCTCGTTACGGCGTACCGGGTCATGGTAGCAGTGCCGCCACCTGCATCCGAAGCCTGCAGCGGCACGAAACACTCCCCTGCATGCCGGAGAGGTGTGGACCAGGCCGGGTTTGGCCGGATCGTTGGGTCTGTTGAGAGGGCGACACAGGACATGAGGATAGCGGTCATCGGTGCGGGCGTGTCGGGACTGGTCGCGGCACGCGGACTCGCCGCCGAGCACGAGGTGGTGGTGTTCGAGGCCTCGGACCGGCCCGGCGGACATACCCATACGGTCGACGTGGAGGCGCCCGAGGGCACGCTCGCGATCGACACCGGCTTCATCGTCTACAACGAGCGCAATTACCCGGAGTTCGTGAAGCTGCTGGCCGAACTGGGCGTGGAGAGCCAGCCCACCGCCATGAGCTTCAGCGTGCAGTGCGAGCGCAGCGGCCTCGAGTACTGCGGCAGTTCCATGAACGGGATCTTCGCCCAGCGCCGAAACCTGTTGCGCCCGGGCTTCTATCGCATGCTGCGCGACATTCTGCGCTTCAACGAGGAGGGCACGGCGCTCGCCCGCTCGTCCGCGCCGCAGGGCGAGGAGCTGACCGTCGGCGAGTACCTGGAGTATAACGGCTACTCGGCGGCGTTCCGCGAACAGTATCTGCTGCCGATGGCAGCGGCCATCTGGTCCGCCTCGCCGGACCGGGTGGGGGATTTCCCGCTCGCCTATCTCGCCCGCTTCTTCGACCACCACGGCCTCATGCAGCTGACGGACCGGCCACGGTGGCGGGTTATCCGGGGCGGCTCGCGGCAGTACCTGGAGCCCCTGATGCGCTCGTACGCCCGCAACCTGCGGCTGGCGACGCCGGTCCAGAGCGTGGCCCGGGATCGCGACGGCGTCACCGTGACGCCGCGGGGAGCGCCGCCCGAGCGCTTCGATTACGCCGTGCTCGCCTGCCACAGCGACCAGGCACTGGCCATGCTCGCGGACCCCAGCGACGCCGAGCGGGAGGTGCTGGGCGCCATCGGCTATCAGCCGAACGAGGCCGTGCTGCACACCGACGACCGTCTGCTGCCGCGCCGGCGCCGGGCCTGGGCGGCGTGGAACTACCACCGGTCCCGGCAGCCGCAGCGCCGCGTCGCGGTAACCTACAGCATGAACATTCTGCAGTCCCTGCCGACGGAGACCCAGTATCTGGTGACGCTGAACCGCAGTGCCGACATCGATCCCGCGAAGATCATCCGCCGCATCGATTACGATCATCCGGTCTACGACGTCCCCTCCGTCGAGGCCCGCGGACGGCGGCGGCAGATCAGCGGCGTCAATCGCACCGCCTACTGCGGCGCCTACTGGGGTTTCGGTTTCCACGAGGACGGCGTGCAGAGCGCGCTGGCGGCGGTCGAGGACGTGCGCGGCAGCCGCCGGGAGCAGATGAGCGATGCAGAGCTGTATCTATCGCGGGTGGGTTAGGCACCGCCGCTACGGCGAGCCGGAGCACGACTTCCGCTACCGCCTGTTCATGGTGTTCCTGGACCTGCAGGAGCTGGACCGGCTGCGCGGGCGCCTGCTGCTCTGGTCGGCGCGCCGATTTGCCCCCGTGCGCTTCCGGCGCGACGACCATCTCGGCGACCGGTCTCGGCCTCTCGACGAGTGCGTCCGCGAACTCGTCGCCGCGCGCACGGGCCGCCGCCCCGGGGGGCGAATATTCCTGCTGTCCCATCTCGCCTACTTCGGTCATTCCTTCAATCCGGTCAGCATCTATTACTGCATGGGCGCGGGCGATGACGAGATGGAGGCCGTCGTCCTTGAGGTGAACAACACGCCCTGGGGCGAGCAGCACTGCTACGTGCTGGCCGGCGATTCGCTGCGCCCGGCCGCGGGCGGCCGCCGCGCCGGCTTCGACAAGGACTTTCACGTCTCCCCCTTCCTGCCGATGGACATGCGCTACCAGTGCTACTTTTCGCGCCCGGGAGAGATGCTGTCCGTGGCCATGAACGACTTCCAGGACGGCGAGCTGCGCCTGCAGGCCTCGATGGTGCTGCGCCGCCGGCCGCTCACCGGCCGCGAGCTGGCAGTGGCCCTGTTGCGCTATCCTTTCATGACGCTGAAGGTCGTGGCGGGCATCCACTGGGAGGCGCTGCGCCTGTGGCTGAAGCGGGCCCGCTACGTCCCGCACCCCGGAAAAACCGTATAAATGCAGGAGGGCCTTCAGGCCCGAAACCGAATACCGAAACCGAAAACCGAAAACCAAAAACCAAAACCCTCACCGACTCATGAGACACCACGACATCGCCATCGCCGCCAAAGACCGCCGGGAACGGAAACTGCCGTGGAGCGATTCGCTGGCCCGCCGCGGCCTGCTCGGCCGCCTGAACAGCGTCCGTCGCGGCCGGATGGTCGTGCGTGAAGGCGGGCGGGAGCACCGTTTTGGTGCGCCGACCGCCGATTGCCCCCTGGACGTCACCGTGGACATCCTGGATCCGCGCGCCTGGGCGGAGATCGCGCTGGGCGGCGCGCTCGGCGCCGGCGAGGCGTACATGCGCGGCTGGTGGAAGGCCGACGATCTGACCGGCGTGGTGCGGCTGTTCCTGGTGAACCGGGACGTGCTGGAAAGCATGGACGGCGGTGCCGCCCGTCTGCTGCACCCGGTGTTCCGCCTGGCCCATCGGCTGAACCGCAACACCCGCCGTGGCAGCCGCCGCAACATCCAGGCTCACTACGACCTGGGCGACGATCTGTTCAGCCTGTTCCTCGACGACACCATGATGTACTCGGCGGCCGTGTTCGACGACGAGCACACCACGCTGGAGCAGGCCTCGCGGAACAAGATCCGCCTGCTGTGCGAGAAACTGGACCTCGCGCCGGGGCACCGGCTGCTGGAGATCGGCAGCGGCTGGGGCGCGCTGGCCGTCCACGCCGCGAAGGAGTACGGCTGCCGGGTCACCACGGTCACCCTCTCCGACAATCAGCTGAACGCAGCGAGGCGGCGCGCGGAGGCGGAGGGCGTTGCCGACCGGGTCGACGTTCGGCTCTGCGACTACCGGGACCTCGAGGGTACCTGGGACCGGATCGTCTCCGTCGAGATGCTGGAGGCGGTCGGCCATGAGTACTTCACCACCTATTTCCGCAAGGTGGACGACCTGCTCGCCGACGACGGGCTTATGGTGCTGCAGACGATTACCATTGCCGACCAGAACTACGAGCACGCCCGCCGCTCGGTGGATTTCATCAAGCGCTACATCTTCCCCGGCGGCGGCCTGCCCTCCGTCACGGCCATGCTCGACATCATGACACGCGCGACCTCGCTCCGGCTCTGCGACCTGCAGGAGATCGGCTTCGACTACGCCCGCACGCTGGCCGAATGGCGCCGGCGCTTCATGGCGAACCTGCCCGCGGTGCGCGAGCTGGGCTATTCGGACGTGTTCATCCGCATGTGGGAGTACTACCTCTGCTATTGCGAGGGTGGCTTCCGCGAGCGCGCCATCGGCGACGTCCAGATGGTGCTCGGCAAGCCCGGCAATCGCAGTCCGCTCGGTGGTTACCGCCCGTGACGCGGCGCCGGAATCTCGAGCAGAGGAATCGATGGCGATGAGGAAACGGCGCATCGTCATCGTCGGCGCCGGTTTCGCGGGACTGGCCGCCGCCACCGCGATTTCCCGGCGCTACGCGGTGACCGTGGTAGACCCGAACTCCGCGTTCGACTGGACGCCGAACATCCACGAGATCCTCTCGGGTGTGAAGAGCCGGCGCGACGTTCAGCTCGACAGCCGCGCCCTGGTGGAGAATGCCGGCCACCGCTTCCTGGAGGACGCGGTGGAGCGGCTGGACACGGGCGCCCGCCGGGTCCATACGGCGACCGGCGCGGCGCTGGACTACGACGCCTGCCTGCTGGCGCCGGGCGGGATCAGGGCGCGCGGCCGCATAGCGGGTGCCGCGCACCATGCGGTCGAATTCCGGCATGCCGACGATGCGGCGGTCATTGGGGAGCGGCTGACCGCGATCGCCGGGCGCGGCCGTGCTGCGCCGGCGTCCGTGGCGATCATCGGCGGCGGTATCTCCGGCGTCGAGGCCCTCGGCGAGATGCTGCGCCGATACCGTGACGAGGAGGGTTTCACCGTCCACGTGGTCGAGCGCGAGCCGGAGATCCTGCCGGGCCTGCCGGCGGCGCTGGCCGCAGACATACGCGAGCGCTGCGCCGGGTTGCCGGTCCGATGGCACACCGGCGCAGCCGTATCCCGCCTCACCGCGAGATCCGTCGTCCTGTCTTCCGGCGAGCGCCTCCCGGCGGATCTCGCCATCTGGTCGGCAGGCCTGGCGCCGCCGCCCTTCCTGGCGGACTCGGGGCTGATCCCTGCCGGGCGGCCCCGGTCGAGCTGGGTGCCCGTGCGGCAGACGCTGCAGACCGAGGTGTCTCCCGCCCTGTTCGTGGCGGGCGACTGTGCAGGCCTGCCCGAGCCGCTGCGCAAGCAGGCCTACCACGCGCTGGACATGGGCGAGTATGCCGCCTGGAATCTGCAGCATTTCCTGCGTGGTCGGCCGCTGAGGCCCTTTCGCCCGGCGCACAAGCCGCTGTTGATCTCGCTCGGCGACCTGGACACCTACCTCGTGGCCGGCGAGAGGGTGCTGGCGAGCCCGTTGCTGGCGGCCGCCAAGGAAGGGGTCTACCAGTACTACATGACCAGCCTCTCCCTCGGCTTGCCCGCACCGCGCCTCGCGGCCGGCCTGCTCTCCCGCGCGACAAACGCTCTGCGCAAACAGGTGTTGCCAGAAGCGTTCTCGTGTGCAAGTCTTGCCCGGGTCCGGGGGAGCCGCATCGTCAGCGCCGCCGACTAGCACCTGGCGCTCAGGCGTCATATAGGTGAAATCCGTCAGTGACCTGCGCCGCATACGGACGGGCGGTCGCTGAGGGGGGTGCTACGCTCAGTCGGACACGCTGCGCGGGGATAGCTCGCAGCGGCAGCACAACAAGCTGAAAAGATTCGATGAGGGGTCCTATGAACAGAATAACTGTGCCGGTGCTTCTGGCGCTGGTCTGGTCCGTCCTCGCGCTACCGGCACCTGCGTCGGCAGCCGAGTTCACCATCGGGGACATCGAGGGGAGCTTCAACTCCGAAATCTCCATCGGTGCGAGTTGGCGGGTCGACGAGATCGACCCGGGGTTGGTTTCGCCGGGCAATTTCCCGGGCGGCCGCGCCTCGAGTAATACCGCGGACGACGGCGACCTGAACTTCGAGGACGGCGATATCTACTCGCTGATCCTGAAGGGCGTGCACGACCTGGAACTCACCTACGAGAACATGGGCGTGTTCCTGCGCGGCAAGTACTGGTACGACCACGAGCTCGAGAACGGCTCGCGGCCCCACGGCAACCTGCTGAACCAGTACTTCCCCGGCCAGGAGCTGAACGACGCGGACTTCAATGACTTCGCGAAGTCCTCGGGCATCGAGCTGCTGGACGCCTTCTTCTATGCCGACCTGACCATCTTCGACAATGTGCCGCTGGACTTCCGCATCGGCCGTCAGGTGCTGTCATGGGGCGAGAGCACGTTCATCCAGAACGGCGTCAACTCCATCAATCCCATCGACGTGTCGGCGTTCCGCCGTCCCGGTGCGGAGATCAAGGAAGGCCTGCTGCCGGTCAGCATGGTGACGTTCAATGCCGGCCTCACGCAGTCGCTCAGCGTCGAGACGTTCTACCAGCTGGAATGGGAACGCACGGTCATCGACGGCTGCGGCACCTACTTCTCCCAGACCGACCCCGCAGCCCAGGGCTGCAACGGCGTGACGCTCGACGCCACGCTGCCGGACCGGGTGAACTACTTGAACGGGCTGTTCATCACCCGCACCGAAGACGACATTCCCCAGGACGCCAAGCAGTGGGGCGTGGCCTTCCGTTACTTCGCGGAGAACCTGAACTTCAGCGAGTTCGGCCTGTACTACATCAACATCCACAGCCGCACGCCGTACTTCAGCGGCGTGGTATCGGGCAACCCGACCCTGCCTGACGGCAGCCTCGGCCCGCCGGACGGCAACCCGGACTTCGCGCCCTTCATCCCGGGCAACCCCTTCGGCGGCAACCCGCAGTACACGATCGACTATCCGGAGGACGTCCAGATCTTCGGCGCGAGCTTCGCGACCAACGTGGCCGGCTACGCGGTCTCCGGCGAGGTCAGCTACCGGCCGGACTTCCCGGTGCAGCTGAACACGGTGGACCTGCTGCAGGCGGCCGTGGGCCTGGCGCCCTGGAGCCCCGTGACGCCGCGTGTGCTCGCGACGCCGCCGGGCGAGACGGCGCAGGGCTACGACGACTTCGACGTGCTGCAGTGGCAGTTCACGGTGATCAAGTTCTTCGAGCAGGTGCTCGGCGCCAACCGCCTTTCCATCGTCGGCGAGGTCGGCGGCAACCGGGTGAGCTCGCTGCCGGACCCCGTTTCCTCCACGCGCTACGGCCGCTCACCGATCTTCGGCACGGGCACCTTCGAGCCGATACCGGTCGCTCCCGGCGTGTTCCTGACCTGTGAAGGCATCCCCGGTGTCGCGACGCCGAATATCACGCCGGAGTACTGCACGGACGAGGGCTATGTGACCGACACGAGCTGGGGCTATCGCATCCGCGGCTCGCTGACCTACAACGATGCCATCGCCGGTATCAACCTCACGCCGAACATCGCCTGGTCCCACGACGTCGACGGCTACTCGCCGACGCCGAACTTCAACGAGGGCGCCAAGGCGCTGAGCGTGGGCCTCAACGGCGAGTACCTGAACAAGTACACGGGCTCGCTGTCCTACACCCGCTTCAGCGGCGGCGATTACAACACGCAGAAAGACAGGGATTTCGTCTCCCTCAGCTTCGGCATCATTTTCTGATATCTTGAATTAACGAATGCAATGGTGAAACGAATGCGCAGATCAGCAATCTCCATGGTGTCGGCCGCAGCCTGCCTGCTGGCCGGAACAGCCGTGGCGGGCATCTCGCCCGAGGAGGCCGCGCGTCTGGGTGGCCCGGAACTGACCCCGATGGGCGCCGAGCGCGCGGGCAACGAGGCAGGCACGATCCCGGAGTGGACCGGCGGTCTCACCGAGCCGCCGGCGAACTACGCGGACGGCGGCCCGCTGGTGGATCCTTTCCCCGGGGACGAGCCCCTGTTCGTGATTACGGCGGCGAATTACCAGCAGTACGAGGAGAATCTCACCCCCGGCCAGATCGCCGTCCTGAAGCGATATCCGGA
>DASRVH010000157.1:0-10366 GCA_035655155.1 Woeseiaceae bacterium
CGGGCCGAGGAGATCATCCGCTCCCATACCCGCAAGGCGGTGATCGGCGCGCTCGCTGCGGTGACCCCGGGCACGGACATCGTCATCCAGGGCTATCTGGGCACCGCGATGACCCGGGCCCTGTCGGCGCTGTACGGGATCTCGCCGCGGGATCTCGACATCGAGCAATTCCTGAATCTGAGCCAGAGCCGCGCGGGCCGGGCGCTGCCGCTCACGCTTGCCGTGGCCGGCAACGGTCTGAAGGCCTTCCCCGGCGTGGGTACAGTGGCGGGCGGGCTGGTGCATGCCGTAGCCTATGGCCTCATCTTCGATGCCCTGGGCCGCAGCCTGGTCCAGGCCCTCGCCGCCCGGGGACGGTTCTCGCCGGAGGCGGCCGCCGAGCAGTTCGAGGAAAATCTGAGTGAGTATCTGGAAACGGGTGTTCGGCGCGTGGCGCAGATCGCCCTCCGGGAACAGGCAAGACGCCGGGACGAGTAGGGCCGGCGGGGTCTCCGATCCTGCAGCCGATCCTGCGGCCGACCCGAGCGGCGATCATCTCGACCTGGCCCGGGAGAGCCTGCGCGAGCTGCTGGGCGACCGCCGCCTGCCCGCCGGCGTGCGCGAGGCGCTGGCCGACGACTACCGGCAGGTGCAGGCGATGCTCGACAAGCTCGAGCACGGCCATCTGCACATCGCGGCCTTCGGCCGGGTCAGCACCGGCAAGTCCTCGCTGCTGAACGCCCTGATCGGCGAGACCCGCTTCGCCGTGAGTCCCCTGCACGGCGAGACCCGCGAGAGCGCCATGCATGCCCTGCGCGAGGAAGAGGCGGGCGGCGTCTTCGTCATCGACACGCCGGGCATCGACGAGGCCGGCGGCGAGGAGCGCGAGGCGCTGGCCCGCGAAGTCGCCGCCCGCGCCGACCTGGTGATGTTCGTGCTCGACGGCGACATGACGGCCACCGAGTTCGATGCCCTGAGCACGATCGTCCGGCTGGGCCGTCCGGTGGTGCTGGTGCTGAACAAGGCCGACCGCTACGACGATGCCGAGCGCGATGCGCTGCTGGCGGCGCTGCGCGGCCGCGTCGACGGGCTGATCGACGCGCGCAACGTGATCGCGGCGGCGGCCGACCCCGCGCCACGGACCGTGATCACCCGTGGGCCCGATGGCGAGGAGCACGAGACGCGACGCCGGCCGCCGGCGGACGTGGAGGCCCTGCGCCTCAGGCTCTGGGACATCCTGGACCGGGAAGGCAAGACACTCGCCGCGCTGAACGCGTCCATCTTCGCCGCCGATCTCACCGACAAGGTGGGCCATCGCATCGTGCAGGCCCGGCGCAGGGTGGCCGAGCGCGTGGTGCGGACCTACTGCATCGCCAAGGGCGCCACCGTGGCGCTGAACCCGGTGCCCGTGGCGGATCTGTTCGCCGCCGCCTTCGTCGACGTGGGCATGGTCGTGCACCTGTCCCGCATCTACGAACTGCCCGTCGCACGCCGGGAGGCCGGCTCGCTGGTGCGGGTCATCATGACCGAGGCGGCGGCGCTCATGGGCACCGTCTGGGCGGTGCACTTCGTCTCCAGCGCGCTGAAGGTGGGCACCGGCGGGCTGTCCACGCTCGTCACCGCCGGCGCGCAGGGGGCGATCGCGTACTACAGCACCTACGTGGTCGGCCGGGTCGCCGATCGGTACCTCGCCCAGGGCAAGTCCTGGGGCGAGGGCGGGCCGAAGCGGGTCGTCTCGGAGATCCTCGCCAGCCTCGACCGGGACACGATTCTGCGCGAGGCCCGCGAGGAGATCCGCCAGCGGCTGCGGGCGGCGCAATGAGGCTGGCCGGGCGCCGCAGCGAGCCCGATGCACCGGCCCGCAGGCGCCGGGAGCGCATCTGCGGGATGGTGCGCTCGATACCGCCGGGCTGCGTGGCCAGCTACGGCCAGATAGGCCGGCTGATCGGGCTGCCTCATGGCGGACGGCTGGTGGGGCGGGTGATGGCCTCGCTGCCGGACGGCAGCGATGTGCCCTGGCACCGGGTGGTCAACGCCGCCGGCCGCATTTCCCTGCCGCCGGGCGGCGACGCTTATCGCCGCCAGCGCGACCGCCTGCGCGACGAAGGCGTCACCGTGGTGCGGGGCCGCATTTCGATGGCGCGGTTCGGCTGGCAGCCGGACCTCGACGAACTCGTCTGGAGGGCGGCGCCGGCCGCCGATGCCAACACGGAGGAAACCCAGTGAGCAGCGACCTCGGCAATCTCGACGTCATCTTTTCACACGGCCAGGAGAGCGGCCCCTGGGGCAGCAAAATCACCGCGATGGCCGCGATGGTGCGCGAGTTGGGCGCGCGCGCCGACTCCGTGGACTACCAGGGCATTGAAGATCCCACCCAGCGGGTGCAGAAGCTCGCGGGCGTGCTCGGCGGCATCGACCGGCCGGCACGCTCGATCATCCTGGTGGGCTCCAGCATGGGCGGCCACGTCGCCACCGCGGCGAGCACCGTCCAGCCGGTCGACGGCGTCTTCGTGCTGGCCCCGGCCTATTTCATGCCCGGCTACGAGGAACTCACTCCGCCGCCGCCGGACTGCCCGCTCGAGATCGTGCACGGCTGGCGCGACGACGTGGTGCCGGTGGAGAACAGCATCCGTTTCGCCCGGGAGTCGCTGGCCTCCCTGCACGTGGTGGATGGCGATCACCGCCTGACGGACAACATCGATATCATCAACGAACTGCTGCGCCTGTTCATCGGGCGCGTCATGGCGAAGAGGGGAGAGTGAGATGCGCAATCTGTTGCTGATCGGCGCCTGTCTGGCGCTGGCCGCCTGCGGCGGTGCGGAGAATAAAGCTGAGAATTCCGACGAATCCTATACCGACCAAACCAACGAGGACCGCGAGACCGTCTTCGACCCGATGACCGACACCATCGATCGGGCGAAGGAGGTGGAGGCGATGGGCAAGGACCGCAAGAAGGCCATGGACGAGGCGCTGGAGGGGGCCGAAGGGCGGGATCCCGAGTGAGCATGCGCCATCGCACACGGGAGGGCCGACTGGCGTACCTCGGCCCGGGCGGGGAACGGGGCCGTGAGCATTACACCGTCACGGTCCACACCGACGGGCGGCGCATCCTGCGCGCCCGCAGCGAGATCGATGAAGGCGAGGTGCTGCGCGACGTGCTGTGTGCCGTCGACGCCGACTGGCGCCCGCTGGATGCGTTCGTGCGCCTTACGGTGGAGGACCGCTTCGTCGGCACCGGCTGGTACGTATTCGACGAGGAGGGCGGCGCCTGCGAGTCGTTCAATGTGGAGGATGGTCGCCTCAGCCAGGTGCTCGATGCCGCCGCACCGCTGCAGACCTTCGGCAGCCATGCCATCGCCAGCGATGCCTGGATGACCACCGCCTTCGACTTCTCCCGCCCGGACGAAGACCAGTGGGTGACCGGCAGCCTGATCAGCTCGCTCGCCTTCAACGGCTCGTCGGGCCCGCGGCTGCATCGCATCAGCTACGGCCTGCGCTACCGGGGCCGGGAGACGCTGGAGGTGCCGGCCGGTGCGATGGAGGCACATCATTTCGAGTTTCTGTTCGAGGGCACGGTGGTCGACTATCACCCGCCCTACCACGTGTGGACCACCGCCGATGACGACCGGCTGATCGTCAAGGCCCACGTGGGCGAGCCGAAGGACTACCTCTATCAGCTCGTGAGCCTGACCGGCTGACGTCCGCCGACGCCCATGCTGCTGCAGACGTTAGTGGTCGCCCACATCGCCGTCCTCGGCTACTGGCTGGGCTCGGAGCTGGTTATCAATTCCACCTTCCGCTACGTCTCGTACGCGGACGGCCTGCCGTTCGCGGAACGGGACCGCCTGCTCGATCACGTCATGGACGTGGACCAGCATGTGCGCTACGCGCTGATACTGCAGCTGGGGCTCGGCATGGCGCTGGCGGCCCTGTACGGCTATCTGCCGGGCGGCGCGACGTCTGCCGCCGCCGCCGGGCTGTTCGCGGCGGCATGGCTGGCGCTCGTGGAGCTGACCCACCGCCGGCGCAAGTCGTCTGCCGGAACGCTGCTCGCCCTGGCGGATCACGCGGTGCGCCATGCGGTGATGCTGGCGTTGCTGGTGCTCGGCGCGCTGGCGTTGACCGGCGTGCTGCAGGCACCGGGCTGGCTCGCCTGGAAGATGATCCTGTTCGCCGGCGTCATCATCTGCGGCGTCGGCATCCGGCTGGCGCTGGTCCGCTACTTCGCGGTCTGGCAGGAGATCGGCGCGCAGGGCAGCGACCCTACGCTCGAGTCCCGGCTGCGGCAGGGCTACCGGCGAGCGACCGGGGTCCTCGCCGTCCTGTGGCTCCTGATCGCCGGCATCACCGTGCTGAGCGTCGCGAAACCGCCGCTCGGCTGATAACGGGTTGCGCAGGCTCGTCTAAGCGATGAGCTTCTTCGCGATCTCCGCGACGTGCTGCCCCTGGAAGCGGGCGATCGTGAGTTCCTTCTCCGACGGCGTGCGGCTGCCGTCCGTGTCCGCCAGCGTGGCCGCGCCGTAGGCGCTGCCGCCCATCACTTCGTCCATCGTCGCCAGCGCCTGGCAGGTGTAGGGCACACCCACTACGACCATGCCGTGATGGATCAGCGTGTTGTGGAAGGAGGTGATGGTGGTCTCCTGGCCTCCGTGCTGGGAGGCGGTGGAAGTGAACACGCTGCCCGCCTTGCCGACCAGTTTGCCGTTCACCCACAGGCCGCCGGTCTGGTCCAGGAAGTTGCGCATCTGCGCGCACATGTTGCCGAAGCGCGTCGGCGTGCCGAAGATGATGGCGTCGTAGTCCGCCAGTTCGGCGGGCTCGGCCACCGGCGCGTCCTGGTCGGTCTTGGCGCCGGACTCCTCCAGCACCTTCTCGGGCACGAGTTCCGGCACCCGCTTCAGCGTGACCTCGGTTTCGTCGACGCCGGCGGCCCCTTCGGCCACCGCTTTCGCCATCGTTTCGACGTGACCGTACATGCTGTAGTAGAGGACGAGTATCCTGGTCATGCGCAACCTCCGTCGCTGGTGTCGTTCGTCGTGTCGTTGAAGGGGACTCGCCCGATCCTAACCCGGTTGCCGGCGGGAAGCACGGCCGGCGGGCTGCCGAGCCACCGCCGCGGTTTCGGGTTAGACTGCGCCGGACGCCTTTACGGCGGCATGATCGTGTGGACGACGAGGAGGGGGCATGCGGTTATCGGTAGTCTGTCTGTTGGTGCTGTGCATTGCGCTGGCGGGATGCGAGACGCAGGGCGCTTTCATCGAAGAAGAAGAGGCCGCCGCCATGCAGGCCAGCATCGTGTCGGCCGAAGAACTCGAGGCGAAGCTGGGTCCGCCGTCCGTGACCATTCCCCGCAGTGACGGGAAGACCATGTGGGTCTACGAGGGCGTCTACACCGAGGCGGGTGCGACTTCGTATCTGCCGTACGTGAATCTTCTCATCGGCATGAACACCCAGAAGTGCACGCGGCTCACGGTCCTTGTGGATGGGGACGACGGAGCCCTTAGCGAATGGGACTACGTCACGGCGGAAGACATTGATTACTGGGCGAAGACGGACGACAAGTGCGACAGGGAATAGCCCGCCGCCGCTAGCCGGGGTGGTCCGGCGGGAAGCCGCCGCGGACCGGGATCGCTATGAATGAGGGCGGAACGGGAGTCGCTACGGAGGGTCGGCCGGACGACGCCGTGCCCGTTGCCGCACTCGTCCCGTTCGTGCTGATCACCTTCGGCATTACCTGGGGCCTGTTCTGCCTGTTCATCTTCGCGCCCGATGCCGTGGCGGCGGTGTTCGGCGAGATCAGCGGCCGCAACCCGCTGTTCTTCCTGGCGGTCTGGGCGCCCGGTATCGCCGCCTTCGTGCTCGTGTTGCGGCATGCCGGCCTGCACGGCCTCAAAGGATACCTTCGCCGGCTCACCCTATGGCGCTGTTCGCCCGCCTGGTATGCCTTCGTGCTCCTCGGCATCCCGCTGTTGTTCGTCGCCGGTGCGGCACTGAAGGGCGACCTGGACGAGTGGTCCGGGTGGTCGGGCACGGCGGGCGCGCTGGTCACGGCGCTCCTCGTGATGCTGTTCCAGGGACCCGTCGAGGAGTTCGGCTGGCGCGGGCTCGCCCTGCCGCTGGCCCAGCGCCGGCTCGTCCCGTTCTGGGCCGGCCTCGCGGTGGGCATCGTCTGGGCCGTGTGGCACCTGCCGGCCTTCCTGCTGAGCGGCACACCCCAGGGCGCGTGGTCGTTCACGCCCTTCTTCCTGGGTTCCGTGGGCGCCGCGCTCATCGTTACCGCGCTGTTCAACGCCTCCCGCGGCAGCATCCTCCTGCCCCTGTTCTTCCACTTCTGGCTGAACAATCCGCTGTGGCCGGATGCCCAGCCCTGGGACATGTATCTCTTCTGCGCCGCCGCCGTGGCCGTCGTCTGGCTGAACCGGGCAGCGATGTTCAGCCGGCAGGGCGCCGCGATCGGCGTCGTCACGAATCGCTATGCCTAGCCCCGCGACCAGGATGAGACGACGACTGTACGCGGCCGCGTTCGGACTCGCGGCCGCCATCGCCGTCTCTCCACACGCCGCGGCCGATCCGGCGGCCGCATTCAGGCACGCGCTGGAGGCGCTGCACGCCGAACACGGATTCCCTGGCGCGACGGCCGCCTGCGTCCTGGCGGACGGCTCGGTGTTGATCGCGGCGACGGGACTCGCCGACGTGGATGCCGGCACGCCGATGCGGCCGGACGACCGGATGCTGGCAGCCAGCATCGGCAAGACTCTCACGGGCGCGATGGCGCTGGCGCTCTCGCGCCAGGGCAGGCTCGGGCTCGACGACCGCCTGGCCGAGTGGCTGGGGGACGAGCCCTGGTACGAGCGGCTGCCCAACCACGGCACGATCACGCTGCGCCACCTGCTCCGGCATCGATCGGGCGTGCCCGACCACGTCTACGACGAGGCCTTCGGCACCGAGTTCGTGCAGCGGCTCGCGACCGGCCGCTCGTTCGCCCCGCGAGAGCTGATCGGCTACGTCCTCGACGAGGAACCCCTGTTTCCGCCCGGCGAGGGCTTCGCGTACACGGATACGGGCTACGTGCTGCTCGGGCTCGTCATCGAGAAGGCGACGGGCGAGAGTTACTACGACGGCGTCACCCGGCGGTTCCTGGAGCCGATCGGTCTCGCGCAGACGTCGCCGTCGGACCGCCGCGACCTGGCCGGGCTGGTGCCCGGTTATCTGGCGGACGACAACCCGTTCGGTCTGCCGGCGAAGACGCTCACGGAGGACGGGCTGCTGGTCTTCCATCCCGGGCTCGAATGGACCGCCGGCGGCTTCGTCAGCAACTCCCGGGATCTGGCACGATGGGGTGCAGCCCTGTTCGGCGGGGTGGCGATGCCGGGAGACTACCTGCCGCTGCTGCTCGCCTCGGCGCCGATAGACCCGACCCGGCCCGCCGCGCGCTACGGCCTCGGGGTGGCGGAGTTCCGCGGCGGGCATTTCGGCGACGTGTACGGCCACGCCGGCTGGATCCCGGGTTACACGTCCAGCCTGCGCCATTACGCCGACCACGGCGTGACGATCGCATTCCAGGTGAACACCGATATCGGGTTCACCGAGCCCGGCAGCGAGCTCATGGGAGAGATCGAGGCACGGCTCGCCGCAGCGGTCATCGGGCGTTGACCCGCAGGGTGACTGTTGTTGTCGGAAAGCCGTCTCTCTAGACTGGTCCCATGAGCAAGACGACCGTCAATGACGTCACGATAGAGATCATCCGCGGCGACATCGCCGACCAGCCCGACATGGACGCGATCGTCAACGCGGCGAATGCGCAGCTCGAGACGGGAGGCGGCGTGGCCGGCGCCATCCATCGAGCCGCCGGGCCGGGTCTGGCCGAGGCAGCCAGTCAATATGCGCCGATCGAGCCCGGCGAGGCGGTGATTACGGGCGCCTGCGACCTGCCCAACCGTTGGGTCATCCATTGTCTGGGGCCGGTCTACGGCCGCGACGAGCCGTCCGACGAGTTGCTGGCCTCCTGTTACCGCGAGGCGCTGGCGCTGGCGGAAGAAAACTCGGTGGCGTCCATGGCCTTTCCGGCGCTCTCCACCGGGGCTTTCGGCTTCCCGGCGGAACCGGCGGCACGTATCGCGCTCGGCACGGTCCTCGAGGCGCTGCCGAAGCTGTCCGCCGTGAAGCACGTCCGGTTCGTGCTCTTCAGCGACTCCGACGCGGCGCTGTACGAGGAGACGCTCCAGTCCCTGCAGGCAGATTGAGCGGCGCCGACGCTCGACAGCCACTGGTTTCGTCGCGCTCGTGACTCCCCGGCCAATTTGAGGTAATTTATTCCCGCATATGGCAGACAGGGACGTCGGGGGACGTGGGGCATCCATTTCTTGATACGTTTGCAACGTCGGTGTTCATGGCGCTGGTCCTGGGCTTCGGCGGCAGCGAGGTCCAGGTTTTCAGTCTTGCGCATGCGCTAGCCGCGTTCGCCGGCACCGGTACCGGGCTGACGATAGCCCGCCTGCATACCCGCCCGCCGCTGTGGCGCCTGGCTGTAGCCTCGTTCTGCGGGGTGAGCGTCGGCTACGGTCTTTTCGCGATTCTCGCTCCCGTCGGCTTGATCGACGTCGGCAATCTTGTCCGCGAGGCGTCCATCATCTTCGTCGCGCTCATGCTCGGCTTCGGCGTTTCGCGGATCAGCGCCGGTCCGGCGGTGGCGCCGCGGCGCGAATCATCCGGGCGACGAAGATGATTATCACGACGGTGGCAACCCTCGAGTTGCCCGCAGACTGAGGAGATCCCTGGTGGACATAGCATGGCTCGATTATCTGTCCTTCAACGCCATGTGGCCAACAGGCAAAGGCCGTGTCGTTCCGGCATCGCTCGTTCTTCCGTGGCTTTCTTTCCATGCAACCGACGCAATCCTGCGAATCTGAGGTGCCCATGAGTACTCTTCGTATGCTGATTTTGCCGATTCTGCTCCTGCCGCTCGCCGCTTACGCTGCAGACACCCACGAGGCCGCCGCGAAGGCACTCCTCGAGGCGCTGCAACAGCGGGAGCTGCACGAGGCCCAGCTCGACCAGCTGTACCCGGAGATGCTTGCCCTGGCTGAAGAAATGGGGATGCCCGAGAACGACCGCGAGTCGTACCGGAAGATGTCGGGACGATTGGTCGACCTGATGCGTGAGGAGATGAGCTGGGAAAAGCTGGAGCCGGTGCTCGCCGAGGCGTACGCGAGCGTCTACACCGAGGCGGAACTCTGGGAGCTTGCCGCCTTCTTCGGTTCGCCCCTCGGTCGGAAATACGTGGAACGTACTCCCCAACTGATGGCGGAGACGAACCGCATCATGCGCGGAATCTCGTCGAACTTCGTGAAGAGAATGGCGGAGCTGCCGAAGCAGATGGCGGCCGAGGAGATGCTGCGGAAACGTGAGGCCGGCGTGGAACCCGCGTCTGCGAACTGAAACGTTCACGGCGCGCCTCGAGACTGAGAAACGTCTGCCGTGGAAATAGCGTGGATCGAGTATGTACTGCTTGGCCAAGGTGTCGGTCTCGTCATGGTGGGACTCTGCGAGAGACTCGGCAGGGATCGTCTCGCAAGGAAGCTGAAGCTGGGTCCGGGTGAGGCGGATCTCCTCGGTTCCGGATCACTCTTGTATTTCATCCTCTTCACCGTCGGGAATCATCTCCATGGGGCAGTGTTTGCTGCCCTGACGATATGCACGTTCATGGTGTGGATCGGCTTGATGGTGCTGTGTCACCGGAACAGGCGTGCGAAGACACAGGACTTCGGCCGCAGGGCCGAACGACGCAGTAGTGGTTGCGATGGTATCCGGTAGGTCGATCCTGACGGGACTATTCGCCCTCGCATTGGCTCGCTTGCTCTACGTGGCCTGGACCGGTCAGGCCGATTTGATTAGCGTCCCTGCCGGTGTCGCATGTGTGCTCACGCTACTGGCGTTGCGCAGCCCGACCGCCCGCTGGATCACCGTCGCCGGTCTGCTGACCGCTATCTGGTTGACCGTCGCAGGCGCAGCGCTGATTGTCGTCGGGATCTTCGGCTTGCTTCTGCCTGCCGTGGGGTGGCCGGAGGGACTTGGCTGGGGGATTCTTCAAACCGGCATCGGCGTCTGGCTGTTTCGCACGCTGCGCACGGGGAGCGCCCGTGCGGGCGGAAACAAGGAAGACGATGTTGCAGTTTACTGACGAGGACCGCTCGATCGTCGAGCGCGCACGCTGGCAGGAATCGTTCTGACGATACGTCCGCTACGCCCTGACTCACCGCGTCCTTTGCGTCCGGATACTCGAGTCGGGATCGCAGAACGCCGCCATTCCGGTGAGTCCGGGCGTCGCCGCAGTGATCAGCTTCAGCGGAATGCCCGCCAGGTACTCCCGGTAGCGGCCCTTGTCCAC
>DASRVH010000158.1:0-2467 GCA_035655155.1 Woeseiaceae bacterium
TCTGGCCAGCCCGGCCGTCCGAAGCCGCGCCCGTCGTGGCCGTGAAGCCGACCATGCACTAAGATCACCCCCGGACCACCCGATGGGGGCAGGCCAAGCCGACTTCGCGAATGACGTTTTGGCCGATCAGCTCCCGGACGCCATCATGAAGCGGTAGGACCGACTTCGTAGAGAACCGCGGCCCCGAACGACAACGAACCCTCATCCTTGACACCACCGCAAACAGAGAACCGCTTCAGCCGGTGCGCCCGAAGTGGCCCGGCTGCTCAGCCCGAGACTCCGGAAACGGCTCCGGCACTCATGCCAGCGTCACCTCCGGCGCCTGCTTCCGGTCGAGGACCGCCTCGACGATGTCGGGCGCGAGCAGGGTCAGGCACAGGACGCGGCTCATGTAGGAGGGTGCGATGCCCTCGCGCCCTGCCAATTCGGCGATGGCGGCGAACTCACCGGAATCCAGCATCCGCTTCCAGCGGAACGCGCGTGCCAGCACCTTGACCAGCGTGTTGTCGGTCCGGCGCGGCTGCTCGGCACCGCCCGGCATCTGCATCTCCCTAAGCCCGCCGCGCTTCCGAAGCGTGAGCGGCACGCGGATGGTGATCGTCTCGGCCATGCTCGCACCGCGATCAGAAAGGCAAGGGTCCAGGCTCGGCAGGCTTCGGGTCCGCCCACGGCCGCCGCGCCACGAGCATCCGTGCCAAGCTTCGAGCATCGCCGTTGTGGCGACGGATGAGCTTCTCGAACCGTTCCACCATGTCGAAGAAGTCGACGACGGAGTCCGAGAACCAGCCGGTCATGTCGCCCGACCTGCCGCACCTGAGAAGTTCGTCGCGCTGCATCTCCGCGGCGGCGGCGTTCTCCAGCGGACCGGACCAGTGGGTCATCGGTTCGCCGCGGTTGCCGGGAACTTGCACGACGTGAAATCCGTCGGGCAGCTGCGCCACGTGAAGCGTCGGCGTCCGACGGTCCTGCTCACACGTTCGTCCGCCGTCCGCCCTCATGTCATTGTCTTTCATACCTATCTCCGTTCGCCGCACTGTGGATGTTCGATCTGCGGAGCTACGCCGCGCGCTCGGGCCTTTCGATGCACTCGGCCGCCAAGCCGCGCAGGCCGTCCACGCGGCGCCGGACCTCGCGCCTGTGCGCGTGCGAGCGGTAGGCACTGCAGAGGATCATCGGCGCGCCGAGGGCGTGGCGGAGGCGCTCCAGCGCGTCCATGGCGGCGGGGTTGCCGACGAGGCGGCCGGCGCCGCGGCAGGCGACCTCCTCGGGGGAGAAGTGGGGCCAGGGCCAGTCGCCATCGGGGGACGTCGGTCGAGCGGGCTTGGGTTCGGACGGTCATGGCGGGTCTCCAGCACGAGAAGGCCCGCCGGCGGGGCCGGCGGGCGGAGGGAAGGAACGGCGAAGGGGCGGGAGGATCAGGCGGCCGGGACGCCGATCCGGAGCGAGTGGACGGCGACGTGCAAGGCCCCGCCGGCGAAGTCGGCGCCGTTGCCGGTCAGGCGGACGGGGGTGTCGGCGCAATACGCGGTCGGCGCGATCACGCCGGCGTTTGTCGAGCCGGCTGCGATCCCGAGGGCGGCACCGAACGTGTCGGTCTCGCCGGCGACGCCGACGTCGAAGCGCGTCGCCCCGGTGAGGCGGGCGCTGCCCGCACGGAGACGCCGACGACGATGGCGCGGTCGGGAATGATCGCGAGCGCGGTGTCGACCGAGGCGCCGGAGAGGCTGGAGATCAGCTCCTCCTCGACCGCCACGCTCACCGAGGATCCGAGCACGGCCTTCGCCGGTTCCACGCCGGACGAGCGGACCAGCAGGTCGAGCGCTACCTCGACGGGCGACCAGCCGCCACCGTCGTGGACGAGGATCCCCGCCGTGGCCGCGTTCCACGCGACCCAGCCGGCGCGGGGCTGATCCAGCTTCTCCCAACGATCTCTCCCGCGCTCGCCGATCTCGGCTACACTGCCTGTCGATGCCATGAAATCGCGGTCGCTTTCCTGGTCGGGTGACCGCCGAACGGCGCCGGGTCAGGCGACCTGCGCCTGCATCGCCCACATGAGGCCGAACGGCAGCAGGGCTGCGGACAGTCCGCAGGTCAGCGCCGGGGTCGTGTTCCGGAAGGTCCAGCGCGGCAGGTAGGTGCCGATCCAGCAGGCGCCAGCCGCATCCTCGGACAAGTCCATCCGGGCCAGCGCCTCGTTCATCGCTACGTTGAAGACGATCGTCACGCCGAAACAGCCGATCAAATGGACACCGCCCGCGTGCAGGATCAGCGCGCCGGAGGGATGCGCCATGTGCATGGCGCCGACCGAAGGCGCGCATCACGCCGTCCGTCGTGCGGGCGTTGCGGCCGTCCGGCGTCTCGCGCGCGATGGCGGTGAACACATCCGCGACGAAGTTGCCGCCGGATTGCGCGATGTTGGCGTGGATTTCCTCGAAGCGGATGGGAATGTGCCGTGTGGGGCGGCCGG
>DASRVH010000159.1:0-23498 GCA_035655155.1 Woeseiaceae bacterium
CAGCCGCCGCTCGTCCAGCTCGAAACCGAGGGGGCGCACGAGGTGCAGCGCCGTGCCCGTGTTGGCGCAAAGGCGTATGATATTGCCCGTATTCGGCGGTATCTCGGGCTGATACAGGATCAGGCTGAACATCGTCCGCCATTGTCCCACGCATCGTCCCAAGGACCGAACCTCGACGACATGGTTGCAGCCACCAATGCAAAGAACCCCGTGCCGGCGACGGAGAGCGCGCGCCCGATCGGCGTGCGCTTCTGCGGCCTGGAACTCGACTCTCCCATCGTGCTGCTGTCCGGGTGCGTCGGCTTCGGCGAGGAATATACGCGGGTGGAGGGCTTCTCGAACCGGGACGTCGGCGCCGTCGTTCTGAAGGGCACGACGCCGGAGCCCCGCCTCGGCAACCCGCCTCACCGCATCTGGGAGACGCCGATGGGCATGCTGAACGCCATCGGGCTGCAGAATCCCGGCGCCGACAAGGTGGTGGACGAGATCCTGCCGACGCTGGACTTCGACGAAACCCGCTTCTTCGCCAACGTCTGCGGCTCGACCATCGAAGACTATGCCGAGGTGACCCGGCGCTTCGACGACTCGCCCATCGACGCCATCGAGATCAACATCTCCTGCCCGAACATCAAGGAGGGCGGCGTCGCGTTCGGCAATTACCCGGAGATGTCCGCGCGGGTGGTGGAGGCCTGCCGCAAGGTCACGGACAAGCCGATCATCACGAAGCTCTCGCCGAACCAGACCGACATCGCGGAGAACGCCCGCGCCTGCATCGAGGCGGGCAGCGACGCGCTGGCCGTCATCAACACCATCATGGGCATGGCCATCGACACCGAATCGCGCGCGCCGGTGATCGGCAACGTGCAGGGCGGGCTGTCCGGCCCCGCCATACGGCCCATCGCATTACTGAAGGTGCACCAGGTGTACCAGGTGGCAAGGCGCCACGGCGTGCCCATCATCGGTCAGGGCGGCATCCATACCGCAAAGGACGCGCTGGAGTTCCTGATTGCCGGCGCCACCGCGGTCGGCATCGGCACGGCGCTGTTCTACGACCCGCTGCTCTGCCGCAAGATCAACGACGGCATCGCCGATTATCTCTCCCGCCATGGCATCGCATCGGTCGAGGCGCTGGTCGGCTCCCTGCAGATACCGGAGCAGGACAACGCGCCGGTCTGCTAATCGCCTGACCCGATGCCGGCGGCCTCGAGCAATGCCTCTGCGCTGAGCCTTTCCCGGTAGTCCGGATTCACGTAGCGGAAGCGCACGAAGCCGCCGCCGTCCACCAGGAAGACGCTCGGCACCGGCAGCTGCTGATGGTCGTAACCCGACGCGGCGGCGAGGTCGATGCCGACGCTGCGATAGCGCTCGGCGGTCTCGTCGTCCACGCGGAACGCGATGCCCCAGTCACGCGCGATCGCCATCGAGGCATCGGACAGCAGCCGGTAGTCCAGGTCCGGCTCTTCCAGGCTGGCGCGCAGGCGGGCCGGCCGGTCGGCGGACAGGAACAACACGTCGTAACCGGCATCCTGCAGTCTAGGCACGGCGTCGCGCAGCTCGGCCAGGTGGCCGTTGCAGTAGGGGCACCAGCCGCCCCGGTAGAAGATCAGGATCGCCGGACGCTCGAGCTCGTCCGGGCGAAAGGCGTAGAGGCCGCCGTCCGGGGCCGGGGCCTCGAAGGCCGGGGCCCTGTCGCCAACGGCGAGCGGACGCACGTCGGCCGCGTCGTCGGGAACCTGCTGGGAGGCCGCCGCCACGGCCATCAGGCCGTAGAGGACGAAAACGAGGGGCGTCTGGAGGCGGGTGCTCGGCTGCATGATGTTTGTCCGTGCGATTGCGGGTTCACGGGCGGAGACCGGGCGGACCCGGGGTTTATTTCAGCGTGGAACGCGGGACGGTTGCCCGGGTCAGCAGCCCGGATCAGTCCTCGATCTCGAGCGAGCGGATCTTGCGGGTGAGCGTGTTCCGCCCCCAGCCGAGCAGTCGGGCCGCCTCCTGGCGATGGCCGTTCGACTCCGCCAGTGCGGCGCGGATCAGCGTGCGCTCGAACTCGGGCAGGGCCTCGTCCAGCAATGGCGGCGCCCCCGGTGTGCGCAGCCGTTGTTCCGCCCAGCGGGCGAGGCTCACCGCCCAGTTCTGCCGGCCGGGGGACTCGGTCCGCCGGCCCCCCAGCTCGGGCGGGATATCCGCAGGGCCGATGACGTTGCCGGGCGCGGTGACGGTCAGTCGCCGGCAGGCGTTCACCAGCTGGCGGACGTTGCCCGGCCAGTCGAAGGCGGAGAGGATCGTCAGCGCCTCGTCGCTCAGCGTCTTCGCCTCGATGCCGAGCTCCCGTGCCGCCGCGCCGAGGTAGTGGGCGAGCAGCAGCGGGATATCCTCGCGGCGCTCGCGGAGCGGCGGCGTCTCGATGCGGATCACGTTCAGGCGGTGGAACAGATCCTCCCGAAACGTCCCTTCCTTCACCGCGCGACCGAGGTCGTGGTTGGTGGCGGCGATCACGCGCACGTCCACGCGGATGGGCACCTGGCCGCCCACCCGGTAGAACTCGCTTTCCGCGAGTACCCGCAGCAGGCGGGTCTGCAGCGCGGCCGACATGTCGCCGATCTCGTCCAGGAACAGGGTGCCACCGTCGGCCTGCTCGAAACGCCCGGTGCGCCGGGAATCGGCCCCGGTGAAGGCGCCGCGCTCGTGGCCGAACAGCTCGGACTCCAGCAGCTCGGAGGCGATGGCCGAGGTGTTCAGGGCGACGAAGGGCTTGCGCGAGCGGGGACTGTGCTGGTGCAGGGCCCGGGCCACCAGCTCCTTGCCGGTGCCGGACTCGCCGGTGATCAGCACCGTCATGCTGGAGCGCGCCAGCCTGCCGATGGAGCGGAAGACCTCCTGCATGGCGGGGGCCTGGCCGATCAGCGTGGGGATCACCGGCTGGCTCTCTCCGTCGTCCACCTCGCGGCTCGCGCGCTCGCGGCGGGCGCGGCGCACGAGCTCCACGGCCTCGTCCACGTCGAAGGGTTTCGGCAGGTACTCGAAGGCGCCGCCCTGGTAGGCGGCAACGGCGCTGTCCAGATCCGAGTGCGCGGTGATGACGATGACGGGCAGGTCCGGATGATCCTTGTTCAGGCGCTGCATGAGTTCCAGCCCGTCGATGCCGGGCATGCGCACGTCGGTGATGACGACGTCGGGCACGGAGTCAGCGAGAGCGTCGAGAAAGTCCTCGGCCCGGTCGAAGCAGCGGGGCTCCATGCCGGACTGGGCCAGCGCCTGGTCCAGCACCCAGCGCACCGAGTGATCGTCGTCGATCACCCAGACTCTGACGGAGGCGTCGTTCATGGCTTGCGCCCGTCCGGCTCGCTCAGCGGCAGCCGGATGTGGAAGACGGTGGAACCGGGCCGGCTGGTGAATTCGATGAGCCCGCCGTGGCGGTTTACCAGTTCCTGCGCCAGCGGCAGGCCGAGGCCGGTGCCCTCCGGCCGGCTGGTGACCAGCGGATAGAACACGGAGTCCCGCAGCTCCTCGGGGATGCCCGGCCCGTCGTCCTCGACGTCGATGCTGGCGATGACCCGATGCCGGGTGTCGCCGATGGTGAAGTTCGTGATCGCCCGGGTGCGCAGCGTCACCGTGCCGGCGGGGCCGGTGGCGGCCACCGCGTTGCGCACCAGGTTCAGGACGGCCTGCACCATCAGGTCGCGGTCCAGCATCATCGGCGGCAGACCCGGGTCGTAATCCCGCTCCAGGCGCAGGCTGCCCTCGGTCTCCGCGGAAACGAGCTGGGCGACGTGCTCCAGCACCTCGTGGATGTTGGTCTCGCGCCGGGACACCTGGCCGCCGGGCCCGAGCAGCGAGTCCACCAGGCCCGCCAGGCGGTCGGCCTCGCGGATGATGACGCCGGTGTATTCCTTCAGCTCCGGGCTCGCCAGCTGGCGCTCGAGCAGTTGCGCGGCGCCGCGCAGACCGCCGAGCGGGTTCTTTATCTCGTGGGCGAGCTGGCGGATGATCTTGCGGCCGGTGAAATGCTGGGCCAGCAGGGCGTTCTCCCGGGTGATGCGCGAGCGCCGGGTGACGTCCGAGAACTCCACGATGAGGGTGACGTCGGGCCGGATACCGCCATGGGGCGTGACCCGGCAGTCCGTGATGCGCTGGTCGTCTTCGCCGTTGCGGGTGGCGAAGGTGATTTCCCGCGCAAAGGTCTGTCCGGCGTCCATCGCCCGTTGCAGCACCTCGGCAAGCTTCCGGTTGCCGCCGCAGAGGCTGACCAGCGGCGTGCCGCGGGCACGTTCGTGACTCACGCCGAGGAGATTCTCGGCCGCGGGGTTCAGGTCGACGACGCGGAACGCGTCATCCAGGAGGATGACGCTGGTAGAGAGATATTCGATGATGACGCGGGCCCCCTCGGCATCAGACCCGCCGGCACCGATCAGGGAGGATTGATCACCGAGGTCTGCTGCACGTAGAACGTGATCTCGTTGCTCTGGATGAGCACCTGGCCGCTGGAGTCCAGCACCCGTGCCCACAGCGTGTGGGTGCCCCGGTAGACCTCCGCTATGGTGAAGCTGAGGCTCCCGGGCGCTCGGCTCTCCAACACCGACCCGTCGAACCACACCTCGATCTGGTGACCCTCCCTGAGGCCCGGTGTCAGGCTCAACGACACATCCAGTGTGGCGCCTATGTTCCAAAGTGTCTCCTCGTCAGACGGCTGCACGATCTGGAAGCTCCGGTACGTGAACCCCTGATCGGCATCCTCTTCGTCCGCCGCGGCGGTATCCGCCGACGGAAGCGGCGCCGGCCGGCGGAATGTGGTGCCCCTGGCTTCCGGCAGGTCGACGACCTCGGCACCCTCGACCGGGCGGTCGGTGTAGTGCACGACGCCGTCCTCGTCGACCCAGCGATAGACCTGGGCGAGGGCGGGCTGGACCAGCAGCAGTGCGACGAAGATGGCGATGAGACGCATGCCGCTAGCATAACCCGCCCCCCCGGAGCGGGCCAGCGCCCGGGCGACATAATCGCCCGGGCGCCGGGTCCGGTCAGAGGCTGTAGTACATGTCGAACTCGACCGGATGGGTCGTCATCCGGAGCAGCTGGACGTTCTCGTCCTTCAGCTGGATGTAGCCGTCGATCAGGTCGTCCGTGAACACGCCGCCGGCCTTCAGGAACTCCCGGTCCTTGTCGAGCGCTTCCAGCGCCGCGTCCAGAGAGAAGCACACCGTCTGCAGGTTCTTCTCCTCCTCGGGCGGCAGGTCGTAGAGATCCTTGTCCGCCGGGTCGCCCGGGTGGATCTTGTTCTGGATGCCGTCGAGGCCGGCCATCATCATCGCGGCGAAGGCGAAGTAGGGATTCGCCATCGAATCCGGGAAGCGCACCTCGATACGGCGGCCCTTCGGGTTGGCGATGTAGGGCACGCGGATGGAGGCGGAGCGGTTCCGGGCCGAGTAGGCGAGGATGGTCGGCGCCTCGAAGCCGGGGATCAGCCGCTTGTAGCTGTTGGTGGCCGGGTTGGTGAAGGCATTCAGCGCCTTCGCGTGCTTCATGATGCCGCCGATGTAGTACAGCGCCGTCTCCGACAGGCCGCCGTAACCGTCGCCCGTGAACAGGTTCTTGCCGTCCTTCGCCAGCGACTGGTGCACGTGCATGCCGTTGCCGTTGTCGTTCACCAGCGGCTTCGGCATGAAGGTGGCGGTCTTGCCGTAGCCGTGCGCCACGTTGTGCACGACGTACTTCAGGATCTGCACCTCGTCGGCCTTGCGCACCAGCGAGTTGAAGGCGACGCCGATCTCGCACTGCCCCGCCGTGGCCACCTCGTGGTGATGCACCTCGGTCTTGATGCCCATCTCCTCGAGCGCGAGGCACATGGCGCCGCGGATGTCGTGCAGGCTGTCCACCGGCGGCACCGGGAAATAGCCGCCCTTCACGCCGGGCCGGTGGCCGAGGTTGCCCTCGGACAGGTCGCGGCCGGTGTTCCACGCGCCCTCGGCGGAGTCGATGTGGTAGTAGGCGCCCTCCATCTCTGCGCCCCAGCGGACGTCGTCGAAGACGAAGAACTCGTTCTCCGGGCCGAAGTAGGCGACGTCGGCGATGCCGGTCGACTTCAGGTATTCCTCGGCGCGCCTGGCCAGCGAGCGCGGATCCCGCTCGTAGCCCTGCATGGTGGACGGCTCGACGACGTCGCAGCGCAGGTTGAGTGTCGTCTCCTCGCAGAAGACGTCGAGGACGGCCGTCGTCGGATCGGGCATGAGGATCATGTCCGACTCGTTGATGCCCTTCCAGCCCGAGATGGACGAGCCGTCGAACATCTTGCCCTCCTCGAACACCTCCTCTTCCATGGTGTGGGCGGGCACGCTCACGTGCATCTCCTTGCCCTTGGTGTCGGTGAAGCGGTAATCGACGAACTTGACGTCCTTTTCCTTCAGCAGGCTGAGTACTTCAGCAGGGGTCATGGGGTTTCCTCCGGAATCTGTTGGCTGTGGTTATGTTTTTCCCCGGCCCTATGCCCGGGAAGGCAACATGCGCTGATGCACCTGAACCTTGGCCGCATGCAGGATGCGTGCCAGTTTTTGGTGCATGCTAAATCCTTGAATAGGCAGGGTTAAAAGAAAGTGGATGAAGAACGCTTGCACCGTCTATGTGCAATTCTACGCTCTTTCGCACCAAAATGGGTCAATTACCGCCTATGCGGGGGACCGTTGCCGCCGGACGGATCGGCAGGGCGCCCCCGGTCCGGTATACTGCGGCGTCTTTTGTGACCGGCATGCCGCTCATGCACCCGACTGCCGACAAAGCGCCGGCTGCTCCGCCGCAGACCTTCCAGGATCTCATCCTCCGCCTGCAGCAATTCTGGGCGGCGGAAGGCTGCGTGGTACAGCAGCCCTACGACATGGAGATGGGCGCCGGCACCTTCCATCCCGCCACCTTCCTGCGTTCCATCGGCCCCGAGCCGTGGAGCGCGGCCTACGTGCAGCCGTGCCGGCGGCCCACCGACGGGCGCTACGGAGACAACCCCTTCCGCCTGCAGCACTATTATCAGTATCAGGTGGTGATCAAGCCCTCGCCGGCGGACATCCAGGATAGGTATCTGCGCTCGCTGGCCGCGCTCGGAATCGACTCCACCGTCCACGACATCCGCTTCGTCGAGGACAACTGGGAGTCGCCCACCCTCGGGGCGTGGGGCCTGGGCTGGGAGGTCTGGCTGAACGGCATGGAGATCACCCAGTTCACCTACTTCCAGCAGGTGGGCGGCCTCGAGTGCCGGCCCGTCACCGGCGAGATCACCTACGGGCTCGAGCGCATCGCGATGTACCTGCAGCAGGTGGAGAGCATCTTCGACATCGTCTGGACCGACGGGCCGCTGGGACGCATCACCTACCGGGACGTGTTCCATCAGAACGAGGTCGAGCAGTCGCGCTACAACTTCGAGGAGGCCAACGTGGAGTCTCTGTTCGCCGCCTTCGAGCAGTGCGAGCACGAGAACGCGCGTCTCATCGAGCTGAATCTGGCGCTGCCGGCCTACGAGCAGGCACTGGCGGCTTCCCATGCCTTCAATCTGCTGGACGCCCGTCAGGCCATCTCGGTCACCGAGCGGCAGCGCTACATCCTGCGCGTGCGCACGATGGCCCGCGCAGTGGCCGAGGCGTATTACGAGAGCCGCCGCGCACTCGGTTTCCCCATGGTCGAGAGCGCGGCGCGCGGGCGCGTGCAGGGGGAGGCGTCGTGAACGGGAAGGCCGGCCGCGACCGGCAGGACCTCCTGGTCGAGATCGGCACCGAGGAGTTGCCGCCGACCGCGCTGCGCGGGCTGATGGAGGCCTTCGCCGGCGGCCTGGACGAGGCCCTCGAGGAAGCCGGCCTCGCCCACGGCGCCGTGCATCCCTATGCGAGTCCGCGCCGGCTGGCGGTGCTGGTGGAGTCCGTGCCCCCGGGCCAGGCCGACGAGGAAGTGGAGATGCGCGGCCCGCCGGTGACGGTGGCGTTCGACGACGACGGCAATCCCACCCGGGCCGCTCAGGCTTTCGCCGGGAAGTGCGGCGTGACGGTCGAGGAGCTGGAGCGGGTCGGCACGGCGAAGGGCGAATGGCTCTCCCACCGTTCGGTGCGCAAGGGCAGGACGACCGCGGAGCTGCTCCCCGAACTGGTGCAGGCGGCCCTGGACCGGCTGCCGGTGCCGCGGCGCATGCGCTGGGGCGACGGCGATGCCGAGTTCGTGCGCCCGGTGCACTGGGTGGTGATGCTGCTCGGGGAGGAGGTCGTGCCCGGCCGCCTGTACGGCCTGGACTCGGGCCGGAACAGCCGCGGCCATCGGGTACATGCGCAGGACCGCGAGATCGCGATCGCCGAGCCGGGTGTCTACGTGGAGACGCTCAGGAAAGCGGGCCGGGTCGTGGTGGACTTCGACGAGCGGCGCGACTCCATCAGCCGGGCAGTGAGCGAGGCCGCGGCCGCGGCGGGCGGTCATCCGGTGAGCGATGCCGCGCTCATGGACGAGGTCGCAGCTCTCAACGAGTGGCCGGTGGCCGTGACGGGAGCCTTCGATCCGGCCTTCCTGGAGCTGCCCCGTGAGGTACTGGTGTCCACGCTGCAGAAGCATCAGCGTTATTTCCCCGTCGAGCGCGACGACGGCGCCCTGGTGGCGAGTTTCATCGCCGTTGCGAACCTGGAGAGCCGGGAACCGGAGAAGGTGCGCGAAGGCAACGAGCGGGTGGTGAAGCCCAGGCTCGCCGACGCTGCGTTCTTCTGGGAAGCGGACCGGCGCATGCCGCTGGCCACCCGGCGGGACGAGATGCAGCACGTGGTCTACCAGCGGGAACTCGGCACGCTGCTCGCGAAGAGCCAGCGCGTGGCCGCGCTGGCCGGTCACCTCGCCCGGGATCTCGACGTAGCGCCGGAGCACGCCGTGCGGGCGGCAGAACTCGCCCGCGCCGACCTCCTCACCGACATGGTCGGCGAGTTCCCGGACCTGCAGGGCATCATGGGCGGGCATTATGCGCGCGCCGACGGCGAACCGGAGGCAGTGGCCGCGGCCATCGCCGAGCAGTACCTGCCCCGCTACGCCGGCGACGCGCTGCCTGTCACCGACGCTGGGCGCATCCTGGCGCTGGCGGACCGGCTCGATACGCTGGCCGGCATCTTCGCCATCGGCCGGCGGCCCACCGGCAACCGGGACCCGTTCGGCCTGCGCCGTGGCGCGCTCGGGCTGCTGCGCATCGTCATCGAGGGCGGCCTGGAGCTGGATCTGAAGAACGCGATCGCCGAGGCGCTGTCGTTGCAGCCGGTGAACGAGAGCGAAGGGCAGCCGCAGCTCGCGGGTGAGATCTACGATTTCGTCATGGAGCGGCTGCGGGCCTGGTACGCCGAGCGCGATCCGTCCATCACGCCGGAGATGTTCCAGGCGGTGCTGGCGCGCGAGCCCCGCTCGCCGCTCGACTTCGACGCCCGTCTGCGGGCGGTGGCCGCCTTCGCCCGCCACGCCAGCGCGGAGAGCCTGTCGGCGGCGAACAAGCGCATCGCCAATATCCTCCGTCAGGCCAAAGGCGATGCCGGCGCGGCGCCGGACGCAGGACTGCTGAAGGAGGCGGAGGAGAAGACCCTGCTCGCCGCCCTCGGCGAGGCCCGGGCCGAGGTGGAACCGCTGCTGGCCGGCCGGGAATACACCGAGGTGCTGGACCGTCTGGCGCTGCTTCGCGAACCCGTCGACGAGTTCTTCGATCACGTGCTGGTGATGGACGAGGACATCGCGGTGCGCCGCAACCGGTTGGGCCTGCTGGGCGAGCTGCGCGGACTGTTCCTCGAGGTGGCGGACATCTCGCGGCTGTCCACCGGCTAGGGCCGGCAGAATGGGAGAGGTGAAGCTCGTGGTGCTGGATCGGGACGGCACGATCAACCGGGACTCGGCCGCCTACATCAAGAGTCCGGAAGAGTGGATGGCGCTACCCGGCAGTGCGGAGGCCATCGCGGGGCTGAACCGGGCCGGCTTCACGGTGGCGGTCGCGAGCAACCAGTCGGGCATCGCCCGCGGGCTGCTCGACGAAGCGACCTTGGCGAAGATCCATGACAAGATGCACGCAGCCGTGCATGCAGCCGGCGGCGAGATCGACCTCATCGTCTGGTGTCCACACCATCCGGACGATGGCTGCCACTGTCGCAAGCCGCGGCCGGGACTGCTGCACCGTCTGGCGGAGCACTACGGCATCGATCTCGAGGGAGTGCCGGTGATCGGGGACTCCGCCCGGGACCTGGAGGCCGCGCGGGCCGCGGGGGCGCGGCCGGTGCTGGTGCGCACCGGCAACGGCCGGCCCACCGAAACCGCAGGAGCGGCGGGGGACGCCGAAGTGTACGACGACCTCGCGGCGGCCGCCGCCGCACTCACGGGGGAACGCTAGCCGTCATGCAGATGCTGCGATCGATCGTTTTCACGGTGTGGTTGTTCGTCTCCGTGCCGTTCTATGTATTCGCGCTGCTGTTGCTGGCGCCTCTGCCCCACCGCGTGCGTTATCCCATCGCCGTGGCATGGGTGCGCCAGGTCATGTGGGTGATGCGCCGCCTCGTCGGCCTCGACTACCGGGTGGTGGGGCGCGAGAACATCCCGGACGAGGCCTCGGTGGTGTTGCTGAAGCATTCGTCGACGCTCGAGACCCTGGCCGAGCTGCTGCTGTTCCCGCCACAGACCTGGGTGCTGAAACGGGAGCTGATGTTCGCGCCGTTCTTCGGCTGGGGCATTGCGCTGCTCAAGCCGATCGCGATCAACCGGGGCGCCGGGCGCAGCGCGGTGCGCGAGGTCATCAGCCAGGGCAGCGCACGCCTGCGCGAGGGGATCTGGGTGATGATCTTCCCGGAAGGCACCCGCATGCCGGCCGGTCAGACCCGGCGCTACGGAGTCAGCGGGGCGGCACTGGCGGCTGCGGCAGGCAGGAAGATCGTTCCCGTCGCCCACGACGCCGGGCACTACTGGCCGCGGCGGGGCTGGCTGAAGAAACCGGGCACGGTGACATTCGTGATCGGCGAGCCGGTCGACGCGCAGGGCCGCGACCCCCGGGAGGTGAACCGGGAGATCCAGGACTGGATCGAGAAGACCATCCGGAACATCGACGAGATTGCCGCGGAGGCGGCCGCTGAAGAACGGGATGCCGCGAGTCGCCCGACCGACCGTGACGGGCAAGACGGGCATGGCGGGAAAGGAGAACGGGCCGACCGTCGCCCGACGGAGCCGGCAGCCGAGCATCCGGAGCAAGAGCGGGAGCGCGAGCGGGACGAGCCGGAAGGCAGGAAAGGCGCGGCAGTGCGGCAAGATGGCGCGACGTCTTCGGACGCGTCGCGCACTACGCGCCCGGGGCGGAGAGCTGAATCGCCGGACGCGTCAGCCTCGTCAGCCTCGTCGGAGCCGCGCCTGCCGCCCGGGTCCCGCCGCAGCTGAACCCGGTCAGACGTCCAGGTTCGATACGGCCAGCGCGTTGTCCTCGATGAATTCCCGCCGCGGCTCCACCTGGTCGCCCATCAGTGTGGTGAAGATCTCGTCGGCGCGCACCGCGTCCTCGATCCGCACCTGCATGAGGCGGCGGGTCTCCGGGTTGACGGTGGTGTCCCAGAGCTGGTCCGGATTCATCTCGCCGAGACCCTTGTAGCGCTGCACCGACTGGCCGCGGCGCGCCTCGGTCATGAACCACTGCACCACCTCGCCCAGGCTGGAGATCTCCTCCCGTCGCTCGCCACGCTGCACGTAGGCACCTTCCCCGATCAGCCCCTGCATCTGTTCCCCCAGGGACGCCATGCGACGGTACTCCGCCGACTCGAAGAATTCCTTGGGAATGTAGCGGGTGGTGGTCAGGCCGTGCTGAGTGTGATGGATGGCGATGCGCGTGCCCTCTCCGCCGTTGTCACCCCGCTCCAGCGTGGCCTCGTAGCTGCCGCCGTTGCTGTCGCGGCTGCTCTGCGTGGGACCCTTCGGCAGGGAGTCGGACAGCGACCGGGTCCATTCTTCCAGTCGGTCAATATTCGACAGGATTTCCTCGTCGACCCGAGGCACCTCCAGCATCGCCCGCAGTACGTTCTCGTTGTAACGCCGCGCGAGCCGGTCGATGATGGCCTGCACGGTCATGTAGTCCCGGGACAGCGTCTCGAGGGCGGAGCCGGACATGGCGGGCGCCTCGTCGTTCACGTGCAGCTCGGCACCTTCGAGAGCGGAGGTCAGCAGGTACTCCGTCAGCTCGGCGTCGTCCTTCAGGTACACCTCCTGCTTGCCGCGCTTGATCTTGTACAGCGGCGGCTGGGCGATATAGATGTGCCCCCGCTCGATCAGCTCCGGCATCTGCCGGTAGAAGAAAGTCAGCAGCAACGTGCGGATGTGCGAGCCGTCCACGTCGGCGTCCGTCATGATGATGATGCGGTGGTAACGCAGCTTGTCGGGGTCGAAGTCGTCCCGGCCGATGCCGCAACCGAGCGCCGTGATGAGCGTGCCCACCTCGGCGGAGGAAAGCATCTTGTCGAAACGGGCTTTCTCCACGTTCAGGATCTTGCCCTTCAGCGGCAGGATCGCCTGGGTGCGGCGGTCGCGGCCCTGCTTGGCGGAGCCGCCGGCGGAGTCACCCTCCACCAGGAACAGCTCGGACAGCGCCGGGTCCTTCTCCTGGCAGTCGGCCAGCTTGCCCGGCAGGCCGGCGACGTCCAGGGCGCCCTTGCGCCGCGTCATCTCGCGCGCCTTGCGCGCGGCCTCGCGGGCCCGTGCGGCATCCAGGATCTTGGCGACGATGGCCTTCGCTTCCTGGGGATACTCCAGCAGGAAGTCCTCCAGCGCCTCGGCCATGGCGGATTCGACGATGCCCTTCACCTCCGAGGAAACCAGCTTGTCCTTGGTCTGGGAGGAGAACTTCGGATCCGGCACCTTCACCGAGAGGACGGCGGTCAGGCCTTCCCGGGAATCGTCGCCGGCGGGCGTGATCCTCTCCTTGCGGCCGCTCATCTCCCGCTCGATGTAGCTGTTCAGCGTCCGCGTCAGCGCGCTGCGGAACCCGGCCAGGTGCGTGCCGCCATCCCGCTGGGGGATGTTGTTGGTGTAGCAGAACATGTTCTCCTGATAGGCATCGTTCCACTGCATCGCCGCTTCCACGGTGACGCCCTCACGCTCTGCCTCGATATGGATCACGCTGTCGTGGATGGTGGTCTTGTTCCGGTTCAGGTGCTCGACGAAGGCCCGGATGCCGCCCTGGTATTCGAAGACGTCGTGCTGATCGGTGCGCTCGTCCACCAGCTCGATGTGCACACCCGAGTTCAGGAACGAGAGTTCGCGGAGCCGCTTCGCCAGGATGTCGTAGCTGAATTCGATGTTGTTGAAGATCGTGTCGCTCGGGCGGAAGCGAATGATGCTGCCGCTCTTGTCCGTCTCGCCGACGACCTTCAGGGGACCGACGGGCTCGCCCATGCGGTATTCCTGGTGGTGAATCTCGCCGGCCCGGTAGATGGTGAGGCTCAGTTGCTCGGACAGGGCGTTCACCACCGAGACACCGACGCCGTGCAGACCGCCCGAGACCTTGTACGAGTTGTCGTCGAACTTACCGCCGGCATGGAGGACCGTCATGATGACCTCCGCCGCGGACCGGCCCTCCTCCGGGTGGATGTCGACGGGAATGCCGCGGCCGTCGTCGGACACCGTCACCGATTCGTCCGCGTGGATGGTGACGACGATGTTGCTGCAGTAACCGGCCAGGGCTTCGTCGATGCTGTTGTCGACGACCTCGAAGACCATGTGGTGCAGACCGGTGCCGTCATCGGTGTCTCCGATGTACATACCGGGCCGTTTGCGCACGGCCTCCAGGCCCTTTAAGACCTTGATATTACTGGAATCGTAGGTATTCTGGTCGGCCATTCGGCACCCTCCGGATCAAGCGGGCGATTATAGCATCCCTGAGGCGCGGACGGGTCGCTGGCTCGCGGTACGACCGCGGCCGACTGGCAGAGGATCAGCCTGCGTGAGTGACCTCGCCATGTTCCACGTGGAACACCCGGGTCGTGTCGGGGAGCGAAACGGCGTCCTCGGTCAGCGCCGTCACGACCAACTGGCTGTCCGTCCCGAGGACGCAATCCATCAGACCGGCGAGCGAAGACCCGTCCAGTTCCGCCGCCGGATCGTCCACCAGCAGCACGGGCGGCTCTCCCAACCTCTCGGCCATCAACCGGGTCTGGGCGAGCACCAGGGCAGCGCCGAACAACTTCTGCTGGCCCCGGGATACCTGCTGCCGTGCGCTGCGCTCCCGATACACCAGTCTCAGATCGGCACGGTGAGGGCCGACCGTCGTCGTGCCCTGCTCCCGGTCCCGCTCCCGGACCGCGAGCAGGGCGGCCTCCAGGCCGTCCCCCTCGGACCACCCGGGCCGATACTCGCACGCCACCGAATCCCCAAGCAGTCTCTCGCCCAACTCGACGAACGCCTCCGACAGTGCGGCTACGTGATTCCGGCGCAACCCGTCCACCGTCTCCCCGGCCGCTACCACCTCAGGCTCCCACGCTTTCACCGCCTGGTCGCCCAGCCCCTCCCGCAAGGCGGCATTGCGCTGCCTCAGCGCCCTCCGATAACGCCGCCAGGCGTCCAGAAACCCGTGTTCCACGTGAAACACCCCATAATCGAGAAAGCGCCGCCGCACTTCCGGACCGTCCGAAACCAGCCTGTGGATCTCCGGATCGATGACCTGGACCGCCAGTTTCTCTGCCAGCGCTGCCAGGCTGTCGGCAGGTTGCCGGTCTACCCGGATAGAAAGATGGCCTCGTCCCGCCTCGATACCGAGCCGGTGCTGCCGATCTCCGCACTCCACGATTGCCGCCACCATAAAGTGGCCCGCCCCGTGGCGCACCAGGCCGTCAGTACGGGTTCCCCGGAATGACCGACCCCGGCTCAGGAAGCCGATGGCCTCGAGCAGGCTGGTCTTCCCGCTCCCATTCGTTCCGTAGATGAGGTTGCTACCCGGAGTCAGCTCCAGCCGTGCGGATTCGATACACCGGAAATCGGAAATATCGACCCTTAGCAGGCTCACCGGGTCAATCCCCGGCCGCCGACTACAGCCGCATCGGCATGACGACGAACTTGCTGTCGTCCCGATCCAGGTCGGTGACGAGACAACTGCTGTTGTTGTCCGTCAAGCCGAGTTTAACCGACTCCGATTCCACCGCCGCCAGCGCGTCCAGCAGGTAATTCACGTTGAAGCCGATCTCGATGTCTTCCCCGCTGTACTCCACCTCGACCTCTTCCTCCGCCTCTTCCTGCTCCGGGTTGTGCGCCTGGATCACCACCCCGCTGTCCTTGATGTCCAGCCGGATGCCCCGGTATTTCTCGTTCGACAGAATCGCCGCCCGCTGCAGAGCCTGGCGCAGCGTTCCCCGGTCCGCCGTCAGCACGTTCGGCGGATCCTGCGGTATCACGCGCTCGTATTCCGGGAACCGCCCGTCGATGAGCTTCGAGGTGAAGCGGATGCCGTCCACCTGGATGCGGATGTGATTCGAGCCGATATCGATGGTCAGGTCGCCGCTCCCGTCCAGCAGCCTCTGCAGCTCGATCACGCCTTTCCTCGGCACGATGACCTGCTGGGCCGGCAGGTTCTGATCCGGTACCGCCACCTCGCACAGCGCCAGCCGGTGCCCGTCCGTCGCCACGGCCCGGAGGTAGTGCTCCCCCGTCTCCAGCAGCATCCCGTTCAGGTAATACCGGACGTCCTGCTGCGCCATCGCGAAATGCGTCTTCTCCAGCAGCCGCTCCACCGCCTCCCGCGGCAGGCTGAAACTCTGGCTGGCCTGAATGTCTTCCACCGTCGGGAATTCCGCAGCCGGTAGCGAGGACAGGTTGAACCGACTCCGTCCCGCCTGCACCTGAACCCGATCGCCTTTCACGGCCACCGATACCGTTACTCCGTCCGGCAACGCCTTGCAGATGTCGAGCAGCTTCCGGCCGGGCACCGTGATCTCGCCTTCGCTCTCCACGTCAACGTCGGCACTCGCCACCAGCTCCACTTCCAGGTCCGTGGCCGTTACCAGCAGCTGATCGTTCTTCACCACCAGCAGCATGTTCGCGAGTATCGGCATCGTCTGCCGACGCTCCACCACGCCGATGATGGCCTGGAGGGGTTTCAGCAAGGTCTCCCGGGGAGCAGTGAACTTCATCGATTCCACCTGTTAATAAATATTGAATATTTAGAGTTCTATTATCGTTATTAGTCCGACCGCGGACTGTGTATAACAGATAAAAAGCTTTTTAAAACAATATCTTAAATGATTTATTCCTGCCCATAACCCGGCCGGTAACCTCATCGCCACCTGTGCATCGCCTGTGGATAAAAACACCTGCTGCACTTACCAACAAGTTATCCACATCATCCGGTCAGGGTTCTCAACAGGTTCAGATAATCCTCTTCCACCCGGCTCTCGGTCTCCCGCAGCGCCTTCACCCGGCGGCAGGCATGCAGCACTGTGGTGTGGTCGCGTCCGCCGAAAGCATCGCCGATCTCCGGCAGGCTGTGGCTGGTCAGTTCCTTCGCCAGGCTCATCGCGATCTGGCGCGGCCGCGTGATCGAGCGGCTGCGGCGCTTCGACAGCAGATCCGCGACACGGATCTTGAAGTACTCGGCCACGGTCTTCTGGATGTTCTCCACCGTCACCAGCTTGTCCTGCAATGCCAGCAGATCCCGCAGCGCCTCCTTCGTGAAATCGAGGGTGATCGGCCTGCCGGTGAAACGCGAATTCGCGACCACCCGCCGCAAAGCGCCTTCCAGCTCGCGGACGTTGGAGCGGATGCGCTTGGCGATGAAGAAAGCGACCTCCTCCGGCAGCACCACGCCCTCGTTCTGGGCCTTGCTCATCAGAATCGCCACCGAAGTCTCCAGCTCGGGGGGCTCGATGGCCACCGTCAGGCCCCAGCCGAACCGGGACTTCAGGCGCTCCTCCAGGCCGTTGACCTCTTTCGGATAACGGTCGCAGGTCAGGATGATCTGGCGCTGCCCTTCGAGCAGCGCGTTGAAGGTGTGAAAGAACTCTTCCTGCGAGCGCTCCTTGCCGGCGAAGAACTGGATATCGTCGATCAGCAGGGCGTCGAGAGACCGATAGGCGCGCTTGAATTCGCTGATGGTGTTGTGCTGGAGGCCTTTCACCATGTCACCGACGAAGCGCTCGGAATGGACGTAGCACACCCGCGCCTCCGGGTTGCGTGCGAGCATCAGGCTTCCCACGGAGTGCATCAGGTGGGTCTTGCCGAGCCCCACACCGCCGTAGATGAACAGCGGATTGTACGCCTTGCCGGGGTTCTCCCCCACCTGGGAGGCCGCCGCCCGGGCCAGCTGGTTGCTCTTGCCCTCCACAAAATTCTCGAACGTGAATTCCGGATTCAGCCGGCTCTCGATGGGCTGCGGCCGCGGTCCGCTTCGCGCCCGGCCGGGCGGGGGCGCCACCGTGGCGGCTGCCGGGGCCGGCGAACCGCCCCGGGATCCCACTTCGATAATAACTTTTGCGTCGGCGTCGGCGCTGGTCACCACTTCGCTGATACGCTGCAGGAAGTGTTCGCGCAGCCACTCCACCACGAACCGGTTGGGTGCCAGCAGATGCAGCACGTCGCCCCGCTCGACCGCCTGCAGCGGACGAATCCAGGTATTGAACTGCTGCTCCGGCAGCTCCGATCGCAGTTGACGGACGCAGCGGTTCCATAGCGTGGTGTCGGTCTGCAACGGGATCCCCGGGGTGACTGGAATTAGGGTGACTCGAATAACGGTTGTTCTGGCAGATGTCCCCGGTCGACGCGCAGGCGCGCGGAAAACCGCGGGAGGACCGTCAAGTCTATACCGCATCCCCTGCGCTAATCTAGCGGCCGTCCGCGGACGAAACGCGTCCCGGCAAGTTGACACGGCCCCACCCCGTGCGTACCCTTCTCGCCCCCTTGTGACGGGTGCCTGCACCACCGGAATCGAAGACGATGAAACGTACCTACCAGCCCAGCAGAATCAAGAAGAAGCGAGCTCACGGTTTCCGTGCCCGCATGGCGACCAAGGCCGGCCGGCAGGTGCTGAAGCGTCGTCGGGCGAAAGGCCGCGCCCGGCTCACGCCCTGAGTCCATCCGACCTGAGTCCATCCGACGGCTCATCGGGGCACGACGGCAGGGACGCTCCCCGCCAATCCTCTGCGCAATCTTCTGCAAGATTCCCGCGGCAAGCCCGGCTCACCACCGGCGCCGACTTCTCCCGGGTCTTCCGGCGCGCCACCCGAAGCGCTGACGCCTACTTCACCGTGCTCGCCAGTTTCCGGGACCAGGATGGCCCACGCCTCGGCATGGCCGTCTCCCGGCGCACCGCCAAAAGTGCGGTGGCGCGTAATCGCATCAAGCGCCTCGTCCGCGAATCCTTCCGTCACGGGTGCGGCCGACTGCCCTGCGCTGATATAGTTGTCATCAGCCGACCGCCGGCCGCCGCGGCCAGCAACAAGACGCTAACCCGAAGTCTCGAAACCCACTGGCGTCGCCTCAGCAGCCGGCGCCGGGCAGAGGGATGATCGCCGCCCGCGCGCTGCCGCCCGGGTGCAGCACAAGAACCGCTTAACGACTGCCTGACAAGCGCCCATGGAAAACCAACGCCTCTTCATCTGGGCTCTGTTCGGGCTCATGGCTTTTATGACCTGGACAGCCTGGCAGCAGGACTATGCCCCGCGCCCGGCACCCGCCGACCCGCCGTCGCAACAGGCCGCAGAACGGCTGCCGCCGGACGACGCGCTGGGCGGGGATCTGCCCGACGTCGGCGATGTGCCGACCGTGGACACCGCCGACGGTGCGGCCGCTCCCCGGCCCGCCGACAGCGTCGCCGAGCCGGCGGAGACCCGCGTCCGGGTGGTGACGGATGTGCTCGACGTACTGATCTCGAGCCGCGGCGGCGACATCGTCTCCGCCGTCACGCGGCGGTACCCGGTGGAGAAAGACCGGCCCGACCAGCTCGTCCAGGTACTCAATCCCTCGCCGAACGAGCTCGCGGTGTTCCGCACCGGCCTGCGCGCCGTCTCCGGCGATACGGACCGCCCCGAGCCGAACCACCGCGCCGAGTTCACCGCCCGTCGCAACGACTACCGTCTCGGCGACGGCGAGGACGTGCTCGAGGTGCCTCTCACCTGGCAGCGGGAAGACGGCCTCAGCGTCACCAAGATCTACCGCTTCGAACGGGGCAGCTACATCATCCCGTTGCAGCAGCGCGTCACGAACGGCACAGGCGAGACCTGGGCCGCCGCGCCTTACGGCCAGATCGCGCACCGGATGCACGCCCAGGAGCGGTCCATGTTCGACGTGGCCACCTACTCCTACGACGGGCCGGTGCTTTATAACGGCGACAAGTACGAGAAGATCAAGCCGGACGACCTACAGGACGACGGGCCCGTGCAGGCCCGCGCCGAGAACGGCTGGCTGGCCGCCATCGAGCATCATTTCCTGTCGGCCATCGTGCCGCCGTCCGGGCAGGAATACCGCTACGACCTCAGCGCCCGCGGCGACAACTTCCTGGCGAGCGCCATCGGCCCGGCCTACAGCTTCGCGCCCGGCGAGACCGGCAGCCTCGAGATGACCCTGTTCGTGGGCCCGAAGATCCAGGACCAGCTGACCCGGGTCGCCGAGACGCTGAAGCTCACCGTCGACTACGGCTTCCTGACCATCCTCTCGCAGCCGCTGTTCTGGCTGCTGGACAAGGTGCACGACTTCGTCGGCAACTGGGGCTGGTCCATCATCATCGTCACGCTGCTCATCAAGCTGGTGTTCTACAAGCTGACGGAGACCAGCGGCCGTTCCATGGCCAAGATGCGCAAGCTGCAGCCGCGGCTGAAGGCCATCCAGGAACGCTACAAGGACGACCGCCAGAAACTCTCCCAGGCGATGATGGAGCTGTACAAGCGCGAGAAGGTGAATCCCGCGGCAGGCTGTCTGCCCATCCTCGTACAGATGCCGTTCTTCCTGGCCTTCTACTGGGTGCTGCTCGAGAGCGTGGAGATGCGCCAGGCGCCGTTCATGCTCTGGATCCAGGACCTCTCGTCGCGGGATCCGTACTTCATCCTGCCGGTCCTGATGGGCGCGGCGATGTTCGGCCAGCAGAAACTGAACCCGGCGCCGCCGGATCCGGTGCAGGCGAAGGTGATGAGCATCCTGCCCATCGTGTTCACCGTGTTCTTCGCGTTCTTCCCGGCCGGCCTCGTACTCTACTGGCTCACCAACACGCTGCTCTCCATCGCCCAGCAGTGGCAGATCAATCGCGTGGTGGAGGCGGAGGACCGCAAGACGCGCCAGCCGAAGACGAAGAAGAAGGGCGACGACGAAGGCTGACGCCCCGGGCGCCGCTCAGCGGCGGAGCCGGGTCTGCACCTGGATCTCCCCGTGCAGGGTGCGATGCACCGGACAGCGGTCGGCGATCTCGGTGATGCGCTCGAGCTGCTCGTCGGTGAGGTCGCCGTCCACCGTCAGCTCGCGCTCGAACCGATCGATCCTGCCGTCGCGCTGCTCGCATTCCTCGCAGTCCTTCGCGTGAATCTTGTCGTGGCGCACGCTCACCGTCACCGAGTCCAGCGGCAGCTTCTTGCGGTCGGCGTACATGCGGATGGTCATGCTGGTGCAGGTGGCCAGCGCGCCGCTCAGCAGATCGTAGGGCGTCGGCCCCATGTTCGTGCCGCCGTAGTCCTCGGGTTCGTCGGCGATGAGGGTGTGTCCGGACAGGCTCACGTCGCTCCTGAATCCGGAGGCGCCGGTGCGCGACACCGCCTCGCCGGGATCGGCGCCGAGGCGCAGCACCGGACGGTCGATGTCCAGATACTTCGCCGCCCAGGCCGCTAGCACCCGGCCCGCATAGCGGGAATCCGGCTCGTCGCTCATCAGGTGATCCGCCTGGTCCAGGCTGACGAAGCTCTTCGGATGCATGGCGTTTTTGAACAAAAGGGTGGCGTTTTCGACGTCCACCACGGTGTCCACCGGCGAGTGCAGGATCAGCAGCGGGCGGCGCAGCCCGGCGACGGAGTCGGGCAACTCGTGCTTGCCCAGATCGTCGAGGAACTGCTTGCGGATGCGGAAGGGGCGGCCGCCCAGGTCCACCTCGGCTTCACCTTCCTCCTCGATCCGGTCCCGGTCGCCGGCGAACAGGTGCGCCACGTGCTCGGGGTCGGCCGGAGCGCCGATGGTGGCGACGGCGCGAACCGTCTCCAGCTCCGCCGCCGCCTGCAGGACAGCGGTGCCTCCCAGGCTGTGGCCGACCAACAGCTGGGGGCTTTCGTGTTCCTCGCCCAGGTAGCGCACCGCGGCCAGCAGATCCGAGACGTTGCTGGAGAAATTCGTTTCCGCGAAATCCCCCTCGCTCTGGCCCAGCCCGGTAAAATCGAAGCGCAGGACGGCGTAGCCGTGGTCGGCCATCACCCGGGCGATGTTCACCGCCGCCTTCGCGTTCTTGGTGCAGGTGAAGCAATGCGCGAACAGCGCCCACGCGCGGGGCCGCCCGGCGGGCTCGTCGATGAGGCCGGTGAGAGTATCGCCGTCGTCGTTGCGGAATTTCACGCTGCGGGTTTTCATGCCGTCGTTCCTTCCTTCAGTGCCAGTCCGATGCGAGGCCAGAGTTCTCCGTGACCCCCGAGGATGACACCATTGTCGCGCTCGCGACACCGCCCGGCCGCGGCGGCGTCGGCATCGTGCGGGTGTCCGGTCCCGGCGTGCCGCAGATGGTGCAGACCCTGTTCGGCGTGGTGCCGCCGGCGCGCAAGGCCCGCCTCGTCCGCCTGGCCGGCGCCGACGGTGCGCCCATCGATCACGGCCTGCTGCTGGTCTTCGCCGCGCCCCATTCGTTCACCGGCGAACACGTGTTCGAATTCCAGGGTCACGGCGGGCCGGTGGTGATGCAGCTCGCCATCGAGCGATGCATGGAACTCGGCGCCCGCCTCGCCGAGCCCGGCGAGTTCTCCCGCCGGGCCTTCCTGAACGACCGGCTGGACCTCGCGCAGGCCGAGGCCATCGCGGATCTCATCGCCAGCGGCTCGGCCCAGGCGGCCCGCGCCGCCTTGCGTTCGCTGGAGGGCGAGTTCTCCGCCGCCGTGCACCAGCTGACCGAGCTGCTGACCCAGCTGCGCATGTACGTGGAGGCGGCCATCGATTTCCCCGAGGAGGAGATCGACTTCCTGTCCGATCGCGCGCTGGCCGATCGGGTGCAGGGCGTGGCAGCGGCCTTCGACGAACTCACGGCACGGGCGGAGCAGGGGCGCCTGCTCGCCGACGGCATCACCGTGGTCATCGCCGGCCGCCCGAATGCCGGCAAGTCGAGCCTGCTGAACGCCCTCGCCGGCACCGAGACCGCCATCGTCACCGACATCCCCGGCACCACCCGCGATCTTCTGCGCGAGACGGTGGTCATCGACGGCCTGGCCGTGCACCTCACCGACACGGCTGGGCTGCGCGCCGACGCCGACCGGATAGAGGCGGAGGGCATCCGCCGGGCCCGGGCCACCCTGGCCACGGCCGATCACGCGCTGCTGTTGCTCGATGCCGCGGACGAGTCGGCACCGCGTCAGGCCGTGGTGGACGAGTTGCTCGGCGAGCTGCCGGCCGACCTCGGTCACACGGTCGTTCTCAACAAGGTGGATCTGAGCGCAGAGACGGCCGGTGCGACGGAGGACGGCGCATTGAATATCTCGGCGAAGACCGGTGCCGGTCTCGATGCCCTGCGCGGCCGGCTGCGCGCACTGGCCGGCACGACGGACTTCGGCGAGGGCGCTCTCTCCGCCCGCCGCCGTCACCTCGAAGCGCTGGCCGAAGCGCGGGCCCGCTTCGATGCCGGACGGGAACACCTGGAGACCCGCCGCGCCGGCGAACTGATGGCGGAAGAACTCCGCCAGGCGCAGATGGCGCTGGGCCGGATCACCGGCGAATTCACCAGCGACGATCTGCTGGGCCGCATCTTCTCGAATTTCTGTATCGGTAAATGAAACCATGATCGATCCCGCCGAATTCCTGCTCTCACTCGCCGAGATCGCCGTCGCGCTCGCGGGCTTCTCGGGACTGATCGTGGCGATCCGCGCCACGGGCCCGCACGGCTGGCATCCGCGCGACATCTGGTCGCTGTCGTGGATGATCGGAGCCAGTCTGGGTACGTTGTTCCTGGCGCTGCTGCCGCTCTGGCTCGCGGGGCTCGGCTTCGCGCCGGCCGCCGCCTATCGCGCCTCCGCCGCGGCGGCCTCCGTGTACTGCGTCGTATTCCTGGTCCTGATGGCCTCGATCGGCAGGGGACTCAGACTGCGCGGCTACCCGCGCCGCATCCCGTTTTTCCCGACGGCCATGATGACGCTGCTCGGCACTGTGCTGGCGGCGGTCGGCACGACGGCGGCGGGTCTGGTCCCCGCCTCCCGGCTGCACGGCGTCTACACCGGCGGACTGATCGCGCTGCTGGTGATCTCCTCGCTCGCGCTCGGTGTATTCCTGGTCCTGCTGGCACGGGTCGTGAAAAAGCGCGGCGGCGAGAGTGGCGTTACCATGAACCCCGGTAACGGGCCGGACCCGGCGGA
>DASRVH010000160.1:0-4455 GCA_035655155.1 Woeseiaceae bacterium
TGGCCGTAGCCGAGGGCGGAGTCGTCGTTTTTTACCTCGACATTTTCTACCGCCTGGGCACGCTGCTCTACGTGCCGATCATCGCTTACGGAATTCTTCGCACGCACCTGTTCGATCTCGACCTGAAGCTGCGCTGGACCATCAAGCAGTCGACGCTGGCTGGCATCGTCGTCGCGATCCTCTTCATGGTCTCCGAGGGGGCCGACCGCTTTTTCTCGGCGGAGCTGGGCGACTGGGGCGGGCTGCTGGCGGCGGCGATCGTGGTGTTTTTCCTCGCGCCGCTGCAGCGGTTCGCCGAAAGCATTGCCGGGGCCGCCATGCCGAACACAAAGAACACGGCGGAATATGCGATGTTCCGCAAGCTGCAGGTTTACGAATCGGCCGTTAGCGATGCGTTGCAGCAGGGCGGCATATCGCCGAAGGAGCGCTTATTGCTCGGCCACTTGCGCGACTCGCTGGGTGTCTCGGAGGCCGATGCGGAGTCGATCGAGGCCGAGCTGGAATCGCGACGCGGTGATAACGCCCATAGCTCTTCGGTCCCGCCAGCCTGAGCCGAAAAAGCGCTATATGCCGAAGTGATAACGCAGCTTGACGCCTGCGGTGCGCGGTCGGATCCGGAACGCTGAAGGATACTCGTCAAAGCGATAGATCCAGGTCGCGCCGTCGGAGTCGGTCACGTTGTGCACAAAGAGTTGCAGGTCCCAGTGTTCGAAGGTCATGCCGGCCGAAAGATCGAGTGTCGTGTAATCCCCGATCTCTTCGCCTTGCTCCTGCAGGTTATTGTAATAACCGCCTATATAGTCCAGGTCGCCGCGCGCATAGGCCGCGCGGCCGGCCAGTACCGTATCGAACTGCAGCCCGATGTTTGCGGTGTACTCGGGCATGCCGGGCAGACGGTCGCCGTCCATGCCCAATGCGGGCGCATCAGCAGTCAATTCGCTCTTGGTGTAGCCGGCGCCGAAGTCGAGGCGCCATTGTGCGGCGATGCGCGCGCTGCCTTCCAGTTCGACACCGGCCGTCATCGCCTCGCCGGCGTTTAACTGGACCCCTACTGCGCAGTCATTCACCAGCAGGATCGGTATGTCGCTCCACTGGTTGTAGTAAGCGGCGCCCCGTAACAGGACTCGCCCGCCGCCCAGGCTGAGCGTGCTGCCGGCTTCAAAACTGTCCAGCGTATCGGACAGGATTTCATCTGGAACCGGGCGTCCGATCCCGTCCATCAGGCCATCCCCGTCCAGGTCGCAATCATTGATAACCGGCGGCAGCGGGTACCCGGGGTTGAAACCCTGCGACCATTGCACGTAGTAGAGATCCTGTTCGGTCGATGTGTAGGAGAGGTTGACCTTGTAGGTTTCGCCGCTTTCACTTGAACTGTTGCTCGACTCGAACGCGCCCCCAGCCACGAAACCATCGCCTGCCTCGATAAATTCGGAATCGTAGTTGAACTGCCGCATGCCCAGGGTGGCCACCAGTGCGGGGCTGATATCCCAGGACAGTTCGCCGAAGAACGCCAGTTGCTCTCTTTGCAGGCGGAACGCCCCGGCGAACATCAGGTCGCCGCCGAAGGGGTCGGCCGCGGGGTCGCCGTCCCACTCGACGACCTGGCGCCCGGTCCGATCGAGGTCCTCGTAGTACGCGCCGGCCAGGAAGTTCACCGGATGGCTCCACTCCGACGTGACGCGGAATTCCTGCGCAAAGTTGTCCGACTCGGTGACGTTCTCGATAAAAATCGGCGCGTCATCTTCGTACAGGAAAGTCCAGAACTGGCCGACGTCCCAGTCCTGGGTGTTTTCGTAGTCGCTCCAGGAGGTCGATGACACGATCGCGAATCGGTCGGCGTCATAGTTGACCTCCAGGTTCCAGACGCCGAGTTCATCTTCGGTGTACTCGCTCCGGCGGGTGCTGACGCGGGAATAACGGGCTTGCCGGAAATCGCCGAGCCGCAAATCTCCGTAGGGGTTGCCGTCCTGTTCGATGGTCTGGCCCAGCACCATGAGGTCGATGCCCAGCCTGTTGCTCGGAACCCAACGCGCGCTAAGCCGCCCGCCCCTGAAGGTCGAGCTGCCGACATCGTCGCGGTCCAGAGCGAGCGCTCCCGTGCGTGCGGCACTCGCCGATTTGACCGGGTCACTGGCGGCAATATTGCGGTAATAGCCGCTGTTCTCGTGGTTATAGCCCACCGCCCGCACGGCAAAGACGTCCTGCACGATCGGCACGTTGACGATGCCCTCGCCGTGGTAGTTCGTGCCGCCGAGGTTGGCGGTCGAGGAGAGCGTTGCGGCGACGCTGCCGTTGAATTCACTCAGCTGCGGCTGACGAGTCAGGATCCGAACCGTGCCGCCGACCGAGCTGGCGCCGTAAAGCGTGCCCTGGGGGCCGCGCAGGATCTCCACGCGCTCGACATCGATCAGCTTCAGTTCAGGGCTGCTGTTGCCGAAATCGCCCAAACCCGTGATCGGCGTCTCGTTGATGTAGATTCCCGTGGTTTGGACACTTTCCTGAGGGTCGGCGGAAATGCCGCGAATGACGATGGTCGAGCGCCCGGCACCGTACTCCTGGTAAGTGACCCCCGGTATGTTCCGCAGGTAATCCTCCATGCCCACCAGCTGCTGGCGTTCTATCGTCTCGCCGGTGATCACGGAGGCGCTCATGGCCACCCCCTGCAGGCTTTCGTCGCCGCGTTTCTGGGCGGACACCACGACTTTATCGAGCACCTGCGGATCCGGCGGCGTTTCTTCGGCGGCGATTGGTGCGGCGGCGAACAGGCCTGCCGCGACGATGAGCGCGCGTGATAGGCGGTCTGGTCTCATGAGGCAATTCCTTTTCGCCGACACCTTTCAAGCGTTCTTTATACCCAGTGATGGCGCCGAACAACAGGGCACGCCCGCTTTGCGCTGCTATCATCCGCGCCCATGACGCCCGTCATCGCCCCCATGCCGGTATCGCCCGCGGCCATCGCCGCGGCGGTGCGGTTGCTCACTGAAGGTGGCGTCGTGGCGATCCCGACCGAGACGGTTTACGGCTTGGGTGCGGTGGCCATGAACCCGGCGGCGGTGCGCCGCGTGTTCGCCATCAAGGGCCGGCCGGCGAATCACCCGCTCATCGTCCACCTGGACTCGGCCGAGGCCCTGCCGGAGTGGGCGCGCGAGATTCCGGACGCTGCATGGGTGCTGGCGGAGCATTTCTGGCCCGGCCCGCTCACGCTGGTGCTGCCGCGCCAGCCGCAGGTACCCGACGACGTTACCGGGGGGCAGGACTCGGTCGCGCTGCGCGTGCCGGCCCAGCCGGTGGCGCGCGAGCTGATCGCCGCGGCCGGCCCGCTGGCGGCGCCGTCGGCCAATCGCTTCGGCCGGGTGTCGCCGACCACGGCGGCGCACGTGCTGGCCGAGCTCGGCGATGAGGTCGACATGATTCTCGACGCCGGCCCCTGCCGGGTCGGCCTCGAGTCCACCATCGTGGGCCTGCTCGACGACGTGCCTGCGCTGCTGCGACCGGGCGGCGTCACGGTGACCGAGCTCGAGGCCGTGCTGGGAGGTCCCGTCGCACCGGCGCCACAGGGTCTGCGCGCGCCCGGCCGGCTCGCCTCGCATTACGCCCCGGCCACGCCCCTCGAGCTGGTCGCCGCCGATGCACTCCCGCAGCGAGTCGCCGCACAGGGCGGGTCGCGCCCGCGCATCGCGGTGGCTGCCCACAGCCGTGCCGCCATCGCCGCCGCCGAGGCGGCCGGCGCCGCGGTGACGGCCATGCCGGCCGATGCGGCGGAGTACGGGCGAGGGCTGTACGCCATGCTGCGCCGGCTGGATGCGGCGGGCCACGACCTGATCCTTGTCGAAGCGCCGCCCGCCACGCCGGAGTGGCTCGCGGTGCGGGACCGCCTGGGGCGCGCCGCGCATCGCGACTGAGGGTCTTGCGGAGGCGCCGGCCGGGCTATTGCGCTGAAGTCAGCTCAATAAACTCGGGATCGTCGCGCAGGGAATCCAGGTCAGGATCGTTCTTCATCCAGCCCGGTATATCGGTGCCTCCGGCGATGGCCTCGCGAAGCGTATCGACGGCCTTCCGGGTTTCCCCCAGCTGGGCGTAAAGGCAGGCGCCGTTGTACAACATGACCGAATCGCCGGGGCTCATCTCCATCGCCATCGCGCCCTCCTGGACAGCCTGGTCCTTCCGGTCGAGTTCCGCCAGCGTGATGGCGAAAATCATCCGGGCGCGGGAATCGTCCGGGTTCTGCAACAGATAGGTCGGTAGCACGTCCTCGGCCAGGTTGATGGCCAGCGCATCGACCTCTTCCGTGTGGCCCATCACCTGCAGCGCCATCCTCAGGTCAGTGTAGGCCACATAAAATCGGGGTTTCAGCTCAATCACCCGGCGGCACAACTCGGCCGCTTCTTTCGCATTGCCCAGGGTCAGGTGGATCCTGCCGAGGATCCAGTAGGCGATGAAATCATCGGGGTTGAG
>DASRVH010000161.1:0-26511 GCA_035655155.1 Woeseiaceae bacterium
GGCGATGCCGATCCAGTACACGTAGGCCATGCCGCGGCCGATCGCGAGCTCCGAGGACAGCCGCTTCTCCAGCGCCGGATTCGGACCCTTCTCGGCGAGCTCGCGGAAGATCGGCACCCAGTGGCGCATGATGAAACGCAGACCGAGGCCGATCACCAGCAGCAGGCTGTAGATAAGCACCTTGGTGGAGTACCAGTCCGCGCGGAAGGGCCAGTCCGTGAGATACGACCAGACAGCGGACAGGAACAGCGCGGGGATGACGACGTAGCGGATGCCTTCGTCGATCTTCGTTAGCCGCAGTCCGCGGTCGGTGTCCCGGTAGATGAACGCCGCCCAGGTGAGTGACAGCCACGCGAGGGCGAGGATCCACACGACCCACAGCCAGCCGCCGCCGTAATCGTGCACACCCAGATTGAACCCCATGTGCAGGCCGAGAGGCAGCAGCAGGATGATGCCCGTGCGGGCGAGGATATCGATCCGGTAGGCGGTTTCCATGTGCCGCCGGCGCTCGTCCAGTGAGAGTTTCGGATTCGCCACGTTGTAGGAGGTCTGGAAGACGCCCCATTCACCGCCCAGCCAGTAAACCATCGCAAGGATGTGGATCCAGCGCAGGACGGACTCCGGATTGATGTACATCGCTCTCCCCGATTTCTATTCCCCGGACTTGCGCCAGATTGACCCACGGCATTTAAGCAGCAACGGGGAGGGCCCGGCATAGTGGCAAACCGAAGGTGCCGGGCCCCGCGACGGCGGGGCATCCGTGGGCCGGGCGGGCCGGCCTTCGCGCAGCCATTTGACATCATGCCGTGCCGGAACGTGTCGGGCTCTGCCCACGATTGACAGTCTGTCGGCACCGTGCGACGCTCGGCCTTCGTTTGAAAAAGGCACACCGTTCGAAAGGGCGGGTCGCAAAGCCACCGGTCCCCGGCCATCGCCGGGACAGCGGAGCTGCCAGACGGAAGCGCGATGCGGCGTCCTGCCGCGCACGCCCATCCGGGCCATCCTCCGCTCACGCCCGCCCCCGGGGCCGGTAACCAGCAACGTGCCGCAGTCCGTTGGCGGGAGCCGTCCCGCGGAGGAACGACACCGATGAGAGACGCAGTCAGTCACGACCGGGTCCGGGACTGGATCCATGGGGAGGTTCGACCCGGCACGCCGCGGCGCCCCGGACGCCGCACGCCGGCGCTGCCGGTGGCCAGACCCGAGAGTCCGGAGGCGCTGCGCGATCTGCTGCAGACGGGCTCCGGCCTGCCGACACCGCTCCGCCCGATGGGTGCCGGCAGCGCGTCGACGCCGTGCTCGGCCGCAGAGGGCGGGACGGTGATCGATATGACGGCGCTGGACGGCATCCTGGAGGTGGGCGACGAGCACGTCACCGTGCAGGCCGGGCTCAGGCTGCAGCGCCTCGCCGATCACCTGGCGGGCTACGGACTGGAACTCGCCGGCGGACACGATCTGATGGGCCGAACGGTCGGCGGGGCCGTGGCCGGCGCCTGCATCGGTCCGGGCACCGGCGTCGGCACCCGTCTGTTCTCCAGCCAGGTCCTCGGCCTGAAGGTCGTCACGCCCGAGGGCGGCGAGCTCACCGTGGACGCCTCCCGTCCCCACCTGCTGGACATGTACCGCCTGAGCTACGGCCTGCTCGGCGTCATCCACGAGGTGACGCTGCGGGTGCGGCCCATGAGCCCGTTCACCATCCGGCGGCGGCGCTGCAGCACGGCCGAACTGGCCGCGGTCACCGACCGGCTGCTGGGCTCGAAGCTGGGCCTGCGCTTCTACCTCCTGCCGTTCCGCGATCAGGTGTATCTCGAACTGCGGCGCAACGGCGACGAAGACACCCACGTCAACCGCTTGCTGTGGAAGATCAAGGACTGGGGCGAGAGCACGATACTGCCGGCGATGACCAGCTCCATGTCCTGGATCGTGCCGATCCCGGCGCTGCGCTACGGCATGATCGACCGCATCAACGGCGCGGGGCAGAGCCTGTTCAGCGCCCCGGTCCACGCCGGCAGCGCGGCGGTGGAGCAGGGCGGCGACCGTCAGTCGGCCCGGGGCGGCCGGCGGCTCGCCTGTTCCAGCTGGTGCTTCCCGGCGGCCGAGTTCCCGCTCATCGTGCAGGCCTATCGGGAATTCTGCCGGGATTATTATGCGCGCACCCGCTTCCGCTGCGATCTGCCCACGGTCGGCTATCGGCTCGCCCAGGACCGCAGCGCGCTGTTGTCACCCTCGTTCGACGGACCGGTCTTCGTGCTGCGGGCGGTGAGTACGCCACGGCCGCAATGGCAGGATTTCGTGCTGGAGTTCGCCGATTTCGCCGAGAAGTGGAACGGCATTCCGTTCCTCGACCAGACCGACGGGCTGTCGTCCGGTCAGGTCGCCGCCTCGCTGGGCAGCCGGCTCGAGTTCTTCCGCAAGATGCGCCGGCGGCTCGACCCCGACGGCCGCTTGCTGAATCCCTACCTGGCCCAGTTCTTCCTTTGAGGCGAAAGTAGAGGGCGGGCGCGGGCGCGGGCTGCCGCGGCCGCGCATCAGACGTAGGTGCGCTCCAGGTACTCCAGGATGTCGCCGGACTCGGCCAGCTCGGTGTCCGTGTTCGGGTCCACCAGATAGGGGATGGAGACGCGCCCGGCGCGCGACTTCAGCGCGCGGCGGTTCTCCAGCTCCGGCTGGCCATCCATGCCGAGTGCGTCGCGAACGACGGGCGGCACCCAGTCGCTCGCCTTCGTGCGGCCTGCCGAGCGCAGGATGTAGGGAATCTCCAGCTCGCACAGACGCTCGCGCACGACACGCGCGAACGGGCTCGACTCGAAGCTGTACAGCTCCAGTAGCCGCTCCGGGCGGCTGCCGGAGGCGCGTGCCCGGGTACCCGCGGTGAAGCGCGGGATACCGGCGAGGGTGGACGAGAACTTCTGCAGGGTCTGCGCCTGCCAGCGCAAGGGCACGTCGCGCCGCCCGTAGGTGACGAACAGGTACTCGATGATATCCGCTGACTCGTACATGCTCGCGCCCGTGTTCGGGTCCACGAGGAACGGGAACTGCATCTTCCCGCCCCGGGCGAGGACCTCGGGCCGGAAGCGCTCGCCGCCCTTCGGGCAGGGATAGATGACCGCGTCCAGATCCAGCTCCGTCAGCACTTCGCGCACCAGGCGGCAGAACGGGCAGCCCTCGAACTCGTAGAGCTCCAGCATCTTCTCCGGCTTGTCCAGCGCCGGGTGCGCCTGGATGCCGTTGAAGCCGCGCAGGAAAGAGGTGGCGGTGGAGGAGAGAATGTCGACGCTGCGCTGGATCATGGAAACGGCCTTTCGTTGCGGTGTGGTTGCGGTGTGGCGGAGTTGCGCCCGCGATCATGCGACTCCGCGCCCGCCGACGCAATACGCTGCTGCCGCAATGGCCTGCGATCGGGGGCCTGCCGGATTGCGCTTTTTCAATGTCCGGGCCGGGTTCACCGCCTAGCGTCGGAGGGAAAGCCCCAGCAAGGAGTCACCCATGCAAACCGCGCGACTCACGACGATCACCGTGATCCTGGCGGCGCTCGCCTTCGCGGCAGTGCCGGGCATGGCGGAAGAAAAGAAGAAAAACGAGTCCATGGACCTGGCGGCCGGCCCGCCGGAGCAGTGCCTCAGCCTGATCCGCATCGACCGCAGTGAGGTGATCGACGACCGCAATATCATCTTCCATATGCAGAACGGTGATCTGTACCGCAACCAGCTGCCTTACCGATGCCCCGGCCTCGCACTGCACGACACGTTCATGTACCGCACGTCGCTGAACCAGCTCTGCAACCTGGACATCATCACCGTGATGGACAGCATCGGCTTCGGGCTCTCGCCGGGCGCCTCCTGCGGCTTGGGCCACTTCTATCCGATCACCGAGGAGCAGGCCGGGAAGCTCAGGGAAATGGCGGGCAACTAGCCCCCGGGCGACGGCGAGCGTGACGCAGGTGAGTCTCACGGAGCGGATCGGCGGCCGCGTCCTGATTACCGGAGGAACCGGTTTCATCGGCTCCGCGCTCACCGAGCGGCTGCTGGAAGCCGGCGTCGGCGTCGACGTCCTCACCCGGGACCGGGAAAAGGCGCGGAAGCGGCTCTCGGGACGCGTGCGCGCCGTCGAGGACCTGGACGAGCTCGCGGCCGGCGCGGAACCGGAACTCCCGGTCGCCATCGTCAACCTGGCCGGCAAGAACCTCGGCGAAGATCGCTGGGACGAGGAGGTGCGCCGGGAGATCGTCGACAGCCGCGTGGAAGTGACCCGCCGGCTGGTCTCCTTTATCGGCGGGCTGTCCGCGGAACGTCGCCCGCGGGTGCTGGTGAGCGGTTCGGCCGTCGGCTACTACGGCGCGCGCGGAGACGAGGAGCTGGACGAGGACGCCGAGCCCGGCGACGAGTTCCAGTCCCGGGTCTGCATCCGCTGGGAGTCCGTCGCCGAGACGGCGCGGGAATACGGCGTCCGGGTGTGCCTGTCGCGCACGGGCGTGGTGCTGGGGCAGGGCGGTGGCATGCTGTCGGGGCTCGTGCCCCTGTTCCGCAAGGGCCTCGGGGCCACCGTCGGCAGCGGCCGGCAGTGGATATCCTGGATTCACCAACAGGACCTGATCGAGCTGCTCATCGATCAGATGACCGATACTTCGCTGGAGGGTCCTTTCAACAACACCGCGCCGGGACCTGTGCGCCACGAGGAGTTCACCCGGACGCTGGCGTCGGTGCTGAACCGGCCCCTGCTGCTGCGCATACCCGCGCCGCTCTACCGGCTCATCGCCGGTGGCATCGCCCATATGCACCTGACGGGACAGAAGGCGCTGCCCGGGAGGAACCTGGAAAGGGATTTCGAGTACCGCTACACGGAGCTTCGCTCGGCCCTGGAGGAGGCGGTCGGCGGCTAGGGCGGCCGGGGCCGTTCGCAAAATGCGGGCTGGTGGAACGCCGGCAAACGGGCTGGCCGAGCGGCTGTTGCCGGCCGTCTCCTAGGCGGAGCCGGAATTATTCTTCTCGCGGTCCCGCTCCCCGCTTTCCTGCCGCTCCGCTCGCTCGTCCTGGCCCTCGTCCTGGCGCCGGCGGCGGGCCACGAAACTCATGGCGAGGGTCACGAAGAGGATACCCAGGATCGCGATGATGGGCAGGATGAGGGTGACGGGTACGTAATAATTGCTGATTTCCATACCGCGACGTTAGCGTGCGGCTGTCGTCAGGCTCATTGCGGAATCTCAATCGCCATCTCAATCGCCGTCCCGCTCGGCCTCCTCGTGGCGCACCGTCGCGAGCCAGCCGAGGGACACCAGCAGCTGACCCAGCGCCAGCGGTATCAGGGAGAAACCGAGCACGATGGCCCAGCCCCGGGCGTCGGGAGCCTGCGGTATGAGCACCGTGCTGAGCCCCGGCAGCCAGGCGGCGGCGAGCAGCAGCGCGATGCCGATGCCGATGGCCAGCCACACCACCGGCGAGCCCGCCACCTCGTTCACGAAAACGCCGCTGCGGCACCGGCGCATGTTGAAGACGTGCCACAGGCGGGTGAAGCCGAAGCACAGGAAGGAGATGCCCACGGCCTCCCGGGCGCTCATGCCGAACACCACGAGCGCGGTGGCGAACGCGGCGAGCACGGTGAGCGCGATCAGCAGCCCCCAGGCGGTCACGATGATCCAGTGCCGCCGCGTGACCAGCGCCTCGTCCGTGCGGCGCGGAGGGCGTTCCAGTGCGTCCTCGCTGCCCGGCACCAGCCCGAGCGCCAGGGCCGGCATCACGTCGGAGACGAAATTGATATAGAGGATCTGCAGCGGCAGCAGCGGCAGCGGCGCGCCGGCGGCAGCGGCCGCGGAGACGGCCATGATCTCGGCGAGGTTGCCGGACAGGAGATAGACGATGAAGCGCCGGATATTGTCGAAGATGGTCCGCCCGTAGGCGATGGCGGTCACGATGGTGCCGAAGGCATCGTCGGTCAGGACGATATCGGCCGTCTCCTTCGCCACCTGGGTGCCGCGCTGTCCCATGGCCACGCCGATGTCCGCCCGCTTCAGCGCCGGCGCATCGTTCACGCCGTCGCCGGTCATGCCGACGATGGCGCCTTCTTCCTGATGCAGGCGGGCCAGCTCGAGTTTCTGCTCCGGGCTGATGCGCGCGAAGACACGGCAGCCCAGCAATTCGTCGCGGGTCTCCTTATCCGCCGCCGAGAGTTCGCCGAGCTCGCTCGCGTCCCTGGCCCGCTCCCCGGAGTCGACCAGACCGATCTCGGCGGCGATGGCGCGGGCGGTTGCCAGGTGGTCGCCGGTGACCATGACCACGCGGATGCCCGCCCGGCGGCAGGCTGCCATGACCTCGGCTATGCCGTGGCGCGGCGGGTCGTACAGGCCGACCAGGGCGAGCAGGGTCAGCTCCCGGTAAGGTTCGGCGTCCGTGTCGTCCGCGCGCTTCTCGGCCAGGGCCAGCACCCGCAGGCCCTCGTCGGCCATCGCCTCGGCCCGCTGCTGCCACTCGGCAATGCCGTCCTCGTCCAGCTTCCGGCTGCCGTCAGCGGTCTGAACGCGGGTGCAGCGTTCCAGCAATGCCTCGGGTGCTCCCTTGACGGCGACCCGGAACGCTCCGTCCGCCCGGTGGAACGTGGCCATCATCTTCACGTCCGGGTCGAAGCTCACCTCGCGCTCCTCGGGCATGTCCTCCAGCAGGTCGGAGCGGGACCGGTGCAGCCCGCCGGCGGCGGCCGCCAGCGCCACCTCGGTGGGGTCGCCCACGGCGTCCCCGTCATCCACGCTGGCGTTGCTGCAGAGCGCGCCCACCTCCAGCGCCTGATTGGCGACCGGCACATCGTCGAGATCCGCCGCCTCGTCGTCCCGCCACGCGTTGAGGGCGCCGTCCTCGTCCTGACGGATCTCCACCTCACCGTCCGCCAGCGCCAGGCGGCTGAGGGTCATGCGGTTCTCCGTGAGCGTGCCGGTCTTGTCGGTGAGGATCAGATTCACGGCACCGAGGGCCTCGACCGCGGAGAGACGCTTGACCACCGCGTTGCGCCGGGCCATGCGCTGCATGCCCCGGGCGAGTGCCAGGGTGGCGACCACCGGCAGCCCTTCGGGCACGGCCGCGATCGCGAGGGCGAGGGAGGTCTCCAGCATCACGGCCACTTCCTTGCCGGCCGCGATCCCGGCCGCCGTGGTGGCGGCAGCAATGGCCAGCGTCAGCCAGACGAGCCGCCCGCCGAGCTTCTCCAGCCGCTTCTCGAGCGGCGTGGCTTCCGCTTCCGCCGTCTCCACCAGCTCCGAGATGCGGCCGAGTTCGGTGTCCGCGCCGATGGCCGCGACTACGCCGACGCCGGAGCCGTCGACGACCGCCGTGCCTTTCCACGCCATATTGCGGCGGTCGCCGAGCGGGACCTCCTGCTCGTAGGTCTCGTCCGCGTCCTTGCCCACGGGTTCGGATTCGCCGGTGAGGGCGGCCTCGTCGCAGCGCAGCCGGTTTGTCTCCACCAGCCTGAGGTCGGCGGGCACGACGTCCCCGGACTCCAGCAGGCAGACGTCGCCGGGCACGAGGCGGGCCGCGGCGATGCGGGCCTCCCTGCCGCCGCGCCGCACCCGCGCCTGGACCCGTCCCATCTGCTGCAGGGATTCCATGGACCGGGTCGCTCGCCACTCCATGAAGAAGCCCACGACCGTGTTGACCACCAGAGCGGCGCCGATCGCGGCCGACTCCAGGGTGCGCCCGAACAGTGCCGCGATGAAGGTGGCCGCCAGCAGCAGCAGCACGACCAGGCTCGCCAGCTGGTCGATCAGGATGCGCCACACGGAACGGGCACGGTAACGGCGCAGCCGGTTCGCGCCGTGGCGCTCGCGCCGCCTCGACGCTTCGCGCTCCGTCAGGCCCTCGTCCAGGGAAACGTCGAGTGCGTCGAGCAGATCCTCGACCGAGCCCCGGTAGGGTGTCTCCGGCGGCATGTCGCAGCGCTCCGGCGGGCTCAGCCCGGCGTCGCCGCCGGCCTGCATCCGCCGGTCCCGGACGGGCGCAATGGCATCTTCAGTCGCCTCCCTCCGGCGTCCCGCCGTCCCTTTCCGCCTCGGCCACGCGCTGCTTGACCTCCAGGAAGACGTCCGGGGTGACCGAGATGGAGTCGATGCCGGACTCGACCAGGAAGCGGGCGAAGTCCGGATGATCGCTCGGTGCCTGACCGCACAGGCCCACCGGCAGCCCCCGCTCGTGAGCCTCGCGGATCAGCGTGGCGATCATGCGTTTCACCGCGGGGCTGCGTTCGTCGAACAGGTGGGCGAGCCGGTCGGAGTCCCGGTCGACCCCCAGGACGAGCTGGGTGAGGTCGTTGCTGCCGATGGAGAAGCCGTCGAAGCGCTCCGCGAACTCGCCGGCCATGACCACGTTCGAGGGGATCTCGCACATGACGTACACGGACAGGCCGTCCCGGCCACGGGCGAGGCCGTGCTCCGCCATCGTCTCGAGCACCCGGTCGCCTTCCTCGGGCGTGCGGCAGAAAGGCACCATGACCACCACGTTGTCCATGCCGATCTCGCCGCGCACGCGGGCGAGCGCGCGGCATTCCAGCGCGAAGCCGGGCGCGTATTCCTCGCTGTAATAGCGGCTCGCGCCCCGCCAGCCGAGCATCGGGTTCGGCTCCTGCGGCTCGAAGGCCTCGCCGCCGATCAGCTGGGCGTATTCGTTGGTCTTGAAGTCGCTCAGCCGCACGATGACCGGGTGCGGATAGCGGCTGGCGGCGATACGCGCGATGCCCCGCGCCAGGCGGTCGACGAAGAACTCCGCCTTGTCGTCCCAGCCGGCCGTGATCTCCTCGATGCGGCGCCTCGTCTCGCGGTCCTCGACGTCGTCCCAGCCGGTGAGGGCCAGCGGATGGATCTTGATGGCGTTGTTGATGATGAACTCGATGCGCGCAAGCCCGATGCCGTCGGCCGGCAGCGGCCACCAGCGCAGCGCCGCGGCCGGATTCGCCAGGATCAGCATGACCTCGGTGCGGGTGTCGGGGATCTCGTCCACGTCGGTCTCCGTGACCTCGATGTCGGCGATGCCTTCGTAGACGAACCCCTGGTCGCCCTCGGCGCAGGAGACGGTGACCTCCTGGCCGTCCTCCAGCGTAGCGGTGGCGTCGCCCGTGCCGACGATGGCCGGCAGCCCGAGCTCTCGGCTGACGATGGCCGCATGGGACGTCCGGCCGCCGTGATCGGTGACGATGGCGGCGGCCTTGCGCATGATCGGCACCCAGTCCGGGTCGGTCATGGTCGTCACCAGGATGGCATCCTCGGGGAAATCCTGCCGCGGCACCTTCTCGGTCAGGACCCGCACCTCGCCCGCCGCCGCCGCGGAGCCGATGGCGTTGCCGCTCACGAGCCGCTTGCCGGTGCCGCTCACCCGGTGCGTGGTCAGCGATGCCTGCCGCTGGCGGGATTTCACCGTCTCCGGGCGTGCCTGCACGATCATCAGTTCGCCGGTCTCGCCGTCCTTGGCCCACTCGATGTCCATGGCCCGTTCGTAATGCTCCTCGATGAGCGCGGCCCAGCGGGCGAGGCGGCAGATCTCCTCGTCGTCCAGCACGAACGCGAGGCGCTTCTCGTCCGGCGTGCTGAGAGTGCGGGTGGGCTTGCCGCCGTCCGCGCGCCCGTACACCACCTGCTTCTCCTTGCCGCCGAGGTGCTTCTCGATGATCGGGCGGCAGCCCTCCCTGGCGAGCAGCGGCTTGAAGACCAGGTATTCGTCCGGATCGACGGAACCGCTGACCACGGTCTCCCCGAGACCCCAGGCCGCGTTGATCAGCACGACCCGGGGGAAGCCGGTTTCGGTGTCGATGGAGAACATGACGCCGGCCCCTGCCTTATCGGCGCGCACCATGATCTGCACGCCCACCGACAGCGCGACTTCCAGATGGTCGAAACCGTGTTTCTCTCGATAGGCGATGGCCCGGTCGGTGAACAGCGAGGCGTAGCAGCGGCGGCAGGCCTTCAGCAGGGCGTCGCGCCCGCGGATATTGAGGTAGGTCTCCTGCTGGCCGGCGAAACTCGCCTCCGGCAGGTCCTCCGCCGTGGCACTGCTGCGCACGGCCACGGCCGGGGTTTCGCGGCCGCTGCGCCCCGCCAGCGCCTCGTAGGCCTCCGCGATGTCCTCTGCCACGGCCTCCGGGAACTCGCCGTGGCTGATCATCTGGCGCACCGAGCGCCCCGCATGATCCAGCGAGACCTCGCCGGCGGCCAGTTCCTCGAGCTTGCCCCGCATGCGGTCGTTCAACTCGTTGTGCTCGAGGAACGCACGATAGGCGTCGGCCGTGGTTGCGAAGCCGTCGGGCACCCGGATGCCCCGATCGGCCAGCCGGCCCAGCATCTCGCCGAGCGAGGCATTCTTGCCGCCGACCGAATCCGTGTCCGACGCGTCCACGTCGGCGAAATTCCGGACGAAATTGCTGCTCATGAGCTTCCAGCCTGCGCCCCCGCGGGGGGCCGCGCATTGCGTATTCGCAACTCGATTCAGGGTTTCACGACAACCGACTACCGCCATCCGGGGATACCGCCGCACTCCCGGCTGGCGCAGACTTTGATCGACGCGAACGGCAACAGGACGAAAATCTATTGCGATTGATAATCAATCGGGAATCGATCTTGGTGGTAGCTCTTTTGAGCCGCTCGCCCCGAGGACGGCATACGCCAGGGAAAGGCGAGGCCGAAGCAGTCGGGCGAGCGAGCGCAAGGATGCGGGAAAGTGGTGGGGATTTTTTGCCGACCCGTCGGGCCGACCGGGAAGGTCGCGCCAGGTTGAACGACCACAGACAAAGGGGATAGTCGCACATGGCAATCAGCGCTGAACATCTTCGCAGTGACCGACCGCTCACGGAGTGGACTCCGGATTACGAGCCCATCGCATTCTCGATACCCGGAGAGGAGGCCGCAGCCAACGGCGGCACGGCACTGTCCGCCGAGCGGCACTTCGATCCGGATTCCATCCTGTTCCGCGAAGGCGCCGAGGCTTCGAGCGTCTACGCGATACGGGGCGGAATCGTCAAACTCGTACGCCACCTGCCGAACGGCCGTGCGCGCATCGTCGGACTGCACGGACCGGGCGGCGTCATCGGGCTGCCTGCCGGCGCCGGCGGAGCGCCCGTGAACCCGCACAGCGCCATCGCGCTGGGACCCGTCGATACGCGCTGCTGGTCCGCGGTGCACATGCGTCGGCTGCGCCGCGACGAACCCGAGCGCTACATCGAGCTGCTGGAGACCCTTTACGGGCAGGTCCGTCAGGCCGACCTCTGGATCACGGAGTTCTCCACCGGCCGCATCCGCAGCCGTGTCGCGCGCCTGATCCTGTTCCTCGAGCGCACGGAGGACGGCCCTTCCCCGGGCGAGGTCGAACTGCTCACCTGCCAGGACATGGCCGAGATGCTGGGCGTGACGCCCGAGAGCGTCAGCCGGATCATGGCGGACATGAAACGCCGGCAATTGCTGGTGCCGGTGGCCACGGAGCCGGTCGAGCGCTTCCTCTGCGACCTGGAAGCCCTGCAGGCCGTGGCGCGGGACTGAGACGGAGCCGGCCATCTGCTAGCCGTCGTCTGCGTCCCTCGGGCCGCAGTCCCGCTGCAGGGGAAACTCGCGGGACGCACCCGTCGGGAAATCCAGGTCTTCACCGTTGACGTGAAGGCAGATCGGGCGCTCGGGCCCGGCTTCCGAACGCACACTCAGGCTGTCACGTGTGATCGTGAGGTCGAGCGTGTGCTGGCGGTAGCGAATCTGCAGCTCGAGCCGTTCCAGGGGGTCCGGCAGGCACGGGTCCAGCCGGAGCGTGTCGCGACGGGTCTCGATGCCGGTGAAGCAGCGCTGCACGAGGTCTACGGATCCCGCCATGGCGCCGGTATGGATGCCTTCCGAGGTGGTGCCCCCCTGTATGTCGGCCACGTCGCTCCGCAGGGCGTCGCAGAACAGATCCCAGGCGCCCTCCCGGTTGGCGCGGGCCAGGACCCAGGAATGCACCACGCGGCTCAGTGTGGAACCGTGTGACGTCCGCGCCAGATAGTACTCGATGTTGCGCGGTATCGCGTCGGCTTCCAGGCGGTAGCCCATGCCGTCGAACAGCTCCCGCAGTTCGTCGGCGGAGAGCAGGTAGAACAGCATCAGCACGTCCGCCTGCTTGGACGCCTTGTAGCGGTTCGGCGTGTCGTCCTCGGCCTCGAGTATGCGGTCCAGACGCTGGATATCGTCATAGCGCTCCCGGTAGCCCTCCCAGTCGAACTCCTCCAGGTCCTCGTAGCCTTCGAACTGGCTGATGATGCCGTCGCCATGAAAAGGCACGAACATGCGCCGGGTGATGTCCTCCCAGCGGGACCGCTCCTCGTCGTCCAGATCCAGGAGCCGGCAGAGTTCGTCCCAGCGCTGGCGGCCGAGCGCCTCTTCCAGCGCCAGCGCCGTTCTGAGCACCCAGACGGCCATGACGTTCGTGTAGGCGTTGTTGTTCAGGCCGCAGCCCTCGCTTCCCGGGTAGTCCTCGTGGTACTCGTCCGGGCCCATGACGCCGCGAATCTCGTAGCGACCGTGGGCCTCGTCGAACTCGGCGATGCTGCTCCAGAAGCGGGCGATTTCCAGGATCATCTCGGCGCCGATGAATGCCAGGAAGTCGATATCCTCCGTGACCTGGTAGTACTGCCAGATGTTGTACGCGATCGCCGCATTGACGTGACGCTGGCGGCGGCTGTTGTCGGGTATCCAGCGACCGGACTGCGGATTGAGGTGAAGCCGCTGGCTCTCCTCCCGTCCGTTGCTGCCGCTCTGCCAGGGGTACATGGCCCCGCGGTAACCCGCCTCCAGCGCGGCGCGCCTCGCCTCGTCGAGCCGGCGGAAGCGGTATTCCAGCAGCGCCCGCGTGATGTTCGGTATGCGCAGGTTCAGCAGCGGAAAGATGAACAGTTCGTCCCAGAAGATGTGCCCGCGATAGGCCTCGCCGTGCAGCCCGCGTGCCGGCACGCTCACGTCCAGGTCCATCGCGATCGGCGAGCAGGTCTGCAGTAGGTGGAAGACGTGGAGGCGCAGGATGCGTTCCGTCCGGTCGCCTTCCTCGCTGTCGTCGTGGGTGATCTCGAAGGAGAAGCGCCGCCAGAGGTGGTCCCAGATCACCTCGTGTTCGCGGCACAGCACGTCGGCCCTGGGCATCGCAACCGCATCCTTGCAGGCCTCGCGGTCCGGCCGGTAGATAGCGGAATCACGCGAGGTGTAGAGCGCAACCAGCTTCTCGACCACCAGCGGCTCATGGCGCTCCAGGTCGAGGTGGAAGATCTGGGCGATGTAGTCGCGGCGCTCGTCGATGTCCGGGATGGGGTCCCAGACCTGCTCGTCCCGGTACAGGCGGGTGGAAGCCGCTTCGCTGATCACCAGCCCCGAATCGTTGGTCCGGGCCGTGAGCGCGATCGTGCGCCGGTCGACCACTCGCACGTCGCGGGTCTGCAGATGACGGCTCGCCAGTTCGCTGTAGCGCTCGACGCCGTCGTTGCGTACGCGGCCGTCGAGGGCGCTGCATACCCGGATGCCGCCGGACCAGTTCAGGGGCACGAACCGCGTGTGCAGGGCGGCCGCGTGCATGCGGTCCATGTGGACGAAGCGCCACTGCGCGATCCGGGTTTCCCGGCCACGCTGGTCCGCGAACGTGACGTCGCGGCACAGGACGCCCCTGGCGAGGTCCAGTGCCTGGCGGTAGTCGAGGATCTCGACATCGTCCAGCGACAGCCAGTCGTCGTCGCCGATGGCGAACGCGAGCGGCAGCCAGTTCGGCACGTTCACCAGCGATTCGTTGACGACCGTCTTCCCGGCGATATCGGTGCCAAGGCGGTTGTAGCAGCCGGCGACGTAGGTGCCCGGGTAATGGTGCGTGCCGGCCCGCTCCTCGGGCGCGGCACCGCGGGTCGCGAAATAGCCGTTGCCGGTGGTGCACAGCGCCTCGCGCAGGCGTTCCTGGCCCGGCCGGTACCGGTCGTAGACGAATTCCCAGCCGCTCATGCCGCAGAGCACCCCCGCCGGCACAGCCAGCCGAGCAGGCGACGCACCGCGTCGACGTCTCCGACCGTGACCGGTGCGATGGTCTCGCCGGGCTCGCGGCCCACGGCGATGCCGAGCCCACGCTCTTCGAGCACCGCGAAGGCGTCCTCGTCGGTCACGTCGTCGCCGATGTAGAGCGGAATCGTGTCCGGGTCGTCCGCCAGCTCCAGCACGTCGAGGAGCAGGCACAGAGCCTCGCCCTTGTCCCAGTCGATATCGGGCACGAACTCGAAGATCTTCTTGCCGCCCCGCTTGCGCAGTTCGGGGTGCCGGGCGACGATTTCGTCGACCGCCTGTTCGATCTCCTCGCGCCGATCCTCCCGGGCCAGCCGGTAGTGCACCGCGACGGCGAAGCGCTTGCGCTCCACGAACGCGCCCTCGACGTCGTCCAGCCTGTCCTCCATCGCATCCGCAGCCTCGGCCAGGGCGGGCAGGGCGTCGCGGGCCGCTTCCGGGCTGTGCCTGGTCCCGCCCGGGAGGAGAATGTCGAAGCCGTGGCTGCCGGCATAGACCACTTCGTCGATGCCGACCCGCTCACGCACGTCGGCGAGATCGCGGCCGCTGATGACGGCGGTGGGGAAGCTGCGGGACACCTGGCCGAGCACGGCCCGCATTTCTTCGTTCAGAACCGCCTCGTCGGGCCGGTCGACGATGGGCGTGAGGGTGCCGTCGAAATCGAGGAAGACCGCGGGCGTGCGGGTACCCAGGCGCTGGCGCAGTGCTTCGAGCGGAAGCGCGGACACGCCGGCCGTTGCGCTGCCGGCCGTCGTCTCGTCTGCGATCAGTTCGGAGAGAGAGCTGACGACCCGGTCCGCGCCGTTTCGAGTCAGCGCCTCTGCCTGCTCTTCCTGCGCGCGGTTCAGCCCGATCACGAAGCCGTACCCGGCGCCGCGGGCCGCCTCGACGCCGGCCACGGCATCCTCGACGCCGACGCAGCGGGCGGGCGCCACGCCCAGGTCCTTCGCCGCGGTCAGGAAAATATCGGGAGCCGGCTTGCCGTCCAGATGGCGCCGGGCAATGTCCCGCCCGTCCACCTTGCCGTCGAAGCACTCGGCGGCGCCCGCCGCGGTCAGCAGGGCCGCGCAGTTCCGGCTCGACGACACCACGGAGGTCCAGAGTCCCATGCAGCGCGCAAGACACAGGAAGTCCAGGGAATCCTCGTAGACCTCTACACCTTCCTGGTCGAGGAGATCCAGGAAGATTTCGTTCTTCCGGTTGCCCAGGGCCTGGATGCTGTCGTGTCCCGGCGGGTCGTCGGGGTCGCCTTCGCGCAGCTCGATCCCCCGGGCATGCAGGAAGTCCCTTACGCCCTCGTAGCGGGGTTTGCCGTCCACGTGGCGCAGGTACTCCGGATCGATCTGAAACGGGCGGTAGCGTTGGCCGTCAAAGTCGTTCTGCTCCCCGTTCTGCTCCTGCTGCCAGCGGTCGTGCATGAACCCGTCGAACGCCCGCTTCCAGGCCCGCGCGTGCAGATCCTGGCTGCGGGTGATCACGCCGTCGAGATCCAGCACTACCGCATCGTAGTCCTGCAGGCTGAATCCCTTCGGGTCCGTGCGGGTCTTTTTGTTCATGCCCGGAGTCTTGAGGCGGCGAAATCCCAGTTCACGATTTCCCAGAACGCGTCGAGATAGCTCGCCTTGTCGTTCCTGTAGTCGATGTAATACGCGTGCTCCCAGACGTCGCAGGTGAGCAGCGCGACGCGGCCGTGCATCAGCGGCGTCTCCGCGTTCGGCGTCGTCTCGATGGACACGACCCCGCTGCCGGTGTCGATCAGCCATACCCAGGCGGAACCGAATGCCTTCTTGCCGGCGTCGCTGAAGGCCTCGCGGAAGGCATCGAAGGACTCGAAACTGCTGTCGATGGCATCCGCCAGGGCGCCGGTGGGCCGGCCGCCGCCGTTCGGGCTCATGCAGCGCCAGTAGAAGTCGTGGTTCCAGGTCTGCGCGGCGTTGTTGAACAGGTCGCCCGCGCCGGCGTTGGCGACGACCTCGTCCAGCGGACTGTCCTCGAATTCCGTCCCCTGGATCAGGTCGTTCAGGTTGTCGACGTATTTCCGGTGATGCCTGCCCCAGTGGTACTCGAGGGTTTCCTCCGAGATGTGGGGTGCCAGCGCATCCATGGCATAGGGCAAGTCGGGCAGTTCGTGTTTCATGCTTGCTCTCCTTCGGTATCGGTGTATTCCTCGGTGCGTTCGCGGATGCGGCGATAGTCCTCCAGGTCGAAAAGTTCGGTGCCCGGCGTCTTCACGGCGGCGGCGGCGCCGGCGACGCCGCTGTGCACCGCGGCACGGAGGGAGCCGCCGGTGGCCAGTTCGTGCACGCACGCGGCCACGAAACTGTCCCCGGCACCCACGGGACTCTGCGGCTGCACCGGGGGCGGGCGGAATCCGACCTGATCGTCGCGAGTGGTCAGGAGCGCGCCGTCGGCGCCGAGGGTGATCACGAGCGCCGCCACGTCGGATGCCGCCGCGAGTTCGCGGGCCAGTCGGCGCACCTCGGCCGAACCGGGTTCGTCCGCCCCCACCAGGGCCGCGAATTCCCGCCGGTTGCACTTGACCAGGAACGAGCGCTCCCGCAGCGCGGCACGCAGCGGCGCGCCGTGACTGTCCAGCACGAAGCGTATGCCCCGGTCCCGGGCCGCCCGTGCAAGCCGGGCATAGAAATCATCGTCGACCCCCGGCGGCAGGCTGCCGCTGGCCACCAGCCAGTCGGGGCACGGCTCCTGGTCGAGCACGGCGTCCAGGGCCCGTTGCACCTCGTCCTCGCCGAGTTCGGGGCCGGGCATCACGAAATGAAAAAGCGCTTCCTGTTCGCGCACCCAGACCGAAATGCCTTCGCGCACGACCCCGCGGACCGGCACTCGCCGACCCGGCACCGAACGCTCTTCCAGCAGCGTCTGCAGCTGCGCTCCCATGACGTCGTCTCCGGCGAACAGGGCGCAGACCTGGCCGCCGAGCCGCTGGATGCCCCGGGCGACGTTGATGCCACCGCCGCCCGGCTCCCGCCGGACCGTTTCACTGCGCAGCTTCTGGCCGGGCACCAGACGTTCCACGTCGAGACCGATGTCCAGGGTGGGATTCATCGTCAGTGTCAGGATGCCGCCCATTCAGGCCGCCTCCAGCGCCGCCAGTCCCGGCAGCGTGTCTCCGCAGAGGAAGGCGAGCGCGGCGCCGCCGCCGGTGGAGACATGGTCGATCTGTTCCGCCACGCCGGCCTGCCGGACCGCCATGGCCGTCTCGCCGCCGCCCACGATGCGGAAGCCCTCGGCTCCCGCCAGGGCGCGGGCCACCTCGAAGGTCCCATGGGAGAAAGGCGCGCATTCGAACAGCCCGAGGGGTCCCGCCCAGGCCACCGTTCCCGCCTCCTTGAGTTCTGCCGCGAACTCGGCCCGCGTGCGCGGTCCGATATCCAGGATCTGCCAGCCCGGATCCACGTCCCGGGCCTCCATCACCCTCGTTTCGGCGTCTTCGTCCGACCTTGACGCGATCACCACATCGGCAGGCAGGCCGAGACGGTCTCCGGCGTCGCGCAGTATCTTGCGGGCCAGGGAGACGTATTCCGGCTCCATGGCGGAATCGGCCACATCCACCCCCGACGCGGCCAGGAACGTGGTGGCAACCGGGCCGCCGACCAGCACCCGGTCGGCGCGCTCGAGCAGCTTCTGCACGGCGGGCAGCTTGTCGCTGACCTTCGCGCCTCCGATCAAGGCGACGTAGGGCCGGGCGGGCTCAATCGTGGCGCGGCCGAGCGCCGCGAGTTCCCGCTCCACCAGCAGTCCCGCGGCTGCCGGAAGACGGCGCGCGAGCCCGACCGTGCTGGCATGGGCCCGGTGCAACGTCGCGAAGGCATCGTTGACATAGCAGTCTGCGAGCCCGGCGAGGGAATCGGCGAAGCGCTCGTCGTTCGCCTTCTCGCCGGGGTGGAAACGTGTGTTCTCGAGCATCACCAGCTGGCCGGCCTCCAGCGAGCCGGGGCGCTCTTGCAGGGAAGCACCGGTGCAGTCAGCCTCGAACGACACATTGCGGTCCATCAGCAGCTGCAGATGCGCGGCGACCGGTTCCAGGGAATACGCGGGATCGGGCCGGCCGCCCGGGCGACCCAGATGGGACAGCAGGATCAGTGCGGCTCCGCGCTGCACCAGCAGTCTCAGCGTGGGCAGCGCGGCGCGGATGCGTGCGTCGTCGTCCACACGGCCATGGTTCAGCGGCACGTTGAAATCCACCCGAACGAGCACCCGCTTGCCCGCGAGATCTTCGGCCTGGTGCAGCCGATCGATGCTCCTGACCGCCATCAGGCCCGTCCGTGAGTGCCGATGCGCACGGCTTCGCGGATCATCTGGCTCGCGTAACCCCATGGGTTGTCGTACCAGGCGATCACCTTCACGAGATCGTTGACGGCCGCGAGCTCCAGCTCGGGCGTCTCGCCGATGATTCTGAGGGCCGTCCGGCCAATGCGGCCGAGGCCGTTGATTGCGACGCTGGTCATGCGAATTCCTCCGCTGGGTTTGTCGCCAAGTATCCGCACGGGCGGGGCGCAGCGCATTGCGCTTCCTCAATGGCGGAAACCGGCCTGAAACCCTTGCGCAAGGGAGCATTGCGAAAAGGGAATGACGGAAGCCGACGCGCTCTTATAATCGATCGACTGGCAGGGCAAGACGCGGCAGAGGAGAGCGGTTCCGGTCATGAAACTCACCTTCCTCGGCACGCGCGGCTATATCGAGCCGCAGACCCGGCGCCACCGCTATTACACGTCCCTGCTGGTGGGCTACCGTGGCGGACGGGTGATGATCGACTGCGGCGAGGGCTGGGAGCGGCGCTGGGACGACGTCGGCCCCGATGCGATCATGGTCACCCATCCCCATCCCGATCATGCCTTCGCCCTGAAGAGGGCCGCGCCTCCCTGTCCGGTCCACGCCATCCCGGAGGCGTGGGAGAAGATGGCCGATTTCGCCGCGCCGGACGAACTGCGCCGGCGAGTGGCGCTGCGCGAGCCCGTCACGATTGCCGGCATCCGGTTCGAGGCCTTCCCGGTGATCCATTCCACGAAGGCGCCGGCGGTGGGTTACCGGATCGAGGCCGGTCGGGTGGCCGTCTTCTACGTGCCCGACGTGGTCTGGATCCACGACCGCGACGAGGCCCTGGGAGGCGTGCGCCTGTACATCGGCGACGGCGCCACGATCCATCGCAACATGGTCCGCAAGGAAAAGAAGACGGGCGCGCTGATCGGCCACTCCACGATCACCCAGCAGCTCACCTGGTGCCGCAAGGAGGGCGTGGAGAAGATGATCGTCACCCACTGTGGCAGCGACATCGTCGGCGGCGACGAGCGCAAGGTGGGGGCCGAACTGAGGCGCCTGGCGGCAGAGCGGGAGGTGGAGGTGGAGATCGCCCACGACGGCATGGAGCGGGTCCTGCGCTGACGCCGGCGGGGCAGACAGCCCGGCGGGTTTGGTATAACCTCCGCCCACCATGGCTGCCCGCCTGCGACTGCCCAAATGGCCCACACTGAACCTGGAACGCGAGTTCACGGGCAGCGTGTGCGGTGTCGACGAGGCGGGCTACGCGCCCCTCGCGGGGCCGGTCGTCGCGGCCGCCGCCATCATTCCGCCGGGCGCCAAGCCACGTCTGCTGCGCGGTCTGACCGATTCGAAGCTCCTGTCCGCCGAAGAACGCGAGCACTACGCTGAACGCATCCGGCGCATCGCGGTGTGGGGCATCGGCGTCGCGACGGTGGCGGAGATCGACGAGTTCAACATCTATCGCGCCAATCTCCTCGCCATGCAGCGCGCCGTCGAGGCGCTGGGGGTGGCGCCGGATGCCGCGCTGGTGGACGGCCGGGCCGCACCTCGCATTGCCTGCCGCGTGAAGACCGTGGTCAAGGGCGACCGCCGCTCGCTGTCCATCGCGGCGGCCTCGGTGCTGGCGAAGGTGGCCCGGGACCGACTCATGCGCGGCCTGGCGGCGGATTTCCCCGGCTACGGCTGGAACACGAACGTGGGCTACGGCACGGACGAGCATTACCTCGGTCTGCTGCGCCGGGGTCCCACCGTCCATCACCGGCTCAGTTTCGCGCCGCTGAACACCCTGTTTGCCGACGGCGGCAGCGGTGTGGCGCGCTACCGTTTCGAGCCCGTGGCCGCGCCGGGCGATCCGGCGCGGATCGAGCTTCTGGAACTGCGCCAGGATCTGCATGCTGTATTCGACGGCGATGGCTGCCACTTGGGGCAGGTGAAGAACCTGCGCGGCCGCTGGACCTTCCAGGCGGTCGGTTATGGCGGGAACGGGGAACTCCTGGCGGGCGAGGGGCCCTGTGCGCGCCTGCACGGGCACGCGCTGGACGAGCCGGCGGCGGCAGCGGTGCGCCGCCTGGTCGCGGCGCTCGTCAGCTGAGCGGCTGACAGTCGGGACACAACCAGGCGGTCCGGCCGGAGACCGTGATTCGGCGCAGCCGGCCGCCGCAGCGCGGGCAAAGGCCGTCCTCCTCTCGCCGGGGCAGCAGGAACGATTCGGGCATCTCCTGCGGTTCGGCGCCCGCGGCGGTTGCCTGGCGCAGCACCTTGCGCATCACCCGCCGCAGCGCATCGAGATCGGCCGGATCCAGGTCGCTCACCGCGCGGCGCGGATGGATGCCGGCCTGGAACAGGATCTCGTCGGAGTAGACATTGCCGATGCCGGCCATGACCTCCTGGTTCATCAGGAACGACTTCACGCTGCCCCTGCGGCCCTCCGCCAGCCGGCGGAATTGCTCCTTCGACAGAGACAGGGCGTCGGGTCCCAGCTCGTGTTCCTCGATGAAGCCGGATAACGAGCCGGTCACGGACACCCGGCCCAGCTTGCGCGGCGTCACGTACGCGAGGCTGCCGCCGTCGTCGAAGCAGAAGCGGCAGGCCGTGTATTCGGGAGGCGGGCCCCCGTCGCCGGCGTAGGCCAGTTCCCCGGTCATGCCGAAGTGCAGCACGAGGTACCTGTCGCCGTCGCCGTCGCCGTCGCTGTCGCCGAGTTGCACGAACAGGTATTTGCCGTGGCGGCGAGTCGCCTCGAAGGGCCTGCCCTTGAGCGCCCGGCCCAGGCCCTGGGGCGTGGTGCCGCGCAGGACGCCGGGCGAGGGGACCTCCACCCCCGTGACCGGGCTGTGCAGCGCGGTCGCGTCCAGGTAGCGGCGGTACACTTCAACGTCCGGGAGTTCGGGCAAGACGGCCCTCCTCAGGCATCCAGCATGTCTGCCAGCCGCGCGGCATTGGCGGGTGCGTGGCCGGCCTCGTCGTTGTCGAAATAGCAGTAGACGTCCAGTCCCCGGTCGCGCCAGGCCGAGATGGCGCCGGCCCAGCCGGACAGCGCCCGGGCATCGTAGCTGCCCTCGTAGGGGCCCTCGGGCCCGTGCAGGCGGATGTAGACGAAATCGGCCGTGACCTCCTTCGGCGAGAGATCGCCGGCGAGGTCGTAGATGCAGAAGGCGGCACCGGCTTCGCGGAGTGCGGCGTGGATCTCCCCGACATGCCAGCTCGGGTCGCGGAACTCGAAGGCGTAACGGTGTTCGCCCGGCAGCTGCCGCAGGAAAGAGGCCAGCCGGTCGGGGTTGCAGTGCCAGCGGGGCGGCAACTGGAACAGGACGGGGCCGAGCGTGCGTCCGAGTGCTGCCACCCGGCCGAGGAACCGCTCGAGACTCTCCCGCGGCTCGTTGAGCTTCTTCATGTGGGTGATGTAGCGGCTCGCCTTCACGGCGAACACGAAATCGTCGCCCACGACGTCTCGCCAGTGCTCGAGGTCCTCTCGTGCCGGCAGCTGATAGAACGAGTTGTTGAGCTCCACCGTGGCGAAGCGGCGCGCATAGAAGGCGAGCCGCTCGCCGGTAGCCAGCCCTGCCGGGTAGAAAGCGTCCTCCCAGTGGTCGTACGACCAGCCCGAAGTGCCGATATGGGTGCGCCCACGGCCATGGCCATGGCCATGACCTTGGGCGGCACTGCCATTCGCTGTCTGTCGTTGCGCGTTCACGCCGTCCGTCGCTCCGGCGGGAGATCAGCTCGCCTTGTTGTCTTCCTCCGCGTAGGCGTTCAGCCGGTTGTACAGGGTCCTGAGGCTGATGCCGAGGATTTCCGCCGCGGTCGCCTTGTCGTTGTTCTCCTTCTGCAGCGTGGCCAGGAGCAGGGCCTTCTCCGCCTCGTACACGGAGGCGCCGACCCGCACCCGGATGTAGTCGCCGGCAAGGGCCGGCTCGCCGGAGAGCGGCGGCAGGTGCATGTTGCGGATGATGCCGGGCGACACCAGAAAGGCCCGCTCGACCAGGCTCTGGAGTTCGCGCACGTTGCCGGGGAACGAGTAGCTGGCCAGCGAGGCGAGCGCGTCGCTGCTGAAGGCCTTCGCGGTGCCTTCACGCTCGTTCAGCCGATCCAGGAAGTGACGCGCCAGTCCTTCGATGTCGTCGTCGCGGTCGCGCAGGGCGGGCATGTCGATCGGAAAGCGGGCGATGCGGTAGTAAAGGTCCTGGCGCAGACGGCCCTCGCGGATGGCTTCCTCCGGGTCCCTGTTGCTGGCGGTGATGATCCGCACGTTCACCGTGATGTCGGTTTCGCCGCCCACGCGCCGGAACTGGCCGCTCTCCAGCACCCGCAGCAGCTTGACCTGGTGTTCCGTCGGCATCTCCGTGATCTCGTCCAGGAACAGCGTGCCGCCGTCTGCCTGCTCGAACAGCCCCCGGTGGCAGCGGGTGGCCCCGCTGAAGCTGCCGCGCTCGTGGCCGAACAACTCGCTTTCGCAGAGATCCGGGGGGATCGCCGCGCAGTTCGTCGCGATGAAGGGGCCGTCCGCCCTGGCGCTGAAGCGGTGCAGGGTGCATGCGGCAAGGTCCTTGCCGGTGCCGCTCTCGCCGGTGAGCAGCACCGAGGTGTCCACGCCGGCCACCTTGCGCAGCACCTGGAACAGGCCGCGCATGGCTGCGGAGCTGCCGCGCAGGTCGCCGAACTGGTCGAGCGGGGCCACGTTGCCGTTCGCGGGGGTGCGGCGGCGGAATTCCGTGGCGCGCTCGGTGAGGCCGTGCAGCACCCCGGTCAGGAACTCCCCGTCGAAAGGTTTCGCGAGGAAATAGCCCGCGCCCTTCGACATGCCTTCCCCGATCCTGCGCGGCGTGTCGTGCTCGTGCATGAGGAGTATTTCCTCGCACTGCGCCAGGCCCGGATGATCCAGCAGGGCGACGCCGTCGTCTCCGTCCACTTCCAGCGCAACGAGGGCCACTCGCGGCGTCGTGTCCTCGAGTTGCTCGACGGCGGCATCCACGGAGGTGGCCACGTGCACCCGGAAGCCGTAACCACCCAGCGCCTGCTCGAGCGCCCGGTTGTGATCCCGGTCGTCATCGATGATCAGCGCAACCGGCGCAGCCGGCCCCCGACGTCTCCCCGGAGCGGGGCGGCGCTGCCCGTTGCGGTCTTCCACTGCGGGAGTGATGCTCTCCACCGTTCCGGTGGCGCTTCGTAGTCTCGTCTGTGCGTCGTGCATACCGCTCCTTCCGCATGAATGCTTTCATGAATGCTTTCTGGAATCCCGCCAGGAGCGTTCCCCGGCCCCGAAGCTGCAACATGGCACGCGGCCGTTGCGGCGGCATTGCGTTTTCTCAAGCTGCGCCCCCGGGCGTTATTGCGGATTCGCAATGTGGGGCGTGGGGGGCGGTGATAAGAGAGACACATGCGATCCAGGCAACCGAGACCGCGCCGACCAGCCCCGGCGGTCCTGTGCCCCTCCGAGCGGGCTGGGAAGGACGCACCTTGAATCCCCATCCCCAGAAATCGCCGCAATCGCCGCAATCGCCAGAATCCCCACAAGCGCCGCAATCGTCACGACCGTCCGGCGGCGGGGACGCCGGCCCGGGTGGGCCGCTGGCCTGGTGGCGGCATGCACTGTGGCTGCTGCTGGTCGTGGCCGTGGCGTGGTACTGGCTCGGCAGCGGCACCGGCCAGGGTGTGGCGGAGATCCCGTATACCGAGTTCAAGCGCCGGGTCGCGGACGGGGAAGTGGCCGCCGTCACGTTCCGCGGCGAGGTACTGACCGGACGCTTCGCGACGGAAGCTGAAGGCGACGGCGAGGCGGATGGCGAGGCGGATGGCCAGGCGGATGGCGAGGCGGATGGCGAGCGCGGCGAACAGGGCGCGCCGACCGCGATGGAGACGGGCGCCGCCGGGCCGCAACGCTTCCGCACCGCGCTGCCGCCGATCGGCGATCCGGAGCTGATCGGGCTGCTGGAGGACAACGGGGTCACGGTGCGAGCCGAGCCCCAGGAACCGGCCTGGTGGATGCGGGCGCTGGTGGGCATCCTGCCGTGGCTGCTCATACTCGGTCTCATCTGGTATGCCGCACGCCGCATGCAGGAGCGCATGGGCGGCGGCCAGGGACCGGGCGGCATCTTCGGTTTCCGCCAGTCCCGCGCGAAGCGTTTCACGCACGGCGAGAGCGACATCACCTTCGACGACGTCGCCGGTCTCGACAACGCCAAGCGCGACCTGCAGGAGATTGCGGGTTTCCTCCGCGAACCGAAACGCTATCGCTCGCTCGGGGCCAAGGTGCCCCGCGGCATCCTGCTCATGGGCCCGCCGGGCACCGGCAAGACGCTGCTCGCGCGGGCGGTCGCCGGCGAGGCCGAGGTGCCGTTCTTCAGCATCAGCGGCTCGGAATTCATCGAGATGTTCGTCGGCGTTGGGGCCTCGCGGGTGCGGGACATGTTCAAGAGCGCCAAGGAGAGTGCGCCGTCGATCATCTTCATCGACGAGATCGACTCCGTCGGCCGTGCCCGCGGCACCGGCGTCGGCGGCGGCCACGACGAGCGCGAACAGACGCTCAACCAGATACTGGGCGAGATGGACGGATTCGACCCCCACGAGGCGGTGGTGGTACTGGCGGCGACCAACCGCCCGGACGTGCTCGACCAGGCACTGCTGCGCCCCGGCCGCTTCGACCGCAAGGTGACCCTTGACCTGCCGGATCGACGTGCCAGGAAGTCCATCCTGGAGATCCACACCGCGGACATGCCCCTGGCGGACGACGTGGACCTGGAGCGCCTGGCCGCCCTGACCGTGACCTTCTCCGGCGCGGACATCGAGAATCTCGTGAACGAGGCGGCCCTGCTGGCCGGGCGCGAGAAGCGCGAGGAGATCGACATGGAGTTTCTGCTGGCGGCCAGGGACAAGGTGGTGCTCGGCGGCAAGCGGGAAATGCTCATCGAGGACGAGGAGAAGGCACTGATCGCCTGCCACGAGGCAGGTCATGCCGTTGCCGCGACTTTTCTGCCGCATGCGGATCCGCTGGACAAGGTCACGATCATTCCCCGCGGGCGCGCTCTCGGCGCCACCGAGCAGATACCGGACGAGGAGCGCCACAACCTGCCGGAGGATTACCTGCGCGACCGCATCGGCGTGATGCTGGGCGGCCGGGTCGCCGAACAGCTCGTCTACGGCCAGGTCACCAGCGGCAGCGCGCAGGACCTGAAGCAGGCCACCGGACTCGCCCGACGGATGGTGAGCCAGTGGGGCATGAGCCGGAAGCTCGGCGCCGCCGCCTTCTCCCGCGGCGAGGACCACGTCTTCCTCGGCAAGGAGATGACCCAGGAACGCAACTTCAGCGAGCACACGGCGCGCATCATCGATGACGAGATCTGCAGCCTCGTCACGGGCATCGAGGATCGGGTGCGGGAGATCATGGAAGACAAGCGCGACCGGCTGAAAGCGCTGGCCGATGCGCTGGTGGAGCAGGAGGCCCTGAATGCCGACGCGGTCGAGGAGATCCTCCGGCCCTGATTTCTGCGCTGCCGGATTGACGGCCGTCAATGCCGGGCTCCCGTCCATTCACTAGTCTGAAGTCCTTCGGGGCGGTCTCTGAACCGGCGGCGAGGGAGCGCGAAGCGTTTCGGGGGACGTCCCGCAGCGGGCGGGCGGAAACTGGCGGGGCAGTCAGGACAGGGAGAGCGAGATGGCAACTAGACGAGCGCCGCCGGCACCCATGGACGAGGTGCTGGCGGTGGTGATGGCGGGTGGGCGCGGCACCCGCCTCGGCGAACTGACCCGGGGTTGTGCGAAGCCGGCGGTGCCGTTCGGCGGTGAGTACCGCATCATCGATTTCACCATGTCCAACTGCTTCAATTCCGGCGTGCAGCAGACGGCCGTACTCACCCAGTACGAGGGCCGGGACCTGATCGCGCATCTGCAGCGGGCGTGGGCGTTCCGTGCCTTGTATCCCGGCGAATTCGTCAAGATCTGGCCCGCCCAGCAGGACAGCAGCGACGACTGGTACCAGGGCACGGCCGATTCGGTGCGCCAGAACCTCCGGGCCATCATCGACAGCGGTGCCGACCACATTCTCATCCTGGCCGGAGACCATGTCTACAGCATGGACTACCGGGAACTCGTCGAGCGCCACGTGACCGCCGGCGCCGACGTCACCGTGGCCTGCACGGAAGTGTCGCTGCAGGAGGCGCGCCGCTGCGGCGTGGTCGAGGCCGACAGGTCGGGCTGGGTGCACGGCTTCACCGAGAAGC
>DASRVH010000162.1:0-24390 GCA_035655155.1 Woeseiaceae bacterium
GGCCGTCTCGGTGGCCATGCGGGGCCAGCCGCTGCGCGAGTTCCGCACGCCGGACGGCGAGATCGGCGTGCGGCTGGCCTTCCGCGAGGACGACCGGCAGACCATGGAACAGCTCGCCAACGTGACCATCATGGCGCCGTCGGGCGAGCGTGTGCTGCTGGGTGCGGTCGCCGATCTGCACGAGCGCACCGGGCCGCGCCAGATCCGCCGTACCGACCGCAAGACCTCGGTGAAGATCTCGGGCTCCATCGACACCGACAGCTCGCTCTCGGAGGTGCGGCCGGTGGTGCAGCAGCTGATGGACCAGATCGACTACCCGCCCGGCTACGGCTGGAGTTTCGGCGCGGGGGTCGACCGCAGCGACGAGACCCGGCAACTGCTCATGCAGAACATCCTGCTCGGCGTCGCGCTCATCTTCATCGTGATGGCGGCGCTGTTCGAGTCCGTGCTCTACCCGGTCTCGATCATGATCTCGCTGATCTACTCGATCACCGGCGTGATCTGGTTCCTGGCCCTCACCGGCACCACCATGAGCTTCATGGCCATGATCGGCATCATGATCCTGATCGGCATCGTCGTGAACAACGGCATCGTGCTGGTGGACCACATCAACAACCTGCGCCGGCAGGGCATGCCCCGGGAGCAGGCCGTGCTGGAAGGCGCCCGGGACCGGCTGCGCCCCATCCTGATGACCGTGGCCACCACCATCCTCGGCCTCCTGCCGCTGGCCATCTCGACCACCAAGATCGGCGGCGACGGCCCGTCCTATTTCCCGATGGCGCGGGCGATCATCGGCGGACTGGCGTTCTCCACGATTACGTCGCTGCTGCTGGTGCCGCTGGTCTACGTGAGCCTGGACCGGGCCCGGAACTGGGTGGGGCGCGTGCGTCAGTACGCGCGCGCCGGTGCTTCGGCCGCCGCGTGACACGGCGGCGGGAATCAGGACAACAGCACGTCCGTGACGTGCCAGAACTCCTCCGCCAGCACGTTGACATCGGGCTCGTCGATGTCCGCCGACTCGCCGGGCGCATCCAGTGACTCCGGCAGCGGCATTGTGTCCGCCCGCCGCTCGTAGCGGGCGCGCTGGCTGAGGACCTGGGTGCGGCGGCGGACCTCGGCGGCGAATTCTGTCCCCGCCTCCGCTTCCTCCAGCGCCTTCAGGCGTGCGCTCAGCCGGGTGAGCAGCATGTCGCAGTCGCGCTCGCTGCCGTAGTCGATGCTGCCGGGCGTGCGCTCCATGGCGGAACGCGCCATCTCGGTGAAGCCGAATGCGGAGAAGTGCGCGTAAAGATACTCGGCCAGGGCGATCACCATGCAATTGACCAGCCGCCGCCCCTGCACACTCAGCCCGGGATAGTCGGGCGGCGTCGCCTTCTGCAGCCTGCCGTACTCCCGGGTGAGTTCGTCCGCCGCGGCGGCGATCTCCTCCAGCTCGGCCTCGATCGGCCCGCGCTCGGCGCGGATCGAGCGCCGCCGGAAGAAGTTCCAGAAGCCCGCCAGCGCCGCCGTCCGTTCGTCGATGTCGCCGAGCGCCGCCTCGAGTTCCCGCCGCCGCGCCCGCACCCGGTCCAGGCGTCCTGCCGCCTCGCGGCGCAGGGCCGTCTGCTCCGACGCCCAGGCCGCCAGCAGACGCTTTCGTTCACGCTCGGTGACCTGAGCGGCCATCTGGCCGGCGAACGTCTCCAGACGCGCGCGGCAACGCTTCCAGATCCCGCGGATCTGGTAGAAGACCACGGCCCGGTTCGCGGCGGTGCGGTCGGCCAGCAGCTCCTCCAGCCCGTCGAGTTTCTGCTGCAGCCGGGCATTGCGCCCTTCCTGCACCTTGAGCTGATCCAGCAGCTCGAAGCGCTCCTTGCGCAGCCGCGAGTATTCCTTCTTCAGCTCCGCACGGTTCCAGTACAGATGCAGGAGCTTGTCGTCGTCCTGCTCTCCCTGCGCATCCGCAGAACCGAAGAGATGTGCCAGTGCTGCCATAGCCGGGCCCTTGACATAATCGGGACCCGCGCCGCCGTTCGGGAAGCGGGAACCGTTCCGATAGGGCGCATGCTGGCACCATCCTCGCGCCGGTACCATGACCGGATCGACACTTTCGGAGGGGCGGGAGCGACGCTCCCGGGGCGGCGCCGGGGCGCTCAGTCGGTGCGGCGGTCTGTCGGGAACGCGTGGCCCCGGTCGAGGCAGTACTCCAGCCACTTGTTCAGCATCACGTTGCGCGCCCAGCGGCTGTCGAGTTCGCGGCGGAATTCGCTGGCGAGGCGCCGGAACAGCTCATGGTGGTGCTGATCGGCGAGATGCATGGCCTCGGCAAGGCAGCCGTCGAAGTACACCCGCACCGTGAGATCGGGGTCTGCGATGCTGCCGCCCGCCTCCTCGAAGCGGTAGGTCATGGCGAGCGTCGAGGTATAGGGCGTGCGTTCCAGCACGCTCAGATGCAGGTCGCAGTCGCCGCCCACCCGGGAGACGTGCCCGCCCTTCATGGCGCGCAGCGTCGGCGCCATGCGGAGCAGGCGCAGGTAGTTGCTCTCGTAGAGGGTCATCAGGCCGGCGAAGCTGCGCGGCCGCACGACGGTCTGCGGCAGTAAGAGGCTGTCGGCGATCATGGGCGGAATATAGCACACGGCAGGCGGGCTACTGCCGACCCAGAAAAGACCGTAAAAATCAAGGTTTACGTGTGGCGCAAGCCGTGCTTCAGGGGCGCGTGCGGCGCTCCAGTCCGGTGCTGTCGAGGATGCGGCTGGAGATCTCCTCGATGGAGAATTCGGTGGTGTCGATGTGAGGGATGTTGTAGCGGCGGAAGAGCTTCTCCGCCTCGCGCAGCTCGTAGCGCACCTGCTGGGCGCTGGAATAGCGGCCGCGGGAGCGGCGCTCGCGGCGGATCTGCTGCAGGCGGGCGGGCGCGATGGTGAGCCCGAACAGCTTGCTCCGGTGCCTCAGCAGCGTTGCGGGCAGCTCGCCGCTCTCGAACTCCTCCTCGGTCAGCGGGAAGTTGGCGGCGAATACGCCGTACTGCAGGGCGAGGTACAGGCAGGTGGGTGTCTTGCCGGAGCGGGACACGCCGACCAGAATCACGTCGGCCTGCTCGTAGTTGCGAACCGTCGCGCCGTCGTCGTTGGCGAGCGCGAAGTTGGTCGCCTCGATGCGCTTCATGTAGACATTGGGGTCGGATACGCCGTGAGCCTTGCCCGCCGAATGAGACGATTCCTGCTCCAGTTCCTCTTCCAGTTCGCCGAGAAAGGCATCGAAAATATCGAGATACAGCCCCTCCGAACCCTGTATGATGCGGCGCAGATCATCGTGTACGAGAGTGCTGAACACGATCGGCCGGATGGCCTCCCGCCGGGCGGCATCGTTGATTTTTTTCAGCGCAGCCAGTGCCTTGTCATCATTATCGATAAATGGCAAAGTCACCTGCCGGAAATCCTGGCTGTCGAATTGGGTGAGCAGGCTGTGACCCAGCGTCTCGGCCGTGACACCGGTCTGGTCGGACAGAAAAAAGACGGTTCTTTGGCCCATGGGTGGATCCGTGGCGCGAGGTTCGTAGCGAGCGTCGTTGGATTGTGCACGTTCGGGTCGATAACACAAGGGAGTCGACTTTGGAGCCTTATGTAGTTCCGCTCGATGCATTGGGCATGGGCGACGTGGACCGGGTGGGCGGCAAGAACGCATCCCTCGGGGAGATGATAGCCAACCTGTCCGCCGCCGGCGTCACCGTTCCCGGCGGCTTCGCCACCACCGCACAGGCCTACCGGGATTTCCTCCGCCACGAAGGTCTCGCCGACCGGATCAATCATCGCCTCGATACGCTGGACGTCGACGACATCAAGGATCTTACCGCCGCCGGCAGCGAAATCCGGCAGTGGATCATGGATACCCCCCTGCCCCCGCGGCTGCGCGAGGACGTCACCGCGGCCTGGGAGGCGATGACCGGCGGCGAGGATATCGCCGTGGCGGTGCGCTCCTCGGCCACCGCCGAGGACCTGCCCGACGCCTCTTTCGCGGGACAGCAGGAGACCTTCCTCAACGTGAAAGGCCTCGAGCGGCTCATCGAGGCCATCCACAAGGTATTCGCCTCGCTGTTCAACGACCGGGCGATCGCCTACCGGGTGCACCACGGCTTCGATCACGCCCTGGTGGCCCTTTCGGCGGGCATCCAGCACATGGTCCGCAGCGACGTCGGCACTTCCGGCGTGATGTTCACGCTCGACACCGAGTCCGGCTTCCGGGGCGCCGTATTCATCACCGCCTCGTACGGGCTCGGCGAGACCGTGGTGCAGGGCGCCGTGAACCCGGACGAGTTCTACGTCTACAAGAAGGCGCTGAAGGACGGCCACGACCCGATCCTGCGCCGCAGCCTCGGCAGCAAGGCCATCAAGATGGTCTACAGCGACAACCCCGCCCCGGGGCATACCGTGGAGACGGTGGACGTGGACGAGGCGGAGTCGCAGCGCTTCTGCCTCAGCGACGAGGACGTCATCGAACTGGCGAAACAGGCAGTGACCATCGAGGAGCACTACGGCCGCCCGATGGACATCGAGTGGGGCAAGGACGGCGAGGACGGCAGGATCTACATCCTGCAGGCGCGTCCGGAGACGGTGCAGAGCCGCAGCGGGCGTACGCTGCAGCGCTTCTCCCTGAAGACGCGGTCGGACGTCCTCAGCCGCGGCCGCAGCATCGGCCAGAAGATCGGCATCGGCCCCGCCAAGGTCATCCGCAGCATCGAGGAGATGACCCGGGTGCAGAACGGCGACGTGCTGATCGCCGACATGACCGATCCGGACTGGGAGCCGGTCATGAAGCGCGCCGCGGCCATCGTCACGAACCGGGGCGGACGCACCTGCCATGCCGCCATCATCGCCCGGGAACTGGGCATACCGGCGGTGGTCGGCTGCGGCGACGCCACGGAGCAGATCGCCGACGGCCGCGAGGTCACGGTCTCCTGCGCCGAGGGCGACGAGGGCTACGTCTACGACGGCAAGCTCGAATACGAAAAGACGAAGATCGAGCTCGACTCCCTGCCGGATATCCCGGTGAAGATCATGATGAACGTCGGCAACCCGGACCGGGCGTTCGACTTCGCCGGCATCCCGAATCACGGCGTCGGCCTGGCGCGCCTGGAATTCATCATCAACCGCATGATCGGCGTTCACCCGCGGGCGCTGCTCGAGTTCGACAAGCTGGACGCCGACACCCGCGAAGCGGTGGAGGAACAGATGGCCGGCTACGGCGAGCCGGTGGAGTTCTTCGTGGCGAAACTGGCGGAGGGCATCGCGACGATCGCCGCCGCTTTCGACCCGCACCCGGTCATCGTGCGCCTGTCGGATTTCAAGACCAACGAGTACGCCAACCTCATAGGCGGCGAGAGATATGAACCCCACGAGGAGAACCCGATGCTCGGGTTCCGCGGCGCCGCCCGCTACGTGGACCCCGTCTACCAGGCCTGCTTCGAGCTCGAATGCCGGGCACTGAAACGAGTGCGCACCGAGATGGGCCTGACCAACGTCCAGATCATGGTGCCGTTCGTGCGCACCGTGGAGCAGGGCCGCGAGGTGGTGGAACTGCTGGCGAAGAACGGCCTGGCCCGGGGCGAGAACGGCCTGAAGGTCATCATGATGTCGGAGCTGCCCACAAACGCGCTGCTGGCCGACCGCTACCTGGAGCATTTCGACGGCATGTCCATCGGCTCCAACGATATGACGCAGCTCACCCTCGGCCTGGACCGGGACTCCGCCCTGGTCGCAGACGTCTTCGACGAGCGGGACGACGCGGTGAAGGCCCTGCTGGCCATGACCATCGAGGCCTGCCGCCGCCAGGATAAATACGTGGGCATCTGCGGACAGGGTCCGTCGGACCATCCGGATCTCGCCCACTGGCTGCTCGATCAGGGCATCGAGAGCATGTCCCTCAACCCTGACACGGTGATCGAGACCTGGCTGTTCCTGGCCGGCGAGAAAGTCTGACGCCGGCCTGGATTCTCAGAAGCTGTCGCTCCAGCGCGAACGCTTGCGCCAGCGGATCCTGGGCACGATGATGCCCACCAGCACGCCGGCCAGCAGCACGGCGGCACCGGCAATGAACCAGTCCCGATTACGCCGGCTGGCAAGCTCCCCGTTTTCCTGCTGCAGGGCTGCGATCTGCACCTCCGCCGTGGAGAGCTGCTCGCGCAGCGCGTTGTTCTCCGCATTGATGGCCAGCACGTTGGAGGCCGTCCGCCTGATCTCCGCGAGTTCCGCCTCGAGCTGCTTGTTCTCCGCCTCCAGCGTCCGGATGCGGGCCTCGGCCTCCTGCTTGGCCCGCGTGAGGTCGTCGAGCTGCGCGCCCAGGTCACCGCTCTGATTGCGGATGGTCTCCAGCCGCTGACGCATGGCGGCGAGCTGATCCCGCGCCGCCGGTTCCGTCATCAGGTAACGGCTGATCACCCAGCCTTCGGTCCCGCCGAGCGTACGCACCCGGGTATAGCCGCTCTCCGGATCCTGCTCCAGCATCTCGAGCTGGGTGCCGCTCTCCAGCATGCGGATGATCTGGTTGGCCGTACTCGGCCCCGTCCTGAGCGTGATCTCGAACTCGTCGGAGACGTAGCGGGTCTGCGCCGCGACGCTCTGCGCCAGCACTGCGAGCAGCAGTGCCGCCAAGAAAGGCATCTTGTTAAGGAGTGTATTCAAGTTCCTGAAACCCAAGTCGAATTGCTCCCGACCGGGAGCATCAGAGTTGACTATAAAGCAAGCCCGGAGCCGGTGCCAGCCGTCCCTCGCCCCATCAGCCGGCCGCAGCCCGACGCCAGATCAGCAGCAGGTTATTGGCCGGCATAGCATATTCTGCCTCCCGCTCGAGCCCGTGCCGGGCGGCCTCGGCGTGCACGTCGTCGAGGTCCCGGATGCCCATTGCGGGGTCCCTCCCGCGCAATTCCCGGTCGAAGCGCCGGTTGCTCTCGCTGGTGTGGCTCCCGCCCCGCGAGAAGGGGCCGTAGACCAGCAGCAGGCCGTCCGGCGCGAGGACGCGCGCGACGCCCGCGAGCATGGCGCAGACCGCCGCCCAGCCCATGATATGGGCCGTGTTGGCGGCGTAGACGGCATCGAAGGGGCCGTCCGGCCAGTCGTCCCGCAACACGTCGAGAGCCACGGGCGGCGGCAGCGGCGGTGCGTCGGGCACCTGCAGTCCGGCGGCCAGCGACGGTAGATTCGGCGCCATGTCGCTGGCCTGCCATCGGACCTCGGGCAGTTCGGAGGCGAAATAGCGCGCGTGCTGACCCGTGCCGGCGCCTATCTCCAACACCCGGCAGCCGGGCTCGAGGTGGCGGCGCAACACCGAGAGAATCGGCCGTCGGTTGCGCTCGGCCGCCGGCGAGAAAGGGGGTTCCACGGTCATGCGGCGTCAGCCGGTCTGCATCGCCGCCACGGAGAACAGGTGCTCGCGGTAATGACGCAGTTCGGCGATGGAATCGCGGATATCGTCCATCGCGCGATGGCTCGACTCCTTGCTGAAGCCGGCGGCGACCGGCGGCGCCCACAAGCTGGCCAGTATCTTCAGCGTGCTCACGTCCAGATTGCGGTAATGGAAGAACGCCTCCAGCTCGGGCATGCAGCGGGCGAGGAAACGCCGGTCCTGGCAGATGCTGTTGCCGCACATCGGGGAGGTGCCCGCCTCGACGTGCTGACGCAGGAAGGCGAGCGTCGCCTGCTCGGCCTGGGCTTCGGTCACCCGGCTCTCCGCGACCCGCTGCGTGAGCCCGGAGCCGCCGTGCTGGGTGCGATTCCATTCGTCCATGCGGGCCATCACCTCGTCCGGCTGATGGATGGCCAGCACCGGACCTTCCGCGACCTCGTTGAGGTCCGCGTCCGTGACTATGGTGGCAATCTCGATGATCTGGTCGTTCACCGTATCGAGGCCCGTCATCTCCAGATCGATCCAGATCAGATTCGCCCGGCTCTTCCCTGCCATTCTCTCGTCCGTCATACGCTCCGCCGTGCCGCAAGACTGCCCGGCAGTGTAGCAGAGCGACGCACGCGGCCGGACCGCACGGCCTATACTTCGCCCATGACGAAGAAGCGAGCCAGCGACGCCTCGGCAGACCGCCTCCCCACCGTCACTGCAGCCCGCGGCCACCGGCTGGAGCTGGAGTCGGACGACGGCCGGCGGCTGCCGGCACGCACCAAGGGCAAACGGCTGCGGGTGGTTTGCGGGGACCGCGTGGAGGCGGCGCAGATCGCGGGCGAGGCGGACTGGCTGATCACCGCCGTCGCGCCGCGGGACAACGTGCTGGCCCGCATCGACAGCCGCGGGCGCCCGGAGACGCTGGCCGCGAATCTCGACCAGCTGGTAGTGACCGCCGCGGTGCTGCCGGAACCCGACTTTTTCATCGTGGACCGTTATCTCTGTGCCGCCGAGCTGATGGGCATCGAGGCCGCCGTCGTCTTCAATAAAGTCGACCTGGCTCATGACGAGACCCCGGAGCTGGCCGTCTACGAGACGCTCCACTACCCGGTGCTGAGGGTCTCCGCCGAGGCCGGCGGCGGCGTGGGCGCTCTCACCGATCTGCTGGCCGGGCACGTCAGCATGCTGGTGGGCCAGTCCGGCGTCGGCAAGTCCTCCCTCATCAACGCCATCGTCCCTGGTGCCGCGCAGCGCATCGCCGCGGTATCGGAGGCACGGCGGGAAGGCCGTCACACGACGGTGGCGGCGGAAATGATCAACCTGCCCCGCGGCGGGCGGCTGATCGACTCTCCCGGCGTGCGGGACTTCGCCCCGCACATCGCGGCGGACGTGGACGTGGGCGCCGGCTTCCGGGAGATCAGAGCCGCCTCGGCCGGATGCCGGTTCAACGATTGCCTGCACCGGGCCGAGCCGGGCTGCGCCGTGCGCGCCGCCGTGGAATCCGGCGCCATCAGCGAGCGGCGCTACACGAGCTATCGGCGGCTCTTGAACCTCACCCGCCAGTTGCGCCGGGACGACTACTGAGCGGCGCTCAGCCCGGCGGCCAGCCGAGTTTCCGTCCGGCCAGGAGATGCAGGTGGATGTGGAAGACGCTCTGGCCGGCGCCCTCGTTGCAGTTCATCACCACCCGGTAACCGTCGTCGGCATGGCCCTCCTCGGCCGCCACGGACTTCGCGGCTCCGAAGAGTTCCCCCACCAGCGCATGATGCGCGGGATCGATGTCGTTGATGGTCGGGATGTGCTCCCGCGGGATGAACAGCACGTGGGTCGGCGCCTGCGGATTGATGTCCCGGAAGCCGATGACGGTGTCGGATTCGTAGACCGGATCGGCGGAGATTTCGCCGGCCGCGATCTTGCAGAAAAGGCAGTCCGGGTCTCTTTTGTCGTCGCTCATCTCGATCTCCTTCTTCTCTGACCGGGCCCCGACGGCCTCTTGGCTCAGGCGCCGATGGCGCGCCGGCCCGCGAAGGCGTGGGACAGGGTACCCCCGTCCACGTATTCCAGTTCGCCGCCGATGGGCACGCCGTGGGCGATGCGGCTGGCGCCGATGCCGCGGCGCGCCGCGAGTTCGGCCAGGTAGTGCGCCGTGGCATCGCCCTCCACCGTGGGATTGGTGGCGATGATGACCTCCTCCACGTCGCCCTCCTCGAGCAGGGACTCGAGGCGGCCGAGACCGAGCTCCTCCGGGCCGATGCCGTCGAGCGGCGAGAGATGTCCCAGCAGCACGAAATACCGCCCACGGTAACCGGTATGGTCTTCTACGGCCATGACGTCGGCCGGCATCTCGACGATGCAGAGCTGGCTCGCGTCGCGGGAGGCATCCCGGCACACCGGGCAGACGGGCTCCTCGGCGAACATCCGGCAGCGCTCGCACTTGCCGATGCCGGCCACTGCCTCCGCCAGCGCCGTCGACAGCCGGCCGGCCCCGTCCGGGTCGCGCTCCAGCAGATGGAAAGCCATGCGCTGCGCCGACTTCTGCCCCACCCCGGGCAGGCAACGCAGCGTCTCGATGAGCTGGACCAGCAGCGGCGAATACACCATGGGCGGATCAACCGAAAGGCAGTTTCATCCCGGGCGGCAGGCCCATGCCCGAGGTCAGACCGGACATCTTCTCCCGGGTCGTCTCCTCCACCCGGCGGATGGCGTCGTTCATGGCCGCGGCGATGAGGTCCTCCAGCATCTCCCGGTCGTCACCGATCAGCTCGTCGTCGATCGTCACGCGGCGAACCTCGTGCCGGCAGTTCATGGTGACCTTCACCATACCGGCACCGGACTCGCCCGTAACCTCGATGCTCGCCAGCTCCTCCTGAGCCTGCTGCATTTTCTCCTGCATCTGCTGGGCCTGCTTCATGAGCTGGCCGAGTCCACCCTTCATTCGTCCTGCCTCCGCTTGTGTCCGTTTTGTGTCCGTCTCGTGTCCGTCAGTCCTGATCTTTCAGCCGCACCGTATCGGGCTGCAGCTCCGCGCCGAACATGTCCTGGAGTATGCGCACGTTCGGATCGGCTTCCAGGCCTTTCTTCGCAGCCTCCAGCCGCTCGGCCTCCAGGCGCCGCTCGCGCTGCACCGGGGTCTCCTCGGCGCCGCCCACCCGGATGCTAACCTTGAGGGGCTCGCCGAAATAATCCGCCATGGCCTTCTCGAGCGTCCGCCGCCGGGGTTCGGTGAGGAGCGTCTCGCTGCGCTCGTCCAGCTGCAGCTGCACGCCGTTGCCCTCCCGGGCCAGGAATGCGCAGTTGGCGGCCAGCAGGCGCACGGAGCCCGATATCTCGAGCTGGCCGGCCAGGCGGTGCCAGTCCGGTTCCGACCAGAATCCGGCATGGCGGGGACCCTGTTCGGCGGTCTCGCCCGCCGGCTTTTTCGGCGCCGCCGCGGGCGGTTCGCCGCGCTGCCGGTCCTTTGCCGGGCCGGCCGCCACCGGCTCGCCCGACACACTCTTCGCCGGCGAAAGCGAGCGGGCCCGGGCAGCGGGCCGGCCGCCCCCTGAGGCCTGCCCGTCCGCACCGGCGGGCCGGAAGGCGAGCATCCGAAGGAGCGTCATCTCGAACCCGGCGCGGGGGTCGGGCGCCAGGGGCAGGTCGCGCCGCCCGGTGATGGCGACCTGATAATAGAGCTGCACGTCGTCCGGCGTGAAACGCTCGGCATAGGCCGCGATCATCTCCTCGTCGGCCTCCTCGAGGTCCGTCGCGCCCACCAGTTGATAGACGGCGATGCGCTGCAGGGCCGCAGCAATCTCGTCCAGCAGCCGCGCGTAATCCGGGAACTGCTCGTCGATGGCGGCCACCGTGGCGAGCAGCCCCGCGCCGTCCACGGCGGCCAGGGAATCCAGCAGGCCAGTGACGTGCTGGCGGTCGACGGTGCCCAGCATGGCGCGGGTCTCGTCCTCGCGCACGGCGCCGCCGCCGTAGGCGATGGCCTGGTCGAGCAGGCTCAGGGAGTCGCGCACACTGCCCTCTGCCGCCCGGGCGATCAGCGCCAGCGCCTCCGCCTCCGCCTCCGCCTGCTCGGCCTCGCAGATCCGGGTCAGATGCTCGCCGATCATCTGCGGCGTGAGGCGCTTCAGGTTGAACTGCAGGCAGCGCGAGAGCACCGTCACCGGGAGCTTCTGGGGGTCGGTCGTCGCCAGCAGGAACTTCACGTGCGGCGGCGGCTCCTCCAGCGTCTTCAGCAACGCATTGAAGGAATGCATGGAGAGCATGTGCACCTCGTCGATGAGATACACCTTGTAGCGCCCCCGTGCCGGCGCGTACTGGACGTTGTCCAGCAGATCCCGGGTGTCGTCGACCTTGGTGCGGGAAGCCGCGTCCACCTCGATCAGATCGACGAAGCGGCCCTCGTCGATCTCGGTGCAGGCGCTGCATTCGCCGCAGGGATCCGGCCCCACGCCCTGCTCGCAGTTCAGTGCCTTGGCGAGTATGCGGGCGATGGTGGTCTTGCCCACCCCACGGGTGCCGGCGAACAGGTAGGCATGGTGCAGACGGCCGCTCGCCAGCGCGTTCGTCAGCGCCTGCAGCACGTGCTGCTGACCGACCATGTCCCCGAACGCACGGGGCCGCCATTTACGCGCCAGGACGAGATAGCTCATATATATGGATCGGGCCTGAAGGCCCTCCTACAGAGAATGAAGAGGCCCGCGCCAGCTCGTCCCCGGCACCCGGTGTCACCGCTGCCGCTGCTCCCTTCCGGGCCTGACGGGGTTCACGGCTGACCGTCGCGGGGCAACCGACGCGGACCAGTGGCCATTATCTCAGTGATCCGGCCAGGATTCATCCCCCCGTCGGCAGGCCCGCCCTTGCGGCCGCGGGGTTTCAGCCGGCGCCGGACGCCTTCTCTTTCCAGCTCTTGAGCTGGCGCTCCATGGCATCGAAGGCGTCGCGCACGGCCACGTAGACGTCCTCGTGGGCGTGACGGTCGCCGGGCCGGTTGCTCACGGCCAGCTCCGTTCCGGGCACCCGCACCTCGAGGCGGACCTCGTAGATATTGCCCTGCCGCTGGTTGCGCTGCACGGCGTGCACGTAGACATGACAGCTGGTGATGCGGTCGTAAAACTTCTCGAGCTTGGCCGCGCGTTCCCTGACGGCCTGTTCCACCGCTTCCGAGCGGTCCATATCGTGGAAGTGGATCTCCGGTGGTGTCTGCACTGCTGCGCTCCTTTCGTCACAGAGAGTATCTGCTGACAGCGTAACAGAGTCCCTTGCTGGCACTGCCGCCGCGTCAATCGGCCCGGCCGACGTCGGCCGCCCAGCTCATGGCGTCCACCTGCAGCCGCGCCAGCACTTCGATATCGAGCCCGCCGCAGTGCTCGACCAGGCGCGCCACTTCGGCAGGCTCGTCACGCTCCAGGATCTCGGTCAGCAAGAGCAGGCGCCCCAGGTCGCCGCTGCGCCAGAGCAACGCGTCGCGCACGTCCTCCTGCAGCGGCAGCGGCGCCAGGATATCGGCCAGCGGTGCGCCGATCAGCGTGTCCAGGAGAGACAGGATGCCCGTCATGAACGCCCGGTCCGCATACGCGGGCTCGGCGGATATCCGCTCCGACATCAGCTCCATGAGCCGGCCCCGCGCCGCCGCCAGTGTGAGCAGCGGACTCGGGAAGTCGGCGTTGCCGTCCTGCGCGAACAGCATCACCTGAAGCCAGCGCTGCAGCCGGCGGCGTCCCAGGATCACCAGCGCATGGGACAGGCTGTCCACCCTGTGGCGCAATCCCATGCCCGCGGAGTTCACCAGCCGGATCAGCTTGTAGCCGAGCTCCGGCAGGTGCTTCACGGTTTCCTCGATATCCGCGATCTCGGTGTCGCCCAGGATCTGCTGCAGGAGGCGGATCAGATTCTGGCGCGAGGGGTCCGCCGCACGTCCCTCGAGCAGCACCGGCCGCGCGAAGTAAAAGCCCTGGAACAGGTCGAAGCCGAGGCGCTTGCATTGCGCCGCCCGGTCGGGCGTGTCCACCTTTTCGGCCAGCAGCTGCATGCCGGGCCGCTGCACGGCCCGGACGATGTCGCCCAGGTCCTCGGTGCGGACCTCGTGCACGTCCACCTTGATGACGTCCACCAGCGGCAGGATCGTCTCGTGGGAGTCGTCCAGGCGGGTGACGTCATCCAGCGCGAAGCGGAAACCCTGTCGCCTGAGCTCGGAGCAGCGCTGCACGAGTTCGGGCGTGATCTCGACGCTCTCCAGGATCTCCAGCATGATGCGTTCCGGCGGCAGCGCCTCCGGCAGCTCCGAGTACAGGCTCTCGGCATCGAAATTGATATAGCCGCGGCAGGCGCCGAGTACGGCTTCGAGACCCAGCTCGGAGAACGCCTGCGTGACCACCCGCGCCGTGGCCAGTTGATCGCCGGGGAAAGGCTCGCCGCCCGGCGACCGGAACAGGAGCTCGTAGGCAACGGTGTTGCCACTGCGGTCAAGGATGGGCTGGCGGCCGAGGACGAAGGGTGCGGCGTGGACGCCCCCGGCGACATCGGTTACGGGACTCAGTGACATGCCGTGCAGTCTAGCGCTGCGGCTCATCGTCCTGTCGGACGCGGTTCACAGATTGGTGGAGGTCACAGCGTTCGACTACCATCCGGGGGAAGATCCGGGCGAAAGCCAACGGGTGCCACGGAGAGCCGCGGGGGAGCCAGCGCATGTCACTGAAGACGTCGATCGTCTCACGCCTGACCGAGTCCTTCCTCGGCGAGGCGCGCCTGCGGAAGCTGCGAAGAAAGGCCGAGCTCCGCCGGCGCAAGGAAGGGCGGCCCCACCTCGTGGAATACTTCCACCAGCCCCACGATCCCTATTCGCGGCTGCTTGCGCAGACGTTGCCCGCCTTCATCCAGCGCTACGATGTCGAATTGAGGGTGTGGCTGGTCGGTCCGCCGCCGGACTGGGCGGCACCGGAGCGGGAGCGGCTGCGCGAGTGGTCCCGCATCGACGCCGCCCTCCTCGCGGCCCGCGCCAGGCTCGATCCGGATGCGGAGGATCCGGCGGTCCGCGAACTGATCGCCGGCGCGCGGACCGGCGGCGACGCGCGGCGCGAGCAACTCGGCCACTACCTCGGCGCCACGCTGTATTACGAGGGCGAATGGTACTGGGGCCTGGACAGGCTGCATTACCTCGAGTCTCGACTCGCCGAACTGGGAGCGCGGCGCGCCGCCGCGCCGGCCGAACCGCTGTTCGCGCCGCCGGCCGTGCCCTCCTCCGCGGCAGCGCCGCCGGCCTCCGGACAACCACCGGACATTCACTGGTTCCTCTCGTTCCGCAGCCCGTATACCTACATTGCCGCAGAACGCGTCAGGGCCCTCGCCGACGCCTGCGGCGCCCGGCTGCAACTGCGTTACGTGCTGCCCATGCGCATGCGGGGGCTGCCGGTACCGAAGATGAAGAGCCGCTACATCGTCGCCGACGTCGCCCGGGAGGCCCGCCGCCTGGGAGTGGCATTCGGCCGGATCGCCGACCCGCTGGGCGAACCGGTCGAGCGCGGTTACTCGCTTTTGCCGTGGGCCATTGCCGAGGGGCGGGGCTACGAGTACTGCCTCGCGTTCATGCGCGGTGTGTGGTCCCGTGGCATCGATGCCGGTGGCGACCGGGGCCTCGCGCGGATCGTCACCGACGCCGGACTGGACTGGCAGGGCGCGCGCCGGCATCTCGGCAGCGACGACTGGCGCGCGGTTGCCGAGGCCAATCGGGAAGAACTGCTCGGGCTCGGTCTGTGGGGCGTGCCCAGCTTCCGCGTCGGTGATGCGGCTGTCTGGGGTCAGGACCGGCTCTGGGCGGCGGAGGACCTGCTCACGGGCACAACTGACGGACGCAGCCGCAATTCATGACCTCCGGTCTATCGCGAGTCCGCACGAACCGGCCGCGACGCCATTGCAAGCGGTGTCAGCTCCCTGGGACTAACGGCCCGAGCGCATCGACGGAGGAATCCGGAGCACCTGTCCCCGCGAGGCCAGCTCCTCCATCGCTACCTTGATCGGCACGTGGGCGACTCCTTCTCTCCGGTCGACCCAGCCGTAGCTCCGGAGTCGCTCCCGCTGTGAGCGCTCGAGCGAACGACGATCCATCGTCGCCGAGTGCTGCGATTCCGGCGGCCGTCCGTTACCGAGCCCCGCACTTCGCCCGAAACCACCCATTTCTGCCGCATACAGCAGGCAGGCCACCAGGATGGCCGCGAACGTGAGTACCAGCAGCACGAACAAGGCACTGCGCACGACAACAGCAGCTTCGGCGGCGGCGGTTTCCCGTCGTCGAGTCGCTCCGGAGGTTTCGTTCACGATGCCCTCCCCTGCACCGGCCCGGGCCCGGATCGCCAGGCCATAAATGCGATACAGGCGCCCGTCACGGCGATGAGAGCCAGCGCGTCCAGCCCGAACTCGCCGTCCACGGAACCCCGGTGTCGCCACCACACCTCGCAACCATGACCCGCCAATACCGAGGCGGCGGCCAGCGCGAGCAGAAGCCCACTGCGCCTGACCGGTCGCGACATCAACATCAGAAAGGGCAGAACGAGTTTCAGGGTGACCAGCGCCGCTGCCACGCCTGCCGTGTCGGAACGCCGTCGGTACCACAGAGTCTCGTGCGGCAGATCGCCTATCCAGACGATGAGGTACTCCATAAAAGCCAGATAGGCCCAGGACAGTACGGCGACGAGCAGGAGATTGCCGAGATCCCTTCGCTCGGCCCGTCCGGCGGCGTCCTCGCCGTGCCGGAACCAGAGCAGGATCAGCGCGAGGGCCAGCCCCGAAGCGGCCTGGCCGGCTATCGCGACGACGCCCGCGGCGGGAGAGTACCAGGGGGCCTCCGGCAGCATGCTCCAGTCGACATGGAATACCGTCACGGCAGGCACGAAAAGCAGCAATCCGGCCGTGGCCACCCGCGGCCGGCGCTCGCGGGCATCGTGCCATGCTCCCATCGCGCGGGCCAGCAGCAACCAGATTGCGAAAACGGCGACCGTGCGAACGACAATGAATCCCGGCTGCGCCCAGGTGGCAGGCACGGATGTGCCGGCTGCGGCCGAGGAAAGCGCTTCCACCCCGGCGAGCAGTGGCGCGAACGCGATTGTTGCTGGTAGCAACAGCGCGGCGCAGTTGCGTAACGCATCGTCTGCGAATGCGGCCCAGCGGCCGCCGGTGAGGTCACCGATCATCCGCAGGAACAAGGCACCCAAGGCCACATCCAGCCACCAGGTGCTCGCCGTAAGCCAGGCGGCGGCAAGCGGCGAGGCATTCAAGGCTCCGCCTCCCCGCTGTCACGCAAGCGTTCCGGCAGCAGTTCCGCCGGCGCATTCTGACTCAACTGCAGGGCCTGGATGTAGGCGGCGATTGCCCAGCGATCGTCCGACGAAACCCGGGCCGCGTAGGACGCCATATTGCCGACACCCTGCGTCATCACGGTGTAGTAGAAAGACGCCGGCACGCTGCGCAGCCGTGCCGTATGGAACGAAGGCGGCTCCGGAAAACCTCGTCGGACCACCGCGCCGTCGCCTCTGCCGGCCACGCCGTGACATGGCGTGCAATGGATCTCGTAGCGTTCGCGCCCACGCCGGAGCAGATCGATCGTGATGGGAATCGACCCGACGGACCCTTGGCCCTGCTCGTCTGCCGGACGCCACTCCCGGGTTGCCTCGATCGGCGGACGCATGGTCTGCTGCCAGCCTTGGCGCTCCGCTGCCTCGTGAGTCTCCAGCCTGGGCTGCTCGCGCATCGGCTCGCCGCATCCGCCCAGCACGGCGAGGAAGACGGTCGCAACGACGGTTGCGTCGCGCCGCCTCACCGGGGCACCTCCTGCACCGTCAACGGCGCGAGTGCTTCGAGATCCTTCGTCACACGTTCCACATCGAAACGCTCGTCGCTGCTCTCAATGCACAGGAAGAACCGACCCCGGGTGGCGCGGCCAAACTCCGGCAGATCGAAAACCGGATGATGGAGCCGGGGCAGTCCGCTGAGGGCCAGCATGCCGAAAAACCCCGCCAGGGCGCCGCCGAGCACGGCCATCTCGAACGTCACCACGAGGAAGGCGGGCCAGGCATGCAGCGGACGGCCGCCCACGTTGACGGGATAGTCGACGACCGCGGAATACCACTGCAGGAAATAGGCAAGCGCACCGCCCAGTAGCGCACCGGCAAGCACGCACCAGCGCACCTTTCCCGAGCGGCAACCGAGCGCCTCGCTCAGGCCTTCGACCGGGAAAGGCGTGTACGCATCGAGACGGCGATACCCCTTACCGCGCAATCGCCGGGCGGCGCAGACGAGTTCGTCCGCACTGTCGAACATGGCGGTGACGCCGAAGAGTTCTCTGTCGCCGACCCTGTAGGTCATGGTTCGGCCTCGCGCTCGCGCACGAGCTCGCGCATCTCGTAAATGGAGATCAGCGGCAGGAAACGGATGAACAGCGCCATCAGGAAACAGAACAGCCCGAGGGAGCCGATCAACAGCGCGGCATCCCAGCCCGTGGCCGAAGCGCTGTCCCACATCGAAGGCAGAAAATCCCGGTGGGTGGAAGTGATCACGATCACATAGCGTTCGAGCCACATCGCCACGTTGATTATCACAGCGACAGTGAACAGCAGGGGCAGGCTGCGGCGGACCCGCCGCCACCACAGCGCCTGCAGCACGAGCACGTTGCCGGTCAACATCGCCCAGAAAGCGGGCGCATACGGACCGAACAGGCGATTGATCTGCACATAGCGGTGAAACTCGTCGCCGCTGTACCAGGCAAAGAAGAATTCGACAGCATAGCTGTAGATGACGAAGAAACCCGAGGCCAGCATGAGCTTCGCCATCCGATCGAAATGGCGCAGCGTAATGAAGTCCTCGAGCCCGAACAGCCCGCGCAGCGGCACCGCCAGCGTGACGACCATGCAGAATCCGGAGAGCAGCGCTCCGGCAACGAAATAGGGCGGAAAGATCGTGGAATGGTAGCCGGGGACGATCGTCGCCGCGAAATCGAGAGAGATCACGCTGTGCACCGAAACCACGAGCGGAGTGGCCAGCACCGCGAGCAGCAGGTAATTCGTCTCGTAGTGTTCCCAGTGTCGGGCCGATCCCCGCCAGCCCAGTGCGAGAAAACCGTAAACGCGCTGGCGCAGGGGCGAGACCGCCCGATCTCTGAGAGTGGCCAGATCCGGCACCAGCCCCTGGTACCAGAACAATATCGACACCAGGATGTACGTGGCGATCGCAAAGAAATCCCAGACCAGGGCGCTGCGCCACTGCGGCCAGAGTCCCATCGTATCCGGATAGGGCACCAGGTAGTAGAAAAGCCAGGGGCGACCGAGATGAACGAAAGGAAACAGCGCCGCAATTCCCGCCGCGAAGATGGTCATGGCCTCTGCGAAGCGGTTGATCGACGTGCGCCACCGCTGGCGAAGCAGCAGGAGCACCGCGGAGATCAGCGTCCCTGCATGGCCGATCCCGATCCACCAGACCACGTTGACGATCGGCCAGCCCCAGGCGACCGGTATATTCACGCCGAGCAGGCCCACACCGCGCGCGAAGACCGCGATGACCGCGTAGCCGAACAGGATCGCGAGTGCGGTGAAAAGCAGGAACAGCGCGACAAGACCGCGCCGGGTCGGCCCGCGTAACACCAGCGCGCTCATATGGTCCGTGACGCTCGCGTACGTCTGACCCGGCTCGAGCACGGGAATCCGGTCCGCCGGCCGTTCAGCGGCCATCGTCATCGTCCCCCAATGCCGAGGGATTGGGGTTCCGTACCCGTGCGAGGTAGCTCGTGCGCGGACGCGTATTCAGGTGGCCCAGCAGCACGTAGTTCCTGCCGTCCGCTTTCCATCGCGAGACGGCCGTGGAAGGATCGCTCACGTCTCCGAACCGGATCGCATCAGCGGGGCATACCGCCTGGCAGGCAGTGACGACCTCGCCGTCGGCAATCGGCCGGTCGTCCTTCTTCGCCTCGATCCGCGCCGCACTGATTCGCTGCACGCAGTAGGTGCACTTCTCCATTACGCCTCGGCTGCGCACGGTGACGGAGGGGTTGCGCTGAGGCGCGGGCGTCGCCAGCTTGCGGAACCGGCCCGATTCATAACCGTTGTAGTCCAGCCAGTTGAATCGTCTCACCTTGTACGGGCAGTTCTGCGAACAATCCCGGGTGCCGATACAGCGGTTGTAGACCTGGACGTTCAAGCCCTCGGAATCATGCACGGCAGCTGCAGTCGGACAGACGTATTCGCACGGCGCATGTTCGCAGTGCATGCAGGGAACAGGCTGAAAATACGTTCTGCGCTCCTCCCCCGACCCTTTTTCGTAGTGGTCCACGCGTATCCAGTGCATCTCCCGGCCGCGCGCCACTTCCTGCTTGCCGACCACCGGGATGTTGTTCTCCGCCTGGCAGGCGATGGTGCAGGACCGGCAACCGATACAGGCGTTCAGATCGATGGCCATCCCCCACTGGTAACGGCTGCCCTCGTGCCCGGGATAGAGCGACTCGTGATGACCGCCGCCGCCCCCCTCTTCGGCCAGCGCGCCGATCTCGTGCAGCGCAGATTCGCGCACGGGCTCACGATCTTCCGTACCGTGATGCTGCTGCACTCGCGCAAGCTGCGCACGCCGACCGGTCGCCTCCAGCGCCGCACCGTCGGCTACCCATGGCGCCGTGCTGCTCCTCAACGCATAAGCGTCGTAGCCGTTACCGTTGCCGATGCGTCCTGCACGCTCGCGGCCATAGCCGAGCATGAGGGTGACCGAACCCTCGGCGTGGCCGGACGCGACGATCACCGGCCCCTCGATCTCGCGCCCGCCATGGGAGATGCGCACCAAATCCCCGTCGACAACGCCGTGGCGAGCCGCGGTCTGCGGCCCCGCCAATATGGCGTTGTCCCACACCAGGCCCAGCAGCGGCTTGGGCAGCTCCTGCAGCCAAGCGTTATTCGCGTGACTGCCGTCACGCACGGTGGGATCGGGGCGGAACTGCAGCTCCAGCGCGTCGACAGGACCCGGCGCCGGCAGGCGCCGCTCGAGCCCTGCCTGCACCGTGCGGTTCACACGCCCGTGTGTGTCCGCGGGAACCACGCCCGTCTCCAGCGCTTCGCGCCAGAAGGACTCGAAATCGGACCCCGCTTGCGGCCGCCAGAACTCCTGCAGCAATCCGTGGGCGGTCTCCTTTCTTCCATTCAGCCGGGCCAGCACGTCGAGGGCGGCCAGCCCGCCATACAGGGGCGCGATGAGCGGCTGTACGAGACTCGGCGTGCCGTCGTACGCCCTGAGATCGCCCCAGCACTCGAGCGCATGGGCCTCGGGCAGGTGCCAGCGAGAGAGTGCCGCAGTCTCGTCGGCGTACAGGCCGAGATGTACGCTGTATTCCAGCTCGGTCAGTGCGCCGGCGAAGCCGATATCCGCCGGCGCCGTGTACACCGGGTTGACGCCCAGCATCACGAGCGTCTCCACGCTGCCCGCCCGCATCGAGTCGGTCAGAGACGCGAGCGTGGCGTTCTCAGATCCGGCGCCGGCCGGCACGGGATCGAGATGCAACACGGTCCGGCCGGCATTGTGCAGCCGCTCATTCATGGCGTGCGCGAGGGCGTGAACGGCTGCCGGCAGGTGATCTCCGGGTACGATGATCCCCGCACCGCGGTGTGCTTCCAGGTCCCGAACGGCCGCATCCAGCCATTTCTCGGCAACGGGTATGTCAGCGCGTTCGCCTTGCGGGAGCACCCCCAGACGAACCGCGAGCGCGCGGGCCATGCCGTAGACATCGCCCGCCCGCAGGGCGTGGCGATGGTCTGCGATGGCGCCTGTCTGCGTCGGTGCGGACTCCAGCACATACAGACGGTTCATCGAAGGATCGCCCGGCGTCGGCCGCCGCCCGCTCACCAACTGCCTGGCGTAGGCCAGACTCCCCGGCAATGTACCGACCAGGTCCGCGTCGAGACTCAGGACGACCCTGGCACGATCCGGCCGGTAGATCGTCTCCACCGCTGCTCCGAACGCGAGACGAGCACCTGCGTACACTTCGTCGCGCGCCAGCGCATCGTGTCGGTACCAGCGCACGGCGGGCATCGACTGCTGCATTCGCTCCAGTTGCGCCACAGCGGCGGGTGATGTCACGGAGCCTGTCAGCAGGCAGAGGCCCTCGCCGCCGCGTTGCCGGTGACGGTCGAGCCGGACCTCGAGTTCGCGGTCGAAGTCGGCAAGTGTCGCCTCGCGCGCCCCCGCTCGTATGGGCGTGCGCGACCGGTCGGGATCATAGAGTTCCAGAACCGCGGCCTGGGCCTGAGGGTCTGTCGCGCCAAGACTGCCCGGATGGCCGGGATTGCCCTCGACCTTTGTGGGGCGGCCCGCATGCGTCCGCACGATGACCCCTTGGCCGTAGCCGTCCCGCGACAGCGTCGAGGCATACTGCGCGGGTTCGCCGGGTACCCGTCGTTCGGGCATCCGTACCCAGGGCAGGATCTCTTCGGCCGGCTCGCGTGTGCAGGCGGACAGCCCCGCCACCGACGCCGTCGCGCCGAGCATCTGCAGCAGTTCCCGGCGATTCAGCGATGGCATATCGAGCAGTCGGCCAGCGAAGCGGTGTCGATGCCGTAGCGTGCCATCAACTTGCGGCCGGTTTGCGAGGGATGCTCCGGATCCCGCCAAGCCATGTCGAAGACGTGCTCAGGCGGCCGCAGCCATGACGACGGATCACGATGACAATCCACGCACCACTTCATATGCAGGCTACGCACCTGGCGGATGGTCACCATCTGATCGACACGCCCATGGCAGCTGACACAGCTTACGCCTCGGCTGACGTGGATGCCGTGATGGAAATAGACGAAATCCGGAAGATCATGGACGCGTCGCCAGCGCAACGGCTCACCCTCCTCCCAGCTCTCGCGGACCGGCGCCAACGCATCCGAGCCCGTGGAGAGCTGTGAGTGACAGGTCATGCACGTCTCCGTCGGCGGTATGCCGGCAAAGGCACTCTCCTCCACCGAGACATGACAGTAGCGGCAGTCGACAGCGAGTGCGCCGACGTGCTGGGCATGACTGAACGGCACGGGTTGAGGGATCGGCCGTCCCTTACCTGTCACCAGGGACGAACGGGCAAGAGCAATACTCACGAGGAGCAAGATCACCAGCGCCGGGATACTGCCGAAGACCACGGCTCGGGCGACGTTGTTGGAGCGCGGCGTGAACACCTGTGGCATCGCAAGGCTACCTGGTCGCTGTTCGGCAGCGCCCTGACCGACTGGTCGGGAACGCGCACTCCAGACTAACCGTAAGTGCGAATTACGAGGCGGTCAATGACGTACGGGCGGCGGCAACTTCTGCAGCGGATTGCAGTATTTGCACGCTGTCGCCACCAAGTGAGCATGCCCTTTGCGTGCGTTCACGCGCCGAGCAGCGCTCGCATTTTTCGAACGGGGTGGCGCGGAACTTGCACCGTTAAGATGCATGACGAAATTACGGCAAGCACTGCTGGCAGCGCAAACCGAGAGCCGTTTGCGGCGCCTATGTTCGGAATTCTGCGCCGGGCTCATTATCGCTCTCGCGCTGGTCGGTTCCTCGGCGGCTGCGATAGAGGAGGCTCCCGGCTATGTGCGGGTGAGCACCAACGGGTACATCATCTATGCCAGCGCTGTGAGAGCCGGCACCCTGCCGGAAGAGAGCCTCGAGCGACACGACCTCAGCCCGGCGGACCATGCCGTGCTGCTTAACGTGACGGTGATGAAGGGCGATCGGCACATTGAAGCGCAGGTCCACGCACGGGCCGTCAACCTGGCCCAGCAGGTGGAGGAAGGCCATGTCAGGGAGACCCGCGCCAATGATTTTCTGTCCTACACCTGCGTATTCGATGTGGCGCCGACCGAGGTCCTGCGCTTCGAGATTCGCGTTATCCCGAAGGGCGCCGAGGAACCCATCGACATCGAATTCCAGGAGCCGTTCGGGCTGGGGCACCCTTGACCGGCGGCCCGACGCCGGCAAGATCGATGATCGCTTCGAGCGCCAGGGCGACCGCATCGAGACGCGGCTGCAGCACAAGGGCAATGCCGCCATCAGGAACGACAACCTGTAAAAACCCGCTCGGCGGAGCGCCCCCCTGGGCAAAGCCGTTCAGCAAACCCATGGTCGACTTGTAAGATGGTCGACTTATAACCGGGTAATATCTCCGCCTCGCTTACCTGTCTTTGACCGCTTGCCTGCCGTATCTGAACGGCTCGCCTTCGGTGTCCTGTAGCTGTTGGTCGAACGCCGCCTGCAGGCCGGTGTCCTGCTCCTCGGCTTCCTCGTCCGGCTCGGGCTCGATGTAGCCCGGGTAGAAAGGCGACAGGATGGCCACGGTGATGCCGATTGCCGACAGCAGGGCAAACGCATCGGCATAGCCGATATCGGCCACCAGCGCGCCGACCACGGGCGAGCCGGCCGCCTGCCCGAGCGCAACAGCCATAAACGGCAGCACCGGCCCCATGGCCAGCCGACCCGGCAAGACGCGGATGCCGGTCATCAGATACAGGCCCGTCAGACTCATGTAGGCCAGGCCGAAGACCAGCGCCGAGAAGGTCGCAAGCAGCACGCTGCCGGGACTGGCGGCGAGGAGCGCGAGGCTCGCTGATAGCATCATCAGCATCAATGCATGGGTGATCGGCGGATTGTTGCGGTCTGCCAGGTCGGCGACCACGGCGCCGCCCAGGCCCGCTATGCCGACCGCGAGCCACAGCCACCCGGCTGCGCCGGCCGGCAGCGCGCCCAGGGTGACCAGCAGGTCGGGCGCGAAAACCCAGTACGCCGACGCGATGAATCCCATGACGAATGCAAACAGGGAAAGCTCGAACAGGCGTGACCATTGCAGCTTGCTGATGGGGGGAGGCGGCGCGGCGTTGGACGGCACGATGGGCGATGCGGCGGGGATGAAGCGCCAGGCGGCCAGGACGCCTGCAGCAGCGAGGACGGCGAAGGACGCGTAGGCGAAACGCCACGCCCCCGCCATGAACAGCACCGCTGGCACGGCCACCGCCACGCCGACACTGGTGCCTGCGTTCATGACCGCGCTGA
>DASRVH010000163.1:0-25511 GCA_035655155.1 Woeseiaceae bacterium
CAGGAGTCCGTCTGGGACTACCCGCGCCCGCCGGCGGTGCGCCCCTGCGGGCGCCGGGTGCGGGTGGAGTTCGCAGGCGTCGTCGTCGCCGACAGTACGGGTGCCATGAAGGTCTGCGAGACCGCCAGCCCGCCCACCGTCTATCTGCCGCCGGCGGACGTGCGCGAGGACCTGCTCGTGCCGGTCGCCAAGCGAATGCTCTGCGAATGGAAGGGCCAGGCCCGTTACTGGACGCTGAGAGTCGGCGAGCAGGTGGCCGAGGCGGCGGTGTGGGCCTACGCGGATGCCCGGCCCGGCTTCGAGTCCGTTGCCGGCTGGTATGCCTTCATGCCGGGCGCGATGGACGCCTGCTACGTGGGCGACGATCGCGTGACGGCGCAGAGCGGCGGCTTCTACGGCGGCTGGATCACCCCGGACATCGTCGGGCCGTTCAAGGGCGGGCCCGGCACCGGTCACTGGTAGGAAGGACCCGGGAGGCGAGATGGAGGAATACCGTATCCGCGTGGCGGACGAGGTCCTGGACGACCTGCGCGAACGGCTGGGCCGCACCCGCTGGCCGGCCATGATCCCGGGCAGCGGCTGGGACTACGGCACCGACACGGACTATCTGCGCAGCCTGTGCGAGCACTGGCGCGACCACTATGACTGGCGTGCGGGCGAGGCGGTGCTGAACGGCTTCGATCAGCAGGTGGTCGACGTGGACGGCCTGGCGATGCACTGCATCCATCAGCGCTCGCCCCACGCGGATGCCCTGCCGCTGGTGCTCACCCACGGCTGGCCGGACACGGTCTGGCTGTTCCACCGCATCATCGGCGCGCTGACCCGGCCGGAGGAACATGGCGGGGATGCGGCCGACGCCTTCCACGTGATCTGCCCTTCCATGCCGGGCTACGGCTGGTCGGAGGCGCCCGCGGAGCCGGGCTGGCACGTGCGCCGGATTGCCGAGGCCGAGGCCGCGCTCATGCGCAGGCTCGGCTACGAGCGCTACGGCGTGCAGGGCGGCGACTGGGGCTCGCTGATCTCGCCCTGGATGGCGCTCGCGGATCCGGACCGGGTCTGCGGCGTGCACCTGAACATGGTGCCGGCTGCGCCGCCCCGCGACCGGGAACCCACCGAGGAGGATCTCGCCGCGCTGAAACAGGGCCGCGCCCACCAGCGCACGGGCATGGGCTATGCGCAGATTCAGGGCACCCGGCCGCAGACCCTCGGTGTGGCGCTGAACGACTCGCCGGCGGGGCTCGCCGCCTGGATCGTGGAGAAGTACCGGGAATGGTCCGACTGCGGCGGCGACGTGGAGAGCGTCTTTCCCCGCGACGTGCTCCTCACCGGCATCACCGCCTACTGGGTGACGGGCTCCATCACCTCGTCCATCCGCCTGTACTACGAGTCCATGCGCGCCGGCATGTTCGGCCCGCCCACGGACTACGTGGCCACGCCCACCGGCGTCGCGGTATTCCCGAAGGAGATCTTCTCGCCGCCGCGCAGCTGGGCGGAGCAGCACTACAACATCACGCGCTGGACCGAGTATCCGGCGGGCGGCCACTTCGCCGCGCTGGAGCGCCCGGCCGACCTGGTGGCGGACATCCGCGCCTTTTTCCGCGACCTGCGCTAGCCCTGGTCCCGGTTCTTCCGCGCCACGTCGCGGCCGCTGATCAGGTCCTCGATGGTGGGCGTCGGGTGGTCCGGCCCCATGAGTCCCTCCTTCATGCGGTCGACGTAGTCGTGGTAGGCGCGCATGGCCTGGCGGCCGAAGATCCACATGATGGGCAGGTTGGCCACCAGCATGACGCCGGTGCCCACGCCGGTCAGGTTGTCGAGCTGGGCGTCGGTCTTGATGATGCCGAGCGTGGCCACGACGATCAGCGCGCAGAACACCACCTTGTAGGCCAGCACGCTCCCCTCGCCGGCGAGATAGACCATGGCCTGCTCGCCGTAATAGCTCCAGGAGATCATGGTGGAGATGGCGAACAGCCACGCGGCCAGGCTCACCAGCCACTTGCCCAGGCCGGGCTGCACCTGGTCGAAGGCCTTGCCGGTGAGCACCGCGGCCATGAAGACCTGGTGGAAGCCGTTGTCCAGGATCTCGGGCTTCGTCGGGCCCTCGTAGGGGTTCCAGTCGATCACCAGGACGCCGTCCCGCTCCACGATGATGCCGGTGATCTCGTGGCGGTCGAAGCCGGTCTTCGGATTCTCGTCGGCGACCACCACCATGGTGACGGCATCGCCGGGCATGAAATCGTCGATGGGCGGCTGCCGGCTCTCGAACTCCCACACGTTGCCTGCCCGGGTGACCTCCAGCGGGGTGTCCCAGGCGACGTCCGGGGCCCGGTTCCAAACGCCGGTGGAGAGGATGATGAGCGCCGTGAACGTGCACACGACGATGGTGTCGATGAACGGCTCCAGCCCCGCGACGATGCCCTCGCGCACCGGCTCGTCGGTCTTTGCGGCGGAGTGGGCGATGGGCGAGGAGCCCTGCCCTGCCTCGTTCGAGAACAGGGCGCGCTTCATGCCGAACAGGAAGGCCGCACCCGCGGTGCCGCCGATGAACGCGCCGCTGGCCTCGGTGGGCGCGAAGGCGGACTTCACGATGAGGCTGAACATCGCCGGTATCTCTCCGGCGTTGACCACGAGGACGTAGGTGCCGCAGAGGAGATAGAGCACGACCATGAACGGCACCAGCAGGCCCGCCACCCGGCCGATGCGCTTGATGCCGCCGATGATCACCAGCGCGACGATCACGGCGAGGATCACGCCGGTGATCCAGCTGGGCACGCCGAAGTACTCGTAGGTGATCAGGCCCACGTTGAAGGCCTGGAACATGTTGCCGCCGGTGGCGGTGGAGATCAGCAGCGTCACGCAGAAGATGGTGCCGATGGTGCCGCCGAGCCAGGCGAGCCTCGGGTTCATGAGCGCGATGCCCTTGCTGGCCACCCACATCGGCCCGCCGTGGGGATTGTCCTCGTCGTCCGTGTTGCGGTAGAGCATGGACAGCGTGACTTCGGTGAGCTTGATGGCCATGCCGAAGAAGCCGACCACCCACATCCAGAACACCGCGCCCGGCCCGCCCAGGCTGATCGCCAGCGCGACGCCGCCGATATTGCCGAGGCCCACGGTGGCCGACAGCGCGGCCGACAGTGCCTGGAAGTGATTGATAGCGCCGGGGTCGTCCGGGTCGTCCCACGCGCCGCGCACCACGGCGGTGCCGTGGGTCAGCGCACGATACTGGGAGAAGCCGCTCCAGATCGTGAACAGGATGCCGGTGCCCAGCAGCGCGAACAGCGTCGTGTCGTGCCAGAGGATCCCGTTCAGCGTACTCAACAGGTCGGTGAAGCCGCCCATGTGTTTTCTCTCCTGGTCCGAGTCAGCCGCGGGCGGGCCAGATACGGCCGGCCGCTCCCCCGAGGGCCTCATGCTGCGCGCCCGTCGCGCGAGTCTCCGCACAGGCGCGCAACGATGCGCTATCGGCGCGCAACAAGCGGCCGACTATAGCAGACGGTCCCTCCGGGGCCCGACCGTCGCGGCTCAGGCAGCTTCCAGGATGGCGGTCACGCCCATCCCGCCCGCGGTGCAGACCGAGATCAGGCCGCGGCCGGAGCCCTTGCGCGCGAGCAGTTTCGCCAGCGTCCCCACGATGCGCGCGCCGGTGGCCGCGAACGGATGGCCGATGGCGATGCTGCCGCCCACCACGTTCAGCTTGCTGCGGTCGATGGAGCCCAGCGGTTCGTCCCGGCCCAGCCGTTCACGGCAGAACTCCGCCGACTCCCAGGCCTTCAGCGTCGACAGCGTCTGCGCCGCGAAGGCCTCGTGGATCTCGTAGAAGTCGAAGTCCTGCAGGCCGAGGCCGGCCGCCGCGAGCATCTCGGAGACGGCGTAGGCGGGTGCCATCAGCAGCCCCTCCTTGTCCACGAAGTCCACGGCTGCGACCCGGCTGTGGGTGAGCCAGGCCTGCACGGGCACGCCCCGTTCCCGGGCCCACTCCTCCGAGGCCAGCAGCACGGAAGCCGAGCCGTCGGTCAGCGGCGTGCTGTTGCCCGCCGTCATGGTGCCGTTGCCGGAGCGGTCGAAGGCCGGCTTCAGCTTGCCCAGTTTCTCCAGGCTGCTATCCGGGCGGATGTTGTTGTCCCTGTCGAGGCCCTGGAACGGCACCACGAGGTCTTCGTAGAAGCCCTGCTCGTAGGCGGCGTGGGCCCGCTGGTGGCTGGCCAGGGCGAGTTCGTCCTGCTCCTCGCGGGTGAGGTTCCACTCCTTCGCGGTCAGCTCGGTGCTCTCGCCCATGGACAGGCCGGTGCGCGGTTCCGCGACGCCGGGCAGCTGCGGCTTGAAGTGGCGCGGGCGCAGCCGCAGCCAGGGCTTCAGGCGCGCGCCCAGCGAGCGGCCGCGGAAGCTCTCCAGCAGGATCTGCCGGTATTCGTCCGGGTAGACGATGGGCGCATCGCTCACGGTGTCGACGCCGGCGCCGATGCCCGCCTCGATCTGGCCCAGCGCGATCTTGTTGGCGATCTGCACGCAGCCGGAGAGGCTGGTGCCGCAGGCGCGCTGCAGGTCGAAAGCGGGGGTCTCCGGCGCCAGTCCCGATCCGAGCACCGACTCCCGGGCCAGGTTGTAGTCGCGGGAGTGCTTGATGACCGCGCCGAGAGAGACGTCGCCCAGACGCTGGCCGCCGAGTTCGTAGCGCTCCACGAGCGAGCGCAGCGTGGCGGTCATCATGTCCTGGTTGGAGCAGCGGGCGTAGGCGCCGTGGGCCCGGGCGAAGGGAATGCGCACGCCGCCGATGATGGCGGCCTTGCGCGACAGTCCGTCGTTCAGCATGGTTTCCTCCCGTGCCGTTGTCCTGACTGACTCAGACGATACCCCAGCCGATCGTCTGGCGACAGGACGGCTGTGCTACGCTCCCACGCCTCGCCCACGGGGATCGTGCCAGGGGATATACGCCCGGCTGAAGTTGGGCCAGGAAGACTCGGCCATGGAGACTCCAGTAGCAGCCCCGGGCCGCCTGCGGGCCGCCGTGCCGGAAGCGGGCAGGCTCCTCCGGCTGGCCGGGCCGCTGATCGGCAACAACCTCGCCATCGCAGGCATGCAGTTCGCCGACGCCGTCATGGCCGGCCGGCTCGGCTCCCGCGACCTGGCGGCGGTGGCGGTGGGCGGCAGCGTCTGGATGGTCGTGTTCCTGTTCGCCATGGGTACCCTCATGGCCATCTCGCCGCTGGTGTCCGAGCGCTACGGGGCGGGCAAGCATCGCCTGATCGGCCGTTACGTCCGCCAGGGCCTGACGCTGGCGCTCTTCTTCGGCCTGGGCATCGTCGTGCTGCTGTGGGTGATCGCGCGCCCGGCGCTCGAGCTGATCGGCATCGACCCCGGTTTCCGCAGCCTTACCGGCGATTACGTGGAGGCCATCGCGCTGGGCGCGCCGGGTCTCTGCCTGTACCTCGTGCTGCGCTTCACCTCCGAGGCCATCGGCTGGACCCGCCCCATCATGTACGTCTCGCTGCTGGCGCTGGTGGTCAACGTCATCGGCAACTACGCGCTGATGTGGGGCAACTTCGGCTTTCCGGCCATGGGTGCAAAGGGTTGCGGCCTGGCGAGCGCCATCGCCATGTGGTTCCTCCTGGTGGCGATGGCGGCCCACGTGCTCACGAGCGAGCGCTACCGCCCGTTCGCCATCTTCGCCAAGCTGCCCCGGCCCCGCTGGCGGCTGCAGCGCCAGGTGCTGCGGGTGGGCCTGCCCATCGCCGTGACCATCGTCGCCGAGGCGGGACTGTTCGCGGCCATCTCCCTGCTGATGGGCACGCTGTCGGCGAACGTCGCCGCCGCCCACCAGATCGCGGTCAACTTCGCCTCCACCATGTTCATGATCCCGCTGGCGCTGAACTCCGCGACCACCGTGCGAGTGGGGCAGGCGCTGGGACGGCGCGAGCTCGCGACGGCGCGCTTCCGCGGCTGGGTGGGCATCTGGCTCTGCGGCCTGTGCATGGGCGTCTCGGCCCTCGGCCTGCTGTTGTTCCGGGAATCCGTGGTGGACATCTACACCTCGGACCCGGAGGTTTCCGCCATCGCCGTCACGCTCCTGTTCGTCGCCGCGGTCTTCCAGGTCTCCGACGGCATCCAGGTGGGCGCCGCCGGCGCGCTGCGCGGCTACCAGGACACCCGCATCCCGATGTTCCTGACCACGCTGGCCTACTGGATCATCGCCTTCCCGCTGGCCCTGCTGGCGGCGAAGCGCTACGCACTGCAGCCGGAGCTGATCTGGGGCGGTTTCGTGGTCGGGCTGACGCTGGCGGCCATCCTGCTGGTCTGGCGCTACAACGTCATCTCCCGCCGCGACACCTGGCGCCGCGCCTGATTCCCTTTCATTCCTGGCCGCCCTGCAGGGGTATCCATCTTGCTCCCGACAAAAGGTCGCGGCGATGGATACCCCCGCATGACGGCCGTGCTCGCGGTGGCGTGCAGGAGCTGCCAGTCAGCGGCGCCTGCTGACTGGTGCTAACCCTTTCGGCTACGGGCCCGTCAGCGGGTGGGCAGGGGTTGCGCGGTTCATCCTGGATGCGGCACGGCTTCGATGGGTATGTAGGAGGGGCTTCAGCCCCGATCTTCGCCGGAGGTGGCCGAGCGCTAATCGGGGCTGAAGCCCCTCCTACGGTGAGCGTCCGAAGTAGTCCACCCAACCTGATGGCGGGCGAACGCCAAGAGAAAGCCGGGTCGGGCGTGAACGCCCTCCTACCCGGTGCTCTGGCCGAAGGTGGGGGCGTCGCCTTCCAGGTACTCCTGCTCCTCGGGCGTGTTCTCCCGGCCGAGGATGGCGTTGCGGTGCGGGAAGCGGCCGAAGCGCTCGATGATGTCGTGGTGCAGTTCCGCGAAGTCGGCGAACGTGCGGAAGGTCTCGCGCAGCGTCGGCGAGACCTTGTTCGCCAGCGCCGTGAAGACCATGACCGACTTCTTCTGCACGCGCAGGCTTTCGGCATGCTGCATCGGCATGTACAGGAACACCCGCTCGATGTCGGTGAGCTGGCGGTCGGCCTGCTGCACGATGCCCTCCACGCAAAGCTTCAGCGCGAGCTTGTCGTGGGAAAATGCCCTGGCGGTGTTGCGATAGATGTTGCGGCGGAACTGGTCGATGGCGAGGACGAGCGCCAGCCGGCCGCGGGGTGTCGCGGCCCAGTGCATGAGCTTCATCTCCGAGGCCTCGTGTATCTCGTCCGCGAATTCGTGGCGCAGGCGGATGTCGAGTTCCGGGTCCTCGCCGAACCACACGTCGAGTCGGGCATCGATCTGGGGCGCCGTGAGTTCTCGCTCCTCGAACCACAGGTCCAGTATCCTGTCGATGCGCTCTTTGTCCTCGCTGGTCGGTTCCGTCATCGTGCTCACCCCGGACGCTTTACATAACAGAGAATACTGTATTCCGGCCGCGGCGTGGCCGTCGCGGCTCGGCGCCGCGGCCGCGGCGCTGTGCTGCCTGCTGGCCCTGGCGGCCTGCGGCGGCGGACCGGCCACGCCGGAAGCCGAGATCCGCGCCCTGATCGAGGGGGCGGCGGAGGCGGCCGGCGACGGCGACGTGGGCGCCGTCGCGGACGCGCTGCATGCGGATTACCGCGACATGCGCGGCAACGACCGCGCCGGCATCGTCAGGCTGCTGCGGCTGCAGCTGCTGCGCGGCGGCAGCGTGGTGGTGCTGCCGGACATCGAACAGATAGACGTCCACGGCGCGGACGCCGCCAGCGTCCGCATGAGCGTCCGCTTCGCCGGCGCCGATCTCCGTCGCCTGTCGCTGGACGGCGGCGTGCGGCGGGTCGAACTGGATCTGGTTCGCGACCCGGACTGGGTGGTGACCTCCGCCCGCTGGGCGCGAGTGGGCGAAGCGCTGCGCTGAACCGGCGGATGTCGCCCGGCGACCGGCATGTTGCTACAGTGGCCGCCGGCGGGCACTGCTGTCCGCCAGCTGAAAAGGGAGAGACCATGAACAGGAAGACATTGCTGATGCTGATGGCCGCGGCGCCGCTGGTGCTGGCCGCCTGCGGCGGTGCCGACGACGCCGAAGAGGCCCGGGAAGACGCCGGAGCGGCGATGGAAGAGGCTGCCGAGGACACCGGGCAGGCCGTCGACAAGACCATGGACGCTGCCCGGGAGAAGGGTGAGCAGATGGTGGAGGACGCGAAGGCCGCCGGCGAGGAGGCGAAGGAAGCCGCGGGCGAGGCCTACGACGATGCCAAGGCCGCCGGCGAGGAAGCCGTCGAGACGACCCGGGAGAAGTCCGGCGAGATGATGGACGAGGCCGGTGACGAACTCGAGAAGGCCAGGAAGAAGGCCGAAGAATCCATGAATTGAGGGGAGGCCTCCTCGTGCGGGCGGGCGCTGCCGCGCCCGGCCGATCTTTACGGATGAAGAGAGCCCGCTCATGTTGAGAGAGAGGCTGCGCCCGGCGGCCGGCATCCTCGTGGTCGCCGCCTGCCTGACGGCCGGTGGCTGCGCCACTGGCCGCTTCGACGCCGAGCCACCGACGGTGCGCCTGGACAGCGTCCGGCTGCTGGACGCGGACTGGTCCGGCCAGAGCTTCGTACTGGTGTTCGCCGCGGAGAACCCGAACGGTTTCCCGCTGCCGGTGCGTTCCGTGGATTATGCGGTACAGCTAGCGGGCCAGCGCTTCGCGTCCGGCTCGGCCACCGAAGGCTTCACCCTGCCGGCCCGGGGCGCCGGGGAGTTCAGCATCGAGGTACACACGGATCTCCTCGGCAGCGCCAGCATGCTCTCGGCACTGATCTTCCGCGAGGGACGGCGCGAGATCGACTACGAGCTGGCCGGCGAACTCGGCCTCGACATCCCGTTTGCCCGGCCGCTGCGGTTCCGGGAGTCCGGCCGGGTGGATCTGGCGCGTCCGTGAGTCGCAAAGCCGATTGCCTGTGCGATTGCCTGTGCGATTGGTTGCGCGCGTAACCGACCAGTCCGTGGTTTGCTGACCGGCAGGGAAAGCAAGGTCGGCGGCGACCCGCTATAATAGCGGGCTGTCCGGGCACGGCTACTCACTGATAAACCACTGATTCCCCGTGCCTGCCCGTGGTGGTGTCCCGCGGTCGAACCGGCGTCCGCATTGCCGATTGACCGACAAGCGTCCGCCTGATGTAAATTAATCGACTGCGACTGTCGAGATTGTCGAAGATTGTCGATCAGGGGCGTGACCCGGTCGCGGCGCCGGGACGGCCCGGCGCGGCCCCGAGCCCCCATCACCAGAAACCCGGACCGGAGCGCATCGCCCAAGGTGCCGGCTCCGGTCCCTTGCGCCAGGTGTAGCCATGACCAAGCCGACCGAAGGATCGCTCTACGATCCCGCCTTCGAGCGGGACAGCTGCGGGTTCGGCCTTATCGCCAATCTCGACGACGAGCCGAGCGGATGGGTCGTGGAGACCGCCGTCGGGGCGCTCAAGCGTCTCACTCACCGGGGTGCGGTGGCGGCGGACGGCAAGACCGGCGACGGCTGCGGCCTGCTGCTGAAAACGCCGGACCGCTTCCTGCGGGGCGTCGCCGCCGAAGCCGGCATCGAATTGTCCCAGCGTTATGCTGCCGGCACGGTCTTCCTGCACCGCGACGCCGATCTGCGCGAGCGCGGGCGGCGACGGCTCGAAGAGGAAGTGACGCGGGCGGGCCTGGAGCCGGCCGGCTGGCGCGACGTGCCGGTGGATACCTCGGTCTGCGGCGACGAGGCGCTGCGCACGCTCCCGCACATCGCCCAGCTGTTCGTCAACGCGCCCGCCGGGATGGCGCGGGCAGCGTTCAACCGCAAGCTGTTCATCGCCCGGCGTCGGGCGGAAAACGCGCTCGCCGACACCGACGACTGCTTCTACGTGGCGAGCCTCTGCGCCAACACCGTCTCTTACAAGGGCATGGTGATGCCGGCGGCGCTGCCGGTCTTCTATCCGGACCTGCGCGACCCCCGCATGGAGACCTCGGTGGCCGTGTTCCACCAGCGTTTCTCCACCAACACCTGGCCCCAGTGGCGCCTCGCCCAGCCGTTTCGCCTGCTCGCCCACAACGGCGAGATCAACACCATCCGGGGCAACCGCAACTGGGCGCGTGCGCGGGCGGCCAACTTCACCTCGGAGAAGCTGCCCGACGTCTCCGACCTGATGCCGCTGGTGTCCCTTTCCGGCTCGGACTCCTCCAGCCTGGACAACATGCTGGAGGTGATGCTGGCCGGCGGCATGGACGTGCTGCAGGCCATGCGCATCCTCATCCCGCCGGCCTGGCAGGGCATGGACGACATGGACCCGGACGTGCAGGCCTTCTACGAGTTCTTCGGCTGCCACATGGAAGCCTGGGACGGGCCGGCCGGCATCGTGCTGACCGACGGCCGCTACGCGGCCTGCACGCTGGACAGGAACGGCCTCAGGCCCGCCCGCTACGTGCTCACCCGCGACCGTCACCTCACCGTGGCCTCCGAGGTGGGCGTCTACGAATACGACGCAGCTAACGTCGTCAGGAAGGGCCGCCTCGGTCCCGGCGAGATGCTGGCCGTGGACCTCGAGACCGGCGAGCTGCTGGACACCCACCGCATCCACGACATGCTGAAGACGCGCGCCCCGTACAAGCGCTGGCTGAAGCAGGGCGTGCGTTACCTGGACTCCGAGCTGGTGGACGTGCACATGGCGGCGGAGCCCTTCGACACCCGCACGCTGGCCCGCTACCAGAAGATGTTCAACCTCACCGCCGAGGAGCGCAACGAGGTCATCCGCGTGCTGGCCGAGGCCCAGGCGGAGGCCGTGGGCTCCATGGGCGACGACACGCCCATGCCCGTGCTGTCCCGGCAGGTGCGGCCGCTGTTCGATTTCTTCCGCCAGCAGTTCGCCCAGGTGACCAACCCGCCCATCGATTCGCTGCGCGAGCGCATCGTGATGTCGCTGCAGACGAACATCGGCCGTGAGTGCAACCTGTTCGAGCTCGGCCCCGAGCACGGCCGCCAGGTCATCATGAATTCGCCGGTGCTGTCCCAGCGCAAGCTGCGCCAGCTCGTGAGCGAGGACATGTTCGCCGACTCCACCGAGTTCATCGACCTGAACTATCCCCGGGACACGCCGCTGCCCGAGGCGCTGGACGACATCTGCGCGAAGGCCGCCGACGCCGTGCGCGCCGGCAAGCTGCTGGTGATGCTGTCGGACCGCTATATCCAGCGTGACCACATGCCTGTGCACTCGCTGCTGGCCACCGGCGCCGTACATCACCATCTGGTGCGCCTGGGGCTGCGCTGCGACTGCAACATCGTCGTGGAGACCGGCTACGCCCGCGACCCGCATCACTTCGCCTGCCTGATCGGCTACGGCGCGACGGCGGTCTATCCCTACCTCGCCTACCAGTGCCTGCACGACATGGTGCGCCGGGGCCACGTGGACACCCGCCGCGAGAGCGCGCAGCAGCTCGGCCGCAGCTACCGCCGCGGCATCCGCAAGGGCCTGTTCAAGATCATGTCCAAGATGGGCATCTCGGCCATCTCGAGCTACCGTGGCGCCCAGCTGTTCGAGATCGTGGGCTTGGGCGACGACGTGGTGGAACGCTGCTTCCGCGGCACGGTCAGCCGGGTGCAGGGCGCGAACTTCGCCGACCTGCACGAGGATCAGACCCGACTGACCGAACTCGCCTTCAATGACATCGCGCCCGTGAACCAGGGTGGCCTGCTGCGCTACGTGCACGGCGGCGAATACCACGCCTACAACCCGGACGTGGTGGCCACGCTGCAGGCGGCCGTGCGCACCGGCGACTACGAGCGCTACCGCAAGTACGCGCGGCTGGTGAACGAGCGCCCGGCCGCGGCATTCCGCGACCTCATGCGCCTGAAGCCCACGGACAACCCGCTGACGGTGGACGACGTGGAGCCGGAAGAGAAGATCCTGCCCCGCTTCGACAGCGCCGGCATGTCCCTCGGCGCGCTGTCGCCGGAGGCCCACGAGGCGCTGGCCATCGCCATGAACCGGCTCGGCGCCCGCTCCAACTCGGGCGAGGGCGGCGAGGACCCGGACCGCTACGGCACCGAGCGCATGTCCAAGATCAAGCAGGTCGCCTCGGGGCGCTTCGGCGTCACGGCCGAGTACCTGGTGAACGCCGAGGTGCTGCAGATCAAGATCGCTCAGGGCGCGAAGCCCGGCGAGGGCGGCCAGCTGCCCGGCCACAAGGTGAACGAGATGATCGCCCGGCTGCGCTACGCCAAGCCCGGCGTCGGCCTCATCTCGCCGCCGCCCCATCACGACATCTACTCCATCGAGGACCTGGCCCAGCTCATCTTCGACCTGAAGCAGGTGAACCCGCAGGCGCTGGTTTCCGTGAAGCTCGTCTCCGAGCCCGGCGTGGGCACGGTCGCCGCCGGCGTGGCCAAGGCCTATGCCGACCTGATCACCATCTCGGGTTACGACGGCGGCACCGGCGCGAGCCCGCTCACCTCGGTGAAGTATGCCGGCAGCCCGTGGGAGCTCGGCCTGTCAGAGACCCACCAGGTGCTGCGCGCCAACGATCTCCGCCACCGGGTGCGGCTGCAGACCGACGGCGGGCTGAAGACCGGCCTCGACGTGGTGAAGGCCGCCATCCTGGGCGCCGAGAGCTTCGGCTTCGGCACCGCACCGATGGTGGCGCTGGGCTGCAAGTACCTGCGGGTCTGCCACCTGAACAACTGCGCCACGGGCATTGCCACCCAGAACGAGACGCTGCGCTCGAAGTACTTCATCGGCCTGCCCGAGATGGTGGAGAACTTCTTCCGTTTCGTCGCCCGGGAAACCCGGGAGGTGCTGGCCTCCATCGGCGCGCGCAGCCTGGACGAGGTGATCGGGCGCACCGAGCTGCTGGAGCTGCTGCCGGGCGAGACGCCCCGCCAGCGCCGCCTCGACCTCTCGCCCATCCTCTCGGATGCCGGGCTGGCCGAGGACAAGCCGCGCTTCTGCATCGACCCGCGCAACGAGCCCTTCGACAAGGGCGAGCTGGCCGAACAGATGGTGGCCGACGCGCTGCCGGCCATCGAGTCGCTCTCCGGCGGCACGTTCCGCTACGACATCCGCAACTTCAACCGCTCCATCGGCGCGCGGCTCGCCGGCGAGATCGCCCGGCGCCACGGCAACCTGGGCATGATCGATGCGCCCATCGAGATCGAGCTGGAGGGCACCGCCGGCCAGAGCTTCGGCTGCTGGAACGTGGCGGGCCTGAATCTCACGCTGCAGGGGGACGCCAACGACTATGTGGGCAAGGGCATGACCGGCGGGCGCATCGTGCTGCGGCCGGCCCCGGGCGCCGGCTTCGTGGCTCGCGATACCGTGATCATCGGCAACACCTGCCTGTACGGTGCCACCGGCGGCGCCCTGTATGCGGCCGGCGTGGCGGGCGAGCGTTTCGCGGTGCGCAACTCCGGCGCCACCGCCATCGTGGAGGGCTCCGGCGACCATTGCTGCGAGTACATGACCGGCGGCGTCGTCGTGGTGCTCGGGCGCACGGGCGTCAACTTCGGCGCCGGCATGACCGGCGGTTTCGCCTACGTGCTGGACGAGGAACGGGACTTCGTGGACCGCTACAACCACGAGCTGATCGATATCCACCGCATCACGCCGGAGAGCATGGAGGCGCACCTGCACCATCTGCGCGAGCTCATCGAGCGCCATGTCCGCTACACGGGCAGCGAGTGGGGTCAGGAGCTGCTGGAGGACTTCCGCACCTGGCTGCCGAAGTTCTGGGTGGTGAAGCCGAAGGCCGCCGAGCTCGGCTCGCTGATCGAATCGCTGCGCGAGGCGGCCTGAGGGAAGGGTCATGGTAGAACGTCCGCTGCAATTCATGGAGATACCGCGCCGCGACCCGGACAAGCTGCCGGCCGAGGAGCGCATCACCAACTACCGGGAGATCTACGGGCAGTACAGCGCCGAGGAGGCCGCCGACCAGGCCGGGCGCTGCATCAACTGCGGCAACCCGTACTGCGAGTGGAAGTGCCCGGTGCACAACTACATCCCGAACTGGCTGAAGCTGATCGACGAGGGCAACATCCTGGCGGCCGCGGAGCTCAGTCACCAGACCAACTCCCTGCCCGAGGTCTGCGGCAGGGTCTGCCCCCAGGACCGCCTGTGCGAGGGCGCCTGCACGCTGAACGACGGCCTCGGCGCGGTCGCCATCGGCAACATCGAGAAGTACATCACCGACGAGGCGCTGAAACTCGGCTGGCGCCCGGACCTCTCCCACGTCGAGCCCACCGGCAAGCGGGTGGCCATCGTGGGCGCGGGGCCGGCGGGCCTCGCCGCCGCCGACGTGCTCGCCCGCAACGGCGTCGCGTCCGTGGTCTACGATGCCTATTCGGAGATCGGCGGCCTGCTGACCTTCGGCATCCCGCCGTTCAAGCTGGAGAAGGAAGTCGTGCGCAAGCGCCGCGAGATCCTGGAGGGCATGGGCGTCGAGTTCGTGCTGGAGACCCGCATTGGCGAGGACATCCCGTTCGAGAAGCTGCTGACGGACTACGACGCCGTGTTCCTCGGCATGGGCGCCTACACCTACGTGCGCGGCGGCTTCCCGGGCGAGGACCTGCCCGGCGTCCACGAGGCGCTGCCCTACCTGGTGTCGAACGTCTACCGGGAGCTCGGCATGGGCCGGCGCTCCGAGCCGCGCATCAGCATGGCCGGCAAGCGCGTGGTGGTGCTCGGCGGCGGCGACACCGGCATGGACTGCAACCGCACCGCCATCCGCCAGGGCGCGGCCAGCGTCACCTGCGCCTACCGGCGCGACGAGGAGAACATGCCGGGCTCCCGCCGCGAGGTGGTGAACAGCCGCGAGGAAGGCGTGACCTTCCTGTTCAATCAGCAGCCCATCGAGATCGTGGGCGGCGACCAGGTCTCCGGCGTGAAGCTGATCGAGACCCGTCTCGGCGAACCCGGCCCGGGCGGACGCCGCCGTCCCGAACCCGTGCCCGGCACGGAGCACATCCTGCCGGCGGACGCAGTGATCATCGCCTTCGGCTTCCGGCCGTCCCCGGCGGACTGGTTCGACGACTTCGAGATCCGCACCCGCCCGAACGGCCGGGTATGGCTGAACGGCAGCCGCCATCCGTTCCAGACCTCCAACCCGAAGATCTTCGCCGGCGGCGACATGGTGCGGGGCTCGGATCTGGTGGTCACTGCGGTATTCGAGGGCCGGGAGGCGGCCAAGGGCATCGTCGACTACCTGTCTTCGGCCTGAGCCGCCAGCGGAATCTCCACGGAGAACACGACGCCGCTGCCGTCGGCCAGGTTGGCGGCGGTGATGCGCCCGCCGTGGGACTCGACGATCAGGCGGGCGATGTAGAGCCCCAGTCCCAGGTGGCTCGCCGTGCGGCCGGGGCGCACCGAGACCAGCGAGTCGAAGATGCTCTCGCGCATGTGTTCGGGCAGCGGCGGCCCCGGATTCGCCACGGCAAGCGTGACGCTGCTCCCGGCCGTAGTCACGCGTATATCGATCTCCGCGCCGGGCCCGCTGAACTCCACGGCGTTGGCCACCAGCTTGTCCAGCATCTGCACCAGCAACTCCGGCACGCCGGCCACCGGCGCGGTGCCGGCATCGCGGCTGAGGCGGAACTCCCGCTCCGGGTAGGCCAGCGCGTAGCCTTGCGCGGCGGAGGCGGCCACCTGCGAGAGGTCGAAGCGCTCCGTCTCTGCGCCGGTCACCGCCTGCTCGATGCGGCTGGCCTCGCTCATGGCGTTGAGGATGGCCTGCAGGCGGCGCGATCCCTCCCGCGCTCGCACGGCATAGTCCTCCTGCTCCGGCGCGAGGCCCACGCCTTCCAGGTTGTCCAGCGACGATGTCACCACCGCCAGCGGCGTGCGCAGCTCGTGTGAGAGCCGCGCGCCCAGCGTGCGCAGATACTCGTTGGTCTCCTGCACCCGGGCGAGCAGGCGCGAGAAGCTGCGGGACAGGTCGCCCAGCTCGTCGCCGGCGGAGGCGCTGGGCAGAGCGGCGCGGATCTGCCCGCTCGCGCCCATGGCCCGGTCGGCGGCCCGACTGAGGCGGGTGATGCGCACCGACAGCCAGGTGGCATAGCCGAGCAGGGCCGCGGCCACCGCCAGCGTGGCGATGAGCGTCAGCGAGGTCAGTCGGGCCAGCGCCCGGTTGGTGAGGGTGAGGATGGCCGCGCTGGACTCCTTCATGAGCACCGCGCCGATCACCCGGCCCTCGTGGCGCACCGGCGTCGCCGCGCTCACCACGGCCTGCCCGGTGCCCCGCGCCCGACGCCACACGCTCTCCGGCGTGCCGTCCAGCGCGGCCCGTACCCAGGGCAGGGTGACGCGGCCGGTGGCCGGCTCGGGCGGCAGCGGCGGCACCGTTTCCCCCAGCACGCGGCGATACAGCCGGGTGGCGGCCGTCGGTTCCTCCGCGCGCCGGTCGGCGGCCAGCCCGCCGGCCTCCGCAAGGCGCCAGCCCGCGGCGTCCGCCACGGCCAGCTCCAGCCCGGGCCGGGCATAGTTTTCCAGGAGATCCGCCAGGGTGGGCGAAGGTGCGGCCAGGCGTCCCGGTCGTCCCGGCGGGTGGGTGCCGGCGATCAATCGCGAGCCATCGGTGTCCAGCACCCGCACGCCCAGCCGGTCGTCCGCCAGTTCCCGGGGCAGGCGCACCTCCAGATTGAAGCCGTCGGTGGTCGGCGTCCACCAGCCCTGCACGCGTGGCTCGGTCCGCTCTCCTTCGCCACGAATCGGCCGCGTCGCGGCCAGCGGGCCGGGCGCCACCGGCGAGAAGCGCCAGGCCGGCGCGTCGGGCGCAAGCGCCAGCTCGATGCGCTTGCCGGCGGCATCGCCGGCGGCGGTCACATCCAGGAAGACATAGAGATGCCGGGCGTTGCCGCCCACCAGCAGCCGCGCCGCGCCGCCGACGGCGACCGGTTCCGCCCCGCCCGGCGTCACCCAGTCGTCGGCGAATCCGTCCAGCACCGGCGTGCCCTCGACCGGGTGGGCGTAGAGCGTGAGCGCGCCGGGCACGTCGGCCGACTCCGGGAACAGGGCAGGCCGGTCCGCCAGCAGCGCGGCCAGGCTCCGGCCCGTGTCCAGCAGCAACGTCTGCTGGCCCTGCCGCAGAGCCTCCTCGGTCTCGCGCAGATACTGGCAGCCGGCCCAGGGCAGGGTCAGCGTGATGAGTCCTATGAGAGCGAGCTGCGAGCGGAGGCCCATGGCGGGATTCTGGCCGGTGCCGGGGCTGCCCGGGCTTCAGTCCGCGAGCCAGCGGTAGCCCACGCCGTAGACCGTGTCGATGGCGCCGAACTCCGGATCCAGGGACTGGAACTTCCGCCGGATGCGCTTGATGTGGGACGTGATCGTGTTGTCGTCCAGCACGACGCTGGCCGCGTCCATGAGCTGCTGGCGGTTGCGCACGTGGCCGGGATAGCGGGCCAGCGCATGCACCAGCCAGAACTCGGTGAGCGTGAGCGGCACGGGCCGGGCGCGCCAGCGCACGGCCAGCCGGTCCACGTCGATCTCCAGCTCGCCGCGGCGCACGACGGCCCCCTCGCCGCCGCCGCTCACCGCCTCCAGGCGGCGGAACAGCGCGGCGACCCGCGCCAGCAGCTGGGGCAGGCTGATGTCCTTGGTGAGGTAGTCGTCGGCGCCGAGACGCAGGCCCGATATCGCGTCCAGCTCGCTGTCCCGGGCCGTGAGGAACAGGATGGGAACGGTGGCGGACATGCCGCGGAGCTCCCGGCACAGCTCGAAACCGCCCTCCACGTCGTCCGCCAGGTTCACGTCGATGATCACCAGATCGGGCAGCCGCGCATGGAAGGACTCCAGCGCCGAGTGTCGGTCGCCCCAGCCCTCCACCTGGTAGCCCTCCCGGCGGAAGGCCGCCGCGTAGTTCTCGCGGATGGCGGGCTCGTCCTCGACGATGGCGATGCGTCTCTTCACCGGCGGCTCCGTGGGCTGGCGACGGGGCCGCGACCGGCCTCGTGGCGGCCGTCGCGACAGGGGGAACGCCACAATTTGCCACATTCCGTCCGCGATGTGCCATGGAGCCGGCCGCGGCCTGCCCCCTTGCCCTGCTGCAATCGATGCCATGAGAAGCGGACATGTGACGCGGATTGCAGATGCGGACACCGCATCCGGAGGAGGCGGGGCGATGAGACGTTCGGGCAGAGACACCGGAACGGTGCGACGGAGTCGGGCGACGGAGCCGGCGGCAGCGGAGCCCATTGCCCTGGCGATGGCGGGGATGCTGGCAGGGGCGGTGGCACGGGCGGTGGCGACGGCGCTCGCGCTCGCCTTCCTGTTCCTGATCGCCGGGGCGGCCTTCGCCTCGCCCCTGGAGTGGCAGGGCGACGGCCGGGCGAGCGCCGCGCCCCACCTCTCCTCCGCGGTGCAACTCGAGGTGAGCGGGATGGTGGCGCGTGTGCGGCTCACCCAGCGCTTCCGCAACGACAGGGACGGCTGGGTGGAGGGCGTCTACACCTTTCCGCTGCCCGCCGGCGCCGCCGTCGACGAACTCACCATGCGTTACGGCACCACCGTCATAGAGGGCGAGATCCGCGAGAAGGCCGAGGCCGAGCGCGAGTATCGGGAGGCAAGGGAGGCCGGCCGCCGCACCGTGCTGGTGGACCGCCAGCGGCCGAACCTGTTCACCACCCGGCTGGCCAACGTGGGCCCGGGAGAGACCGTGGAGATCGAGATCGCCTGGCAGCAGACGGTGGACTACGACGACGGCGAGTACGGCCTGCATCTGCCGCTGACGCTCACGCCGCGCTACATCCCCGGACGTGCCCTCGAGGGCAGCGAGGGAGGCCGCGACGCCGGCACGGACGAGGTGCCCGATGCCGCAGCGATCACCCCCCCCATGGTCCCGGCAACGGCCAACCACTCCGACGGCCACCGCCTCACTCTGGAGGGAGTCATCGACGCCGGCGTGGAGCTGGCCGCGGTCACCGGCCGCTACCATCCGTTGCGCACGGCCCGGGAAGGGCGGGCCTGGCGCATCGCCTTCGACGGCTTCGACGGCCGCGCCGTCCCCATGGACCGGGATCTGGAGATCGCCTGGCGTCCGCTGCCCGGCGTGATGCCGGCCGCCACGCTCTTCCGCGGCACCGGCGAGGCCGGTGCCCGGACCTGGCTGCTGTTCTTCCAGCCGCCCCACGGCGAGCAACCTCGCGAGGACCGACGCCCTCCGCGGGAGCTGGTCTTCGTCATCGATACCTCGGGCTCGATGCACGGCGCCTCGCTGGAGCAGGCGAAGGCGGCCCTGTCCATGGCTCTGTCGCGGCTGCGGCCGCAGGACCGGTTCAACGTCATCGAGTTCAACAGCCGCACCCGGGCCTTCTTCCCGGCGCCGGTGCCGGGCGAAGCGCTGTGGCGGGAGGAGGCGCTGGACCTGGTGGCCGGCCTGGCGGCCGAAGGCGGCACCGAGATGGAGCCGGCGCTCGCCGCCGCACTGCGGCCGGCCGGCTCGGGACGGCTGCGCCAGATCGTCTTCATCACGGACGGCAGCGTCGGCAACGAGTCGGCGCTGCTGCAACTGATCCGCGCGCGGCTCGGCGAGTCGCGGTTGTTCACGGTGGCGATTGGTTCCGCGCCGAACCGGTGGTTCATGCGCAAGGCCGCCGAGGCGGGCCGGGGTTCGGCATTGGTGATCGGCGACGCCGGCGAGGTGACCGGGCGGATGGAGCGGCTGTTCCGGCGGCTCGAGCGCCCGGCTCTCACCGACATCACCGTGGACTGGCCCGCCGGCGCGGCCGCCGAGGTCTACCCCGCGCCGGTACCCGACCTCTATCACGGCGAGCCGCTGATGGTGAGTGCGCGCTTCGAACGCCCGCCGCGGCCGGGCGCCGTGGTGACGGTGAGCGGCCGCCAGGGCGACGGCTACTGGATGCGCCAGCTGGTGTTCGGCGAGGCGCGGGCCTATCCGGGCGTCGGCAAGCTCTGGGCGCGGGCGCGCATCGAATCGCTGGAGGATGCGCGCCGCGCCGGCGCGCCGGAAGATCGCATCCGGGCGGAGATCGTCAGGACCGCGCTCGATCATCACCTGGTCAGCGGCTACACCAGTCTGGTGGCCGTCGACCGCAGCCCGTCGCGGCCGCTCGGCGCCGGGCTGACCGAAGGGAAGGTCCCGTCCCTGCTGCCCCGGGGCCAGACCGCGGCCGTGTACAACCTGCCTGCCGCCGGGACGCCGGCCCCGCTGCGCCGTGCGATCGGCCTGGTCTGCCTGCTCCTCGGCCTGGGCCTGCTCGTCGGGCTGCGGGTGCAGGACGTCAGGCGCTGCCGTGCGGCCTGAGCGCCTCGCCGTGGCCGCGTTGCTCGCCATCGGACTCTGGCAGCTGGGCGCGGGCGCCTGGCTGCCGCTGAAGGCCTGGGCGGCCCAGAGTCTGCTGCGGGACGCCTGGGAGGAGACCCGGGAAGGGGCGCAGGCGGTGCGCCCGTGGCCCTGGGCCGATACCTTTCCGGTGGCCCGGCTGGCCGCGATCGGCGGCATGGTGGATCTCGTCGTGCTGTCCGGCGGCAGCGGCCGCACGCTCGCCTTCGGCCCCGGTCACCTGGAGGCCAGTGCGGCGCCCGGCGCGGCCGGCAACACCGTCCTGGTGGGGCATCGCGACACCCACTTCCGTTTCCTGGCCGAACTGGAACCCGGTGACGAGCTGGAGCTGGAGATCGCCGACGGCCGCCGGCTCCGTTACCGGGTAACCGGCAGCGAGGTGCTGGATGCGCGCACGGACGGCATCGGTCTCGACGACCCCGACGATCGGCTGACGCTGGTGACCTGCTATCCCTTCGACGCCGTCCGCCCGGGCGGCCCGCTGCGCTACCTGGTCACGGCAGAGCGGACGGCTGGCGACCCAGCCACACCCGCAGCAGCCCCGCGGCGCTGATGGCATCCGTGATCTCGCCGGCCATCACCATGCGCACGGCGTCGGCGAGCGGCAGCCGGCGGATGGCGAGCTTTTCGGTCTCGTCGAAGGCGGGCTCCCCGGCCGAGAGCTCCTCGGCGAGGAACACGAAGCCGGACTCATCGGTGATGGAGTTGCTGGTGTGCAGCCGCATCACCTCCTGCCAGCGCTCCGCGGTCAGCCCCGTCTCCTCCTGCAGCTCGCGCTGCGCCGCCTGCAGCGGGTCCTCGCCGCTGCAGCCGCCCATGGGTATCTCCCAGGACCACTCGCCCAGGGTGTAGCGTTGCTGGCCGACCAGCCAGGTATCGCCCTCCACGGAGAGGGGCACGATGCCGATGGCCCGGTTCTTGAAATGCACGTGGCCGTAGCGGTTGTGCCCGCCGTTCGGGTTGACGACGTCGTCCTCGAACACCGCGATCCAGTCGTTCTCGTATACCGTCCGCGAAGTGAGTCGTTTCCAGGTCAAGACGGATCCTCCTTCTCGAGGAGTGTCTGCAGGCGGGCCATGTCGCCGTCGATGCGCCGGCGCAACGGGCCCTTCACGAAAGGTGCCAGCAGCCGTGGCCAGAGACCCTCGAAACGGAAGCGGCAATCCACGGTCCAGACGGTCTCGCCGGGCACAGGACTCGCGAACCAGTGGCGGATGCGGCTGACGGCCTGTGCGCCCCGGTAGGTGAACTCCAGCAATTCGCTGTCCCGCGCGTCCGTGACGGTCTCCTCCAGCCGCACTTCCCGGCCGTTCTCGTCGTAGACCAGCTCGCAAACGCTGCCCTGCTCGCCACGGCGCCCCTCGAGCGTGCGCACCTCCTTGAGCGTTGGCTGCCACGCGGGCAGGCGCCCGGGATCGGCGACGGCGGCCCGCACGGTGGAGATGTCACGGTGGATACGGCGGCTCAGTTCGATGTTCACGGGGTTCTCGGGGCACTGGGAGGCGGGAGGATAACAGCCGCCGATTGCGCCGGACACCGGCATGCCGGCGTCTCAGGCCGGGGCGGCGCCCGCCCGCCATCGGTTACAGTAGCCGCCCCCCGCGCGTTGGCGATCATCTCATGCGGCAGCAGACAGCAAAGCTCACCGAAGGCCCGGTCGGCCGCCACCTGGTGGCGATGACGCTGCCGATGATGATCGGCATCTCGGCCACCATGGGCGTCTACCTGGTGGACACCTGGTTCGTGGGCCAGCTCGGCCCGGACCCGCTCGCCGCCATCGCGTTTACGTTCCCGGTGGTCTTCACGCTGTCCTCGGTGGCCATCGGTCTGGGCGCCGGCACCTCCTCCGTGCTGGCCCGGGCCATCGGCGCCCACGATCCGGAGCAGGCCCGGCGCATCGCCACCGATGCCCTGGTGCTCGCCTTCCTGATCACGCTGGTGCTGGCGCTGATCGGCGTGTTCACCATCGAGCCGCTGTTCGCCCTGCTGGGGGCCCCGCCGGACATGATCCCCATGATCCGCGACTACATGCTGGTGTGGTACGCCGGCATGGTGTTCGTGGTGGTGCCGATGGTGGGGATGGCCTCGCTGCGGGCGACCGGCGATGCGCGTATACCGGGCATGCTCATGATCGCCGCGGCGCTGCTCACGGCGGCACTGGATCCGCTGCTGATCTTCGGCATCGGTCCGTTCCCGCGGCTGGAACTCACCGGTGCCGCGGTGGCCGGGCTGATCGGCCGCGCCGCGGCTTTCGTCGGCGCCATCTGGGTGCTGCATTTCCGGCTCGGCCTGCTGACGCTGGACTGGCCCGGTCTCCCTGCCATCCGGGCCTCCTGGCGGCGCATCCTCCACGTCGGCCTGCCGGCGGCCGGCACCAACGCCATCATCCCCGTCAGCATCGGGGTGGTCACGGCCATGCTGGCCGACTACGGTCCGGAGGTCGTCGCCGGCTTCGGCGTGGCCAGCCGGGTCGAGGGCATGACACTGATCACCTTCTTCGCCATGTCGGCCATCATCGGCCCCGTCGTCGGTCAGAACCTCTCCGCGCGGAAACCGGAGCGCATGACCGAGGCGTTGTCGCTGTGCACCCGCTTCTGCCTCGGACTGGGCCTGGTGCTGGCGCTCGCGCTGGCCGTATTCGGCCGGCCGCTGGCGGCGCTTTTCAGCGACGAGCCCCGGGTGGTGACGGTGGCGGCCACCTACTTCCTGATCGTGCCGATCAGCTACGGCACGGCCGGCATGGTCATGGTGATGAATGCCTCGTTCAACGGCATGGGGCGGCCGCTGCCCGCAGTGGTGGTTTCCGTCATGCGCATGGTGGTCATCTATCTGCCGCTGGCGTGGGCGGGCTCGGTCGTGGCCGGCTACGCCGGCATCTTCGCCGCCTATGCGGCGGCCAACGTCATCTGCGGGATCGGCGCGTGGCGCTGGGCGGTGCGGGAGGTCGAGCGGCAGAAGGCGGACATGCTGCGAACCCCGGCCTGAAGGCTGCGCGCCGGTGCCGCCGCGGTGCCGGTTCCAAGACGGCCGTCCGTCAGGCCGTCGGTCAGGCCATCAGGCATCAGGCCATCAGGCCATCCATCAGGCGGACCGCTCCTCGTAGCGTTGCGGCGTCGGCCACGGATCGGCCGCCACGCGGCGGTAATACCAGTGCATGCCGATTCCCCGCGCGCCCATGAAGGCCAGGAACGCGAACCACAGGCCGTGATTGCCCCAGGGCTGGGTGAGGAACCAGACCGGGACGAAGACGCCGAAGGCGGAGAGCACCATGATGTTGCGCATCTCCCGTGCCCGGGTGGCGCCGACGAAGACGCCGTCGTAGAGGAAGCTCCACACCGAGACCAGCGGGGAAGCCACCATCCAGGGCAGGTAGGTCACGGCCGCGCGCACCACCTCGGGCAGCTCGGTCAGCAGGCGGATGATGGCGGGCCCGGCCAGCGCGTAGAACAGGGAAAAGGCCACCGCCACCGCCAGCGACCAGAGCAGGCTGAGGCGCACGGCCCGGCGCAGGTTCTCGCGGCTGCGCTCGCCCATGGCCTTGCCCACCAGGGCCTCCGCGGCGTGGGCCAGGCCGTCCAGGGCATAGGAGAGCAGGTACTGCAGATTCAGCAGGATGGCGTTGGCGGCGAGCAGCACGTCGCCCAGGCGCGCGCTGCGGGCCGTCAGGAAGCCCAGCGCGAACATCAGCGCCATCGTGCGCAGGAACAGATTGCCGTTCACCGAGAAGAATGGCCCGTACCTGCCGATGCGGGTGAGCGCGGCCCGCTCGAAGCGGCCGGGCCAGCGTTTCAGTTCGCGGGCGACGAACGCGAGCCCGACGGCCAGGCCGGTGAACTCCGCCATCACCGAGGCCAGCGCCACGCCCTCGGTCTTCATGCCGAGCCCGACCACGAACAGCAGGTCGAGGAAAATGTTGGTGAGGTTGATCACCAGCACGATGGCGAGCGGCACGCGGGCGTTCTGCAGGCCGATGAACCAGCCGACGATGGCGTAGTTTGCCAGCGTGGCCGGCGCGCTCCAGATGCGCACGTCGAAATACACGCGGGCGAACTCCGCGACTTCGGGGCCGGGGCCGAGCAGCGCCAGCGCGATGCTGCCGGCCGGCTGCTGCAGGGTGATCAGGGCCAACGCGATGGCCAGCGCGACGATGAGCGCCTGGCCGATGCTGGTGCGCACCGCGGCGCCGTCACGGGCGCCGCAGGCCTGGGCTGCGAGTCCGGTCGTGCCCATGCGCAGGAAGTTCACGCCGGTGTAGAGGAAGCTGAAGATGGTGGCGCCGACCGCCACGGCGCCAAGGTACCAGGGCTCGTCCAGGTGGCCCATGACGGCGGTGTCCACCATGCCGAGCAGCGGCACGGAGATGTTCGACAGAATCAGCGGCGCCGCGATGCGCCAGACGTCCCCGTGTGCGGGACCCGGGGTGGCGGGGCTCGCCGGGGCGGCGCCCGGCGGGCGACCCTCAGAAGGCATTGATGCCGGTGAGTTCCTTGCCGATGATGAGCTGGTGGACGGTCTCGGTGCCCTCGTAGGTGATTACGCTCTCGAGGTTCAGCATGTGGCGGATGGGCACGTACTCGGCGCTGATGCCGCTGCCGCCGAGGATGTCGCGGGCGTCCCGGGCGATGTCCAGTGCCATGCGCACGTTGTTCCACTTGGCCAGCGAGACCTGGCTCGGCTGCAGCCGCCCGGCGTCCTTCAGCCGGCCGAGGCGCAGCGAGAGCAGCTGGGCGGTGGTGATGCGCCGGGCCATGTCGGCCATGCGGATCTGGATGGTCTGGGTGTGGTTCAGCGGCCGGCCGAACATCTCGCGCTCGGCCGTGTAGGCGAGCACCTCGGCGAGACAGGCCTGCGCGGCGCCGATGGCTCCCCAGGTAATGCCGTAGCGGGCCTGGGTCAGGCAGGACAGCGGGCCTTTCAGTCCCTGCACGCCGGGCAGCATGCTCGACGCCGGTACCCGGACGTCGTCCAGATAAAGCGCGCCGGTCGAGGAGGCGCGCAGGGAGAACTTGTCGTGGATCTCCGGGGCTTCGAAGCCGGGCGTATCGGTCTCGACGATGAAACCGCGCACGCCCTCCGGCGTCATGGCCCAGATCACGGCCACATCGGCGATGGGGGCGTTGGTGATCCACATCTTCGCGCCGTTCAGCACCCAGTCGTCGCCGTCGCGCTTCGCGTGGGTCTTCATGTTGCCGGGATCCGAACCGCCCTGGGGCTCGGTGAGCCCGAAACAGCCGATGGCCTCGGCGGAGGCCAGCGCCGGCAGC
>DASRVH010000164.1:0-21622 GCA_035655155.1 Woeseiaceae bacterium
CCCAGCGAGTGAAGCTCTCATCCGAGCTTGGCAAGCGCACCAAGGGACACACGCTGTACATTCTCGACGAACCGACGACCGGCTTGCACTGCGCCGACATCGACAAGCTTCTGCAGGTGTTGCAGTCCCTTCGGGACCAGGGAAATACCGTGCTGGTTATCGAACACAATCTGGATGTGATCAAGACGGCCGACCACCTTGTCGACCTGGGGCCGGAAGGCGGCGACGGCGGCGGCGAGATCGTCGCGGCCGGCACGCCGGAAGCCGTGGCCGAGGTGGAGGCGTCGCACACGGGCCGGTACCTGCGCGCCCTGCTGGCCGAAGGCCGCGAGAAACGCCTCGCCTGACCGCCCGTGTAGGAGGGCCTTCAGGCCCGACCCCGGTTGTGGAAGGAACTTCAGCCCCGATGCCCTTTCTATTGTGGCCGCCCTGCGGGGGTATCCATCTTGCTCCCGACAAAAGGTCGCGGCGATGGATACCCCCGCATGACGGCCGTGCTCGCGGTGGCGTGAAGGCGCTGCCTGTCAGGGGCGCTTACTGACTCGTGCCAAGCCTTTCCGCTACGGGCCCGTCAGCGGGTGGGCAAGGGTTGCGGGGTCGTCCGGGCCGACTGGAGCCATGACGGCGGGAAGGAGGCCCGGCCGAAGCGAAGGAGGACAGGACGTCCGACTGAGCGTCCCCGCGACCCTTGCCCACCCGATGGCGGGCCAACGCCGACAGAAAGCCGGATCGGGCCTGAAGGCCCTCCTACGGTTTTGGCATCAGCCAGGGTTCGTTGTGGATGCGCAGCGTCGCCTCCATTCGGTTCTCCACGTTCAGCTTGGTCAGGATCGACGAGACGTGGTGCTCGATGGTGCGCTTCGAGCGCGACAGCTGGTCCGAGATCTCCGTATTGCTCGCTCCCTGTACCATCAGCGCCAGGATGTCCTGTTCCCGGCGGGTCAGTCCCAGCGGATGATTGCGCGCCGCCTTGTAGGGGCCGCGCCGGGTACGTGGCAGCCGGTTGGCAACGCCCAGGAGCTTCGCCACCCGGTTGGTCTTGGCCAGGGCGGCATTCGCCTCGATGCGGCGGAATAGCTTTGCGGCGCTGGCGAGAGCCTCGCCCGCCTTCTCGCCCTCCACCTGCAGCCAGGCGAGACCGGCGGAGTAGGGCGCGCCGAGGCCCAGCCAGAGTTTCGCCGCGCGGGCCGGGTCGCCCGCGATCTCGGCGGCGTAGGGTGCCGGCGAGTCGGCGGTGAATGCCTCCGGCGCCTCCATGCCCTCGATGCCCAGGCGGCGCGCCCAAGCGGCTGCGTCGCCTGCGCTCCACTGGTTCATGCGCTCCGCGCCCATCGACCACAGCGCTTCCAGGTGGGGTATTGCCGCCTCCGGATCGTCGCGCAGCCAGGCGGCCTCCACGAAACCGAGGCGCACCGGAATCATGTACTGGAGTTCGTCGGTGGCAATCGCGTCCTGCATCGCCCGGTCCAGCAGTTCGTCGGCGTCCGGTTCGCCCAGGCGCAGGCGGGCTCGGGCAAGCACGATCAGTGCGGGCAGGCGCATCAGCAGCGTGAGGCGATCCAGATGCTGCACGCCCTCGGCGATGGTCTCCGCGTCCCGGAGCCGCCCCTGCTCGAGGCGCAGTTGCGCCTGGCGTCCGACCAGGTAGTGGGTCCAGGCGTCGAGGTCGTGCTGGGTGTCGAAAGAGATGCCCTCGGAGATGATCCGCTCGGCCAGGGTGAAGTCCCGGAAGTCGACGCCGTACTCGGCCAGGTTGGTGTAAACCCGCGCGGCGTGCTCGTGCAGGCCGTGGCGGGTGGCCAGCGCCAGGCTCTCCTCCAGCTGGTCTATCCCTTCCTGGTTGCCGCGGAACGCCCGGGCGGTGCCCACGTTGTTCAGCGCGTGCACCTTCACCTCCACCGCATCCAGCTCGTCCGCCAGCTCGATGGCACGTTCGCCCCAGCGCACGGCCTCGTCCATGCGGTCGTTCAGCATGTGCAGCTGGGAGCGCAAGCTGTAGGCCATGGCCCGCTCGGCGGACGGCGGCGCGCTTTCCAGCACCCGGATGGCCTCGTCGGCGAAGCGGTCGGCCTGGCCGGCCTCGCCCCGGTACCAGTGCATGCGCGACAGCCAGCGCAGGTTTTCGCCCACCTTGTCCATGCGGTCCAGGGCCCGCCACAGGGTGATGGCATAGCGGCGCGCCTCGATCACGTCGTCGTCGATGCCGAGCGCCAGCCCCGCCTCGTAGGCCCAGCCCTCGTACAGGGTGGCGGCCAGCTGCGGCGTGGCCTCGTCCACGAAGCGCAGCGCGGTGGCGAGATGCGCGGCGGCTTCCCGGTGTCCGCCTACCTGCGCCGCCACCTCCGCCGCCCGCGGCGCGAACTCGAGCACCTTCAGCGCATCCAGCGCGCCCGCGGCGTGGAAAACCAGCTGATCGAGGCTCGGCGGCACCGGGAATTCCAGGTAGGCGGCCAGGATGCGCCCGTGCGCCGCTTTCTGCCGGCTGGCGGACAGCCGCTCGAGCGTGGCGAGCCGGGCCAGCTCGTGGCGGAAGTGCAGACCGCCGGCTTCCCCGTGCACCAGCAGATTGCGGCCGACGGCGGCCATGGCGAGGGTCTCGCCGGCTTCCCCGAACAGCGGCTCGAGCAGCGCCGCCGGGATGCCGCCGGGGATGACGCTGATGGTCTCCAGGAACTCCCGCTCCGCCGGCGCCAGTCGATTCAGTCGCGCGTTGACGGCGTCGCGCACCGAGGCGGGAATGGCCCGTTCGCCGGGGCTGCCGTAAGCGAGCAGCTCGGAGACGAAGAACGGATTGCCCTCGGTGATCTCGTAGAGTTCGTCGGCGTGGTAGCCGGAGTCCGCGCACAGCTTCCCGACGCCCGTCGGTGTCAGCGGCTGCAGGTCGATCCGCCAGGTGAACGAGGGCGGCAGCTCGCCCAGCACCTGGGTGAGCGGGTGGTCGTGGTCGATCTCGTCGTTGCGATACGTGACCACCAGCAGGGTGCGCATCATCGCCACGCGGCGGCCGAGGAACTTCAGGAAATCCAGCGTGGCGTGGTCGGCCCAATGGACGTCTTCCATGATGAGCACGCTGGTGGAGGGGTTGCGCTCCAGCTCTGCGACCACGGCCTGGAACAGCTGTATTGGTGGCGCGCCCTCGTCGAGCAGCTCGCGTATCCGGGAACCGAGCCCGAGCGCCATGTCGTGCACCGGCCCCAGCGGGCGGGGTGTGAACAGGGAATCGCAGCCGCCCCAGACCACGTTGCTGTCCGGCTCGAGCCGCCGGCGCAGCTCCTCCGTGAGCGTGGTCTTGCCGATGCCCGCCTCGCCGCCCACCAGTGCGATGGCGCCCTGGCCGCCGTCTGCGCGCTCTCTGAGCGCTTCGAGTGTCGACAGCGGCTGTTCTCTTTCTACGAGCAAACAATCCTCCTCCGCCCGGGCTCGTCAAGGCCGAACAGTCGCGTTTCTCCGGAATATGAGTACCCAGTATCCGAAAATTAGGTACCGGATGGCAAAAACCGGGGGTGTGCACGGAAGTCACGGCGGCGTCGAGTTGTTGCAATGGCATTGCGCATGGTCGATCGACCATACGCCGACAGGATTATGTCCAGCAGGGGGACTACATCATGAACGCACGGCCTGCCTTCAAGGCATTCATCTTCCTCTTACTCATGTTGCTGCTGAGCGTCGGACTGACCGGCTGCCTCGGCGATGACGACGACGGCAGCGACGTTCCGCCGCCGCCACCACCCGCCGCCAGCAGCGACGCCGATCTCTCGGCCCTGAGCGTTTCGGACGGGACGCTGGACCCTGCGTTTTCACCGGATGTTACCGACTACGCGGTCACCGTCGGCAACGACGTCACCGAAATCACGGTGACGGCGACCGCCAGCGACGATGCCGCCACGCTCACCGTGGGCGGTGCGGCGAGCGCCTCCGGCGCAGCCTCCGCGCCGGTGGCCCTCGCGGTCGGCACGACCCAAATCGATATCGTCGTGACCGCCGAGGACGGCACCACGAAGACCTACGCGATCGCCGTCACCCGGGAGCCGTCCAGCGATGCCACGCTCTCCGCGCTGGAGCTCTCGGCGGCGGCGCTGAACGAGACGTTCGACCCGGAGACGACGGCCTACACCGCGGACGTCGCCAGCGACGTCGATAGCACGACGGTGACGGCCACCGCGAACGACGAGGCGGCTGCGCTGCAGATCGACGGCACCGCCGTCGCGTCGGGCACGGCCAGCGACCCGATCGCGCTGGAGGTGGGCGAGAACACGCTCACTGTCACCGTGACGGCCGAAGACGGCACGACCACGGAGTCCTATACCGTGACCATCACGCGCGCCGCGCCGCCCGTCGTCTCCACTGAGGTCAGCATCCTGGTGCTCAGCGCGGAGGCACGGCTGATCGAAGGTGCCACTCTCACGGTGGAGTCCAGCGGCGAGACGGCGACCACGGGCACCGACGGCCGCGCCACGCTGCCTGTCCCGGAGGAGAGCCGGCAGCTGGTCCGCGTCACCGCGCCGGGCTACCTGCCGCAGACTCTGCCGCTGAACCTGCCCGCCCAGGCGCGGCCCGGCGTCTTCAAGGTCGCCCTGATCGCCGAGGCCGATCCGCTGCAGATCGCCGCCGCCGAGAGCGGCGGCAGCGCCGCGGGCGCGGACGGTGCCTCCGTGACATTGCCCGCCGGCGCGCTCGTCGACGCCGCGGGCCAGCCCGTCACCGGCGCCGTGGACGTCTACATCACCCCGCTGGACGTCGCCGACGACCGCGCCTTTGCCGCCTTCCCGGGCGGCTTCGAGGCCGAGAACGCCGCCGGCGATGCCGGCTTCATGCTGAGCTACGGCACGGTGGACTTCCGCTTCGAGCAGAACGGCGAGGTGCTGAGTCTCGGCGCCGGCCAGACGGCTACCATCGAGATCCCCATCTACGTGCCGAATGACTCCAGTGGCGCGCCACTGACGGAAGGCGCTGCCATCCCGCTCTGGTCCCTCGACGAGGCCGCGAGTCGGTGGCTGGAGGAGGGCCAGGGCACGGTTGTCGCCTCCGCGTCCTCGCCCACCGGCTTCGCGCTGCGCGGTGAGGTGTCCCACTTCAGCTGGTGGAACTGCGACGATTTCCGCGTCAGCGGCGAGATTGACGTCACCATCGACTGCTCCGGTCTGGGCGTCACCTGTACGTCCGAGGTGCCCGTGCCGGCCTCCAACCTGGTCTGCGAGGGAGGCGGCGATGGCGGCCCTCGCTATTCCGGTATGTTCGGCCTGAGCCGCGGCGCTACGCTGCCTCGCCTGCCGGTGCCGAGCGGCACCGATCTCGATTGCTCGGTGGATGCAGACGGGGGCATTGCGGCCACAACCGACCCCGACCCGGTCAATGCCGCCGTAGGCGCCGTGCTCCCGGTCGACGTGATCCTGGAACCCGCGCACCTGAACGACGACCGCTTCCTGCCCGGCGAGCGGCTGCGCGGCGAGATGACCGCCGTGGGCGAGATCCACACCTATCGCTTCGACGGCATCGCCGGCGAGATCTTCCGCCTGACCGCCTACCCGGCGACGGACGGCACGTCCGGCCCCGGGCTTACCGGCAACCTGGGCGCCACGGTTTCCGTCTGGTCCGGCGATACCGAACTCGCCAGCGCGCCGTTCGAGAGCACGATCGCCGGCGAGATCGAGCTGACCCTGCCCGCCGAGGGCGAATTCGAGGTCCGTTTCCGGGCCGACGGCAAGGTGCCGGGCTGGTATCTGGCCACCACGGAGCTGCGCTCGCCGTCTCTCTCCGGAGCCAACGGCAAGCTTGCCTTCCTGTCCCGCGATCGGGGCAGCACAGGCCGTCCCGGCGCGCGGCTCTACACCGTGCCCCAGGGGGCGAGCCCGTATCTGGAGCTGTCTGACGAGTTCGCGGATGAGTTCACCCCCGACGGCGTGCGCTTCAACCCGGCCAGGTTCACCCGCGCCCGGGAGCTGCCCTACTATCGCGAGGTGGTCCCCGGTCGGATCATCTACCTGGCCGACCATGACACGCCGGGCACCTATGAGCTCTACATGGTGGATCTCGCCAGTCCCGGTGCGGCGACGAAGCTGAACGGTGCCGAGACGGCGAGCGGGGAGGTGAGCTATTTCCGCGTGAGCCCGAACGACCCCACCCGTGTCGTCTACCGGGTCGGCGGCGAGAACTTCGGCCGCCAGATCTGGTTCGTCGACACCGACGACCCGGGCAACTCCGTGCGCCTCGCCGAGCCGCTCTCCGACCCGCTCTACAGCGGCAATCAGGCCCATTTCGAGTTCGTGGCCGGCGGAGACGCCGTCGTCTACCAGGCCGACTACACCACCGACAACAACCTGGAGGACGGCGATCTCTACTTGGTGGACCTGGACGATCCCACGACGGCAACCCGGTTGAATGCGCCACTGGACCACGACGCCGGCGAGCGGATCGAGCAGTTCGATTCGCGCAGCGCGGTCAGTCCGGACGGCAGTCTGGTCGCCTATGTCGCGAACCTGGCCGACGAGAACGGCGTGCTGCATCTCGTCGACGTCAGCGACCCGGGCAATGCCGTCCCGATCCAGCTCGACGACGTCAACGAGGAACGCACGCTCGGTATGCGGTTCAGCCCGGACGGCACGAAGCTGGTTGCGGTGCGCGACCGCTTCAGCGGGGCGGGCAACGGGCCCCTCTACCTGGTCGACGTCACCGACCCCGCGCAGCCCGCCGCCGCGCAGCGCCTGGACGACTTCATCAACCCGGATTACATCTGGATCGCCCCCGACAGCACGTTCGTGCTGGCCTGGCGCAGCGAGAGCATCCGCCGTTACAACTTCGCCGCGCCCGGCGACTTCGTCTTCGAGTGGAATTTTCCGGCACCGGCCAGTGTCTATCGGCTCCGCTTCACCGCCGATGGCACCGCCTTCGTGGCACAACTGCACGACGACGCGACCAGTCTGGGCCAGCTCTGGCTGCACGTGCTCGGCGAGGATCGCACGACCCAGACAAGGATCGGGCCGCGGGACGAGGCCTTGGCCGACAGCGACTATGGCGTGATCTACTTCGATCTCGCGGCGGACGGCGACACCGTCTACTACATGGCGGACCTCGTCTTCCGGGAGGGCGAGATCTTCCAGACGACGCTGACGGACCCGGACGGCGACCGGCAGGTCGTGGTCGAGCGCGTAGACGACCAGGTCATCATCGATACGCCGGCCGACGGCCGCAATCCCACCTTCCTGATTCTGGAGGCCGGTCAGAACCCGGCCCCCTGAACCGTGCGACGACGGCCCGCCGGGGGTCCGGGACACCTGCTTCGGCAGGACCCCTGCCCCGAAACCCCCGGCGGGCCGTCCCTCCCCGGCAAGGCAGGAGGGCCTTCAGGCCCGATCCTCCTTGTCCTGCCAGGCCGGCCCTTCTATGGGCGTTGGCCCGCCATCGGGTGGGGTGGACTGCGGGGGACGCTCACGTGGGAGGGGCTTTAGCCTCGATATTCGCCTGAGGTGGCCGAATGCTAATCGGGGCTGAAGCCCCTCCTACAGGCCCATTGAAGTCTGCGCTGCATCCAGGACGACCCCGCAACCCTTACCCACCCGCTGACGGGCCCATGGCCGAGAGGTTTGGCACCAGTCAGCAGGCGTAGCTGACTGGCGGATCCTTTCGGCAACTCCGAGGCGGCCGTCATGCGGGGGTATCCATCGCCGCGACCTTTTGTCGGGAGCAAGATGGATACCCCCGCAGGGCGGCCACGAAAGAAGGGAGCTCTGGCAGGGCCCGGATCGGGCCTGAAGGCCCTCCTACACGCGTATCCTCGCTTGCGTTACAATTGCCTGTTCGGTGAGCGCGCTCCCGAGACCGGGCGAAAGTGGCGGAATTGGTAGACGCGCAGGATTTAGGTTCCTGTGGGGCAACCCGTGAGAGTTCGAGTCTCTCCTTTCGCACCACTCGACCCGGGCGAGTCCCGGGCCGGTCCCGAGTCTGTCGGGAGCGGGCCGCCTTTTTTTTGTCCACGGTTCAAAAAGTAAGTACGGGTGTCCGAGAACATGCAGGTTTCAGTGGAAGCCACCGGTAATCTGGAGCGACGCCTGCGCGTCGAGGTGCCGGCTGAGCGCATCAACAAAGAGATCGAGAACCGGCTGCGCCGGGTCGGCAGGACCGCCAAGATCAAGGGGTTCCGGCCGGGTAAGGTGCCTGCCAAGGTCATCCGGCAGCGCTACGGCGACCAGGTGCGCCAGGAAGTGCTCTCGGAGATGATGCAGACCAGCTACTCCGAGGCCCTGCAGCGCGAGAGCCTCGTGCCCGCCGGCGGCCCGCAGATCCAGCCGGAGAAGGCCGGCGACGAGGGTCTGGTCTACACGGCCACCTTCGAGGTCTACCCGGAGGTGGAACTGAAAGACCTGGACAAGATCTCGGTCACCCGCCCCGTGGTGGAGATCAGCGCGGCCGACGTGGACGAGATGATGGAGAATCTCCGCCGGCAGAAGGCCGAATGGGAGAACGTCGACCGGCCGGCCGCGGAGGGTGACAAGGTGATTGTCGATTTCGAGGGCTCCATCAAGGGCGAGCCCATCGAGAACGGCAAGGGCGAGAAGATCCCGGTGATCCTGGGCGAGGGCCGCATGATCGAGGACTTCGAAAAGGCGCTCACGGGCGTGTCCCCCGGCGACGAGAAGACCTTCAAGGTCAAGTATCCCAAGGACTATCCCGCCGAGGACCTGGCCGGCAAGAAGGCCGAGTTCAAGGCCGTGGTCCACGAGGTGCAGGCCCAGGTGCTGCCGCCGCTGGACGAGGAACTGGCGAAGGCCTACGGCGTCGAAGAAGGTGGCGTCGAGCAGCTGCGCGCCGACGTCGAGGACAACATGCGCCAGGAACTCGAGGGCCGCATCAAGGCGGACATGAAGGAGCAGGCCATGGAAGGGCTCCTCAGCCATAACCCGCTGGACGTCCCGGAGGCCCTGGTGCAGCAGGAGTCGCAGACCCTGCAGAGAGACGCCATGCAGCGCATGGGCATTGAGGACCCGGAGCAGGCGCCGGAGCTCGCCAACTTCCGCGAGACGGCGGAGCGCCGGGTGCGTCTGGGGCTGCTGGTGCAGCAGCTCATCAACGACAAGGACATCCAGCTCGACACCGACCGGCTGCGCGCCAAGGTGGAGGAGATGTTCGCCGGCTACGACCAGTCCGAACAGCTGATCTCCGCCTACCTGGGCAATCAGGACTTCATCTCCCGGCTGGGCCCGGTGGTGCTCGAGGAACAAGCCGTCGACTGGCTGATAGACAACGGCCAGTCGGACGAGAAAAAGGTGCCCTTCAAGGACTACATGCAGACCCCGTAGGAGGGGCTTCAGCCCCGACCCGGACCACAGGAAAACGTCAACCAAAGCATGTAGGAGGGCCTTCAGGCCCGATTCCGAAACGCAAGGAATCTGATTGGCGCGCACACACGAATTGAATCGCCGAGGCAAGAAAGAATGAACGAAACTGCAATGAACCTGGTGCCGATGGTGGTCGAGCAGACCGCCCGGGGCGAGCGCGCCTACGACATATTCTCGCGCCTGCTGAAAGAGCGCGTGGTGTTCGCCGTGGGGCCGGTCGAGGACGGCATGGCGAACCTCATCGTCGCCCAGCTCCTGTTCCTGGAGTCGGAGAATCCGGACAAGGACATCCACCTCTACATCAACTCGCCGGGCGGCGTGGTGACGGCGGGGCTCTCCGTGTACGACACGATGCAGTTCGTGAAATGCGACGTGAGCACCATCTGCGTGGGCCAGGCGGCCAGCATGGGCGCGCTCCTGCTGGCGGGCGGCGCGGCCGGCAAGCGTTTCGCGCTGCCCCATTCCCGCATCATGGTCCACCAGCCCAGCGCGGGCTTCCAGGGCCAGGCGACGGACATCGACATCCACGCCCGGGAGATCCTGGAGATGAAGCGCCGCCTGAATCACATCCTGGCCCACCACACCAAGCAGAGCGTGGAGAAGATCGAGCACGACACCGAGCGCGACAATTTCATGAGCAGCCAGGCGGCCGTGGACTACGGCCTCATAGACACCGTGCTCGAGCGCCGCACCGAACTGGCCACCCCGGAGGGTTCTCCGGTCAAGAAATAGCCGCTGGTTATAAGGCCTGCAACCGAGACATTCGTCTTTGCACGCCCGCACTTGCGCATGTTATATAAATCAGGTCTGAATGAGGCGTTCTGCGCGTAAAGACGCGGCCGGGAAGGAAATATTATGAGTGACGACACCCGCGGCAAGAACGACGAGGGCAAGCTCCTTTACTGTTCGTTCTGCGGCAAGAGCCAGCACGAAGTGCGCAAGCTCATCGCCGGCCCGTCCGTGTTCATCTGCGACGAGTGCGTGGAGCTCTGCAACGACATCATCCGCGAGGAACTCGAGGAGCATGCCGAGCAGGGCCGCACCAAGCTGCCGAAGCCCCACGAGATCAAGGCGGTGCTGGACGAATACGTCATCGGCCAGCAGCGCGCCAAGAAGGTGCTCTCGGTGGCGGTGTACAACCACTACAAGCGCCTCGAGAACAAGGGCAGCGCCAAGGGCGGCAAGGACGAGATCGAGCTCGCCAAGTCGAACATCCTGCTGATCGGCCCCACCGGCTGCGGCAAGACCCTGCTGGCCGAGACGCTGGCGCGGCTCCTGAACGTGCCGTTCACCATCGCCGATGCCACCACGCTCACCGAGGCGGGCTACGTCGGCGAGGATGTCGAGAACATCATCCAGAAGCTCCTGCAGAAGTGCGACTACGATGTGGACAAGGCCCAGACGGGCATCGTCTACATCGACGAGATCGACAAGATCTCCAGGAAGTCGGACAACCCGTCCATAACGCGCGACGTCTCCGGCGAGGGCGTGCAGCAGGCGCTGCTGAAGCTGATCGAGGGCACGGTCGCCTCGGTGCCGCCCCAGGGCGGGCGCAAGCACCCCCAGCAGGAGTTCCTGCAGGTGGACACCGGCAACATCCTGTTCATCTGCGGCGGCGCCTTCGCGGGCCTGGAGAAGATCATCCAGAACCGCTCGGCGAAGAGCGGCATCGGCTTCGTCGCCGAGGTGAAGAGCGTGGACGACGTGATGAACGTCGGCGAAGTGCTGCACGACGTGGAGCCGGAAGACCTCATCAAGTACGGCCTCATCCCGGAGTTCGTCGGCCGCCTGCCGGTGGTCGCCACCCTGGAGGAGCTGGACGAGGACGCGCTGGTCACCATCCTGGTGGAGCCGCGCAACGCCCTCACCAAGCAGTACCATCGCCTTTTCGACATGGAGAACGTGGAGCTCGAGTTCCGCGACGACGCGCTGCGGGCCGTCGCCCGCAAGGCCATGGCGCGCAAGACCGGCGCGCGGGGTCTGAGGACGATCCTGGAGAACGTGCTGCTCGACACCATGTACGACCTGCCCTCCGCGGCGAGCGCCCGCAAGGTGGTGGTGGACGAGGCCGTGGTGACCGGCGAGACCAAGCCCTACGTCATCTACGAGTCGGACGAGCCGGCGCCGGTGGCCGTCGAGGAAGAGCGCCGGCCCACGGGCTCCGACCGGCACTGAGCCGCTCCGCCCGGCAGCTCCGCTCCCGGGCCGCAGCCGTCCCTTCGACGGGGCTTGATCGGCCGCGCCGAGGCCCCATATCCCGTGTCAATCCGGCTGTGAATCCGGGTATCCTGTGCAAGTGATACGGCAACGGGTATCCGCTGAATCCGCATATTCCCCGTCTCCCGCGCGCCGGGAGACTACAAGCCACGAGGTCTGATCAGTGTCCAACGAAGATCTTCTAACGACCGAATCCGGCCGGGAACGCCACGGCATCCCGGTGCTGCCGCTGCGCGACGTGGTCGTGTACCCCCACATGGTGATTCCGCTGTTCGTGGGCCGCGAGAAGTCCAAGGTGGCCCTGGATCTGGCCATGGAGGAGACCAAAGAGATCCTGCTGGTGGCGCAGCGCGAGGCCGAGACCGACGAGCCGGCCTCCCGCGACCTGTACGACATCGGCACCGTCGCCACCATCCTGCAGCTGCTGAAAATGCCCGACGGCACCGTGAAGGTGCTGGTGGAAGGCGGCGAGCGCGCGCACATCGACGCGCTGCACGAGGACGAGCATTTCTCCGCCGACGTCACCCTGCTGCCCGACGACGACCGCTACGACGAGCGCGAGATCGACGTGCTCACGCGCTCGATCATCGCCCAGTTCGAGCACTACGTGAAACTGAACAAGAAGGTGCCGCCGGAGATCCTCACCTCCCTGTCCGGCATCGACCAGGCGGGGCGCCTCGCCGACACCGTGGCCGCCCACATGGCGCTGAAGCTCTCCGAGAAGCAGCGCATCCTCGAGATCGAGGACGTGAAGACGCGGCTGGAGCAGGTGCTCGCGCTCATCGAGGGCGAGATCGACGTGCTGCAGATCGAAAAGCGCATCCGCGGCCGCGTCAAGCAGCAGATGGAGAAGAGCCAGCGCGAGTACTACCTCAACGAGCAGATGAAGGCCATCCAGAAGGAGCTGGGCGAGATGGAGGACGCGCCCAACGAGCTCCAGGATCTCGAGAACAAGATCGAGAAGGCCGGCATGCCGAAGGAGGTCAAGGAGAAGGCCACCGCCGAGCTGAACAAGCTGAAGCTGATGTCGCCCATGTCGGCGGAGGCCACCGTGGTGCGCAACTACATCGACTGGCTGGTGAAGGTGCCGTGGAAGAAGTCCACGAAGATCCTGCGCGACCTCACGAAGGCCGAGGACGTGCTGGAAGCCGACCACTACGGGCTGGAGAAGGTGAAGGAGCGCATCCTCGAGTACCTGGCCGTCCAGCATCGCGTGAAGAAGCTGAAGGGCCCCATCCTCTGCCTGGTGGGACCGCCGGGTGTGGGCAAGACCTCGCTGGGACAGTCGATCGCCCGGGCCACCAACCGCAAGTTCGTGCGCATGTCGCTGGGCGGCGTGCGCGACGAGGCGGAGATCCGCGGCCACCGGCGCACCTACATCGGTTCGCTGCCGGGCAAGATCGTGCAGAACCTGGCCAAGGCGGAATCGCGTAACCCGCTGTTCCTGCTGGACGAGATCGACAAGATGGCCATGGACTTCCGCGGCGACCCGTCGTCGGCGCTGCTGGAGGTGCTGGACCCGGAGCAGAACTCCACCTTCAACGACCATTACCTGGAGGTGGACTTCGACCTCTCCGACGTGATGTTCGTGTGCACCGCCAACAGCCTGAACATCCCGCCGCCGCTGCTCGACCGCATGGAGGTCATCCGCCTGCCCGGCTACACCGAGGACGAGAAGGCGAGCATCGCCGAGCGCTACCTCGTGCCGAAGCAGCTGGAGGCGAACGGCCTCAAGGACGAGGAGCTGCACATCACCCGGCCGGCGATCTACCAGATCATCCGCCACTACACGCGGGAGGCGGGCGTTCGTAATCTCGAGCGCGAGATCGCCAAGATCTGCCGCAAGGTGGTGAAGGAACTGCTGCTGAAGAAGCAGAAGAAGCGGATGACGATCCGGCCGAAGAGCGTCAACCGTTATCTCGGCGTCGAGCGTTTCCGCTACGGCCGCGCCGAGGAGAAGGACCAGGTCGGTCAGGTCACCGGGCTCGCCTGGACCGAGGTGGGGGGAGAGCTCCTCACCATCGAGGCGGCCGTGGTGCCCGGCAAGGGCAAGCTGACCCATACCGGCCAGCTGGGCGAGGTGATGACCGAGTCCATCCAGGCGGCCATGACCATCGTGCGCGGTCGCAGCAAGCTGCTCGGCATCGACCCGGACTTCCACCAGAAGTCCGACGTGCACATCCACGTGCCGGAGGGCGCGACGCCCAAGGACGGCCCCAGCGCGGGCGTCGGCATGTGCACGGCACTGGTCTCGGCGCTGACCGACATCCCGGTCAAATCCGACGTCGCCATGACCGGCGAGATCACGCTGAGAGGCGAGGTGCTGCCCATCGGCGGCCTGAAGGAAAAGCTGCTCGCGGCACACCGCGGCAACATCACGACGGTGCTGATCCCGGAAGAGAACGCCAAGGACCTGGTTGAAATACCAAAGAACATCAAGGACAAGCTAAATATTCTTCCAGTGAAGTGGATTGACCAGGTGCTCGAGCTGGCGCTGCAGCACATGCCCGCGCCGGCTGCCGAGGAAGACACGGCCGCCGACAAGGAAGCGGCGAAACCCGCCGAGGACAAGGGCGGCGACGCCGTGCGGGCGCACTGAACGGGCAGGACGTCCGCGCGGTGCCGCAATTGCAGTCATGGGCGCTTTAGGAGTAGTCTGCCCCTTGAAACAGGGGGGTCGCGGAGTGTCCGTGCCTGAAATTTCTCGAAGAAGTCATCCGAGGGTGAGTAATGAACAAAGCTGATCTGATCGAAGCCGTTGCCGATTCAGCCGACCTTTCCAAGGCGGACGCGACGCGTGCAGTGGACGCTGTCCTGGACAGCATCACCGGTGCCCTGAAGCAGGGCAACACCGTATCGCTGGTAGGCTTCGGAACCTTTTCGGTGAAGCACCGCGCAGCCCGTCAGGGACGCAATCCGCGTACCGGCGAGACCATCCAAATCAGCGCCAGCAATGTGCCCGGATTCAAGGCTGGCAAAGGCCTGAAGGATGCCGTAAACTAGCCGGCCTTTCGGCACCGGGCTCGCCCGGTGTCGTGCTGCAGGGAGGTCGAAAGACCGCCTGATCGAACCGTCGGAACGCCCGGGTGCTTAGCTCAGCTGGGAGAGCGTCGCCCTTACAAGGCGAAGGTCGGGGGTTCGATCCCCTCAGCACCCACCAGCAATGGAGTGGTAGTTCAGCTGGTTAGAATACCGGCCTGTCACGCCGGGGGTCGCGGGTTCGAGTCCCGTCCACTCCGCCATAAGAAGAAGGGCCTCCACGCGGAGGCCCTTCGTTTATGAGGACAGGTTTATGAGGACAGGTTTACGAGGGTAGCGCTTTAGAGTTCACGCCATGCTCCAGAACATCAGACAGAAGATCACCGGTCCGATGGCGCTCGTCGTCCTGGCCCTGCTGTGCATCCCGTTCATTTTCGTCGGCTACAACTACGGCGGCATGGCGCAGGGCGGTTTCGCGGTGAAGGTCAACGGCCAGGAGATCCCGCCGCAGCAGATCCGCGTGGCCTACCAGAACCAGGCGGCCCGCATCCGCGAGCAGCTGGACGAGATTCCGCCGGTGCTCGAGGACCAGCTCCGCCAGGCCGCCTACGAGGGCGTCATCCGCTCGACGCTCCTCACCCAGTACCTGCGCGAGCAGGGCTACCGGGTCAGCGACGCCGCCGTCCAGCAGTCCATACGCGAGATCCCGGTCTTCCAGGAGAACGGCCGGTTCTCCTTCGAGCTGTATCGCGGCCTGCTCGCCGCCCGCGGCATTTCCCCGGCCGGTTTCGAGGCCGACCAGCGCCGCGCGCTGCAGATCGACCAGCTGCAGAGTGCGGTCGAGGCCACCGCCTTCTCCACGCCCTCGGAGCTGCGCCGCTACATCGAGCTGGACCGCGAGACCCGCACCATCAGCTATCTCGAGTTCGGCATCGAGGACTTCATGGACGCCGTCGAGATCGGCGACGAGGAACTGCAGGCCTATTACGACAGCCATCCGGAGCTGTTCCAGACCCCGGCCAGCGTCACCTTCGACTACATCGAGATCTCCCGGGACACCATCGCCGAGCGCGTCACGCCCTCCGAGGAGGAGCTTCGCGCCTACTACGAGGACGTGAAGGATTCCTACAGCCGGGACCAGGAACGAAACCCGAGCCACATCCTCATCACCGCCGACGAGCGCAGCGAGGACGAGGCCCGCACGCTGGCCGCCGAGCTGACCGAGCGGGCGAAGGCCGGCGAGGACTTCGCCGAACTCGCGGCCGAGTACTCCGACGACACGCTGAGTGCGGAGCAGGGCGGCGACCTGGGCTGGGTGGCCCGGGACCAGTTCGTCGAGCCCGTGGAAGAGGCGGTCTTCGACATGGCCGAGGGCGAGATCCGCGGTCCGGTGGAGAGCGAATTCGGCTTCCACGTGCTGCGCCTGGACGGCGTGCGCGGCGGCGGCTCGCCGAGCCTCGACGAGGTCCGCGACGAACTCGTGGCCGCCTATCGGGCCGAGCGCATCGGCGAGCAGTATCTCGAGCTCAGCAACGCGCTCGCCGACCAGCTCTTCGACACGCCGAATCTGGAAGAGGCGGCGGCGGCGCTGGACATGCAGCTACGCACGGCCGAGGACTACACCCGCAGCGGCAGCGCCGAGCTCGCGCCCGCGCCGATGCTGCTGGACACCCTGTTCGGCGAGAACGCCCTGGCCGAAGGCGCCACCAGCGACCTCCTGAACCTGGCCGAAGACCGGGTCATGGTCGTGCAGCTGACCGAGCGCCGGGAGGCCTCCCGCCAGCCGCTGGCCGACGTGCGCGACGAGGTCGAACGCCGGGCCCGCCGCGAGGCCGCCGCCGTCATGGCGCGGGCGAAGCTCGAGCAGCTGCGCGCGAACGTCGAGGGCGGCACGCCGCTCGAGGAAGCGGCCGCCGAGGTGGAAGCCGAGGCCGTGGCCGACCGCCAGATCAACCGCAACGCCCCGGACCTGCCCCAGGCACTGGTCGCGGCCGTGTTCTCCGCAGAGATGCCGGAAGACGGCGCCAAGGTGGGCAGCGTCGCCACCGCCGACGGCGGCTACGTGCTCTACCGCCTCACCGACATCTCGCCGGGCCGGCCCGAGGCCATCCCGCCGGAGCAGCGCGAACAGGCCCGCCAGGGCCTGGCCCGCCAGGCCGGCGTCTCGGACCTGAGCGCGTTCATCGACCAGCTGGTCGAAGAGGCGGAGATCGTGCGCGGCACGGCGGCGCCGTTCGACGACAGATTTTAATGTAGGAGGGCCTTCAGGCCCGACCGGCGCCTGCGTTTGTTAGAGCTGATCGGGGCTAAAGCCCCTCCTACATTTCTATCGATGTAGGAGGGCCTTCAGGCCCGACCTGCCAATAAGAAAAGAATCCGCGGGGGATTCATGCTCAGATTGAAGCTCCACTGGCAGATCGCCATCGCCATCTTCCTGGCGCTGATCGCGGGCATCTCCACCGGCCTGCTGCCGGCGGAGTCGCCAGGCCGCGGCTTTCTCACCGCCGGCTACGGCTTCATCGGCGACCTGTTCGTCAACGCGCTGAAGATGCTGATCGTGCCGCTGATCACCTCGTCCATCATCGTCGGCGTGGCCGGCATGGGGAAGGGCAGCGCCATCGGCCGCCTGGGGGCGCGCACGCTGCTCTTCTACGCCACCACCGGGCTGGCCGCCATCCTGGTCGGGCTGGTCCTGGTCAACATCTTCCAGCCGGGCATCTACAACGGCGAGCCCGCGAAGCAGCTGCTGGCGCTGGAGGCGAGCACCGAGGACGTGGAGGACCGGGTCGGCGGCCGCGACGCCAGCGACATCGTCGAGATCTTCATCCGCATGATCCCGCCCAACATCATCGCCGCCGCGGCGAACGGCGAGATGCTCGGGCTGATCTTCTTCAGCCTGCTGTTCGGCTACTTCATGACCCGGCTGGACGACGCCTACGCCGGCACGCTCTACCGGTTCTGGGAGGCGGTCTTCGAGGTCATGATGCGCATGACCGATCTCATCATGCGCTTCGCCCCCATCGGCGTGTTCGGGCTCATCGCCGGCGTCATCGCCAGCCTCGACTTCACCGAGGTGGCGGACTTCCTCACTATCCTCACGAAGTACGCGCTGATCGTTGCCGGCGCGCTCGCCATCCACACCTTCCTGACCCTGCCCCTGTTCCTGCGCTACATCGCGCGGGTGCGGCCGGCGGCCATGTTCAACGGCACTGCGCCGGCGCTGCTGACCGCCTTCTCCACCGCCTCGTCCTCCGCCACCCTGCCGGTGACCATGGAATGCGTGGAGGACAACGTGGGCGTCTCGAAGAAGATCGCGAGCTTCGTGCTGCCGCTCGGCGCCACCGTCAACATGAACGGCACGGCGCTGTACGAATGCGTCGCCGCCATGTTCATCGCCCAGGCCTACGGCCTCGAAATCACCCTCGGCGTCCAGTTCATCATCGTGCTCACGGCGCTGGTGACCTCCATCGGCGTCGCCGGCGTGCCCCAGGCCTCGCTGGTGGCGATTGCCATCATCCTGCAGACGATTGGTCTGCCGCTGGAAGCCATCGGCGTGCTGTTCGTCTTCGACCGCATCCTCGACATGGCCCGCACGGCAGTGAACGTCTTCGGCGACGCCTGCTGCGCGACCATCGTCGCGCGGCTGGAGGGCGAAGAGACGAACATCGCCCTCGAAAAAACGTAGGAGGGCCTTCAGGCCCGATCCTGGTTGTAGGAGGGCCTTCAGGCCCGATCCGGCTTTCTATCGGCATTGGCCTGCCATCGGGTGGACCAGGGTCGCGGGGACGCTCAGTCGGACGTCCTGTCCTCCTTCGCTTCGGCCGGGCCTCCTTCCCGCCGTCATGGCTCCAGTCGGCCCGGACGACCCCGCAACCCTGGTCCACCCGCTGACGGGCCCGCAGCCGAGAGGATCGGCACCAGTCAGCGGTCGATGCTGACTGGCAGCTCCTTCACGCCACCACAGGCGTGGCCGTCATGCGGGGGGTATCCGTCGCCGCGACTTTGTTCGCAGGAGCAAGACGGATACTCCCCGCAGGGCGGCCACAAAAGAAAGGGATCGGGCCTGAAGGCCCTCCTACCCCTCGGTGCCTTCGGTCTCGATTTTCAGCGACTCGCCGCAGTGCTTGCAGTGGATGGCGTCCGGGTCGTGGCGGGTCAGTCCGCACTCCGGGCACTTGTAGTGGACCTTCGACGGCTGGAACACGGTCCGCGCGAGTTGGATGAACAGCGCCACGCCCACCACCATGATGAAGACCGACAGCAGCTTGCCGGCCGGCGTCTTCATCGTGATGTCGCCGAAACCGGTCGTCGTCAGCGTCGCCACCGTGAAGTAGAGCGCATCGATGTAGCCGGCGGGTCCCGTGCGCTGGTCGAAGGCGAACACGAATACGAAAGACGTCGTGATGAAGATGAACACGAAGAGATTCACGGCGGCCAGGACCGAGTCCTCGTGCAGCCGGAAGAACCGGCTCTCGCGCCGCAGATCGCGGATCAGGTGATAGGAATGGATCAGGCGCAGGCCGCGGAGGATGCGCAGGAAGGCCAGTTCCTCGGTGAAGAACGGCGCCAGCAGCAGCGTGCCGATGACGAGGATGTCGGCAACGGTATAGATCCGGCTCAGCTCCTTCCGCGGGTTGGATGAAATCCACAGCCGTGCCGCCAGATCCGCCAGTATCAGAAGGCCGAGTCCGGCGTTAACGGCGTGCAGCAACGTCGTCTGCGGGATTGCCGCCGTCAGGATGAAGTAGACGATGGTGACCGCATCGAACGCGATCAGCCCGTAGCGGAAGCGGCGGGCGTTGCGGCTGCGGCCGGTGTAGAGCAACCGGATCCGTCGGTGAAGTTCCTGCATCAACGTCTTGCCTCGCGATGTCCGGCCGATGCGGCGGCAACGCCCGTTGCCGCTTCCCCGATAGCGGCTTCCTCCAGCGTGGCGAGTTCGGGCGGCCGGAGCCCCGCCGCCCGGGCCCGATCCAGTGCGGCTCGGGACGCGGCCACCACCGCGTCCGCCAGATTCGAATTGGCCGTATCCCGCAGCGCCCGGAACGCGGCCTGCAGCCGGAGCTGGACTTCGATCAGGCCCGCACCGTCCCGCGCGATCGGACGGAACGCGTCCTCCAGAACGTCTTCGGGCGTGATCGGTTCCACGAAGACGTGAGGATAAAGCACCTCGGGATCCTCCGCCGGCTGCCAGCGGGAGAGGATCGCGACGAGTCTGCCGATGACGGAGATGGCCGTGCCCGGATCGTTCACCGCGGGTGAGAGTGCGCGCGAGGCGATCTCCGAGAGGACGATGAGACCGAAGCGCGGATCCTCCTCGAAGGTGCGGTCGCGGCCGATCGAGAAGGTGCTGCGGATCCGCTCTTCGCTTTCCGGATCGAGGTTGCTCGCCGTCACGCGGACCAGCGGTGCCGCCAAATGCACGAAGCTGCCGGGCAATGCGGCAACGTAGATCCGGGCATCGAGCTCCGCGGCGCACTCTTCCAGTGCCTGCACGTCGAGGTACTGCACGTAACCGGTGTGCTGCGAAGCGACGGCCGTGAGGCGCTGCGGCAGGGTCTGCGGCATGGGATTGGCGCCGAGATACGGGCGCTCCACCCGGCGCTCGAAGGCGTCCCTGGCCGCCGCCTCGACGCGATCGAGCGTGTCGTGCATGCGGCCGAAGCTCATCAGGTGGCCGATCCAGTGGATCAGCGCGACGATCACGAGCGCGACGACCAGCACGGTAAACAGAAACAGGATGACCGTGCCGGAATCGTCATAGACATTCGCCCGCAGACCGATCAGCCCGAGCAGGCTGAACAGGAACGCGCCGAGGAAGGTGGCCAGCACGTTCTGGGTGGTGTGATCTTCCTGCAGCAGCGCCGTGGCGCGCGGCGTGGCAGTGCTCGCGGCCGCGGCGAAGGCCGAGACGGCGATGGACAGCGAGAAGGTCGTGACCGCCAGCATCGAGGACGCCAGCGTGACCAGGATCTGGCCGACCGCGTCCGCGCCGAGACGAGGCGCCAGCTCTGCCGGCACGAACGGCGACAGGAGACGGGCGAGTACCGCCGATGCCACGGCGAGGATGGCGAATCCGACCACCCTCACCCACACCTTGCGCAGCGTCCGGCGCAGCCAGAAGCCCATGCGCTGCCAGGGGAGGATGCGGGAGATCACCGGTGCACGGGTCCTGTGCTGCGGCTGATGCTTCCCTGTCTCTTCATGCGCGTCACGAATCCATCGGTCCGGTGCACGGCCGGGCTCTGGGTAGTATAGAGCAACGACGGTACAATGCCGGCACAGTCAGCCAGGCACGAGGGGATGCTATGGGATTTCTCGCAGGCAAGAAGGGGCTCATCGTCGGGCTCGCCAGTACCCGCTCCATCGCCTGGGGCATCGCCCAGGCCATGCACCGGGAGGGCGCCGAGCTCGCCTTCACCTACCAGAACGACAAGCTGAAGAAGCGGGTGGAGGACATGGCGGCCGAGGTCGGCTCCGAGCTCTGCTATCCGCTGGACGTGGCCTCGGACGAGGAGATCGACGCCGTGGTCGCCGGGCTCGGCAAGGCCTGGGACGGGCTCGACATCCTCGTCCACTCGGTGGGCTTCGCCCCCCGGGACCAGCTGGCCGGCGGTTACCTCGAGAGCGTCACCCGCGAGGGCTTCCAGATCGCCCACGACATCTCCAGCTACAGCCTGGCCGGCCTCACCAAGGCCGCGCTGCCGATGATGGAGGGCCGCGACGCCTCGGTCCTTACGCTGACCTACCTGGGCGCCGTGCGCGCCGTGCCCAACTACAACGTCATGGGCCTGGCCAAGGCGAGCCTCGAGGCCAACGTGCGCTTCCTGGCCGCCGACCTGGGCGAGCAGGGCATCCGCGTGAACGGCATCTCGGCCGGCCCCATCAAGACCCTGGCGGCAGCCGGCATCGGCGGCTTCCGCAAGATGCTGAAGCACGTGGAGCAGGTCTCGCCGCTGAAACGCAACATCACCGCGATGGACGTGGGCAACACGGCGGCGTTCCTGTGCTCGGACCTGGCCGCGGGCATCACCGGCGAGATCGTCTACGTGGACGGCGGGTACCACAACATCGGCATGTCGCTGGACGACTGA
>DASRVH010000165.1:0-16972 GCA_035655155.1 Woeseiaceae bacterium
GAGCGTGACCGAGCCGTTCTGCGGCTCCTGCAATCGTGCGCGGCTGTCGGCGGACGGCACGTTGTATACCTGCCTGTTCGCCAGCCACGGGACCGACCTGCGCGAGGCGCTCCGCGACGGTGCGGACGTGGACGAGATTACCGATATAATCCGCAGGATATGGCTGCAGCGCGCCGACCGGTACAGCGAGCTGCGCACGCCGGGCGCGGCCCAGGCCCACGTCCTGCGCAAGGTCGAGATGTACCGGATCGGCGGCTAGGGCGACAGGCGGGAAGCGAGCAGTGGGAGCATCGGATCTCAGTCACATCGACGAAAGGGGCCGGCCGCGCATGGTCGACGTCGGCGGCAAGGCCGTCACCCGGCGCGAAGCGGTCGCGCGCACGCTGATGAGGCTGCCGCAGGCCGTGGCGTCCCGTCTGGCCGACGGCGAACTCACCACGGCCAAGGGTCCGGTCTTCGCCACGGCGATCGTGGCGGGGGTCATGGCGGCCAAGCGCACCCACGAGCTCATACCGTTCTGCCATCCGCTGGGCCTGGACGACTGCGATATCGACATCGAGATGCGCGACCCGACGACGCTGGCCATCACCTGCCGCTGCCGCCTCACGGCGAAGACGGGCGTGGAGATGGAGGCGCTCACCGGCGCCAGCGTGGCGGCGCTCACCGTCTACGACATGTGCAAGGCACTGTCCCACGATATCGTGATCGGCGAGACCCGGCTGATCGCGAAGACCGGAGGCAAGAGTGACTTTCATCACGAAGACTGACCGCTGCAGGGTGGGCGCATGAGCAAGCAGGTGACGGTGCGTTATTTCGCCGCGTTCCGGGAGCGCGCCGGCCGGGCCGAGGAAGCGGTGGAGACCGAGGCGGACACCGCCGCCGACCTCTTCGAGGCGCTGCGCGACCGCCACGGCTCGGCGGAGCCGCGCGGGCACTGCAAGGTGGCCATCAACGACGAGATGGCGGACTGGACGACGCCGCTGAAGGACGGGGACACCGTGCTGCTTTTCCCGCCGGTGGCGGGCGGATGAGCGAAGTGGTGATCAGCCCTCGCCCGATCGTGCCCGGCGAGCTCGGCGCTGCGCTCACGGAGCCCGGCGCCGGCGCGTTCGTCGGCTTCGAGGGACGGGTACGCAACCGCAACGAGGGCCGGGCGGTCGAGCGGCTCGAGTACGAAGCCTATGCCCCGCTGGCGGAGAAAGAGGGCGCGCGCATCATCGCCGAGGCCTGCGAGCGCTGGCCCATCCTCGCTGCGCACTGCGTGCATCGCACCGGCATGCTCGAGATCGGCGATTACGCGGTCTGGGTGGGCGTGGTCTCGCCCCACCGGGACGAGGCTTTCGCTGCGTGCCGCTACATCATCGACGAGGTGAAGGTGCGGCTGCCGATCTGGAAGAAGGAATATTACACCGACGGCGACTCGGGCTGGGTCAACTGCGAGCGCTGCGCCGCCGGTCACCAGCACGAGTCGGCGACGGCCGGCTAGCCTTCCTGTCGCTCCAGCGCTGCCGCGTCGGCCGGCGTGTCGATGTCCGTGGCGGCCTGCCGGCAATCCACCGCGATCACCTCGTGCCGGTGCCGTTCGATTACCGGGCGGGCGCCCCGGTCGCCGGTGACCGAGCGTAGCTCCGGGAACAGCCGGCGGGGGAAGATGGCCGGCACGCCCAGCACCTCCTCGCCGTCATCGCTGCCGACATCGCCGCCATAACGGCTGGCCGCGATGGCATCCGGCCGGCTGCGCCAGGACGCCGCCAGGCGGGCGACATCGGCCTCACCCACCAGGGGCTGGTCGGTGAGCAGCACCAGCACGCCGTCGCAATCGTCCGGCAGGCACCGGATGCCGAGAGCGAGGGAGGTCGACAGGCCCTGCTGCCAGCGCTCGTTCACCACGAAATAGCGCGCCGCCTCGCCGGCGGCCTCCAGCACCCGCGCGTATTCCGCCCCGAGCGCGAGCAGGCTGCGACCGGCGCAAGCGCCGGCGGCCAGGCGCAGCGCTCGGCGCACCAGGGGCTCGCCGCCGAAGGTCAGCAGCTGCTTCGGCGCTCCCAGCCGGCGCGAGCCGCCCGCGGCCAGGATCAGGGCGAACAGCAACGGGTCGCGCGCACTCACGTCAGCCCCGGCGCTGCCGAGCGATGCGGTGGGACACCCGCGGGCGTTCCTCGCCACGGTGGTAGCGGAAGGCCGCGGCGAGCACTTCCATGTCGCCCCGGGTCAGGCGGCGGTGCTGGCGCAGGTGTTCCAGCCAAGATTCGTCCACGAACACTTCCACGAACAGCCGCTCCTCCTCGGTGTCCTGGAACAGCCCCCAGGTGATGGCGCCGTTGCGCAGCCGGAGCTTGCGGACCGGCTGCATGGCGGCCGCGAAATCGTCGGCGTCCGCCGGATCGATCTCGTAGCGGATCTCCACCAGCACGGGACCCTGGTCCTGCTGGATGGTGAAGGGCACGCTGGGATCGGGGATCGGGGTCACCAGCGTCGGATCGGCGCTCGCGTAGCGGCGCATGTTCAGCGGCGCGCCGAGGCCGAGGCCGATCACGCCGACGACCGCGGCGTATACCAGCGCCTCGGACAGCGACGTCAGCGACGCGATCTTGCCCCAGAAGGCGGCCGCCCCGGCCACGGTGCCCATGAAGCTCGCCAGGAAGACGGCGAGCCCGCGGGCCCGCACCCACTCGGGCAGCGACAGCTGCGCGACCACCTGCAGCGTGGACAGCACCGAGACCCAGGAGGCGCCCAGCAAGAGCATGGCAGGCGCCAGCCACCAGGCGTCGCGGACGAATGCCAGCGCCAGGGCGGCGGCGATGGTGCCCGCCGAGCCCAGCGCCACCAGCGCGTCGTCGGACAGATAGCGACGCAGCCGGGCGAGGTTCAGGCCGACCAGGACGGCGCCGACGCCGACCGCGCCGAGCAGGCGTCCGTAGACCTCCGGTCCGGCTCCCATCTCCTCGCGCACGATCAGAGGCAGAAAGGCCACCGGGGCGCTGACCAGCACGAAGTAGAGGATGCCGCGGGCGATGACCACCTGCAGGCCGGCGGAGCGCCGCGCGTAGCGCAGGCCCATGCGCAGGGCGCCGAAGAAGCGTTCGCTGGGCAGCGTGCTCTGGCGCCGCGGCGTGCGCGAGAAGAACAACACGGCGAGCACGCCGAGGTAACTCGCGCTGTTGATCAGGAACACGAATCCCGGTCCGGCCGCGGACAGCAGCAGGCCGGCCAGCACCGGGCCGATGGCGCGGGAGACGTTGAACGCGATGCCGTTCAGCGTGACCGCGGCGGGCAGCTCGGAGCGGGGCACCAGGTCCGGGATGAGCGCCGAGAAGGCGGGCATCATCATCGCCGCGCCGGTGCCCATGGCGAAGGTCATGGCGAGCAGCCCCCAGGCCGTGATGGCGCCGGTGACGGTGAGCACGCCCAGCACGCCGGCGGAGACCATCAGCCAGCTCATGGCGAACAGCAGGAAGCGGCGGCGGTCGACGATGTCGGCGAGTGCGCCGGCGGGTACCGCCAGCAGGAACGAGGGCAGGAGCGCCGCCGCCTGCACCAGCGCCACCATCACCGGGTCCGGCGCGAGCGAGGTCATCAGCCACCCGGCGCCGGTGTCGTGCATCCAGCTGCCGACGGTCGAGACCAGCAGCGCGACCCACAGCCAGCGGAAGATGGGCCGGCGGAACGGCGCCAGGCCGCCCGGGTCCGGCGCCGCCGACGGTTCCCCGGCCGACACCGGTGACGGTTTCGCTGCTGCTTCGGCTGTCGACGACACGGGGGACTCCTCGCCCTGACACCGGCGCCGGGCGGCGCCTCGCGGGCATTATGGCATGGCGCTCCGCTTGGGCATTCGGCGGGGCGGCACCTATAATGAGCGCTCTTTCGACAGCCGGCGGAGACCTCCGCCGGGCGGGGAACGAAGGCTATGACGAAACTGGCAGGCAGGAGCGCGATCGTCTCCGGCTCTGGCCGCGGCATCGGCCGCGCCATCGCGATGAAGCTCGCGGCCGAAGGGGCGCACGTCGTGGTGAACGACCTGGACGCCGGGCCGGCGGAAGAAACGGTGCACGAGATCGAGTCGGCCGGCGGCGTCGCGGTGGCGGTGCCCGGCGACGTCTGCGACGCGGGATTCGCGCAGCAGTTCGTCGATGCGGCCGTCGAGCAGTTCGGCGGCATCGACATCATCGTCAACAACGCCGGCTACACCTGGGACAACGTCCTCCAGAAGATGAGCGACGAGCAGTTCCAGGCGATGCTGGACATCCATCTCGTGGCGCCGTTCCGCATTCTCCGCGCCGCCTTGCCCCACATCCGCAAGGCGGTGACGGCGGAAGAGGAGGTGGGCCGCATCGTGCAGCGCAAGGTGGTCAACATCTCGTCCACGTCCGGCGTGTACGGCAACCTGGGGCAGATCAACTACGCCGCGGGCAAGGCCGGCATCGTCGGCATGACGAAGACGCTGGCGAAGGAGTGGGGGCGCTATCACGTCAACGTGAATGCGGTCGCCTTCGGGCTCATCCACACCCGGCTCACCCAGCCGCTGAAGGGCGAGCAGGCCAGCATCGACGTGGGCGGGCGCGACATCAGCGTGGGCGTGCGCCAGGAACGGCTCGACGCCGCGGCGAAAACCGTGCCGCTCGGCCGCGGCGGCACGCCGGAGGAGGCGGCCGGCGCGGTCTACCTGCTGTGCACCCCCGAGGCCGACTACATCAACGGCCAGTGCATCATCTGCGACGGGGGGCGGGTCTGATGCCGGTCGTGCGCAGCGTGGCGGACGCGAAGGCACTGGAAGGCGAGGAGGTCGGCGTCTCCGACTGGGTCACGGTGGACCAGCGCAGCATCGACCTGTTCGCCGAGGCGACGGGCGATCACCAGTGGATCCACGTCGATCCCGAACGCGCGGCCGCCGAGATGCCCGAGGGCAGGACCATCGCGCACGGCTACATGACGCTGGCCCTGATACCGACGCTCACCGCCGACTTCGTGGAGATGCCGACGCTCACCCGGACCATCAACTTCGGCTGCAACAAGGTCCGCTTCCAGAACATGGTGCCGTCGGGCAGCCGGGTGCGGGCGCGGGCCATCGTGAAGCAGGCGCGCCAGCGTGCCGGGGCGTTGCATCTCGTGAGCGAGGTCCGCATCGAGGTGGAGGGGCAGAAGAAGCCGGCCTGCATCGCCGAGACCATCGGCCTATATTTTTTGGACTGAGACTTCCTGGACTGAGGCTTCTGGGCTGAGGCTTCTGGGCTGAGCAGCTCTCAGCGCTCCGCCGGCAGGCGCTCGGCCAGCAGTTCCACCCAGTGACGCACCGGCCGGTCGGTGCCGGCGGCCAGGTGGTGCAGGCAGCCGATATTCCCGGTCACGATCTCCGCCGGCCCGCCCGCTTCGAGATCTGCCAGCTTGCGCTCGCGGATGCGTTCGGACAACGCCGGTTGCAGCAGCGAGTAGGCACCGGCCGAGCCGCAGCAGGCGATGGACTCGCCCACCGGCGCCAGTTCCACCCCCTGGCCGGCCAGCAACTCTCTGACCGTATCGGCCTCGCCCAGCGCGTTCTGCAGCGTGCAGGGGCAATGCAGGGCCACCTTGCCGCCATCGGCAGGCGATTGGCGCGGCGGCCCCGGCTGCTGCGACGGTGGCGATCCTGGTTCTTGCGGCGGTCGCAGCGGCGGCAGTTCTTCGGCGGCGAGCACGCGGCCGATGTCCTTCGCCGCTGCCGCCACCCGGCGCGCGGGTCCGGCCAGTTCGGGATCGTCGGCGAACAGCCGTCCGTAGTCCTGCACGAACGCGCCGCAGCCGGTGGCGGTGATGACCACCGCTTCCGCGCCCTCGTCCAGCGCGTGCGTCCATTCCCGGATTCGCTGCCGGGCGAGCGCGAGGCCGCCGGCCTGATTGCCGAGGTGATAGTCCATGGCGCCGCAGCAGCCGGGCGGCGCGGGCGTGAGGGAGACGCCGGCGGCATCCAGCAGGCGTGCCGCGGCCCGGTCGATGCCGGGCGAGACCACCGGTTGAACGCAGCCGTTCAGGGCGATCATGCGCCGCGGATGGCGCGGCGCGGGCCAGGGCTCGGCAGGGCCGGGCGCGAGCAGGCGGCCCTTGAGCCCCGACGGCAGCAGGAAGCGCAAGGCGTTGCCCAGTCGCAGCATCGCTCGCAGCCGCCGGCGCGAGCCGAACAGGAAACGCAGGGCGCGGCGCTGCAGGCGCTCGGCCAGCGGCCGGCGCACTTGGGCATCCACCCGGGCACGGCCGATGTCCAGCAGCTCGTGATAGCGCACCCCCGAGGGGCAGGTGGTCTCGCAGGCCTGGCAGGTGAGGCAGCGGTCGAGGTGAATCTGGGTCTCCCGCGTCACCTCGCCGCCCTCCAGTGCGCGCTTGATGAGATAGATGCGTCCGCGGGGGCCGTCGAGTTCGTTGCCGAGCACCTGGAAAGTGGGGCAGGTCGCGTTGCAGAATCCGCAGTGGACGCAGGTGCGGATGACCTCGGCTGCGCGCCGGCCCTCGGGCCGGTCTCTCAGGTCCGCCGTCAGGTGCGTCTCCATCTCAGAGCGTCCCGTACATCCGGCCCGGGTTGAACACGCCCGCCGGGTCCAGCGCGGCCTTCAGGCGGCGGTGCAGCGCGAGCAGCGCGTCGGGCAGCGGGTGGAAGGCGGGGACGGTGTCGTCGCCGCCCCGGTAACGGGTGGCGTGGCCGCCGGCGGCCGTCGCGGCGGCACGGACCGTGTGCGCATCGGCATCCGTGGCGATCCAGCGCTGGGCGCCAGCCCAGTCGATCAGCTGGCGTCCGGGCAGCTCGAGCGGCGGCGTGGCGGCCGGGACCGACAGGCGCCACAGGGGCATCGGCGTCGCGAAGATGCCGGTGCGCTGACCCCGCAGCGCTTCCCAGTGGGCCGGGTCGCTCTCCCCGGCACCGAGCGAACGCTCGATGTCGCGCCTGGCTGCGGCGACCGCGCCGGCGGCACCGGACAGGCGCAGGCGCAGGAGGCCGTCGCCGTAGCTCGCCGCGCTCAGCGGCAGCGGCTGCCCGGCGAGCCGGCACATCTCGCGGATGGCCTCCGCCTCGTCGCACTCGCGCGCCAGCGTGACGGCCACCGGCGGTGCGGGCAGTACCTTCAGTGAGACCTCGGTCAGCAGGGCGAGGCAGCCCATGCTGCCCGCCAGCAGGCGGGAGACGTCATAACCGGCCACGTTCTTCATGACCCGGCCGCCGAAGGCGAGCGGCTGCCCGCGGCCGTCCAGGACGCGGCAGCCGAGGACGTAGTCCCGCAGCGCGCCGCGGAACGGCCGGGCCGGCCCTGACAGTCCCGCGGCGACGGCGCCGCCCAGGGTGCTCTCCGCTGCCAGGCGGGGCGGCTCGAAAGGCAGCATCTGGCCCTCGGCGGCCAGCGCGGCCTCCACGTCGGCCAGCGGCGTGCCGGCCCGGGCAGTGATCACCAGTTCGCTGGGTTCGTGAGCCACGATGCCGCGGCAATCTCCCGTGCCGAGTTCCGCGCCGCCCACGACGTGGCCCAGGAAGTCCTTGCTGCCGCCGCCGCGGATTGCCAGCGCTTCGCCCGCGGCTGCCGCGGCGCGGATGCGCCCGGCCAGGCTCGTCAGCGCGTCGTCGCCCGACTGCTTCGTCTGCGCCACGGTCAGAAGCGTTCCAGCTCGGGATGCGGCAGCTCGCCCCGGTGCACGTGCATGCCGCCGATTTCGGCGCAGCGGGCGAGCGTCGGCACGGCCTTGCCCGGGTTCATGAGGCCGCGCGGGTCGAAGGCGGCCTTGATGCCGTGGAAGGCGGCCAGCTCGGCGTCGGAGAACTGCACGCACATCTGGTCGATCTTCTCGCGGCCCACGCCGTGCTCGCCGGTGATGGTGCCGCCGACGCTCACGCAGAGCTCCAGGATGTCGCCGCCGAGGCGCTCGGCCTTCTCGAGCTCTCCCGGGTTCATGACGTCGTAGAGGATCAGCGGGTGCAGGTTGCCGTCGCCGGCGTGGAACACATTCGCGACGCCCAGGCCGTAGCGTTCCGCCAGGTCGCTGATGCCCTGCAGCACCCGGGCGATCTCCCGCCGGGGGATGGTGCCGTCCATGCAGTAATAGTCCGGCGAGATGCGGCCGACCGCGGGGAAGGCGCTCTTGCGCCCCTGCCACAGCCGGGCCTGCTCCGCGGCCTCAGTCGCCTCGCGGACGTCGCGGGCGCCGGCGGCCGCCAGGAGCGCGCGCACCCGGGTCGCCTCGTCCTCCACGTCGCCCTCCACGCCGTCCAGCTCGCAGATGAGGATGGCGGCAGCGTCGGTGGGGTAGCCGGCGCCGCAGAACGCCTCCGCGGCACGGATGGCGGGGGCGTCCATCATCTCCAGCCCCGCCGGCACGATGCCGGCGGCGATGATGGCGGCCACGGCGTCGCCGGCCGCACCGACCGCGTCGAAACCGGCCAGCAGCACCCGCCGGCAGGCAGGCACGGGCAGGAGGTTCACGGTGACTTCCGTGATGACGCCGAGCATGCCCTCGGAGCCGGTGAGGAGCGCCGTGAGGTCGAACCCGGGGCCGTCCAGCGCGGCCGAGCCCAGGCGCAGCCGTTCGCCGTCGACGGTGACCACCTCCAGCGAACGCACGTTGTTCACCGTCAGGCCGTACTTCAGACAATGCACGCCGCCCGCGTTCTCCGCCACGTTGCCGCCGATGGAGCAGGCGATCTGGGAGGAGGGGTCCGGCGCGTAATAGAGGCCGAGGCCGCGTACCGCCTCGGAGATGGCGGCGTTGGTGACGCCGGGCTGCACCCGGGCACAGAGATTGTCCGCGTCCACCTCCAGGATGCGGCTGAAGCGGGTCATCACCAGCAGTACGGCATCGGCCAGCGGCAGTGCACCGCCGGACAGGCCGGTGCCGGCGCCACGGGTGACCACCGGCACGCCCATGTCGTTCATCCGGCGCATCAGGGACTGAACCTGGTCTACCGTCTCGGGCAGCACCACGGCGGCGGGGCGCTGACGGTAGGCGGAGAGCCCGTCGCACTCGAAGGGCGCGATCGCCTCGTTGCCGTGGAGCACCGCCTCGGCGGGCAGCAGCGCGCGCAGGGCGGCGAGCAGCCGGCCGCGGTCCACCCGCGGCAGTTCGCCGTCCAGCCGCGGGTCGTGCAGGGCGCTCACGCCGCGCCGCCTGCGAGTACCGCAACGGCCGATTCACCGAGCAGACCGTCCACGCGGCGCCGGTCGCGGTCGCCGAGCGCCGCATAGCGCTGCCGCAGCCGAGACAGACACTTGGCCTGGTAACGGAACGCGCCCTGCCGCCAGGCATGGCCGCGGATCGTCAGCTCGAACTCGTCTTCGCCGGCATCGGCGGCTGCCGCGTTCGCCGCCAGGAAAGGCAGGTAGACTTCGCTGCAGAGCGCCAGCAGGCCGTCCAGCAGGGCGCTGCCCGCCGTGTCGAAACCCGGCCATTCGCCCTCGATGCCGCTGGCATCGTCCAGGTGCGCGACCCAGCGGAAGGCGTAGGGCGTCTCGGCGCGCATCAGGCCGGCCGGCGTGGGGTCGCTCGCGAGCTGGGAGAGCTGCCCGTACAGGCCGAAATCGGCCACCGAGGGCCGGCTGCCGAACAGGAAATGACGTTCCGTGACGTGGGCATCGAGCAGCCCGACGAGTTCGCGGAACGTCTCCTCGATCAGCGGCCGGTTACCCTCCGTGCAGCCCACCAGCGGCATGCGGGCGATCTGCCTCTCGGCGAATGCCCTGGCCGTGCTCTCGATGGCGGCACGGCCGCGTCCCGCCAGGCGGTCGAAAGCGCCCCAGTGGCTGAAGGCTCGCTGATCGGCCTCCCGGTACCAGCGGTAGTGGAACATCATCTTGGTGCCCCACTCGTCGGCGAAGTCCTCCACCAGCCAGGCGAGGAACGCGAGCGCAGCGTCATCCGGCAGCAGGGAGCGCATGGGCGGGAGGTCGCGCTCCAGCGTCTCGATGATCGGCGTGGAGTCCACGTGCCAGCTGCCGTCCGGAAACAGCAGCACGGGTATCACCGGCGGACGCACGTGAGCGATGGGCTCGTCGCCGGGCGTGGCGCTCACGAAGATATGCGGCAGCCGCCGGTAGCGGAGCACGGCGCGCATCTTCATGGAGTAGGGCGAACCCAGCGCCCCGTAGATGGTGTATGGGCCTTCCATTCAGTACCTGGCGGCCGTGGGACTCGTTACCCCGAGCTTACCCGCGGGGCCGGCTCAGACCAAGCCGGGATACGGGATCGCGAGCGCGAATCCCCGGCAGGTCTTCAGGGCGCGGCGGCCCACTCCGTTGCGGCGTCCAGCTCGCCTTCCGGGAAGTGACGGGTTTCCGCGGCCACGAAATGGCCGACCACGTGCGGGATCAGTTTCATGACCCTGTCGTCGCCCACCAGCGCCACCTTGGCCACCTGGCGATGATGCTGGCGGATGAAGGTCAGGTGCTCGACCAGGGCGCCGAAATCTTCCCATCCCGCGAAGCCCTCGGCGTGAATCAAGACGCCGTTCAGGTCGCCGTGCATGCGTATGAAGCCGTCCACTGCCTTGGCCAGCTTGCGGAAGTCGTCCTCGCTCAGTTCGGATTCCGGCTCAACGAAGAGGAGTCGGCGGCGGACGTCGAATCGGTGCTTCAGCATTTCTGGGCCTCGTCTGGACTGCCGGCTGTTCCGCAAACGGGAAGCGCGCGTCGATTATGTAACATCGACGGCCCGGTTGAAACCGCAATGGTGCGCAAAAAAGGCGGCGAGCCGAAGCCCGCCGCCCGTTTCGATCGACCAGTGCCAATCGATCAGTGCCGATCGACCGGTTCCGATGGACGGAACCGTCGTCAGTCGAAGTTGATGCCGAAGGCCACTCCGTAGCGACGGGGCTCGAGGGTGAAGACGTTCGTGAACAGGCCCGACGACGGGTCGGTGACGTACAGGCCCGTCACGTTGTCGTCGTCCGCCAGGTTCTGCACGAAGCCGCGCAGATACCAGCTGCCGTCGTCCGGTGTCAGCGTGACCTGTGCGTTGATGATGTCCCAGCTCTCGATCCGGTCGATCGGGTCGCGGTTGAAGATGCGCCCCCAGCTGTCGTCCTGCCAGTAGTAATCGCCGCGGACGCTCAGCTCGTAGCCGCTGGCCAGCGGGAAGGTGTACTGGGCGCCGAAGCTGAACGAAAGCTCCGGCGAGTTCTGCAGCTCGTTGCCTTCCAGCGGTACCCGGTTGCCGTCGGTCCAGGTGTAGGGCAGGCCGAAGGCCGAGAAGTCCAGGCCGGCCAGCGTCTCACACACGGAGAACGGCAGCGGCCCGAACACCGGAGCCAGCGCGGGCACGGCGCCGATCAGCGACTGCAGCGTCGGGATCACGGGCGGGCCGCCGTTGGCGTTGATGACGCAGTTGGAGTAGTTGGTGTAGTCCTTGATCAGCGTCGCGCCCGGATCGCCGCCGGTCGGGTCCCGGGTGTCGACCAGCGATACCTCGCCGATCTCCGTCTTGAGATAGGACAGGTTCGCGTTGATCAGCCACCGATCGGAGGGCAGCATCGTGAGTTCCAGCTCCGCGCCCCAGATCTTCGAATCCACGTTGTCGTTGAACGAGGTGCGGTTCTGGATGCGCGAGACCTGCAGACCCTCGTAGTCGTAATAGAAGCCGGTGATATTCGCCTGCACGCGGCCGCTGGCGAGGCTGTTCTTGGTGCCTATCTCATAGGCATTGATGAACTCCGGCTCGAAGTTCGGGCTCGTATTCGGGAACACGGCCGGATCGAACGGCGGGTTGAAGCCGCCGCCTTTGTAGCCCCGCGAATAGGAGCCGTACACGAGCGTGCTCTCCGTGAAGCCGATCTCCGGCGTCCAGTCGACCACCAGGCGGCCGGTCGTCTCCGTGAACTCCACCGTGTCTTCCCGGTAGGGCGGTAGCACGACGCTGTCCGAGCCGATCGGGGTCGGCTGTCCGGCGAACAGCGGCGCCCGGTCGCGGATCTCCTTCTCGTCCCGCGTGAAGCGCAGGCCCATGGTGATCTTCACGGTCTCCGCCGGCGCGAAATACAACTCGCCGAAAGCCGCCGAGGAAGTGAGGCCGTAGAAGTCGGTGTCGCTGTGGAAGAACGGCGTGGGGACGGCGATGCCGTCGACGCCGGAACCGAGCAGCGAGAAGTAGTCGAGGCCGTTGGACACCACGTAGTAGTCCGTCCAGTTCTCGTAGTCGAACCAGTTGGCGCCGACCAGGTAGTTCCAGGCGCCGTCATAGTCCGAGGACAGCCGCAGCTCGAACATGACCTGGTCGCTCTCGCCCGAGGAGCGGTCGTACGCGTCCACCAGGTTCGAGAACCTGCGGATCTCGCCGCCAATCACGCCCACGCTGGAATCGGTGATCTCTGAGATCGGCACGGTGCCCTGGGAGAAGTAGGTGTTGTAGACGATCGGGAAGGCCGCCTGCATCGTCGCCGCCCAGACCGGATCGGAGAGCGCGGGATAGGGTTGCCCCACCGCGTTGTTGTAGTCCGCCTCCGAGAACACGCTGGTGTCCTGGTATCCCGCCAACAGATTCAGCGTGTGACGCTCGAAACGGTGCTCGAGCTGGAAATCCAGGAACAGTTCGTCGGATTTGTAGATCGGGTCGAAGTCCATGTGGACCTGACGGAAGTCCGCCGGATTCGGGGAATTCGCGTAAAGGTCCAGACCGAACGGCGCCAGGGCCACGGGCCCGAGGATCAGGTCGCTGGAGAGACCGCCGGCGATGGTGGCGGCCGAGTTCGGCAGCTCGAACTCCAGCCGGTCCGGCAGGCAGCCCAGCACGGCCGTCGGGTCGTTGTTGCACATCTGCTTCTGCGAACGGGTCCGGCTCGAGTCCTCGTCGAACCAGGAGGCCATGAAGTCGACGGTGGTGGCGTCGGTGGGCAGCCAGCGCAGTGCGGCGCGCACGGCATAGCTGTCACGGTCGTCGACGTCGTTGCCTGTGAACAGGTTCTCCGTATAGCCGTCGCGTTTCGTGACGATGCCGGCGAAACGTGCGAACAGGTCGTCCGTCAGCGGGATGTTGACCATGCCCTCGGCCCGTGTGCTCGAGTAGTCGCCGAGTTCCACTTCGGTGGAGGCCTCGAAGGCATCCCCGGGCTTGTTGGTGATCATGTTGACGACGCCGCCGGTGGCGTTGCGGCCGAACAGCGTGCCCTGCGGGCCGCGCAGTATCTCGATGCGCTCGATGTCGAAGTAGGGCAGCTCGAACAGGCGCGGCGCATTCAGCGGCAGGTCGTTCACGTGGATGCCCACGCCGCTGTCGGAAGACGCCGCCACCAGGGCGTTGCCGATGCCGCGGATCTGAAAGTTGTTGCCGGTGAAATTCGCCTTGGAGTAGGTGACGTTCGGCGTCGAGAACTGCAGGTCGGTGAATTGCTCGATCTGCAGCCGCTCCAGCGCTGCCGCGTCGAATGCCGAGACCGCGATGGGTACTTCCTGCAGCGACTGGGCCCGGCGCTGGGCCGTGACCACCACTTCCTCGACGAAGACGCCTTCCGACGATCCTTCTGACAATCCTTCCGACAATGACTGCTGGGCATGCAGCCCGGATCCGGTTGCAGACAATGCAGAGACGAACAGTATGGTTGCGCCTGCCGGCAGATACCGGCGGCGTGATGAGACACGCTTCATAATCCTCCCCCTTACAGATTTTGAAGCGGTCGGTCACATTGCGTAACCGACCGGCGGCACGCCAATTGCCGTGGTCGAGTCTAGCAGGTCGGACAGGACTTCACATGCTGCGGCTGCGACGACGCACCCTGCCGGCGGGGTGGTCAAAGGTGCTCACTTCACATAGTGTATCGGCGTGTTCGAACAGGGACCGCACCGATGCTGAACCGCTCCATCCCGAGAAGACTGAGAACATTCGTCGCCATCGCACTGCTCGCCGCCGCGGGACTGCAGGCGCAGGCCGTGGAGTTCACGGAGTACCCGACCTACTTCACCCATGCGAACGGCATCTCCGTCGCATACCAGGAGTTCGGAGACGCGGACGATCCGGTGGTGCTGCTGGTGATGGGGCTCGGCGCCCAGCTCATACACTGGCCGGACCCGCTCGTTCTGGATCTGGCCGATGCCGGCTACCGGGTGATCCGTTTCGACAACCGGGATGCCGGTCTCTCGGAGAAACTCTGGGAGGCGGACAGGCTCGGCTGGTGGCCGATGATCAAGTTCCGGCTCGGCTGGGATCTGGATCCGCCCTACGATCTGAACGACCTGGCGGACGATACGGTCGGGCTGATGGACACGCTCGGCATCGAGCAGGCCCACGTCGTCGGCGCTTCGATGGGTGGGATGATCGCCCAGATCGTGGCAGCCCGGCATCCGGACCGGGTGCTCACGCTCGCCTCCATCATGTCGACGAGCGGCGATGCGGACCTGCCGCCCGGCGATGCCGAGGTGACCGAGAAGCTGCTGACCCGGTCGTCGGAGTCGGCCGGGAGGGAGGAGGCGATAGCGCGGACCGTCGACCTGGTGGGGGCCATCGGCAGCCCCACTCATGGCTACAGCGAGGAATACCTCTACGCCTATCTCAGCCGCAGCTACGACCGCAGCCACTACACGCCCGGAATCGGCCGCCAGCTCTGGGCGGTGCTCGGCTCCGGCGACCGGACCGAGCTGCTGCCACAGATCGGCGCGCCGACGCTGGTCATCCACGGCGAAGAGGACCCCCTGGTGCCCGTCGCGCACGGGCGCCACACCGCCGAGCTGGTGCCCGGCGCGGAGCTGCTCGTCGTCGAGGAGATGGGGCACGCCCTGGAGCCGTATTTCCTGCCGGAGATCACGGGCGCCCTGCTGGATCACTTCGCGGCCTTGACGGCCCCCGCCGCCGCTCGCTGAGGGCGCCGTAACCTGCCCGTCACGGAGTCGGCGGGGAAGTGAGAGCTGCTCCCTGGTTCGCGGCGCGGCGCGGGTGTATTTTGTCATGTCCGTACACTCGACAGGGAAGCGACGCACATGTCCACGGCGGCCGACGAGTTCGGTAACGAGTTCGGTAACAACGGAAGCGACGAACCGCAGGAGGCCTCCTTCGACCCGGAGGACCCGGCGCTCTATCTGAACCGCGAACTCACCTGGCTCGCGTTCAACCGGCGCGTGCTAACGGAGGCGGAGCGCGAGCGCAATCCGCTGCTGGAGCAACTGAAATTCCTGGCGATCGTCAGCTCCAACCTCGACGAATTCTTCATGAAGCGCATCGGCGGCCTGAAGCAGCAGGAGGGCGCCGGCGTGAGCACGCTGACGGTGGACGGGCGCGGCCCCTCGGAGCAGATTGCCGAGTGTTATGCGGAGATCAGCGACCTGCTGGCCGACCAGTCGGTCATCCTCGGCGAGCTGATGAAGGCGCTCGCGGACGAAGGCATCCGGGTGCTGGACTTCGAGGCACTGGACGCCGGGCAGCGGGAGCAGGCCCGCGGTTTCTTCGAGCAGAACGTATTCCCGCTGCTGACGCCGCTGGTGATCGACTCGGCCCATCCCTTCCCGTTCATCTCCAACCTGTCGGTGAACCTGCTGGTGCAGGTCTGCCAGCGGGGCGACGACAAGCCTTCGATCGTGCGCATCAAGGTGCCGCTGGGAGTGCGCACGCCCCGCTTCGTGCAGCTCGGCCCCGGCCACACGTTCGTGCCGCTGGAACAGATCATCGAGCACCATCTCGACCTGGTGCTGCCCGGCGTGGATATCGTCTCATGCGATTTTTTCCGCGTGACCCGCAACGCCGTGGTCGAGCGCGACGAGGAGCAGGCGAACGATCTGCTGGAACTGATCGAGTCCGAGCTGCGCGAGCGCCGCTTCGCCCCGGTGGTGCGGCTGGAGGTCAGCCACGCCATGAGCGGCGAGGCGAGGGACTATCTGCGACGCCAGCTGGAACTCACCAGCGCGGACGACATCTTCGAGACCGACGGGCTGCTCGGCCGGGCCGACTACATGCAGCTGGCCACCCTGCCGGTGGCGCATCTCCTGTACCCGCCGCACACGCCGGCGGCCCACGAACGGCTGGTGCGCGCCACTTCGGTGTTCGATGAGATTCGCGCCAACGGCCCGCTGCTGCTGCAGCACCCCTACCAGTCGTTCACCAAGACGGTGATCCGGCTGTTGCGCGAGGCGGTGGCGGATCCGGCCGTGCTCGCCATCAAGACCACGCTCTACCGCACCTCGGAGGACTCGCAGATCGTGCCGCTGCTGATCGATGCCGTGACCAACGGCAAGCAGGTGGCGGTGGTGGTGGAGCTCAAGGCCCGCTTCGACGAGGCGGCAAACATCCGCTGGGCCAACCGGCTGGAAGAAGCGGGCATCCATGTTTCCTACGGCGTCGTCGGCTACAAGGCCCACGCCAAGATGATGCTGATCGTGCGCGACGAGGGCGGCCGGCTGCAGCGCTATGTGCACGTGGGTACGGGCAACTATCACTCGGGCACCGCCCGGCAATACTGCGACCTGGGCGTGATCAGCGCCGACGAGGACCTGGGTGCCGACGCCTCGGAATTCTTCAATTCCCTGACCACCGGTTCGCCGCGGCGCCGCAACTACCGCAAGCTGGTGACGGCGCCGGACGACATGAAGCCGGCCCTGCTCGCGCGCATCCGCCGGGAGGCCGAGCACCATGCCGAAGGGCGCGGTGCGCTGATCCAGCTGAAGACCAACGCGCTGGAGGACCCGGATGTCACCTGCGCGCTGTACGAGGCCTCCCGCGCCGGCGTGCCGGTGCAGCTCATCGTGCGCGACACCTGCCGCCTGCGCCCGGGCCTGACGGGCATTTCCGACACCGTGAGCGTGCGCAGCCTGGTGGGCCGTTTCCTGGAGCATACCCGCATCTACTACTTCGCGAACTGCGGCGACGAGGAGTACTTCATCGGCTCGGCCGACTGCATGAGCCGCAACCTGACCAGCCGGGTGGAGACCATCGTGCCGGTGCGCGAGGAGCGGCTGCGCGAGACCCTGCGCCACATCCTGGATCTGCAGCTGGCCGACACCGAGAATGCCTGGCAGATGCTGCCCGACGGGGATTACGTGCACTGCGAGCCGGG